>CAJMPJ010000104.1 GCA_905215155.1 uncultured bacterium | reverse complement strand
TTTCTCTTAAAAAGAAACTCACCCATGTTCAACAGGCTAAAGCCCATAAAACAAAACGCAGGCAGACCAAATTTCTTTAGTCCGCCCGCATTATAACTATACGTTAATCTCTGCTGTCAGTCCAAGGATCTCTTTGTTTTCCTCAAGCAGAGGGTTAATTACTTCCTCCAGATAATTGGTAACCTGAACAGGAGCACAGCCAACATACCTTCCTGGTTCCATGCTCTTTTTTAAATCATCAAGTGTCAGATTAAAGGTCGGATCTGCTGCAATCAACTCCAAAAGATTGTTGTCAAGGCCGCGTTCCTTCACATTCCGTCCGGCTTCCATGGATAATTCCCTGATTTTTTCATGAAGCTCCTGACGGTCTCCGCCAGCCTTTACTGCATCCATCATAATATTTTCTGTGGCCATAAACGGAAGCTCTGCCATCATATGCTTTTCGATGACTTTTGGATAAACCACCAGTCCGTCTACAACATTTAAATAGAGGTCCAAGATACCGTCAATTGCAAGAAATCCTTCGGGAACGCTTAATCGTTTATTCGCAGAATCATCAAGCGTCCGTTCAAACCACTGGGTGGAAGAAACCAGCATAGGATTCATGACATCTGCCATCACATAATTGGAAAGAGAGGCTATCCGCTCACTTCTCATGGGATTACGCTTGTATGCCATGGCAGAAGAACCGATCTGACTCTTTTCAAATGGTTCCTCCACTTCCTTTAAGTGCTGCAGCAGGCGGATGTCGTTGGAAAATTTATGCGCACTCTGTGCAATGCCTGCCAAAACATTTACCACGCGGCTGTCCACCTTCCTGGAATAAGTCTGGCCGGAAACCGGATAGCATCCTGTAAATCCCATCTTATCCGCAATCAAAGTGTCTACCTTTCTTACCTTGTCCATATCCCCGTCAAAGAGTTCCAAAAAGCTGGCCTGAGTGCCGGTGGTCCCTTTAGAACCCAAAAGGCGGATAGATCCAAGCAGATAATCCAGATCCTCCAAATCCATAGTCAGATCGTGGATCCAGAGCGTGGCACGCTTTCCTACGGTGGTAGGCTGGGCCGGCTGGAAATGGGTGAAAGCAAGGGTGGGAAGGTCCTTATAAGCATCGGCAAATCTGGCCAGCTCTCCGATCACATTGATCAATTTATTTCTTACAAGCTTTAAAGCTTCTGTCATAATAATGATATCCGTATTATCCCCAACGTAACAGGAAGTTGCACCCAAATGAATGATGCCTTTGGCCTTTGGACACTGAACACCGTATGCATATACGTGGGACATAACATCATGGCGGACCTCTTTTTCCCTCTGTCTGGCCACATCGTAATTAATGTCATCCTGGTGCGCCTTTAACTCTTCTATCTGTTCTTCCGTTATGGGAAGACCCAGTTCTTTCTCTGCTTCCGCAAGTGCAATCCAAAGTTTTCTCCAGGTTTTAAATTTCTTATCCGGTGAAAAAATGTACTGCATCTCTTTGCTGGCATATCGCTCAGACAACGGGCTTTGGTATCGATCTGTCATGTTTCCTATATTCCTCCTTGGGGTCATGTTAGTTTTATGTTATCATATTTTCTATTGTTTGAAAAGGGGAAGAAAAAACCGCCGACTGCGTAAATTTATCTTCGGATTTAATGGTTTAGAGTTCACCCACGATGCTC
>CAJMPJ010000103.1 GCA_905215155.1 uncultured bacterium | reverse complement strand
TGGTAAACTTCTAAAACCAACATAGAAGTGCCACACTCCGGGCATCTGAGCGGATTATAGCCAAAGGCCAGAAGGATCGAATTACGCCAGTCCAGTAGCCGGGAAAGATATTGCCGCTTCTGAGGGGATAAACATTTCCGGAGATTTTTTTCCTGTTTATGGTGTTTTGCATAAATGCCGTAGTAGCGGACCATTTTAAAGTGCCTGTCAGGGATATCTACGATCAGTTTGATGAAGTCAATGCCGGGGATGCATTCCGTGATCGTTTTATGATCCTCATGGCGCTGATAATGGAACGTCACGGAATCCCCGTCATAGGCATCAATCCTGGAAGTGGCAATGAGAAATGTTTTACCTGTATGTCTGCGGCTTGAAAGATGGCATCCGAGCCATGAAGTTTATCAACAACCTGTAACAGCAGAAAGAAAACACACCGACCAGATCCATCATGGAATGGTCGGTGTATTTGTCTTATGACGATTGCTTTCCGTGTGTGTTTTTACCCCCATAACCCCCCGGGTGTGCGCCATTGTACCATAGCGCCGGTGTGACTGTCAATTTCAATTCCCTTGCGTTTTCCTTACTGAAATCTTACCTGCATATGAATTCCAAAAGGCCAAACATGTCATGCGTGGGTGGCTCGGCGGCACCCAATTTTTCCAACGTCTCGTATTCTGCCACCCGATGCCTCTAAATACTGCTGAAAATGAGAAAACTGCCGGGTGGCAAAGCCCAAATTTGTTATGCTGGATGCCCCTGTTTTTTGAATACCTTTTTCTCGCATTCCAGAAAAACTTATACCACCAGCCAAAGATAATTTCGCCAAAACCAAAACTGCCCATACTGCAATACCCCGATGGAAGTCATCGGTAAAAAAGTCGTCCGTGAAGAACTGCGGATCATCCCTGCAAAAGTGGAACGGATCCAGTATGTCCAGGAAGTCCTTGGCTGCCCGTATGTAAGAAAGACGGCGCTTCTGTTATCGTTGGAGCCGAAACACCGACTGCCGTATGTGTTTCTTTATGCAGGTCAATCCCTACATAAATAATGTCTTCTTTTCTCAACTACCATCCTTCCTTCGCTCCCTGCTACCATCCACAAATTAAAAATCGCTGGCAACCTCAACTGATAAGCTTTATTGGCCGATTTACGCTCCCAGAGCTACGGCCATCGCAAGGGGGGACAAGCCTATCCGTTCTCTAACCTTGGATTTCTCACAGGTTATTCCTCTTTCGAGGTTGTCGTATGTTACCTCTGGTGGCGGCTGGATTCAAGTCTTTTTCAGGATGTTTCTTCGATTTGTTGGTTGTGCTTTAAAATGCGGCCGTTTGTTTGGTGCTTTGTGGTATCGACTTTAGCCCGGCAGTACGGTATCCTCTATTGTCGAAGGGAGGTGAGTGAACGCATGGACGAGGCAAAATGGCTGGATGAGATGTTTGAACAGCGAATTGACCTGCTTTTGCAGGAGCGGCTGGTTTCCGGTAAAGACGATGGCGGAAAACAGGAACAGACCTTGGAACAGGCGGAAGCCGTTCTTAGGAAGCTGTCCAAAGAAGACTGGGATACGATGGATCGCTTTCAGGACATGGTGATGGAACAGAGTTCTAAGGATTCCTCCTATCTATATGTATGCGGCTTTCAGGATGGCATCCGAATCATGAAGATGATCGACAAGCTGTAAGGTAAGGACAATCCCTTCGTTTCCCAAATACGAGCGGCGGCATTCAAAATATTACCTGTATCATCTGCATATGTACCTAATATGGTCGTAGTTTTCCCTGTAGCTTAAGACTGGCACGAGGGTATGAAAAAAAGTCTGTAAATTGAAATCTTCTATGATAGGTTAATGAGA
>CAJMPJ010000102.1 GCA_905215155.1 uncultured bacterium | reverse complement strand
TCATTTGAGCCGATTTTTTCCGGCTTAGTTTTCATAGATTACTTGACACTACCCTTGCAAAAGGACCTTCCCGCTGCCCTGTATGCTGCCGCAACGGCTGCCCTTTCGTTATGTATCTATCGAAATTGGCTAATCAGCTCTTTTGCCGACAGGCCACAATCGATTCCACTTAACACCCCGCCTTTTAGTATATACATCTTCGTACACAGGGCCAGCTCTGCCAGCTCATGGGATGTCAGTATGACAGCCCCGCCTGAAGCCATATATTCCCTGAGATAGTTCCTGATGATTTCCTTACACTCCAAATCCAGGGCAGCCCCCGGCTCATCCATAATAAGGACCGGAGCATGGTTTGACAGGGCACATGCTATGCTGAGCCGCTTCTTCATCCCGCCGGAAAGCTTTCCCGCCGTACGGTCCAGCATGCGGTCCACACCCAGCATGGAAGCCGCTCCGCCCTTTAAATCCGATTCCATCTGCTTCCTGCTTCCCCTGTACCACAAAAGCAGGTTGTCCCTTACAGTCAGTTCCTCCATAAGGGGATTCTCCTGGGGCACATAAGCCGCCTCCTCTGCAAATACCCGCGGATGGCCCGATGCCTCCCTGCCGTTATAGAGGATGCTGCCCCGGTCCGCTTTCTGGGCGCCTGCCAGAATGGACAAAAGAGTGGTCTTGCCGCAGCCGTTATAGCCCACGATACCCACACATTCTCCCGGAGCCACCATCAGGTCCACTCCCGCTAAAATATTCTGTCTGTGATAGGACTTATAAATTCCTGATATCTCCAGCATCGCTGCAACCACTCCCATAAAAAGCAATATATGATACAGGACTCAGTGTACCATACATTGGGAGGGAATGCAAAATAATAATTATTAACGATTCCTTAATATTGTGGGGCCGAAAAGTACGGTTTTACGTTGTTTTTGGTATATTTGTGACTTTACTGTGACTAATAATAGGGCAGTATATATAGGTAGAAAATAGCAGGGGTTGGACGGGGCCCGGTTCATCCGGTACCCGCCTTCCACTTACTTCTCTTCTTTCTCCTTCCCTTCCTGAATCCGTTTCCAGATGTTCTCAAATTCACCTTCTGATGCTGAAAGCATCTGACCATGGTTATTCTAGATATGTTCTCCTGCATTTACATATCATTTTAAAATCACCGTGAAATAACATATGTTATACGGTGATTTTTAACATTGTTCTCTCTTTAATTTGACCCTTATTTGTGATATGATAGGTTCTAATAATGAATCAATCTAGGGAGGTAAATATGAACAAAAGATATGTACCTATTTTACGTTGGAAAAGCGGAGAAAAAACTTGTTTAGAAAGACTTACAGAGGAAATATCTAATCAAATTACTCCATTTGTTGAAGTGCCTACACCTTCAGACTCCCAGACAGAAGAAGCTGCCGAAAAGAAGTATAATAAACTACTTACCTCATTTAATGAAATCTGGGCAGAAAAACCATTCTATTTATATCTTACTGATGACTGGTATGACAATCTTGATAGTACAGAGCAAATAACTAATATATATAAAAACTTTTTTGATAGTAAAAGCATTCCTTTTCAATTATATATACTCTGATTATGGGCCAATGAATCTTAATGATACTCCTTTTGTTATTGGTATGACCCCTAATTTTAAAATCAAGTATACAACAAAGGATAAATATCTTGTTGTAAAGGGAATTTCGTTAAAAAAAGGGGGCCTTGATTTAATGAATGTGGCTAAATGCTGTAAATTGATTTATAAACACGCCGATTTTTCAGGCGAAGCTTTTTCATATGGTGATAAAGTAATTGCAGATACGGCAAATGGCATTGCTATAAAAAGTGGTAATTTAACAAATTGGGTGGGGTATAGTTGAACCATCATATTACTTTGATTTGCACTTTATAAAAAAAACTGGAGAATATAGCCAATCAGCTATGTTCTCCAATTTTTTCTACTTTTTAAAGTTTCCCTAACATAGTCTCTAATAATCTTTGGGAGTATGAAAGTTTTTCTGTAAATAGCTATCAAGCAGTAGGTCTTCTATGAT
>CAJMPJ010000101.1 GCA_905215155.1 uncultured bacterium | reverse complement strand
CCAGCTCATTGAGCCGATGTGGAACAAAGGCATTTCTCCCCAAATCAGGCAATATAGCCAGGGTCGAAAAGTGTGCAGGTTAAAGGCTGGGTGGCTTTCGCCACCTCAGCTGTGGGACATCGCCCGGCAAAGCCGGGCGAAATTACTGTTATTAATGTACAAATGTTATTTGTATATCAGGAGAACGGATTTTCAAGATGGATTTCACATTTAATTCCAGATGCAGCAATATAAAATGCCTCTTTGCAATCCTCCATACTTATTTTAAATAGATAATTCCCCTTATCAATTCTATATTTCTTATTAAAATTTATAAAGTCTGACTGTTCTGCTAATTCAATGAATGGTTTTGAATCTTCTAGCTTCCAACAAAAAAGTCCCGATATCAAGTACGGTTGATCAAACTCAATTGAAATAGCATATTTGTTTATACTTGTATCTATTCGCCCAGCTATTACCGTTTTTACGAAACTCATTTCACAAATTTCAAAATCCATCCATAAACATTTTTTTAAATATGTATTAATTTTAGTCAGTTCATTATTAATCAACTTTACATCCATCTTCATCTTTACCCCCTACTTTCCTAATGGAATATGTGTTAACCTAGCTGCCTCTTCATTAAATAATGGATTTGTTGTTCCTCCTTTATTAAATTCTCTCAATACACTTTCATGATACCAATTTCCATCACTTCCTAAATACTCTGTTCCTGTTCCCTGTACTGTCGGATCTGTACTCGGAACTCTCTTCCTTGCTACTCGGTAAATTGATTCTGAAGAAGTATACTGCTCTTCGCCAGGATGAACTCGAACTTCGTAATTATAATCTCCATCCGTCCATTTTTGCTTTAAACTTTTAGGTGCTTCATCCAAACCTTGTTGTTTCAGTGCTTCATCTAAATAATCTTTCGGATTTGTAGAACCATTAGTTCCTGAATCCCCCTTGGCACTGAGTCATCCAGCTTATAACTTTCGCACCTTTTTCTCTGTTCTTTTGGAAAAGGTGGTAAACCAATCGCTGTGTTTTTCTAGTTCTATCTTAGCATAAACTGTTCATAACCAACAGCCTTTATTACTCCGGCTCCCGGTATTCTGTATGGTTTTTCAGCATCCCATACACGATATTTACCAAGCGCCGGGATACACAGATTAATGCCTGTTGTTTATTCTTTCCGTCCGCAACCCGTTTCAGATAATACTCCCGAAACACCTTATTTCTCGGAGTCCCATTTGTTGAGACCTGAATCATCTGGATTGCCATAAAATAAAAGATGGCTTGCAACCGCCTGTTTCCCTGCTTCGGGCACATATCCTTCCCTTTTCCCGCTGATGAAAAATTGACTGGCGCTATCCCGGCGAATTTTGCCAGCTTATCCGCACTGGGAAAGCGGGTGATTTCACCTATCTCTGACAGCATATTAGCGGCCGTTATCACGTCAATCCCCGGCATGGTAGTCAGGGTGCAGTTAAATTCTGGAAGTAAGGTTTCAATTGCCTCGTTTACTTCTTCCAGCTGGATGCGGTAATGCTCCAAATCGCTGACCAGACTTCTTGTTATGGCATCACGGCTTTCCTGATGCTTCCGCCTTGTCTCACCATCAGATTTTACCAGGTTCAATATCTTCTCTGCACGTTTAACCGAACAGTTATTGTGGCTGACCGGGCGCAGTTCCTTTGCCAGTTCCTCCGCTGTCTTTCCCAGCAGATGTCCCGGTGATGGGTATTCCTTGAAAAAATACAATGCTGTTGCGCGGCTGATATCGCTAAAAAACTGTTTATAGCTGGGATACACCGTACAGAGCTGCTCATGAAGTTGGTTCTTCAGCCTGCGCAGATGGGTACAGATATTATCCCGCCGGTTCACCAACTGGCTTAGCGTCCAATACTTATCATCCGGTATCGCATCCGGCAGTTTGTCCAGCATATTGATCAATACCAAAGCCACGGCTTCCGCATCATAGCTGTCACTTTTCTGATACATCGGCACACTTTTTCTCTGGGCGTAAGACAAAGCAGTGTTTACGTCTTTTACATGGAATCCTTTTTCAATCAACCATACAGCCAACGCGCGGCCATAACCGTAGGCATTTTCCAGACCATACACTGCCGTCTTATCTTCTGTCAAAAAACGGCTGGCCTTCCTAACCAGCTTCGGAAACTCCGATGGTTTATTGCCAAAGGTAATCTCTCCCAACTTCGTATTCCAGCAGTCCAACATGACTGCCGTGTGGGTTTCCTTATGCAGGTCAATCCCCACATAGATGATGTTTTCTTTTCTCA
>CAJMPJ010000100.1 GCA_905215155.1 uncultured bacterium | reverse complement strand
GAAGGCCCGCACGACTTTTCAGGATGGACATACCCACGAATTCAGAGTGTCCTCTTTGATTAACAATCCTATTGATAGATGCTAAAGGAGGTAACCCTATGCGTGATAATTTTGAACAATTCATTCAATGCCAGCGCCGTAGACCCAGTTGTCCACCTTGTCCCCCCTGTCCTCCATGCCGACGTGACCACGATAGGCGTGATGACTACAGGGACCGACGTGACCGCAATGTCTTTTGGCCCTGGAGATAATATGTATGGAGCTGCTTCGGCGGCTCCATAACAGTCTTTTTTGTTTTTCTTGACTCTACCTGCAACTCCCAATAACCTAGTAGGCCTCTTTCCTGTATCGAATATGTGTATGGCAGGAAAAAACACAATGCAAAATCAGAAGGGGACGTTCTCCCGAATAATTTCCGCCAATCATACAAAAACTACTATGAAAAGATAACTCGTGTACCAAAAGTATAGTGCCCGAAGTACCCGAACAAGAGGTTTTCACTGTTGGGGTACACGTATAACTCGTGTACTATCCCCATAGTACCCAAAGTACCCGAACAAAGGAGGATGATATATCATTGTTCATGAAATAAGGGTGATTTCTGACCTTTCGTTTCCGAAAGTAAATTGACGCTGCCCCCAAGTAAAGTTTTATTTGTTTTTTATTTGTAACAGGGGTATAATAGTGATATGCAGAAATTAAGTATTCGGAGATTTGCAATTATCTGAAAGGAGATGGAACAATGAATATTAGTAGTATTGGGCATCAAACAAAACCTTATATTTCTCCCCAAAACCAGAGTAATGATACTGTTGATTCATTGCAAAGGCAACGAGAACGTTTGGTGAAACAACTTGAATACATCAAGTCCCGGCCAAAAAACAGTCAGGCAGAACAGGATGCAGCAGTTGCACAAAAGCAAGCTCTTGAAAAGCAGATTGCCGTTATTGATCAGAAAATCCAAAAAGGTTCACAAAGCAAAGATGGAGACACAAGCGGGGCAAGTTCTTCGACTATGCAGAACCTTGATTCAACATCAGCAAGTGACTTGTCCGTAAGTAAGTCTAAAAATCAGATTTACTTAAATATCCAGCACACGGGTCGGTTGCTGGATACATATGCCTAAATTAGTTTGAAGTTAGCTCATATATTATTCGCCATAAAGGTTAAACGCACTTGCGCACACAATGTAAAAAACGCCATTAACGTTTCTTATATTGTGTGCGCCTTTCACTAGATATTTAATTCTCAAAAACGCATTCCTATCCGAGCTTAATAATTTGACTACATGATTCAAACATAGAATCATCATGTGAGATTATTATTACGGTATTATTTCTGAGCTGATTAAGTAGTAGCTCTTTAAACTCTTCTTTTGAAAAATCATCAAGATTTGATGTTGGTTCATCAAATATAAGTATTGGTTTCTTAGCATATAAAGCTCTGGCTAGAGCAATTTTTTGTTTTTGACCACCAGACAAATCCATGCCGTTAGTTTTATCAACCAATCTCTTATTTAGCTTAGAGAGATCAATTCCTAAATCATCGAAATCAATAGAGTCCTTGTGTTCAAGTGATACATTATACATAATAGACTCATTAAATAAATAAGAGTTTTGTGAAACCACGGCAAAAAGTTTTCTGTACGCTTCTATTGAATAGGAAGATATCGGCGTGCCATTATAGAGAATTTCACCTTTACTGGGTTCATAAAATCTTAATAAGAGGTTGAGTAACGTTGATTTTCCCGAACCATTACTTCCCCATATACCAGTATGCATTCCTTCATGAATGATTAACGATATGCCATCTAACGCCGGTACTGCTGATTCTTCTGAATACGAAAATGATACCGACTTAAACTCAATTAAGGGAACTGAATTTACACTCTTTATGTGAACATTTTCCTTACTGCCATCCAATTCTTGGGGGGAATTAATAAATGATGAAAAACGCTCCCAAGATGGTAATATTCCAGCTAACATAAACCGTAAATTGAGTATTGCTGAAATCGGGCTTGAAATGTATATAAGGTAGGTAATAAAAGAGAAAACCCCACCAATTGTTATTTGATTATCTACAAACAAGAATGCACCCGCGATGTATATACCTGTATTGAATGCTTCAATTATCACTCGATCAATCACGATATTCCATGCTGTAATCATCTCAAGTTTCTTTTCACTTTCTACGTAAGGCATAACATTTTTAGGGTAATTAATCAAAACACTATGCTGTAAATTAAACAAGCGAATATCTCTGATACCATTGATGAATCCTCCGAACCAGTCTGCATACGCACTTTTAGATGAAATTACTTGTTGTGCTATTTTCTCACGCTTATCAGCGAATACCTTGACAGCAAAAAACTTTACGGGAATTAG
Source organism: uncultured bacterium (assembly GCA_905215155.1). Lineage (GTDB taxonomy): Bacteria > Bacillota > Clostridia > Lachnospirales > Lachnospiraceae > Lacrimispora > Lacrimispora sinapis. The sequence continues at coordinate 71 of CAJMPJ010000100.1, read as the reverse complement.
CAGCAGAGCCAGAGTAGCTAGTATAACTCGATTTTAATAAGTTTACATTATTATCCTGAAATGGTATAATA
>CAJMPJ010000099.1 GCA_905215155.1 uncultured bacterium | reverse complement strand
CTTTTTTTCCTGGCTTTGTTCTTCCCTTTGCGTAAAGTGTATCCTGCTCTGCTACGGTCCGGAACGTTTCTCCTATGGCAATTTTTAACCCCTGTTTGCCGCACTCTTCTACCAGCTTTGCAGCCAACACCTGAAGCCTTGGGTGGCATAATGTAATATCTCTCACAATATCACCTTCCTTATTAAAATATTTGCACTCAGAACACATGCTGCCACTGTAAAAAATCGGAACAAAACAAATTTCCAACAATTGAGTAATACGGTAATTTGACAAAACCTCAGCAAAGTTTTAATCATCATAAGTATAATTAAATGAAATGCATATATAAAAAGTTGTATAATTTGATACAATAAATTTAAGATTTTTTAATCTTTTTATAACAAACGCTTTTAAGATTTTTACTATATATATATCATATATACATTAATTGAAATTTAATGAATAATAATGAATTTTTCCTTACAATCTAAATATAGGAAACAATATTATATATATCAGTTTTGTTTAGTAATCACAGCCAAAGGTAATTTGTCATTACCTCGAAATTGCTCAGAAGTTAATTTGGTTGTTATGTATAGTAAATTATTGTATAATAAAAAAATGTTTACAACTATTTAATTAGGAGGGCTAAAGCATGAGCAAAATATTCGATTTGCCTTATTATGCCGTTATTTTCAAATCTAAAAGAAGTCCCGGCGATAATGGTTATTCCGAAACGGCACAAACAATGGTAACAGAAGCTGCAAAGCAGGACGGATTTTTAGGAGCCGACAGCGTAAGAGATGAAGATGGAATAGGAATAACCGTTTCATATTGGGCTTCTTTAGAGAGCATAGAAAAATGGAAGATGAACGCTTTACATATGCATGCAAAATCTTTAGGCAAACAAAAATGGTACGAAGAATACACCATCCGAATCTGCAAGGTAGAGTATGATAACTCTTTTCCTTTTTAGCTTTCTGTTAAGACGAGAACGAACAAATTTCATGTTCATACTTTAGCTGATAAAATCTTCATCAGGTTATGTCGGCTACTCTCTTTTATGGATAGTACTCTGGGAAATTCCAATTTTTCTGGATTAAACGGCTCTGGCAATGACCTCCACGCAAGCACCCTTTCTGTTGCTCCATTAAATGTACTCCACATCAGTTTTCCATTACTCTCTACCAAACAATCCAGCAATGTAAAAATACCCTCTCCAAAATTATATACTGCTACCAGAACATCTGTGTTTGGCTCTGTCAGTTGTTTCGATACCGGAAACCATATTCCCCGTTGGTTATATGTATTTAAGATAACGGATACATGCTGCTCCATTTTGCAATGGGACCAAATATCTTGCAGATCCTCCTTGCGTTCCCTCTCCCAAGGGAACCGGTACAGTTGATCACCTAATTGCTCCATTAGTGGAGTTACAATCTTCTCCATTTCATTCTGATCTAAAATTTTTAATCCTCTTTCTATTTTGACAATAAAAAAACTACCCGCTTAACACTGATAGTTGGTAGTTGGTGTTAGTATATATGTGTGGATATGAAAAGTTTAACACGCTAAAATATCAATATGATAGGTTCGTGTTAATCAATGTCTCAAAACGGTATCCGATATACGGATGAATTTAAAAAGCAATTAGTAATTTTGTCTAAAGCAGGTAGTTCTGTCAGCTACCTCAGTCCCGAATATGGTGTCTCAAATGTAATTATTTATAAATGGATTAAAGATTTATCTCAAGTCAAAGTATTGGCATTGAATAAAGTAAGAGACAAGGAACCGACTAAAACCCAATACTATAACATGTTCATAATTATTCGCCAGTACCTTGATTATGCAACAGCCGTAAAATGGGACACAAGTATTTCTTACCAATAAACACCCATTAATTGAGTGTAAAGCATGGTAAGATTTTTAGGAAATGGGCTGTACATCTGCTTTAGCAATTCCACTGGCCTTTTAATTAGGATTATGCTTATGAGAGCTTGCGGCAATAAAAAAGACCGACATTTCCCATACATGAAATACTTACATATTTAGAAAATGGTTCAGAAACTGGAACTGCGACGTCCAGACGGGTCATGGTATCCTGCCAGACGGGAAGCTACCCGTATTCGTAAATACCGGGATTATATCCATATATTCAGTAAAAGCATTCAAAAGATACGGAAAGCCTATATTTCTTCTCTTCTTGATGGTTGTATCAACATCAATGAGATACAGAAACAGGTGGGTCATATGGACGAACGCCTCACTCTAAAAAACTACTGCTTTAACCAGAAAACCAGTGTTGAAAATGAAAACAATATGGAAAAATCCTTAGCGGTTTAATGTCTACCCCAGTCTACCCCAAAAGGACATTTTTATAAATCAAAAAAGAGCTGGAAATCCTTGTAAAATCAAGATTCCAGCTACTCATCAATAAGAGCGCGAGACGGGACTCGAACCCGCGACCCCGACCTTGGCAAGGTCGTACTC
>CAJMPJ010000098.1 GCA_905215155.1 uncultured bacterium | reverse complement strand
CTAATTTATCAAGGAAACGATCTGTTGCATCAACTTGAACAACCCCGCCCGACGGGTCGGACGAGGATTCCGTTGCAGCCGTCAGGATTTCTCACATTGGGATGCATTGGAACCGCGATTTAGTCCAGAGTTACGCTTTTCCTAACTTCGCCGACATCTTGCGGTGCTTTGTAAGTCAGGAACAGGATTGCCCTAGTGCCGTCCGTCCACCCCCACATTGTATCATACGATTGATACACATCCAGAAAGTGGTGACAAAAGGGCAAGATTTACAGTTACAAATCTATATTGTTTTCGGGTTACCTTGATTAAAAAGTTTATAGATTACTCAAATACTGGCATATACCGTATTTTCATTTCAGCGGCTAAAGTTCTTAAACTTGGTCGCTTTCTTTCTTCTAGCACCTCATACGGAATGCTTCGGTAGAAGAAATGTTTTCGAATACCTGAAAATGTATTTGTGATCCTTGCCCAGATATTCTTGTAGGTTTCTTGTGAAAACTCTGGTACAGTACCTTCTTTTGTTTTCAGAAGATTTAGCATCCGCGAGTCTGGTACCAGTTTCTCATACAAACCGAGACCTACCAGACCAATCGTATATGCCGCAGCTTGATGAATGGAAATTCCATACTTTCGCATGAACAGAAACTTTCCCATTTGACTGGTATAGGCCGGATCAATCTTGCAAAAGGCAATTTCTCGTTTTAAGCTCTGATTTTCGATGCTTGATGCAATCCTCTGATAAGCAAATAAGGTCATATGATGATTTCCTTTTCGATTTCCGTATTTTCTGGATGCCAGTTTGATCGTCAAATCAATGTCTTCCACAATGAGACGTTTATCCTTTTCTGCACACCAATCAAATATATCCTTCACTGCTGCTCCCAAAATATTTGTAACCTGACCAGTAGATTTGTTCATAAGGTCAAATCGAATTAACTTCTGGTCAAGCAGTTTTCCGGTTTCATCCAGTTCTGCCAATGCAAAATGATCATAATTAATATCCATAGAAATTGCACCATTTCCGTAATAACTGTTTTCATATGCTTTTAGCTTCATAGTAACGGAGATGATCAGATACTGCTTATTTTCCTTATCACGCTTCAAAATGAAATTGTAGCAAAGTGACTGTCGATCTTCTGGCTTGCAGGTAAAGTTTTTCTGAAAACTTTCTTCGTTTCTTGGAAGCTTAAAATCATGAAAGATCGTAACAGAACCATCTATGCAGGTAACAGACAGATCTTTCCCATCATATTTACACAGGAAGTTTCCATACTTTGACGTATGTCTGCCCGGAAGTGACATACTCTGGTGGCGCTTTTCAAAAAACTCTTGTCTCCATTTATTAGATGCCTTTTTCGAAGTTTTCTGGTCCTTATCATTTGATGAATCATCGGATTTTGTAACTTCAACTACATCTTTCTCAGAATACAACTTCTTTCCACCAAACACAATCCGCTCTGGTGGAAGTTTTTCAAGGTTCTCCAGTTTCTTCGCTTTGCGTTTTCTTGCTTCTGTTACCAAAGCCAAACGCGTCTTTAACTTACGAATATCAGCTTCAACCTTACGCTCATACTCATCCAGATTCACCATCATCTTATTAAACAAAATGATCTTAAATCCTCTAACCTTCGACTGGCATTTCGGATATGGTTTAATCCATTTTTTTGTTTTTATATAGAGACGAATGGAGTTTTTAATTGCTCTCTTTTTATCCAACTCTTCTTTCACAGACTGAATCTTTTCATCACGATTCTTTAAATCTGCAGCGATTGTCGTTTTATAATACTTTTTTAGTTCCTTTTGTGAAGAAATCTGTCCAGAAGCTGCTGTATAGATTGCTGCATTATAATAATCATTGGTTTTGTATTTTTCTTTCAAAAAGACAGGATAGGCATGGTCAAGTAACGGCCCTGCATTTAAATATTTCTGATCATAGAGTGCATTGTACAGATCCATTTTGGCATCATTAAATACACGCATCGTCTCTAGAAGCGATGCGGCATTTTCAATGGTTTTCTTATCTAAATAGTAACGCTTATCCGAATTGATTGTCCTTGATAGTTCCATGCAAATTACCTCGGTTGAAAAATAGGTTAACTGTTGCAATATCTCTTTAAATATGCTATTATTATAGCATATTTAAAGAGATATTGCAAGTATCGATTGTAAAATGAACGGAGGTTTCTTATGGACGATTTAAACAGAAAACGACATGCCGTTTACAAACTCACTTATCATGCAGTGTTTGTTATTAAATATCGCAGAAGGGTAATGACAGAACCCATCATTACACACATGAGACAGTATGCTACTCATCTGATTGAACAGTGTTATCAGGGAAAGCTTCTCGAACTAAATGGAGAACCCGATCACATCCATATCCTGTTTGAACTTCCTGCAACAGCAGCACCATCCGTTGTTGTGTGCAGTCTTAAGACCCAACTTTCAAAAGAAGTTCGAGCAAAATTTTGGGATGAGATCAAAGATAAGCTCTGG
>CAJMPJ010000097.1 GCA_905215155.1 uncultured bacterium | reverse complement strand
CCGATTAAATCCTCTGCTCCCTGGCTCATTCCAAGTATTCCATTTGCCGTGGAAAAGGTAACCACCTCCACACGCTTCCCGCCGCTCCATAACGTGGTATATTTCCGGATTCTCCGTACGACCTCTTCCATGACCGGCTTTAATATGCCATGTTCCTTTAGTATTCCGGCAGCCTCCTCCATGGTATTGGCACCTAATATAGCAGACTTGCGTTCATCCAAGTCTTTTATCACGGCACGGACGCAGTCCCATAGAATCTCCATGCGGCGGTCGCCGTACTTGGAATGGGTGTTATAAACACCGCCTGCAACCTTAATCAGTTTCCCGATATGTCCTGCAAACAGGATTTGTTCAAAGCCCTCTTCTCCTGCCATTTCAAAAGCTTCTCCAATAAAATTGCTGCAGGTCACCCCTTCCCTCATGGAAAGGGAAAGGGTCTCTTTAATAAAGGCTTCCCCATAATTGCCGGGGGTCAATATAACACGCTTGTCACCTGCCACCGCCTTCATATGCAGTTCCAGGCGTATGGTGGCGGTAAGTGCATCTTCGCTCATGGGTTTCACGATTCCGGTCGTTCCAAGAACCGACAGTCCCCCTTCAATTCCAAGCTTTGAATTAAAGGTTTTTTCCGCCAGCTTTTTCCCCTCCGGCATGGAAATGGAGATTTTTAAAGGACCTTCAAACCCGGCTTGCCTCCGCGCCTCTTCCACGTTCTCAAAGATCATGGCCCTTGGCACCGGATTGATGGCCGGCAAACCTACCGGACAGGATAGTCCTGGCCTGGTCACCCAGCCGATGCCTTCTCCTGCAGTTAAAAACAAAGGACCGGTCCCGTCTCCCCCGTCATAGCGGTAACAAGTCTTTTGTGCTTCAGCTTCGTCACCGTCAAAATGCCGGACTGCGGCAAAAACAAGGGCCTTGTCCGTCACATCAGGATCATCTCCCGCATCTTTTTGTACGGCACACTTGGCTTCCTGGTCTTTTATGACAACATGAAAAAGGGGCAGATCGGCTTCCGTCCCTTTTGGTGTCACAAGCTTCATATGTTGTAATTGATTCCCGGTGAGGAGCATGGCAGCGGCGGCCCTGGCCGCAGCAGCCGCACATGTCCCCGTGGTATATCCGCTTCTTAATTGGTGTTTTTCCATATTTTATCCTCTTTGATGTACATTATAAAAGATTTTAGCCTATGGTGCAAGGACATTCCTGCTTTTTGCCTACACCTCTTCTTTCTCCAAAGCCTCTTTTTTCAGTTCTCTTTTTCGTTTCGTAATGAGGCCGCCGATCCGGCCGCTCTCTTTTGCGGTAAGGCTGCGCCAGCCGCCGCTTACCACTTTATCTCCAAGTCCCAGTTCTGTAGCTATCTCAAATTTAAGTACTTCCTCCGGTTTCATATTGCGTGGATCGAAGGGTTCATTCTTTTTTCCTTTTGACATCTTCTTCCATCTCCTTTCTCAAATCTAAGGCGTATCTGAAACCCGTTCGTTTCAAAATTCACCCTGGTGAGAGTATACCCTCTCAAAATGGAATTAAACGTCAAAAGTTTTATAGAATAACAATTCCTTCCTATTCTGCCTTGATCCATGCATATTTATTGTCTCGGAATAATCAGTGCCGCAATGAAATATGCTAAAATTCCAGTGCCCGAACAGGCAAACAGGACCCACAGAAGGCGGATGATCGTCGCATCTATGTTAAAATATTCTCCGATTCCTCCACATACCCCGCAAAGCATTTTGTCTGTTTCTGAGCGGTATAACCGTTTCTGATTGTTCTCCATTTTTATTTCTCCCTTCTGTTATACTTGATTCATAAAATCCACTTCAATGGCGCCGACCTCACAGTCTAAATCCATGGTCTTGCCTGATCCGTTATCAATCTGTCTTTCGCTTCCAAAAGCCGCCATTCCTTCATCCCCTAACTCAATGGTTCCCAGCTTACAGCGTAAATCATAATCATAATCTTCCTTTTTTCCGTCAAGCTGAAGTTCGATGGCACCGGCCTGGCATTTGGCTGAAATACCGCCCGTGGTGGTTCCTGAAAATTCCACAACTCCGGCTTCGGCATCAGCGGTAAGCTTTCCTGCATTTCCCCGGTTGATTCTAATATATCCTGCTTTCGCTTCCAGATTCATTTCATCTGCAAAAAGTGCGTCGGCAACCAGCACAAGATCCGTATCCTGTCTTCCATGGATTTTTTTAGAACGTTCCAAACTCATATCCACTCTGGAAAACCGGTAATCCTTGGGAATGTGAAGAGTAAAAACAAGATCTTCACCGCTGTCATAATTATTTCCCCAATAACTGTCCAGCTTCAATTCCCCGTCATCTTCCTCAATGCTGTAATAGGAAGCATCCTTGTTGCAGAATACGGTGATTTCCTGGCCCGGTGAATCCTCCCGGATAACCACCTTTCCGGCAGTGATCACACCACTTAGTTCTTTGATTCCTGTGGCAGTGTATATCGGTTCTCCCTGGTCTGCAAAATCAGCCGGATCATCCTCATACGAAAACTTGTCATCACTCCAGAATTCCTGCTGGATCACATTGCCCAGCTCCTCTTTCCACCTGGCCGCGTGATCCGGCAGTACATCAATCAAATTTCCGCCAAATGCCGCTGAAACCGC
>CAJMPJ010000096.1 GCA_905215155.1 uncultured bacterium | reverse complement strand
TAGTGCAGTCTTTTAGTTTATTAAGACTATCTGTCGTATTCAGCACAAGTAAGCGTTGCGGCTGATAATTATGAGCCGTAGGTGCTAATCTCGCAGCCTCTAACAAGATATCTAATTTCTCTTGCTCAACGGGCTTCGTATCAAATTTTCGAACTGAATACCGCTCTGTGGCTAATGCTTTAAAATTTTCCATTAGATCTCACTCCTTAGTTGAAATAAGCTAATCTATTTTAAAGAAAACACCTATATAATACTTATAATATATTAATTCGCTACAGAACTAAAGAAATCCTGTAAATAAAAAGGAGCGCTGTTGATATGTACCCATTTTCCTGGACACATATTATTTACTAGCCTAAACACATGGATGCTTCTCTGTATTTCACAGGGGGCATCCATTTTGTTTTTGCTTGAATCCTTTTGTTATTGTAATAGTTAATGTATTCTTCTATCGCTGCTGCAAAAGCATTAAAAGATGAATATTCTCTCTCAAAACCATAATATATTTCCGTTTTCAATCTACCAAAAAAGGTTTCCATCACAGAGTTATCATAACAATTTCCTTTTCGAGACATAGATTGAATAATACCATGTTCTTTGAGTGTTCTCCTAAAGTACTTATGTTGGTATTGCCATCCTTGATCAGAATGGAGGATTAATCCCGAAAGATTAGTAAACTTCTTGAATGCCTTCTCTAACATACGAGAAATTTGTTCTAAGTTAGGCCTTAATGCTAAGTCATAAGCAACAATCTCATTCGTATTCATATCTAAAATAGGCGACAAATAGCATTTCCCCCATGAGAAATTAAATTGAGACACATCAGTAGTCCATTTTTGTAATGGTGCAGTTGTACTAAAATCTCTATTGACGATATTTTCTGCTACCTTACCGACTTTCCCTTTGTAAGAGTGATACTTTTCTTTCGGTCGCTTTCCTGCGAGCCCCATAATATGCATAAGTCTTTGCACTCGTTTATGATTGACTACAAAGCCTCGATTAAGAAGCTCTTGATATACACGGCGTACACCATACCGGCCTTTATGTTCTGTAAAAATCTTTTGAATTTCATCTTTTAGCTCTGTATTTCTTTTATCTACAAGATCTACTTTAGTAAGTTCAAAATAATAGGTAGATTTGGACATTGGCATAGCTTTCAAAAGATGTTTTAGTTGATAGCCTTGTTGGCGGAGCGTTTTGATAATCGCTGCTTTTTCGCCTTGAGTCGCGCAGCCTCTTTTTCTTCTCTCAAGGCAATCTCTTTTTTTATGACTTCATTTTCAGCTTTAATATAAGCGTTTTCAGCTCGTAAGCGAACTAGTTCCTCATATTCACTCTCTTTGAGCTCTCGGGATGAGATAGTCTTAGGTACTTTCATTTTGCAATCCTTTGATGGTCGTCCTTTAGGTTTATTAATAAGACCATTGTATCCCAAAGTTTTGTATTTATGAACCCATTGATACAGTTGGCCAGTATTAATTCCAGCCCTAATAGATACAGAGCGGATAGATTCTCCAAATAATACTTGGCATACTAACTCATATTTCTCCTCTGGAGACCAACATCGCTTATCTGGATTATGCTTATTGATTTCTGGGCCATTAAACTCTTCCTGTTTAGCCCATTTTATTATTTGTTCGTGAAAAGTATGAGTCAATACTCCAGTTGGCGTCTCTGGCCATTCACCTTGATTAAATAATTCAATTGCTTTTCTTTTAAATTCATAACTATATCTCATGAAAATACCCCCTTTACTGGTTGTCCAGTAAAGGGGGTACATATCATGTGCGCTCCTTTTTATTTTTCTATTATAAATCACTATATAACCGCTCTACCAAAAGTCGTTCCATTACACCAGAAGATGCTAAAGTATCTGAACCTTTAGAAAAGAAATTATCCCATGATACTTTAAATGCTAAGTTAACTTTCACCATTGAAATATCAGGATTACTAGTATCACCAACTACAATTGTACCTTGAGTTTCTAAATTTTTTACAGCAGAACTAGGAAATCTAGTTACATAGTCACCAATACCTTTAGCACCATGCTTATCTACACTACTATATACAGTAATAAATTTATTATCTGCATCTAAGTTTTGCATAGGGAGATATAAAGATAGTTTAGGGTCAAACTTAATAGTTCGAATAACTTTTTTAAAGATATCATCTTCTTTACCAACTACTAAAAATGTAGTCCGTGTCTCTGCATCATTCAATTTTTTTGCTTGAATTGTACCACTCATTGGAACATATTCAGAATCTTGTTTATGTAGAAATTCAATTCTTAAAGTTTTTTCGCCTTCCTTATCTATAACTTGTTTAATATCAGATGTATGAACCACATTATCTGACGTAACTATTTTAGTTAATTTATCTAATGGTCTTATACCAATACTATAAGCTGGACTATTTACTTGAACTGCTACAACCTCATTCTGATTATTAACAATTGCTCCTGTCATAAATGGTACTGATTTTCTTGCCATACATACTGTCGGAATAATCAATAATACTAAAAGAAAAAGTATAAATTTCTTCATATTAATAGCCCCCTAATACAAAATTCACGTTTTCTTCATCTTATAAAATTGTATCACAAAAGACTATTAATATGCAAAACAATAAAGGCCCTTATCTGAAATCAGACAAGGGCCATTTCATATTATTTTTTAAGACGGCTAATTACTTCGTTAGTAATGTTTTCGATTTTGCTG
>CAJMPJ010000095.1 GCA_905215155.1 uncultured bacterium | reverse complement strand
AAACCCCTCATGAGTGAGGGGCAGGGGAGTTGAGAGTGTCGAAGACACTTTTTTAAATGTCAATAGTTGGGGTGGGATTCGTATGAATCCCGCTCCATTCGTTGCTTAGAGCCATTTTTATGGTTTGTTCTACTTTCCGAACGTTTTCAATTGCCCATGTGACCTGCCGGAAGAAATGATACTTGTCTACGATGATCTTTGCATTCGGAAAGAAAGTCCGGGCCAGTTCTGCGTAGGGAAGCCACATATCACATACAAAGAATTTTACTTTCAGCCTTTCCTTTCTCGGAATGTTTCTCCAGTAATCAGCCAAATGACTCTGAGTACGATCTGGCAGGATATCCAGAATCAGGTGTTTCTTTGGATCAACGAGAATACACTGATATTTCCCGGTAGAGGCATTACCTCAATCGGGAGACGGCTCTGCAGAGCCCCCCCGGAGACGTTCGATTCTACCTTTGGCCTGAGGCGTTTTTGCAAAGATAAGATCAATGCCCAGCTCATGCATAGAACGCCCGAATTGAGCAAGGTGTACAGTTTTACCAGCAATGAGCTCATCAACAGTAAGCCGCCCTGTCTTAGGGGAACGGAAGATGGTATGGTATATCTGAATATACGCTTTGCGGAATACCAAAATCAAGGCAGCACTGTCGCATAACTTCCAGATAACCGTAAAGACATTCATTCTGGGTAAGGAAAAGTCCGATGACCTGTCCAGTTGCATCATCAATAGCACCATGAAGGGAATATTTCATGTTACCACCAAACCATTCATAAGGGGTAGCATCGATCTGAAGGAGCTGACCAGGATGAGGTTTGCGCTTACGGCGATGAGTGCGCTTACGGATTTTTTTCTTTTTGGGGCTTTTAAAACCTGATTTTTTAGTATACTGTAAAGTGCAGAATAGGAAATTTGAATCCCAAGGTCTGCAAGAAGTATATCTTTGAAATGGAGGAAGTTGATCCCAGAGAATTCCGGGCGGGAAAAAATCTTAAGGATGGCTTCCTTCGTTTCATCTGTAACAGAGTGAGCAGGCTTTCTATCGGTATTTTTGTGAATCAGAGAATGAGCGCCAGAAGAGAGGACTCCTTTCTTTAAACGTGTAATCTGGCGTGTAGAAAAGCCAAGAAGCTCAGCAGCCTGTTGTTGGAAATAGACTTATCAATGAAACGCTGTATAATGGTATAAGTTTTAAGTTGATCTTGTGACAATGTAATTGTACCTTCTTTCATATCTTAATAGTTTACCAAAAAGAGACATTTTCTCAAGATAATTCTAAGGTGACATTATCATAAGTTAATAACATGTTATAAATGCAAAGTTGCTTTATAAGGAAGTAAATGGTATACTAAAAAACGAAAAAGTATATACTAGTAAAGTGCAGTAATATGAGAGGATCGTAAATTATGACAAATCTTAAGGAAAATATCAGTGAGGAAGTAAGTAAAGAAGTGAGTAAGAATAGGTTCCTTTCTGTTTTAATGTGTTTTTATGTTATTTTAATCGGAGTAGGTCTTCCTTTAGTTTTTAGAGATAAGTACTTCGACATTCTTATCGTTAAATATTATTATTATTGTGCATCTACCATTTCAATCCTAGTTATAACCTTTGTATATTTTATATATAAATTATATAAAAAAGATATTTTAATACAGAAAAGTCTAATTAAGAATATTATAAATAATTTAACAATAGCTGATATTTCTGTAATAGTGTTTTATATGGTTGCTCTTATTTCTACTTTTACATCAGATTATTTATATGAATCCTTTTGGGGAAATGAAGGAAGATATACAGGATTGTTTTTAATAACATGGTATGTCTTATCCTATTTTTGTGTAAGCAGATTCTGGAAATTTCAACCTAAATATATTGATGTTATAATTGGTACAGGTATTCTGGTGTGCGTTTTTGGAATAACTGATTACTTTCAACTTGATATATTAAAGTTTAAGGCGCCTATGCTTGAAAGTCAAAAAGATATTTTTACATCTACGATTGGAAACATTAACACATACACCGCTTATGTAGGGATAATTGCAGCTATTTCTGCGGTTCTTTTTTCAACTGCAAAAGAATTCAGAAAAATGCTGTTCTATTTTGTTAGTATGATAATTAGCTTTATTGCACTTATCATGGGTGTAAGTGATAATGCTTATCTGTCATTAGGAGCTTTGTTTGCATTTTTACCGCTATACTTATTTAAGGATAATAAAGGAACTAGACGATATCTTACTGTTTTGGCTTCTTTTTTTTCTGTGATTCAAGTGGTTGGCTGGATTAATAAATATTTTGTAGCCAATGTCATTGGAATAGATAGTTCTTTTAAATTGATAGTAGGATTTAAAGGATTTGTTTATTTGCCAATGGTACTATGGATAGTTGTATTGGTATGGTATTTAGTCGATTTTTATAAACGTAATAATTATATTTTGTATAGTAACAGACCACGTTATGCATGGATGTTTTTTTTAGTATTAGCATTTTTAGGTATCATATATGCACTATTTGACTGCAATATCATGGGAAATGCAAATAAATATGGAAGTTTGAGTTCATATCTTTTATTTAATGATGATTGGGGTACACACCGGGGATATATCTGGAGAAATGCTATAGAGTGTTATCTTAATCTATCATGGTGGAAAAGACTTGTAGGATATGGACCGGAGACTTTTGGAATATTAATGTTGCAAAAAACGACTAATAATCCTTATAATGAAATATTTGATAGTGCACACAATGAGTATTTACATTTGCTAATCACGGTTGGTATTGTAGGAATGCTATCTTATTTAAGTTTTATAGTAGGAGTTGTAAAAAGAGGGATAAGATTGTACATTAATGATTCTTATGTAATGGCAGTTATCTTTGGAATTGTTTGTTATAGTGTTCAAGCGTTCGTTAATCTTAATCTACCTATTGTGACTCCAGTCTTTTGGATTTTGTTGGGAATAGTATCTGCAAAAAACAAAAATTGTTAAATTCATAGGAGGCTTTAAATTTTGATGATTTATTTATTGAAATTTAAAGCTTTTTAGGCTCTATGTCAATAGTTGGGGTGGGATTCGTATGAATCCCGCTCCATTCGTTGC
>CAJMPJ010000094.1 GCA_905215155.1 uncultured bacterium | reverse complement strand
GCAGAGGTTGATATTCCTGGGATTAAAAAAGAGTTTAGCGCTCATAGTAAGATTAATTCCTCACTAGATAAGGGCGCAGATATAAGTGATTTTTCTTTATTGAAACCAGAAGGGGATAGAATATTTAAAACTTATGAACCAGCATCATCTACACTAACAGGTACTCCATTTGATAGATTCCATGATACAGAAGCTAAAATTTTAGAAGATATTGCTTCGCAAATAACTGATCCAAATATCTCCGGAACCATAGATTTATTTACAGAATTACCAGCTTGCCAAAGTTGTACTAATATTATTTTTGAATTTAAAAGGAAGTTTCCTAATATTAAATTAAATATTCTTACTAAGGATTAGAAATGTGAAGGGAGAATTAAGCAATGGATTTAACTTATTTAGAAATTAAAGAAGATATGCAAGATTCATTTGACAGTCTATACAAAAGAGCCAATTACACTGCTAAAAACGCATTCTATGCGACACTAGAGGATTACATAACACATGATAGTTCAACAGAAACAGAAGAGTGTTGTATTTATGTAAATTACGCATTGATTTTAATTAATGCTGGGGAAAAAATAGAGTTTTTAAAAAAAAGGCTTTTGGAATTAATAGATGATAAGAATATAAGTCTTTACAAAGAGGAACTTAATAATGACTTTACCAACTTTTATCAAGATTTAATAACACTTAAAAAATTATTATAGTATTAATTTTAGGCAATTATCCTGAATTATTAACCCCCCAAATTGATAGGAATTTTAAAATCACCCCTTTTGAAGGTTTTGGGTTGAATATGCTAATGTTTAAATAGAGTCGTTCATAACCCCGTAAATCTTTTGCATAAATGAGTATTCCCTACAAGCGCAACCCCGGTTACGACCCCAATGCCAAAAATCCGACCCCGATGATAAAGTTCTCTCAGACCGCATTGCGAGCTGATGTTAGCCGAGTCGGGGAAGTTTTTGACCCCGGCTCTTTAACCTGCATCATTTTCGGCCCCATGGTTCATCCCTACTTTTGAAGCAAAATAAGGCGAGTATTTACCAGCTCAGGAATTTATAAATAGTTGCAATTGTGCGACTTCAGGGATATGAAAAACTGGTCTATATGCGACATTTTTCTGAAAAAGCAACGGGAAGACGAACAGGAGTCAATAGCAATCCAAACAGCTATCAGGTGCAAAGGGAAAAGACTATATTTTTCTAATTTGCCCAACAAGGCTTTTTATCGTCTGATTGGCATATATTTCCACCATGGGTTTTAAAGGTCACACAGGGGCAATTATTTGCGACACAGGGCAAAACGAAAGTGGTCTATTGATTCCTTTTCACCAGAAACTTAGCTAGATCGCCTACCCAATGGTTCATGGTGAACCATGAATTTACAGGAATCTGGTTCTATGGTAAAATGGTGCTGCCGGGGGTTACAGGGGGGAATACTCTTTCTGTAGCTCCCTTTTCTGTTCTTTTGTGCCATGTATTTCTGGAAGAGCTATCCGTCTCCTGTCCATTTGCAGGAAAAGACGGCAGAAGAACTAACAATCGAATTTAAGGAAATATTCCGCATTGCCAAGAAAGACAAATCGGAGTTTATTCTGGACTGTGTTCAGAATGATGGAAATACCTTTCGGGAATATCAGGAATCCAGAGATTTTATCACAACAAGTCTGGTACGGGATTTGGAACATCAAAAAGAAGAATTAGCAGGGCTTGACCAAGAAATCGAGAAAATCCTGCTTAGCTTTGATTATAAACTGACCAGTATGCCAGGGATTGGAACTTCTATAGCCAGTAAGCTGATTGCAGAAATCGGAGATATTCGAAGATTTCCCAGTGCAGATAAGCTGGCAAGATTTGCGGGAGTGGCTCCTGTAAAGTTCAGTTCCGCCGGAAAAGGCAAGGAGCAAAGCTCCAGACAAGGAAACCGCCAGTTGCATGGATTGTTTTATTTCCTGGCAGTAACCATGGTATCGAAGCCAAAGAACGGAATACCCAATCATCCGGTATTTTATGACTATTACATGAGGAAAATCGGCGAAGGAAAAACAAAGTCTCAGGCATTGGTCTGCATTATGCGCCGTTTGGTAAACATTGTGTACGGAATGATGAAAAATAAGACAGAGTATCGGGAACAGATTCTAAAAGAAGAACAGTAATTTTTCTGTTTAAAAACGACACGAAGACGTGCTATAATTTTTTTAATTGAATACGAAAAATCACCGTTCGTCGCATATCTCAGTACTCCACCTGAGGGGGCGGGAAAGGTTACAAAGCCTAGTGACTTACCTAATTCAAACGCCAAGCCAAAAGGAAATTATGCACCAAATGATACACCTGGATATATTAGGCAAAATGAGTCGGCAGATTTACTTTCTCAAAATGGTTATAAAGTTGAAATGCTAGACGAAGTACCAGGTGGTAATGGTTATGGTGTTAAAGAAACATCTAATCCAGATCTTCTTATCGAAAATAAAGTGTATGATTCTTATGCACCAAAAGCCGAAACAAGTACGAAAACAATTGTCAGAGAATTGTCAGGTAAAACTAAAAATCAAGCACCTAATATAGTACTGAATTTAGATGACTATGCTGGAAACGTTGATGAATTGATAACTGTAATTAAGCAAAAGGCAACTCCTAGTGGAGATCTAAAAAGATTAGAAGATTTGAAAATTATCAAAGATGGAAAAATTATTAATATTTTTACTGATTAAGGAGATGTACTATGGAGTTTGAATTGTTGTTATTTAGTAAGAAAACTCAGAAAGATTATGCTTATTATTTAATGCAAATTTTAGAAAAAAATTTAAACATTCACTTCAAATCTATTGAAGACCAAGATTCTATTAATTTATGCCTTGACTGTATGACTATATCAATAGATTTAGAAGAAGAGGTCGGGCTAGAGGTTATTGAAGAAGATTTTAACTTTGTTGCAGATACAAGTGCACGAATTCAAGTATTTAGTCAGTTTAGAGATCATGCTATGGTGATACTTTTTAAAACTATAAATGAAATTATTAAGAATACAGATTACAATTTACTCTTAATCGGAAATGGCTCAAATTTAATTTTGGAGAAAAAAAATAAAAATTACTATACTTCTTATCTTGATGATTACTACTATTTTAAATTTCCTTTCGAGTTACTTGGAGTAAAAATTGAAACAATAAAAAAGTAAGAGCCATAATCATTTTATGGTATAAGCCTCATAGCCAATCGGCCAGCAAATAAACTGACCCCAAAAGTTTGATTCCAGGTCTAACTTTTGGGGCTGATTTAATAATAAAGTGTGTTTTTGAGGTTAAAATATCAGGAGCTAATACCAGAGAAGATGACGTATAATTAATTTCGCAAATTTAGTTACATAAAAATAGACATGCTCTAT
>CAJMPJ010000093.1 GCA_905215155.1 uncultured bacterium | reverse complement strand
CATTATCTCAATTTTATGAGGAATCCAAAAGTAGACGGGTTATTTACCATTTACGGCTTTTCAGCCAAAACTAATTTCATTTGCATCTGCTCCTTTCGCAAAAAAATAAGCAGCCACACACCGTAGTGCATGACTGCTATGTAAAATTGATTCAGTTCGACAAACTGGAAGTTGTGGGGCACAATATCCTATCGGCCTGCCTTAGCTTGCTTATAAAGCAGAATGCCTTTGATAAGCAATAACAGGAACGTTACTGTTATCGCATACGACTCTCTCGCCATAGCCAAAAACAAAACAGCAATTATACTGAGTCCTACAGAGATGAATGTAACCGCTTTTTTGTCCTTTTCAAATTTGAAATAGACCATCAGTATTTCCACGATTCCGGTAATCGTCAAGCTGATAAACAATGCCCAATATATCCTGATTATGAACGTATTGCTATCTACATACCCAAAGAGATTTACCGAATAGATATATCCATTGACCGGCTTGGGATACAGCGGAAGAAATATCAGCATC
This sequence comes from uncultured bacterium, assembly GCA_905215155.1. Taxonomy (GTDB): domain Bacteria; phylum Bacillota; class Clostridia; order Lachnospirales; family Lachnospiraceae; genus Lacrimispora; species Lacrimispora sinapis. The sequence continues at coordinate 3,038 of CAJMPJ010000093.1, read as the reverse complement.
AGCGAAAACAAGTCAACAAAACCCAATAACAAATCGCATACACTATTGAGATTTGATTTGTTTTCTTTTTCTGCTATGAAAATCAATTGTTCTCCAGATAACAAATCATCAATTGATACAGAAAAATAGCTGGATATTTCCTTTAATGAATCTATGCTTGGGTATCCTCTTCCAGACTCCCATTTTGAAATAGCGGTTCTGGAAACAAATAATGCCTCGGCTAATTCTTCCTGTGTCAAACCTCGACTTTTTCTTAATTCCTGAAGCTTTTCATAAAATTCCAAAACCTGCACCTCCCATATCAGTTCTATTTTTCTTTTAATGCCAGCATAACTGCCGCCTTATAAAGCTTAAACAATCCGGCACTTAGCAGTTCACCGCCTACGATATCCGTAAACCAATGTACTCCGGAAACCAATCTCCCAGTCACCATGAATACCGAAAAAGCGATTGCCGCAATCGTTATGATTTGTTTCACCCTAATGCCAGAAAGTCTACGCTGGATTTGCTCGATCAAGGCAGGCATTACACTTAATACCAACAAGGTAGTTGAGGACGGATAAGAAGCCTCCATCCTTCCTTCGATTAAAATCGGTCTGTAATTGATTGGGAGCATTTCAAAAATCGCATATGCCAAGAACACGATGACAAAATACACACCCAAAATCATGATATCTGCATCCACCCTGAAAAGGCTTCTTCTTTTGATCAACTGTACCAGTCCAATCCCTGCGAAAATAAGGCATATTACGACAGGCACCAGCCCCATCCAATCGGTAATCGTGTAAATTGCCATGTTTACCCCTGTAAAATGGTGAAACCAGCAATTGAATGTCGCAAATCCAATACTTGTTCCGTTTTGACCAAGCGGCTGCACATCCACAGTCAGAATCAAAGTTGTCCATACTGCAAACATTGCAAGGAATATGCATCCAATCAGCAAACTCTTTTTTTCGCTCTTTTTCATAATTCTACATCCTTTCTGTTTTGCCTTGTTTTTCCGACAACTCCACCTTATCAGAAAGCGTAAAACTATGAAAGAAACGCTCTTTCACATGCGTGATACGATTCGTATCATTCCCGCAAATGCTTGTTTTTCAATATATTCTTCTGATTATCTATCTTTGCAGCTTCTATTGCTTCGGACACTCCGCTTGCCCCAATAATTGGGGAACATCTCGTGGTTTTAACACCTATTTAGCTGCCATTAGCACTAACAACATACTAAAAACAAACATACATACAATAAAACCAAGCATACAACTAATAATCCCTGATATCCATAGCGCAGGATATATTTTTCGACTCTTCGTGTGATAATAGAAATCACGATTCCAATAAACGAGCATAATGGTCCCCAAAATATAACATCAATATAGGTATACGGTGCATGATTTGCGCTGTAAAAGTAAAGCACAAATGAAAATAATGAGAGTATACCAAACACAAATGATGTCGAAGCCAATATTTTGCTGGTAGATATTTTCTCTTTCATTGCATAAATTTCTCCTTCAACTTTCGATTTTCTTAATTCGCAAACTGGAAGTTATCTTTTTCTTAATGGCAATGCTATTAAATTTCCCAATAATGCAATAACTGCATATCCAACTACATAAACCCATGCACTTGAGTTATAAAATATAAATATAGATGGCGCAAACATTATTGCTACAATCAAAATATACCAGAAGTTAAAACCATTCCTAATCCCATAAAAAACAGAGGTTATTAAACATATTAGAGGAATAATTACTAACATAACAATCATTGAACTTCCTGTGTTTTTTATAAACCAAGGAACGATATAAAAATCTATCAGCAACAGTAGGTAGAAAACCATGTTCTTTTTTAATTTATCCATCATATCATCATCCTTTCAAATTCCGATTTGTCGATTTGAGATAATACAAATTATATCATATCGGTTTTTGAAAAACCACTTCTATATGTAAAGGCAACCCGAAGGCTGCCCCAGGCATCAAGCCTATCCTGTTTACACAGGTTCATTATCATCTTCATCGACGGAGCTATCTGCATCATCGTCCTCAAACTCCGGATCGTACCCATAGTCCTCGTCATCGTCCACATAATCTGCATCCGGATCAGGCTTTGCCGCTTCCTGTGCCTTCTTCTTTTCCTGGACTTTCTTGAATACGAAGAATCCGCCGCCACAGGCAAGCACAATCAGAGTCAGAATCGCCGGGAGCATATTCGTGGATTTCGGCTTTTCCTCTGGAGTGGGTTCTGTAATTTCAGGAACCGTTTCAACCACTTCTGGCTTTGTTTCCTCAACCGGCTTGGTGAACTCTGCAACCTCCTTCTCGTCCATCAGCTTGAGCAGGTCGGCTTCATCCACCTGATTCAGAAAATGCACGGTTTCCTCGCCCTTATCATCACGGTCAATGATGATATAGAAGTAGTTTCCGTTTTTGGTTACAGCGGTAATGAACTGCTTTCCACTTTTCGTAGGTGAACCAACATCGTCAACCAGAGTCAGATTACCGTCAGGAGTAAGGGCAGGTTCGCTTGTGTCCGTGTTCTGCATGAACGCACTCATAAACATCATAAGCAGCGCCATATCCATTTCGCTGTTTTGCTCGGCTTTTTCAATCAGTTCCAGGTAGTCGCTGTGAACATAACCGTTCTTTTCAGGCACAGTGATCTGATACCAGTCGCCCTCAACACCGACCACCACAACTTCTTCACCCGGACGGAGCTGGTCGATGATCTCATAATTCATGCCTGCACCAGTACGCACATTCAGACGGGAACCGCTCGTTACCACCTTGCCAGTTCCCATGTTATTATCCTCGGATTCCTCTGCATCATAAATCCATTCTTTGCCATTGAAAGAGAAAACCACCGTGCCATCCTCATTGACGGTCACGGTGTAGGGAAGTTCCTCGGAAGTCTTATCTTCGGTCTTTTCAGGGACAGTTTCCACGGTTTCTGCCTTTTCCGTAGTAGTGTTTGTTGCACTCTCTGGTGTTAGTATATAAGTATGGACACAGAAAGTTGAACATTCTATAATAAACACA
>CAJMPJ010000092.1 GCA_905215155.1 uncultured bacterium | reverse complement strand
ACTAAGGATCTTGTGGTTGTATGATCGTGTGGGTTCAAGTCCCATCTCCCGCATTGGTGTGAGAATCTCCCAGTGAGATTCTTTTTTTGTTTCAAAACAGGCAATTAAAAAAAGTTAAAAAGTGCTTGATTAATTTTGGAAAGTATAGTATTATAATTGTACAAATTGATTCTTCAATTCGTACAATTAATAAGCAGAAGTGGCGGAATTGGCAGACGCGCACGGTTCAGGTCCGTGTGGTAGCAATACCTTGAGGGTTCAAGTCCCTTCTTCTGCATACTTGGTAAAAAAGCCCTGCGGTTAAGCTGCAGGGCTTTTTTACATGCGCATGCCGGGTTCATAGACGGTATATTGATTTCTTCCATGCTTTTTCGCCTGATAGAGAGCAATATCTGCTTTTTCATATAGTTCTTCAAAACTGGTTCCGTCTTCCGGAAATGCGGCGGTTCCAAGGCTTCCTGATATATGGGCTTCCGGTTCCAGGGCGCTTCCAATTAAATTGCATAAGTTTTCCAGACGGGTGTACAAATCCATGCTATAGGACACATCCTTTAAAAGTATGATGAATTCATCTCCACCCAGACGCCCGAAAATATCATCTCTTCTCAATGCTGACTTCAGTCTTGAAGCAGCCCGGTGCAGAGCTTTGTCGCCGAACTGATGCCCATAGCTGTCGTTTAACTGCTTGAAACGGTCGATATCCAGTATGATTAGGACATGATGGCTCTGCCTGTTCTTTAAAGCGTGACGTATGGATCTGATGGCAGTGGCGCGGTTCAACAGACCGGTAAGGGAATCCTGTTCTGACAGCTCCTGCAGAGTGAGGGCTTCCCTCTTTGAGGCGTCAATATCTTTGATCAGGATAAACGCTTTGATGGTATCTGTATACGGATCAGAAACGATCTGTACCATGCCCAGGGCCCAAAAAAAACTGCCGTCTGGTCTTAGCCGGCGGTGTTCCAGTCGAAGGGAGCGGTGCCCTTTGTAATAGTGGGAGAGTAACTGTTCTTTATTAAAAAATTGGAGGTACATTTTCCTGTCTTCATCATATATGAACCGTTCCGCAGTAAAGCAAATGATGTCAGAAAAGGAATTGGAGGCATATTTGGGAAGGTTTGACGTCTGCTCACCGATTATTTCCTCAAACAGATCGTATTTCAGATTATACTCATAATAGCCAATACAGTCTTTTTTCTGTTCCTCCATGTAATCCCTCCACCGCTGATAAGCCAGTTCTTTTTCGTACTCGTCAGTGATGTCCTGATAGGAGATAATGCTGCGGACCGGAGTTTGGTTTTCGGTATAGACAAGGGAATAGTGGGTGGAAAACCAGCGGAATTTTCCTCCGGCCTTCAGACGCAGGATGCATTTTCCTTCCGGTTTTCCTTCTTCTATAGAATGAAAAAAATCAAGGAAATCCACGATGCTTTCTTTATGTACAATTCCATTGTCAATCAGGGATTCAGGAGAAAGTGGCTGGGCAAATGGAAGTGGAAAGTTTCTGGAAAATTCCGGGGTGGGAGATATGGTTCCAGAAGGAATATCATAGACGCTCACAAGACAGCTGAAATGCTGTGCTGCAAGACGATGCTGCTCTTCTTTAAGACGCAGACGTTCCTGGGCTTTTTTAATTGTTGTAATGTCTGATACCGCACAGTATAAAATATTTTCCTCAGAAACATAATTTATTTCAATGGAAAACCAGATACAGTTATTTTCGGAATCCGTTTTGAATTCCAGTAAGAAGCGGTTTAGCCCGCTTGAAAGGTGGCACTGGATGCCTTTTACAAGTGCCGTATATTCCGGTCCGCTGACAAGGTCTCTTAAAGAGACGGGCGAGTGAAACCAGGTTTTAATAGCCTGATTACAATAGAGGATAGCAAAAGGTTCCTGGGTATTTAGCTTCAGTATGCCGCAAGGAATGCGATCTAAAAAAGATTCTCCGTTCATTTTTACTTTCTCCCATAAGTGCTTTTTTAAATGTAGAATGAGCTTTATTAAAATATATGAGACAAGCAGGGAAAAAATGCAACAAGAATTACAAAAAACAAAATCTTCTTTTATTCGATATTTTGCTTGAAACCAAAAAGAATTGCCCATAGTGGACAATTCTTTGACTTTTTACCAATTGAGTTTTTTATTTTCTGAAAATATATACGGGGAGACCGCCTTCCATCTTTCTTTTTGGTTCTCCCTGAATGAGAGGAAGGGCATACCTAAGAAAATCATCTGTAATATCGGTTCCATTTGCGCAGATCCAGTCCTTGGGAAACAGCTTTTCCTTGTTGCAGACTTGGTCCACGTCAGCCGTAATGCATTCCATGGTGTATGGGGAATCTGCTGTACGGTTAAAAGCGATCATTATGCCGGTAATACCCTTTAATGCTGCTTTGACGCCTTCTGTTCCGGCTTGAACGGATTCTTCAATATCAACAGCAGAAGCCAGCATACCGCTGCACCGCTGATTGACATTCAACTCTACGGAGCGTACCTTTACACCAAAGCGGTTCCGTACAAAGTTTTCCAGTATTTTTCCGCTGCCGGCAAGCATCTTGTGACCAAAGGTATCTAATTGGACATCATCTGTATATTCGCAGATGAATTTCCCTTTGGAATCGGAGATTCCCTCTGAAACACAGATAACAACAGAACTTTTCCTGGTAAGGGCCGTTTGTACATCAGATGCAAACCGTTCAAAATCAAAATCGGATTCCGGAAGGTATATCAGTACCGGATTGTCCCCTTCAAATTTTCTCGCCATAGCACTGGCAGCGGTGAGCCAGCCGGCGTGACGGCCCATCAGTTCTATAATCGTGACGGATTTTTGCTGATAAACCGATGAGTCTAAAACGATTTCACGGACTGTATCAGCCACATATTTGGCTGCGCTTCCATATCCGGGAGTATGATCGGTAAGAACCAGGTCGTTATCAATGGTTTTTGGAATGCCAATAAAGCGGATATCGCTTTGGTGGTGGGAAGCGTAGCGGGAAAGCTTGCTTACCGTGTCCATGGAATCATTTCCGCCGATATAAAAGAAATATCCGATCTCCATGGCCCGGAATTTTTCAAACAGGGCAGGGTAGAAAGGAGAAGAAAGGTCATCCGGAAGCTTATAACGGCAGGAGCCTAAATAAGCGGCAGGCGTCATTTTAAGCAGTTCCAGTTCTTCTGCCGTCAGGTCATTTGATAAATCCATATAATTGCCGGACATGAAGCCTTCTATGCCGTTGATCATGCCATAAACACGGCTGATTTCTTCGTGAGCCATTCCTTCTTTAATAATACCGTAAAGGCTTGCATTGATCACAGCGGTGGGACCGCCGGATTGTCCTACGATTGCATTTTTCTTCATGTATAATGTCCTCCAGATTTGCGTATGCCACAGGCACGCTTCCTATTCTATAATAGAATGTCCATCTTTGCAACGGTCATTTCCTTATATTTACTGCTTTGGAGGCAAGTTACTGCAAAAGTCTTATAAGCTGTGAGCTTTTGAATCGAGGGGAAATGGAGGAAGGGAAGAATCCAAGAAATAAAAGCCCTAAAAAAGGGAGGAGCCGGTGAAATGTGGGTTTCACCGGCGAGTTATGAAAAAAAGTTTTTATGAAAACAAGTTTTGGGGTTGCTCTTGTTTATGTTATAATTATAGAAGATAGATGTGAAAAAAGTTTGTTGAACTTGTAAATAAATTTTGTACGGCTTGTGAAAAAACTGTGAATGCATAATATTAGTATTTTACAAACGATGACTGGATCGGCTACAATTGACTAGACAGAAATTTTAAGGGCATATATGATAGTACTA
>CAJMPJ010000091.1 GCA_905215155.1 uncultured bacterium | reverse complement strand
GAATCCTGTGGTTGTTGAACCAATTTACATAATCAGCCAATTCAATCTGAAGATGATATAAGCTGCTAAAGGTCTGGTTCCTACTATTAATTATCTAATATGACGTTTTCTGTGAAGGAGAAATTTATTAATAATATCGCTTAAAAAATGTCAAATAATGCGATTAAAAATAGTAAAATTAATATTGGATAAACATTAAATAAGTGATATTGTATAGACAGAAAAAGTAATTATAAAACATACTCAATAAATTTGTAAGCTCAAAGTTATATATTAATATGAAATTTAATCAAGGCAGTAATTATAAATAAATATAAGAAGAACATCAAGTTATTTACGCTATATTCGCTGTTTACTGAAACCTCTTTGTTGGAACAACACAGGTCTTGTTTTTAACATTGAAAGGATTTTCTTTTACGTAGATTAGATTAATCACTACTATCACAGATTTTGTCTCATTGATACTTGAGATACCAATTGAAAAGCTTGCAAATAAAATTGGTTATAAAAAGTGCATTTACAGTGGTTTAGCATTTACAGTTTTAGGTTATGAGACAATAATGGTGGCAACAAATTTTACATATATAATTTTATATATATTTTGATTGCTTTAGGAATTTCCGTAATATCTGGTGCTGATAGCTCTTTACTATATGAATCATTGAACAAATTAGGAAAGGCTGACCAAATTAAATAACATATACTATGAAGTAGGTCAATCTTTATGGAGCCATTGGTTCCGGATATCTTTTTGAGATCACATTTATGTAAAAAATATCCAGACGGGGAGTCTGAGGTGTCAGTAACCAGTGGAGATAACACAATAGCGCAACAGAGCTATTTCTTGTTTCTTGCAAAAGCGATTATAGAGGCACACAATGGAACCATCTCCGTAAATAGGGTTCTGGGCGAGAGAAGTATTTTTACAATGTTTTTTCCAAATATTACTAAAATATAATCAGAGATTCATGTGCGGGTAATGAAACAATGCTATTCTAACGTGGAATTAAGGCAATGAATTGTGTGAAATCAATTGTTTAGAAAGGCGTGGCAGATTATGAGTTTATTAGAAATCAGTGCTCTTTGTAAAACCTATGGTTCAGGAGAAACGGCAGTTGAGGCATTAAGAAATGTGAATTTTACTGTTCCCAAAGGTGAGTTTATTGCAGTAGTGGGCGAATCAGGTTCTGGAAAAAGTACATTACTGAACATGATAGGCGCTCTTGATATGCCATCGTCAGGTAAAGTGACGATAGCTGGAAAAAATATTTTTCAAATGAAGGATGAGGAACTGACTATATTTCGCCGCAGAAATATCGGATTTATCTTTCAGGCATTTAACTTAATACCGGAACTCAATGTAGAGCAGAACATTGTTTTTCCTCTATTGCTTGACTACCAGAAACCGGATCCGGAATACGTAGAAGAGATACTCTCTGTACTATCTTTAAAAGACAGACGCAGCCATTTACCGCGTCAGTTGTCCGGAGGCCAGCAGCAGCGAGTGGCAATCGGAAGAGCTCTGATTGCGCGTCCTATGTTAATTCTTGCAGATGAACCCACAGGAAATTTAGATACTCAAAATAGTGCAGAAGTAATAGCACTTTTAAAAACGGCATCGAAACGTTACCAGCAGACGATTATCATGATAACACATAACAGGGGCCTGGCCTCTGCTGCTGACCGGGTTTTAGAAGTGACGGACGGCATACTTACCGATCTGGGGAGGTATGTTCAATGAAAAGCTATCTTTCCCTTGTTTTTCAATATGCCAGAGTACACAAAAGCAAAAGCCGGCTGACGGTGATATGCATTACCGTATCAGTTATGCTGGTAACAACTATTTTTGGTATGGCAGATATGAGCTTAAGATCCCAGACAGATGAGGCAATCCGCCGCTATGGCAACTGGCATGCTATCATATCTGATCTTCCAGATAATCTTGCTGTAAAAATTGGAAAACGGCAGGATATAAATGTGGCCGGGTATCTTGGTATGGCTGCAGATACAACATATAAGGGAAAAGAATTAATTGTGCAGAGCAGCAGCAGGGAACTTGCTGAACAAATGAATTTAATTGTGACAAGCGGACACTATCCGGCTTCTGCCCGGGAAGCCTTACTGGACAGACCGGCGATGGAACAATTTAACCTTTCCATTGGGGACTGGATTGAGGTTACCTTTAGCGATGGTCAGGTACGGCAGTATCAGATAAGCGGAATGTATGGGGATTATTCCACTTTAAAAGGATCGGATGCTCACGGTCTGCAGTTATCACCAGAGGGAATGCGTGAACTTCCGGCCAGTCAGTATAAAGAGTTTTTTTATATACAATTTAAAAATAAATTAAATATTAATGAAGCAATCTCCCAACTGAAAGCGGAATATCAATTGTCTGATAAGCAGGTTTCAACAAATGTGATGCTTCTGGGATTAATGGGACAGAGTGATAATTCTACGATGCTGTCAGTTTATTTTACAGCAGGTATTTTATTCGTCCTCGTTTTACTGGCAGGCGTTTTTATGATTGCCAGCAGCTTTAATATGAGTATATTGGAACGGACTCAGTTTTTTGGTCTGCTGCGCTGCCTGGGTGCGACAAAAAAACAAATTAAACGTTATGTCAGGCTGGAAGGTCTGCAGTATTGTTTCAGAGCGATTCCGGCCGGGGTATTAGCCGGCAGTATCATATTGTGGATAACGATTGCCGTTCTAAATGGATTAAATTCCCAGTACCTTCCAATCATGCCTATGTTCAAAATCAGTTTACCGGGAATTCTTGTTGGTGCAGGGACCGGAATAATCGTAGTGATGATCGCTTCTAATGCACCGGCAAAACATGCGGCTAAGGTTTCGCCCCAAGAAGCAGTTACAGGCAATATCAATCAATTTAATAATTATAGTATTACAAAAGCATCAAATACAAAACTATTTCCTGTTGATATAGCGATGGGATTAAACCATGCTTTTTCAAACACTAAAAGCATGATATTGATTTCTGGGTCTTTTGCAATCAGCATTATACTCTTTTTGTGTTTTACGATCCTTGTTACCTTCATGAATCATGCATTAAGTCCTTTAAAGCCATATGCTCCTGATATGACACTGGAAGGAGACCAGAATACAGTACTGATTAATCACTCTCTGAAAGAAAGCCTTAAATCACTTCCATATGTAAAAAATGTGTATGGGAGAATGTTTTATACCAACATCCAGGCCAGCGATAAAAATGGTGCAAATACAGCTACCCTTGTTTCCTATGATGAACCGCAGTTTCAATGGGCGAAGGAGGCTCTGATTTCGGGCGATATTGATCAGGTGCAGAATGGAAACGGTGTACTGGTTGATTATGGGTATTTAGAACGATTTGGCTGGAAGATTGGAGATGTAGTTACGCTGAATATTGGAGCAATACCATATAAAGTAAAAGTTGCTGGAATTGTATCAGGAGTCCCATTTGATTCTGCGAATGGTGAATGGATTATCGTCTGTTCCGAATCTACGTTTACTTCACTAACCGGTATTTCTGATTATAAGATTATTGATATGCAGGTAACACAGGATATATCTGATCAGGTCAGACAAAGGCTTCCTGCCCATATAAAGCTTCTTGATTTGCAGCAGCACAACAATGAAGTCCGTACCGGTTATTTTGCAATGGCTGTATTTGTATATGGATTTTTACTGGTAATAGCCTTTGTCGCACTGATTAATATTATTAATACGGTTAATGCCAGTGTGTCTGGCAGAATGAATTATTATGGAGTCATGCGCGCAGTTGGTATATCAGGTGGGCAGTTAAAAAGGGTAGTTATGGCAGAGGCAGCTGCATATGCCATAACCGGCAGTATTACGGGAGGCATTTTAGGACTTTTTTTACATCGGTTCTTCTTTAAAATGTTAATTACAGCAAACTGGGGTCAAAATTGGCAGCCACCTTTACTCGTCTTAACTATTATAATTACTTTAGCCATATTAACAACCTTTGCGGCGGCAATTTCACCAACAAAAAAGATCGAAGAAATGGTGATTGTGAATGTAGTGAATGCATGGTAATTGCATAATGACTGTATATAAAGCGGTTAGAGTATAATTAATTACTTTACCGCTTTATTTTTTGTAAATGGTAAATAACCCGTCCAGGTCAATAAGTTCGCCGCCCGATTGGGGCGG
>CAJMPJ010000090.1 GCA_905215155.1 uncultured bacterium | reverse complement strand
TGACTACCGGCTACCTAACGGCTAAAATACAATTTGCGAAAAAATCTTGACACTTTCTTATTAATATAGCCTCTTATAGTCAAACTGGCATAGCATCTATTAAATTTTTTATTTTCATTTTTGTATCTGTATTTGGTGCAGGGGCATTAATAAATAATTTGAGATTCATGTTGTCTGCTACGAAAAAGCTGGTATGTTCAAAAGTTAGTTTTCCGGCTATTGGGTGATTAAAAATCTTATAGCTTTCTTTTTCATTTTCAACATTATGCATAGACCACCATTGTTCAAATTCCCGACTTTCATTCTTTAATTTCCGGACAAATTCAGTCACCCAAGGGTCTTCAATATACTTGCCACATTCTGCCCGAAAGCGTGCAATCAGCCCCTGGGCCTGCTGTTCCCAATGATCAAACATTTCTTTATACTGAGAGTTTGTAAATGTCAGCCAGATATAATTTCTATCTTCAATGCGGATGGTTTCAAAATCCATTAGAGCGGCTTTGGCGGCTTTGTTCCAAGCAATCACATTCCACCGAGTATCAAGAATCAGAGAAGGAGAAAGTGTTAGGCTGTCCAATATCCGTTGTAGGATAGGGTTGATGACCTGTTTGTGTGGTGGAATATTGGTCGGTAAAGTCTGGTTTGCAAGGGTATACAAATGGTGAGTTTCCTCTTCATTCAGCATGAATACCCGTGACAAACTTTCTAATACCTGTGCCGATACCTGTATTTCTCTTCCCTATTCCAGCCAGGTATACCATGTAATCCCGATGCCAGAAAGAGACGCGACCTCTTCCCGTCTTAGTCCGGGTGTTCTGCGGCGGGAGCCTTCTGGGAGTCCTGCTTGTAAGGGCGAAATTTTTGCCCTGCGAGTTTTTAAAAAATCACCAAGTTCTTTATATCTGGATAGTTCCTCTTTCATGTGAAACGTTCTCCTTTTTATAAAATGCTGGAAAATAACAAGTGCCAAGTCCTAAACAGGTAGTATTTATACTACTATAAATGCTTCTCTAGTAATAGTATAAATCCTTTAGTATACTAAAATCAAATTTTTTAAAGAATAAATAGGAAAAGAGGTTCGGTTCATGGAATCAGAGAACAAAAATAACGTTAATCCATCTTCTTTAAATAAGCATTTGATTTTAATCATGTCGGTTGCAAGTGGATTGACGGTAGCAAATATTTACTACATACAGCCGCTGCTGGCAGGAATTGCACAGTATTATCATGTTACACAAGAATATTCCGGTCTTCTGGCAACCTTAACACAAATCGGATACGCCTTAGGGTTATTGCTTATTTTGCCGTTAGCAGACATCCTTGAAAAGCGGAGGCTGGTTTTAACTATGTTATTAGGAGCGGCTATATCCCTGTTGCTGTTATTTTTTTCACCTACCATAACAATCGCATTATTTGCTTCTTTTGGAATTGGGTTTTGTTCTGTTATCCCTCAGCTTTTAATACCCTTTGCGGCACAATTGGCCAATCCCAAAGAAAGGGGGAAGATAATTGGGAGCATTATGAGTGGATTGTTAATCGGAATTCTACTTTCACGAGTGGTCAGTGGGTTCATTGGAAGATATATGATGTGGAAGAACATCTATTTCATAGCCGCATTTTGTATGCTTTTGCTTTGGGTGGCTTTGCGTTTCATACTTCCGAAAAGCTATGGAGATTCAAAAATAAAATACATAGATTCACTAAAATCCATGATAGTATTATTTAGACAGTTTCCTGCATTGAGAGAAGCTTCTGTTGTTGGAGCCATGGTATTTTTGGCATTCAGTGCTTTTTGGACGGCACTTACCTTTTTGCTGCAAAGTTCTTCTTATCATATGGGAACTGATGTGGCTGGATTATTTGGTTTGGTTGGCGTTGTGGGTGCATTGTTTTCCCCCTGGGCCGGTAAGATTTCTGATAAAAAAGGGGCAAGATTTACAGTGGGAATCAACATTGTTGTCATAATTGCTGCCTATATTGTATTTGGTATTTGGGGATTTCAATTATGCGGACTGATTGTGGGCGTTATTTTACTAGACTTGGGTGTTCAGTCCTGTAACGTCAGTAATCAGACGAGAATTCATCAGTTAAGTGAAGAAGCACGTAACCGGATCACATCTGTTTACATGGTATCGTACTTCTTAGGCGGGGCTTTGGGGTCATGGCTGGGAACCGTCAGTTTCCAACGTTTTGGATGGATTGGAGTTTGTTTTATTGGGCTTTTTAGTCAGCTGATAGCCGGTTATGTGCATATTAATGGAAAAAAGAATAATGTGTAAAACTTTTATCCGTTTTATATTATGGTTACTGGTGCCGGTATCTGTTTATGCAGTAGTATCACCATTTTCTATTATTTGTTGTGACTTTCCCCAATCACATAAAGATTCTAGAATTGGAACAAACGACATTCCTTTTTTACTTAAAGAGTATTCAACTTTAGGAGGAATTTGACAAAACTCTTTGCGGACAATCATTCCATCATTTTCAAGTTCTTTCAACCCAGCAGTAAGCATTTTATGAGTGATTTTTGAAATATTTCTTTTCAGTTCACCATATCTTAATGTATTTGTACAGGCTAATTCGTATATAATTTTTAACTTCCATTTTCCATTTACGATAGATAAGGCATATTCAAAAGGAGCTTGTGTACTCCGGCATAATGTATCCATACGATTACTCTCCTTTCCGTGTGTATCATACAAAATAGTGCGTACTGTTTTTTTTAAATATTTTACATTATAATTTATGTAAATTCAATATGTTACAAATTCGGAGGATAATTATGATAACGGAAAAAAGGATATACGTGATTCATGGATTTAATGCGTCTGCAGGCAGGCACTGGTTTCCCTGGCTTAAACAAAAGCTAACTTCTGATAATAAAATATCAGTTAAAGTGCTTGATATGCCATCTCCTACAGAACCGAAACCGGAAGAATGGATCGGTAAGTTATCAGAAAGTATAGAAAAATTAGATCAGGATACCTATTTTATTGCACATAGTCTTGGGTGTATTGCTTTATTAGATTATTTTGAAACCTTAAAAGAACTTCCTAAAATTGGTGGAATTATTTTTGTATCAGGGTTCAATCAAAAATTAGTAAATATTCCTGAGATTAATGATTTTATTCGTACTGGAATTGATTATAAAAAAATAATTAATGCTGCGACTTCACGAGTGGTGGTTACTGCTGTAAATGATGAGATTGTGCCTACAGAATTCAGTAAAGAATTAGCAGATTGCTTAGAAGCAAAATTGTTTAAACTTTCTGCCGGAGGGCATTTCTTAGATAGCGACGGATTTTCAGAATTTCCCCAAATTTATGAAATTGTGACCAGCATAATATCAGATAAGATGAATACGATGCAAAATTTTGAAATCGCCAGTGTGAATTTCAAAAATCGGATGGTTATGGCTCCGATGGTGCCCTTTCATCTTAAAGCAAATGATGACGGCAGTATGAGTGAAAAGCAGATAGCACACTATTCCGATTTTGCTTCCCGAGGAATGGGCTTGATAATCAGTCAAACTCTTTCAGTAAGTAATAAGAATTCCATAGACGGAGGGGCGTGTGTATATAATAAAAATATGCATGAACCTTATCTGAAAGAAATTGTTCAGAAATGCCATGAAAATAAGGTTCGTTTTTTTGCCCAGTTAGGATATCCAAGTATCAGTTATTTTAAAGGCGGAAGTATCAATGACTTGTCTACAAGTGAAATAGTTACGATTCGGGAAGAATTTATAAAAGCTGCTCTCCTGTGTGAAGAAGCGGGTTGTGATGGGATTGAACTTCATGGAGCCAATGGATTTTTCCTCAATATGATTACTTCTGATTCTGTAAATAAAAGAAGCGATCAGTATGGCGGAAGTGCATCAAACAGAGCACGTCTCATCAAAGAAATAATAAAAGAAATAAAGAAGAGCTTAAAAGATGATTTTTTGATTTCATATCGTTTTGGTTGCAGCTGGAACTTGACTTTAGATTTAGAGATTGTCAATGAGCTTGTAGAGAGCGGTTTGGATTTAATCCACGTATGTTCCGGTATTCCTAATCAAAAAAACTTGGAATTACCAAGTGAATATGAGTTTAACCGAACCGTGTATACGGCGTCCTTTTTAAAGACGAAAATAAACATCCCTGTCATAGCAGTAAGTGAGATACGAACGATGAATCGAGGGAATATCTTGTTGAAAAACAAGGTATGTGACCTTGTTGCATATGGAAGACCATTTTTGGCAGATAAAAATTTTATTATAGAAAGCATGAGGAATCCCAATTACGAGCCATGTTTTAATTGTAAGTATTGCTTTTGGTATTCTGATAACAGCAAATGCCCGGCGCAGCGAAAGTTACAAAATATTCAATAGATATATGAATCTAAAGGGCGGCATCTTATGAGGATATCTTCAATAACGTTTTCTACTCCAAGAAGTATCATGAAAATCCATATCGTGCAGTCAACTTTAAAAGAGAGAATGGAAAGTTGATATGCCCAAATGGAAGGACGTTTCACTTTAAAAGCAAACAACGTGTTTATAAAGTCAAGACCACCCGTAAAACGGGTGGCTTGTGAAAAGGGTATAACCCTTT
>CAJMPJ010000089.1 GCA_905215155.1 uncultured bacterium | reverse complement strand
GTGGTGTTCTCTTTTTATTTATTTACCATTATCCGAATAAAACTTTACGCTAGCCGAATGGCTGACTTATACATTTTCTTTTTATATCAAAGTTTGGACCGCCGCAGTAAGTTTCTCCAGCTTCGTTTTTCCATCGGCTTTACTCTTTCCCTTTACCCCCATATAAAGCTTTCCCTTGGGTTCTGTACCTGACGGACGGATGCAGCACCATGCTTCCTCCTCCAGTTCAAAATACACTACATCCGAGACAGGGAGTGCCATGGCAGTCTGTTTGCCGGTTTCCATATCCTTTCTTACCCCTGTTTTGTAATCCCGAAAGGCCTTTACCTGATAATTCCCGAGGAATGAGGGCGGGTTCTTTCTGATGGTTTCCAGAATCCCTTTTATTTTTTCCGCCCCTTCTCTCCCTTTTAATGTGACCGTGGAAAGATCTTCCATATAATAACCATATTTCTCAT
This sequence comes from uncultured bacterium, assembly GCA_905215155.1. GTDB lineage: Bacteria > Bacillota > Clostridia > Lachnospirales > Lachnospiraceae > Lacrimispora > Lacrimispora sinapis. The sequence goes on along the minus strand of CAJMPJ010000089.1, from coordinate 4,261 downwards.
ACAGACGGTCCATCTGACGGCAAAGGGTGATTCCCTGTGACTGATAATAGGCGGCTGCCTCACACAGTGCCATCACCGCCACGACTGCGTCCTTATCTCTGGCGTGAGTGCCCAAAAGGCATCCATAGCTTTCCTCATAACCAAATAAAAATTGGGGGCTGTTGTTTCGTTCAAATAACTTCATCTGTTCTCCGATGTATTTAAATCCGGTCAACGTTTCTATCAGCTTTACACCGTAAGCGTTTGTGATTGCCTTTGCCATCTTGCCGGAAACAATGGTAGTCACTACGGCCCCGTCTTTTGGCAGCTCCTGCCTTGCCTGCTTCTGGGATAAAAGGTACTCCAGTATGATCATGGCCGACATATTTCCGGTGAAGGGCCGATAGGTCCCGCAGGTTTCATCCTTTGCATAGACGCCCAAACGGTCTGCATCCGGATCTGTGGCAAGCACCAGATCAGCATCCACCGTTTCTGCCAGTTTGAGTGCCAGGGAGAATGCCTTTTTATCTTCGGGATTGGGATAGCTGACCGTGGGGAACTCCCCATCGGGCTGTTCCTGCTCCGGCACAGTATAAACCTGTTCAAAGCCAAGCTCTTTTAAGATCCGGCGCACCAAGAGGTTTCCGGTTCCGTGAAGAGGCGTGTATACAATCTTTATGCCGTTCCCCTGCTTTTTGATGATCTCCGGATGGAGGACCAGTTTTTTTAATTTTTCTATGTAACGGTCATCCAGTTCTGTTCCGATCCATTGGTACAAGCCCTGTTCAAGTGCCGCTTGCAGCTTCATGGTTCTGAGACAGGCATAATCTGTTATGGCATTGACCTCTGCCATGATTTCCCGGTCCTTGGGCGCGGTAATCTGTGCACCATCTTCCCAGTACACCTTATAGCCGTTATATTCTGCCGGATTATGGCTGGCTGTAATGACGATTCCGGCAATACAGCCAAGCTCTCTCACCGCAAAGGACAGCACGGGCGTGGGTCTTAGGGATTCAAAAACATAAGCCTTAATTCCATTTGCCGCCAGACAAAGAGCCGCCTCCCTGGCAAACTCTTTGGAATGGTTCCTGGAGTCATAGGCAATGGCCACCCCTTTTTTCTCTCCATTGTTCAAAATTATATCATTGGCAAGCCCCTGAGTCGCCTTGCGCACCGTATAGATGTTCATCCGGTTGGTTCCCGCTCCAAGAATTCCCCGAAGCCCTCCGGTTCCAAATGCCAGCTCCTTATAAAAACGGTCTTCTATTTCTTTTGGGTCATCCGCAATGGCCCTCAGCTCCTTTTTTGTATTTTCATCAAAAATAGGACTTTCACACCACAATTGATAGTTCTTCCTGGCTTCCATGGTTTTCTCCCTGCTTTCTATCTCAGGCAAGGATCAGGGACAGGAGATAAAACGGCTCTGCATCCTGATCCGTTGCCTTTATAATCTCTATTAAAATCTCATGGTCACGTGTTTGTGCATGGTGCAGCACCGGCTGAAGATAAAGACAGTCGCCCCAGGTCTCTTCAAAATTGCCGTCTAAGAGGACCGCATTTTTCAGGTCCCCGTCCACCACCAACCGCGCCACCGGTGTGGGGTGCTTTACCGATTTCCGGTATTGGACCGCCAGGCTGCTGCATTCCAGATGAAACACGATCTGATCTCCCACTTTGCTTCCCATCCAGCCGCCTTTAAAATGATCATACTTATTTTCTTTTTCCCGATGATCCGCACAAAAGCCTGACAGCCTGGGCATACAGTTTTTATTCTGATACCGCATTGCATGCTCGTACCCATTGGCTGTTAAGGGGCTGGGATAAGCGGGTTCCTCCTCTTCCTGGTCCCGCTCTTCCCACACCTGTTCCAAAAGCCTTATCAGCTCCCCGGCCACCAGCTCATGCCCCCTGTCATTGGGGTGAAGATTATCAGGCGTCAGTTCCTGAGCCTGATACCTTCCTGCCCTGATATCTGCATAAATGCTCTCTTTCATGCTCACACAGGGGATTCCATAGTGAGCGGCAACTGGGTTGTGATACTCCTGGGCATTGGCTCCCGTATCATAAAATACATTGTTTAGAACCACGACTGCCGGCTTGGTGTGCCACTGGTACACCTTTCGGATCACACCTTCAAATGTTTCCTGGAAAAACCCGTTCGCTTCATCATTGACCGAAAAGTCTACAAAGACGATATCCGGCTGCTTTTCCAATACATCCGCTTCCGCTCTGGCAGCACCAAACAGAGAGGAAGTCCCTCCGATTCCTCCGTTTACATACCCGATGTCTGCCTGCTTAAATGTTTCTTTCAACCACTGGCAGACCAAATATGCATAGCACCGTTTTTCATCTGTGGCCAGGCTTCCCTGGGTGATGGAGCCTCCCAAAAAGCCCACCACAATCCTTTCCCCTCTGAAAGCCCGTACCATGCACTGTTTCAGACGTTTCCAATTTCCTCTGTTTACAATTCCTTTTGCATATGGTTCCTGTAATATCATCGTTTATTTGCCTCTTTTTTGATTCCTATTGTCTCTCCGTTTTATAGGTCACCTCTGTTGCATCACTTTTCACCCCGCGGATATCATCCACATACATCACGGATTCCACCTCCGTCTGGCCAATGGTATTGCACCAAATACCAAAACTGGTAATGGCGGAAGGATCAAACGTTCCTCCATTTTTGCCTTTCATGGCAGAAAATGGAATGGTAATATACCGGGACTCTGTGGTTGCAGCAAATTCCGGAAGAAAGACTTCAAAATCTTCTCCATTGCTGGTGAGCTGAATCACCAGTTTCTGTCCCTTTCCATCCGGCGTAACAAAGAGCTGCAAGGCCTGATACTCCTTCCAGTCCGCGTCCAGCGGTTTGGTGGTTCCGGCCCAGCCTTCGCTGCCGTTCATGGACGAGATGTGATATTGAAATGCCATCCCATAATCCCCCTCTGCCTTGTGTTCTTTTGAGAGTTGGAGAAAAACACTGCATCCGGGTGCTGAATTGACCGTCCAGTTCTTAGCCAGAAGCTCATGATTCCCAAGATAATCTTCAAAAGAATCAACCACTGAGGGCTCCTGCTTTTCTTCCTCCACATTATAGAGCAGATTCATGCGGTTTAAGGTTTTTCCATCTGCCTTCAGTTCAATGGTCCCCAGGCTTTTTCCCAATTTCTTTAACTGTTCCCCTGATACGGTGGCCGAATAAAGATGCTTCAGCCCGCCTGAATCCTGTTTCTTTTCCGCTTTCAATTCAACAACTGCCGTCTGATCCTCGTTCCCAAGTACAAATTGTACGATCCCCGCATCTTTGCTCAAGCTTGCTGTAATCGTTTGCGTCTCATTCAATCTGGAACCGGAAACAGGACTCAAAAAATATCCCAGACATTCCTTTGGTACGACAGAAGGTGCCTTACTTTTCCCGTAAAAATTGGTGCCATCTGCAAACACCGTTCGTTTGTCATTATAAAAGTCAATGAAACCATCCGCCATCTCATGGCCGTGGACCGCATCCGTCTTATAAGGGGCAAAAAAATTGTTTACTCCATCAAAATTAGCCCACACCATGAAATAAGGCATTTTTGACTCCTCTGCCACCTCAAGGATTTCTTGAAACCAGTTCAGCCTTGTATTTCCAAAGGGCGCAAGTCCTCCATAGTTCTTTCCGTCACCCAGAGAAGTCATCACCCGCATTCCGGTCTCTGAGACAGCCGGTATCTTGCCGTGTTTTGCCGCGATTTGTTCCACCAGCTTTGCCGTATTGCGGAAAGACTCTATAAAGCCATCCTCCTGTTTTGGATTGTCATGGTACATATCGAAGGCGATCACATCCACATAGCCATCCCCTGGATAACGGCTTTCATAATCAGCCTCATCCGAAAACGGGCCATTAGGGGAATACACATACAGAAAATTATGGACTCCTTTTACCTCCGTCAAATACTCTTGCGTATAACGGAAAACATTCTTATAGGTCTCCTCCTCACAGTACGCGGCTCCCCACCAGAACCAGCTTCCATTATTTTCATGAAAGGGCCGAAACAGCACAGGAATATCTTTCTCCTGAAGGAGCAGGGCATACTTTGCAATCAAATCCAGATATCCGGTATATACCTGGTTTAGCTTTCCGCCAGGCAGTAACTGTTCCATGACCGCTCCGCTGGTGTCATCGGGCGAATAGCCGGAATAATCATAGGTTCCATTCTCATCCTTTCCTTTTTCTGCCACCTTTGAAAAATTTGGCATATGGGCTGACAGGGTAATGATTCCGCCCTGAGCCGCAGCCTCGATG
>CAJMPJ010000088.1 GCA_905215155.1 uncultured bacterium | reverse complement strand
ACAGTCAGAAGTTTACACCGCACTGCAGCAGGGCGTTATCGATGCTGCGGAAAACAGTGAGCTGGTTTACCGTGACTTTAAGAACTATGAGGTAGCGCCTTACTATGCCTACACCCGCCACATTGTTCACCCGGACGTCGTCCTTGCCAGCACAGATTTCTTAAATTCCATGAGTGACGAAGACAGAGCGATCTTTGATCAGCTGATGAAGGAATCTACCGAAGAAGAATTTACGCTTTTTAAGGAAGCCATTGAACAGGCAAAGAAAGATACGGAAGCTGCCGGCGCACAGTTCTGCTATCCTGATACAGAAGAATTAAGAGAGCGCTGCATGCCGTTGCTTCAAAGGATTGCAGAACAATCTGATGTAACGAAAAAGATCTATGCAGATGTAACTGCACTGAGAGAGGGGGAGCAATCATGAAAACATTGAAACAGGGACTGGATCGTTTTCTGGCTACAGTCTGCATCATTGACTTTATTGGTATGGTGCTGCTGACTGTATATCAGGTTATCATGCGCTATGTGTTCAAAAGCCCCAGCAGTGTCAGCGAGGTGCTTGCCCGCTATTGCTTCGTGTGGCTCATCCTTCTGTCCGCTACCTACGTATTCGGTCAGAGAGACCATATCTGCATCACCTTTTTAAAAGATAAGCTGACAGGAAGTGCAAGAAGAACGTTAGATATCATCAATGAAATCGTGATCATCATCTTTTCCGGCACCATTCTGGTATATGGCGGCATAGTCATCACTACCATGAATATGCTTCAATACGATTCTATCTTAAAAATCCCTACCGGAACCGTATACAGCATCATTCCCGTCTGCGGTGTACTGATCATCTTTTACAGTCTGTACAACCTGCGCGAGATTTTTACCAAAAAAGAAGGGGGAGTATAAATTATGTCTATTGCAGTTCAGGTAGCCATTGTCATGGTCATATTACTGGTCGTTATGCTTGCAGCGGGCATACCCATTGGAGTAGGCATCGGTCTTTCCTCTGCTGTTTCTATGATCTGTATGCTACCAGGCAATGTTGCTTTTGCCACATCCGCTCAGAGAATTTTTGCAGGCTCTAACTCCTTTTCACTGATCGCCATCCCGTTTTTTATCCTTGCAGGAAATATCATGAATAACGGCGGCATTGCTCTGCGTCTTGTCAATTGTGCCAAAGTATTAGGTGGAAAAATGCCTGGTTCCCTGGCACAGGCCAACGTTATCGCAAACATGCTCTTTGGCGCTATCAGCGGTTCTGGCGCTGCTGCTGCGGCGGCTATCGGAAGTACCATGGGCCCTCTGGAGGAAAAAGAAGGTTACGGCAAAAATTATTCCGTTGCTGTCAATGTTGCCTCCGCTCCTGTAGGAATGCTCATTCCCCCAAGCAATACCATGATCGTATACTCTACGGTAGCCGGCAGTGTTTCCATTGCTGCCCTGTTCATGGCAGGCTATATTCCTGGTATCATCTGGGGTGCCGGCGTCATTATCTTAGCAACTATTGCAGCAAAACGATTAGGATACCGCAGCTCCAGCGAGCTGACCCTTAAGATCGCTTTAAAAACATTTTGGCAGGCAGTACCAAGTCTTTTGATGATCGTCATCGTTATCGGCGGTATTTTAGGCGGTATCTTTACTGCTACCGAAGGTTCTGCCGTTGCTGTTGTATACGCTACTGTGCTGTCCCTTATCTATGGTTCTATTAAAGTAAAAGATATCCCAAGGATCGTTCTGGATTCTGCTAAGATCACTGGTACCATCACATTCATGATCGGCTTATCCTCTATCATGTCCTGGGCGATGGCTTTTACGGGAATCCCGGATATGGTAGCAACCGCTGTCCTCAGTGTTACAAGCAATAAGTTTTTAATTTTCCTTCTTATCAATGTGATCTTACTGTTTGTCGGTACTTTTATGGACCCAACCCCGGCAATCCTTATTTTTACACCAATCTTCCTTCCTATCTGCACCAGTTTAGGAATGAGCGCGGTACAGTTCGGTATTGTTCTATGCTATAACCTTTCTGTAGGAACCATCACTCCTCCTGTAGGAACGATCCTGTTTACTGGCTGTAAAGTAGGCGGTGTAACCATTGAAAGTGTTATCAAGCACCTGCTGCCGTATTTCGGTATCATCATAGTCGGTCTGCTTTTAGTTACCTATATCCCTGTACTTTCTCTGGGGCTGCCCTCTTTGTTGGGATTGATTTAAATTTAAAATACTAAAAGTACCAATTCGTTCTTAATTATATATAATTTTTTATGGGCCACTGCTTTATAGATGGGCAGATCATCTATGGAGCAATGGCCCTGTTATATTTTAATCTTTATATAAAATCAGTGCGATCATCTCAATCGCTTCTTCTTTAGCTTCAATTCCATGCCCTTCACCAGAGCCACAGAAAAACACGTCTCCCGGATGAATCTCCACTTTAGTACCATTGTCATTATAAAATCTGTTCTTTTGCCACTACGTCTGTAAGCTGCATCGAAGTGTACTCATGCCGTTCACCCGGCTCATCAAATGCATAAGAGGCCATATGGTAAAACGAACTGTCTTTTAATACTGGGTCTGCCTGCATGTATGGAAATAATGAATAATAGCGTTTTTCATCAAACAGCGGTGACAGCTCCTTGAACGACTCTTCCATTCCTCTTGTCGGTGCATAAGTCGTTTTTCTCGTTGGCTGTTCCTCCTTTCCGGATACGGAAGAATCAATGGTTTCGTTTTTTGACGTTGTGAATTTTCTGCGGTTTGTATCTTCCGAAGCGGAAAACTGCTTTTTATGTTCAGCACCGGAGGTGCTAAAACCCTTATCCATAAGTATTTCCGTCGTCGGTTTTATCGCATTGCCCAAGGTAGCAGCTTCTATATTTATCACTGTCTAGTTTTTCTGCTCTGCAGTCGTGGTTCCGGCGCTATAATTTGATCTTCACATTTGTTCAACTGTTTCTGCGAGTTATCTTCCTTTGAGCAGGTATCAGGCGTTCCGAATCCTGTACTCTCCTGGCTGTTGTCGGTATCGTTACCATATTTTGTGGAATTCCGTATATTTCATCGAGGGTCGATAAAATCTCATCCACCGTTTTTCCAGGACAAGTTCCTGTACCTCTGCGCTCACAATCTGGACCATTTCAGGCTCTCCCAATCCTGCAAATACTTCCCTGACCGCCTGATAGGAAGACGGGATATTTAGCCAGACACTTTCTTCCGTTTCCATGTTCCTTATCTTTACACTCTGCATGATATTCCCCTTTCTGCCGCTGCCAGCACTCCCGGCCCATAACGCCGGATTAGGAATGCCGAAATCACTAAGCGGAAAGTATCCTCACTTACCAGCTCCGGGTCAATCAACTCCGACAGGCTGATGTGGCAGGTTCCCTTATATAAATCCTTCGCTGTATGGAACAGCACATATCCGTCCAGGTCAACCCCATGAATCCGGATTTTCTGGAACCGGATGATGTCCGAATCCACTGCCGGAAAGGCCCTTCCCCGCGACTGTGGTGCCAATAAACCAGGTAATCCTTAAAGGAAAACTGTGGCGTTTGTTTCTCTTTTAAAAGTGCCAACCTGTTTTTAAAGATACTCAGGTGCTCAACATATGCCTCAGCTGCTTCATCTTCTGTCTGATATCCTCCTTTCTTTCCGTATTCTATCTGTAGATTTTCTGAAAGGCTCTTGGTGCGGTGATACCAGGAACCGTTTTCATAAAAAATTGGGCTGCTGCCCATGGAACTACTCATCTGATTCCTCCTTTGCAAAAGGAGTATTCAAAATTTCGAATATGATTAGTATACCATATTCCACCAAAATACTCTATATATCAGTGCCCGCTGCCACCGTTAATCCAGCGGTCAAAGGACCCTTTGGGAATACGGTAACCATCCCCTATTTTTATAACACGGAACGGTCCCTTCTCCTTGTAAGACTGGCGGATAAATTCATAGGCCGTATTTCTCCCGATTCCCAGCAGATTTTGAATATCCTTCACTTCATGCACTATTTTTTCGTCGGTTACGCTCTTTCCCATCCATATTCACCTCCTTCGGTTCAATTATGGAATTGTATTATTCATACTCTGTCCATGGAATGTAGTTATATGCAGGTGAGTTAAATTTTATAATTCATATTTTCATTTTTAAAAACTTCTTGAAAATCATTTTAATTGGAGTTACGATTTGTTTGGACATCGATGTACTTTATAGATTGGAGAAATGATTTTGAGGTTTTATATTAGCACTACGCAAGAAAGAATACCGTCCTCTATGGTCATTTATATGAGAAGAACTGGTGAGTATGGTATTGAAAATTACAAACTGATGGATACTTTTAAGAAATGGGTAAAAGAGAACAATTTATATGATGAAGATACAGTGATTTATGCTATACCTATGGACGACCCTGAAAAAGTAAAGCCTTGCCAGTGTCGTTACGATGTTTGTATCAATCAACCCAAAAATCAGAAATTTGCGCTAAATCAAATTAAATGTAGAGAATTGGAGAGTGGTAAATATTTAACTTTTCTGATTCCTCACACAGCAGATGCAGTCCAGACCGCATGGAAAATGTGCTTTTCTGAATTGGAGAAATTAGGATATTTGTTGGATAAAAGCAGACCTATAATGGAACGTTATAAAAAAAATCTTGTAGACAAGCATTATTGTGAATTGTGTATGCCCATTCTATAATTCTAATTTCTACACTCATAATTGAATAGAAGGTATCTGCCGTGCGACAGCAAAAAAAGCCGTCGTTCAGCAGTCGCAATCTTACGCTAATTTAAAATGGCGGCTTTGGTTTCAAAGCCGCTGTTTTCTTTTTACTTTTCAGGAAACTTCATGTAACGGCATCCCTGGCTTTAAAACTCATTCCTGACTCCCTGAAGTCACAACC
>CAJMPJ010000087.1 GCA_905215155.1 uncultured bacterium | reverse complement strand
ACGCCGCCAGAAATGGCGGTATTTAATTTCAAGGTATGCATGGACTACCGTTTACACTTGCTCCATATCATACCTCCTTGAGGTTGTTACGTTGATTTTTGCATAATAAAAGGGCGAGATAGTAACCGCCCTTTTATAAATTATTTATTTGTTTTTAAATCATCATTTACAGTTTCAACAACCACCTGTCCATCTTTTATCCATGCCCCATCTGATCCGACTGTGTAGCCGCCAGGGGTTGTGGTGTCGTGGAGCATAACCATATCATTTCCAAGGTAATAATATTTACCGTCACGGGAATCATGAACCCAAGTATTTTTTAAAAGAAAACCATCTTCACCACAGTAATTCCAGTTATATTTATAGTTTTGCACCCATCTGTTCTTAGCAATTCCATTACCTTCTTCATAATATAGCCAACCCTCTTGCCCATTACTGTCTTTCATTTGAAAAAACGGGACATCTTTTATGCTATCTGTCCATGGAATTGGCTGCGCATATTGTGCAAATGCATTACTTGTCATCATAATCATCATTGCTAACGACATTAAAATAATCTTTATTTTACTCATACCATACCTCCTAAATACATAATGTTTTAAGTAAATAATATCATAATAGTAGAAAGTATGCAATTATTACACTTAGATTATTCTAATCCCAATCAACATTTTCTCCCATATTTTGTATTGAATATCTTATTGCATCTAATCTGTTATATACTTGTTTAAACATATCCAATGCTCCCATTTTAGCTGTCCATGGGTCAGTAAAATAGTAATCATGCCTACAGGTAACTCTTGCAGTTGTAATATCTCCAGTCCCACTAATTTTTACTGCATCATTCATTAAATCGCTACCAATAGCCACATTTGCAAATTCTCCAGACGGGCCAGTTGTGATAACATCTGATATATTAACATATCCATTAAATGATCTTATCGTACCAGAACCGTCAGCGCTGACATAGTAATCTCCAAAATAAACTCCACCATAATTAGCTCTAATTAACCCATTTCCAATGTTAAGAACACCATTGATTATATTTACAGATTTAGCAGTAAGTCTTCCCAGATTATCGACACGGAAATTGTTGCCTATTGCAAGACTACCTCCTGTTATCTCAACATTAGAAGCGTATAGTCTTCCCTGATTATCGACACGGAAAGGGGTAATAGCTGAATTAGAATTACCTGCCCAATAAGCAATAGCACCAGCGGTAGTGTCAGGTGACATACCAACTCCACCAGAGAACAATTTATTATTATTAATTGTCCAGCCTCCAACATAGCCTTCATCAATTTCTGTACGACCCTTAAATACCAATTTCTTATTGGTCGCATCAATATACATTAATTTAGTGCCGTCATTCATGAGGGAGAATATGTTATTTGGATCATCGGGGTTTATTTGCACCTTGAAGCCATTTGTGGCTGAAGCAGTAAGTCCCTTATTGTCCATCGTAAAAGTGTTATTCTTATTGCGAATTTTAAGACGCTCACCAATTATCTGTTCACCAATTAATAATGAAGCACTCACTCCATAAGAACTATGTAATTTCCCATCATCACCTGTATAATATATCTTACCAATAGCAACTTTTGGGTCTTTTAAATTAGTTCCATCGGGTTCTTCATAGAGCATTATTTGACGGTTTGTAATTCATAGCTTTTCGGAAGCATATTTATTTTGATCTGGCAACCACTTCTTAAACAACATACCCTTACTATCAATTTCAACTTCCTGATTTACTTCATTGCTAATTATTTGTTTCATGCTCAAATCAAGGAAATCTTGCAGAGATGAATTATATGCAGAGTTGGCCTGCTTAGATGCCTCGTTCCAGCCGCCAGTGCGGTAATCGAGTGTAGAGCTAGAACGTTCCGCCAAAGATTTTTCTTCCTATAAAAAAGGCTGCCGCACTAGTTTCTTCGTGCGATAGCCCAATTCTTATAAACGAAATACATTCTTATTAGTACCGTGTTTTACATTACATCTTCTTTTTCAACGTTATGCACGGTAAGAAATCCGCAAATCAGAGAAACAATGAATAGTAAGACCGGAAGAATCGTATTTCCCCTTAAAGTCAAATCTCCGATGGTTCCGTTCATAACAGAAAACAGTAAAAAGGAAGAGATAATAGCTGCCTTTGATGACTTCATCCTTTTACCGATATACAAAGGAAGAAAGCCCAGGGTCACCGTAAGAACCGTCTTTAAAATGGTCTGTAGATAAAAACTGACACTTGTCATATCATAGCCGAGCGGAAAACCGTCCTTCACCATGGAGGTTAAGGCCAACAGCAGATAAATAAACAGCTTTCCAAAGAAAAGACCTGCCGCACAGAAAATCCATACTGCCATCATTTGAGAGAAAATTATTTTTTTCCTGGAGATGGGATAGCTGAACATAAGGCTCTGAGTTTTATTTTTATAGGCCTTGATAATAAAGGACGACAGCATGACTGAAGTAAATATCAAAAACGAGAGATTGGAAAGCAGATCAATCTGTATTGCCATATCACCGATCTCCGGTACGGAATCCGTCATTCCCATTTCCGCATCAATTGGAATGTAATAGCACATGGCAAATAACAGAAATCCAAGGACTGCAATTATTATTGCCTGATAAATCATATATTTTTTTGTATCGTTCTTCTTCCATTCAAGCCGAATTAATTTCCACATTCGTTCTCACCTCCCGTGACTTTTAGAAAATACTCTTTCAAGGACTCTGAATGGGAATGGAACCCCTGAATTTCAATCTGATTTTCCGTTAAAGCCTTCATAATCTCCTGGGACGTGGCTTGTTTTGCATAGATCCTGATATGAGTGTCGTTTATTACCTTAAAATTTGTAATAGAAAGACGGTCTGTAATTATATAAGAAACTTTTGCTGTTTCCGGCGTTTTGATTTCCAGATACTCAAGTCCACTATCCGAAATCTCTTTCATAGAAATTTCTCTTACCAGCCTGCCTTTGTGAATGATTCCTATGGTATGTGCAATGCTTTCGATCTCCGAAAGCAAATGACTGGAAATAAGAATGGTCATTCCATACTCTTTGCACAGCATCAGGAACAGATCACGAAGCTGTTTCATACCTGCCGGGTCAAGGCCATTTGCCGGCTCATCCAGCACCAGGAATTCCGGCTTTGTAAGTACGGCTCGGGCAATGCCCAGCCGCTGCTTCATTCCCAGAGAAAATTCCGCCACCCTTTTTCCGCTGGATTCTGATAGAGACAGCAAAGACAATGCTTTTTTAACACTGTCAGGACTGTAATAGCCCATGTATTCACAATGCAGCTTTAAATTCTCTTCCGCCGTCAGTTCATCGTAAAATACCGGAAACTCAATCATGCTTCCCATACGTTTTAAAAATGAATACGATTTCGGGAGCAGTTTTTCACCAAATAAAATAATATCTCCTGAAGTTGGTTTCCATTGATTCGTGATCATCTTCATCACCGTTGTTTTTCCTGCGCCGTTTGGCCCAAGAAAGCCATAGATTTCTCCTTTGGCAATATGCATGTTCAAATCGGATACAAGGGTTTGTGCCCCTATTTGTTTGTTTAAATGATCGGTTGTTAAAATTGTCTGCATTTTGTCACTTCCTTTCCATATCCAAAATTCTAGCATATGATATCTTCAAAACTCTTGAATAAATCTTACGAATTTCTTTCGCGTGAAAAAATTCATGAAAAGATATTTTTTAATAATTAAACTGCTGGAGTTTTAAAGTGAATACGGTTTCCTCATTCTGGATACTTTTTAAAGTCAGTGTGCCATTGAGTTTTTCTGCCAGACTTTTTGCTATGGTAAGACCTAATCCATTGCCCTGGATCTCCCGGTTCCGGGAATCTTCTAACGTATAGAGACGGTCAAATACACGGGAAATTTCTGAATATGCAATTCCCTTTCCATGATCAATGACATCCACAAAAACAAAGCTGCCCTCCCTGCGAAGGGTCAGTCCCAGGTAATGTCCCGCATCTCCATAGCGGACTGCATTGCTGATCAGATTATTAAGAATACGTCCCAATGCTTCCCGGTCCGCATAAACGAAAATTGGGGTATCCGGAATTTCTATGTTTACTTCAAATGCTTTCTCCGTTAGAAGATGATAGAAATCAACAATGGTCTCCCTGCAAAATTCATTTAAGTTTATTTTGGACATCGTAAGCACCGTATCTCCAGCTTCCAGCTTTGCTAAAGTGAAAAAGCGGTCCATTTGTTCCTTTAATTCATTGGCTTTATGAGAAACTTTTTTTACCATATCCTTTTCAAGGGTTTCCTGCATCAAAAGCATTTCCAAATATCCGATGATGACGGTCAGAGGCGTCTTCAGATCATGAGAAATATTAGATAGCATCCGTTTGGTATTTAATTCTGATCTACGGTAGCCGGCATTTGCATTTTGCCTGTCTTCCAGCGTGCGGTTGATCTGTTCCAAAAGATGCTTGATTTCCTTATCTTCGGTAAATAACATCAATTTTTCATCATTATTTTCATCTAAAATCCGTTCCAGTTCATCGGCAATCGTTTGAATCTGTTTTAAAATCTTTTTATTTAATAGAGACATGAATTCACTCCTTTGGACTTCCTAACTTATATCCGATTCCCCAAACGGTTAAAATATACTTTGGTTTTCTGGGATCATCTTCAATCTTTGTGCGGAGGCGGCTGATATGAACATTAACGGCATTTTCATCACCCAGATAATCATCCTGCCATATGAAAGAATAAAGCTGTGCCTTGGTATAAACCTTTTTGGGATTAGAAAGAAGCAAACGAAGAATCTCATATTCCTTTGCTGTTAAGTCCACGGCCTGTCCGTTTTTGTGCACCGTGTGACTTTCCAGATTCATTTCCAAATCTCCCAAACTAAGACAAGCAGAGGCAGGTTCCCCACCGG
>CAJMPJ010000086.1 GCA_905215155.1 uncultured bacterium | reverse complement strand
CTGTATGCGTACTGTGGGAATAATCCGGTGGTTTATTATGATCCTAGTGGGTATGAGGGAGAAAAATGTAAAATAAAGGGGGAGAATTCTGAAGCTGGGGGTTCGGGTGTTAGAAGTGGAACCGATGGTTCTTTTAGGAATGGAATGTCTTCTAAAGATTTGGAGGGCTACGAAAAATACTGGAGAGGAGTGGCTGAAAAAAACTCAAATGAAGCGCTTAATATGGAGATAGGCAAAATGAATAGTGGAAATATAAAAAAACCAAATGGTGACGCATATAGTTCTACTAAAATTAGTGCTGCTGTTGATATGAATACGGGTGATATATATCTTGGATATTCTGGAAAGAAAGGATATAATCCATCAAAACCAGATTATATGAATGGGGAAATTATTGAACCAAGTCTACAGGCTCGGATTAATAATACTAAAAATGTTGCTGCAAGTGATTTAAACAATCCATATAGAGAGAAATCTAGCTACGAGCCATGGGCAGTTGATAATTGTGCGAAAGTATATGCTACAAATAAAGCATTACAAAATAGTGCGGATATAGACAATATTTTCTTAAATACTAAAACGGTCAAAACGGGAGAATATGCTCCTCCTTGTGATAACTGTAAAATAACATTTAATGGTTTTCTTATGCCAAATGGAGAATAATATATGAATGATATAACATTAAAGAGGTTAGAAGAGTCTGGGTGGTTTTTAGATAGAAAAATTAATACTAAAGAAATTAAAGAAATATATGAACAAAGGGGATTTGTAATGATTGATGTAGTGCAGAGGTTTCTGGAAAATTATGGGATGTTGGAGTTCAAATTTCCTAAAAAAGGTTCTCCTTTTAATACAATAGAAACGGTAAGTTTTAATCCTATTTCTGCACTAGGTAATAATATTAGAAAAGAGTTTTTTAATAAAATATTAGAAGAATTTCCTGAAGTAGAAGAAATAAAAGAAAATGAGTTTAATCCAATCGGTGAGATTGCTAGAAGTAATATGATTTTATTGATGACTAATGAAGAAAAGTTTTTTAGTTATACTGATGGATGTCTAGTAAAGAATGGAGAAAATATTAGTGAAATGCTAGACTGTGTGGTAGGAGAAATATACCTCCCTTATATTTATGATTAATATTGGTCAGGATAAGTTGATGATTTTTTATGCGGTGTCCCCATACAGACACCTTAGAATGCCTTGAATTTAGCTGTTTTCATCGGGACCACGACCACCTAACAGGTGACTATTAATTTATTGACAGCTATCTATTAAAAGAGAAAGGCTTTGTCTGAATTCCTTATGCAGCTGGCATTGCCGGCTGCTGTAAACTGGCAAGAGCAACGTAAGGTGCACCTGCCTTTAACCTGCATCATTTTCGATCCCATGGTTACCCCCTGTTTTAGTACAGGAAATGAGCGCAAATATTCTTCAATCAGATTTTTTAATGACTTCATGTATGCGACTTGAAGCGATATAAAAAAACAGCTATAGATTCGACTTTTTCTTAAAGTAGCAGAAAGAAGAACAGGTGGCAACAGCAATTCAAACATTTATCATGAAAAAGGAAAAACTCTTTCTTTTTCATATTTGCCCAACAAGGCTTTTATATTACCTAAATGGCATACATGTTCCAGTAGCGGCTTCAAAGGTCATACAGGGGTGATATTTTGAGATACAGGGCTAACAGGGAATGGGACCTTCAGTGTGCCTTTTCATTGTTTTAAAGATAACTGCCTCCCCCATGGTTCATGGTGAACCATAGAATATACAGGAATCAGGTTCTATGGTAAAATGGGGCTGCCGGGGTTACAGGGGGTAAAAATACCATTTCTGTAGCTCCCTTTTCTTTTCTTTTCTTTTTTCTGCCGTTTTTTCTCCTGAAAATAAATCCAGAAATAACGTAAGCGCTATATAAAATAGCGTATTGCTTTTTCTGATTTTTCATTTCAATGAAAAAATCAGACATTACCATTTTCCAAGCTACAGGATCCCTTCATTGCTTCCGGCCAAGGCATCAGTTCTTCTAAGATACTATCGGGCTCATTTTTGTAGTCCAGCATCTTGGCCATTACTGTTTCCAGGTACATACGGATGTTTAATCCATTCGCTTTTGCTGTTTCTGTAAGTGTATAGACTACCGCACTTGCTCTGGCACCTTTTACCGTGTCATGAAATAGGAAGTTCTTTCTTCCCATGACATATGATTTTACAGCTCGTTCCGCTGCGTTATTACTTATGGAGCATCTTCCATCCTGAAGATAGTTCTCCATGTAAGGGCTTTGGTTTTTTGCATAGGTAATAGCCTTGGCAAGCTTTGACCCACCAAGGGCATTCATCCCATTGATCCATTTCCAAAATGCATCCAGTACTGGTCGTTCCCGCTCAAGACGCTGTTTCTGGCGTTCTTCTGGTTGTAAATCTTTCAGAGTCTTTTCAATCTGAAAGAGCTGTTCGCAGTAAGTATACCCAATATATGCTGGTGAGGCTTTTGCACTTGCTCCCTTTGTCTTAGGGATTGCTTCGAACATATATCTTCGAAGATGTGCCCGGCATCCGCACCTTATGATATCAGTCAACCGGTTGTATCCGCTGAATCCATCCGTATGAACGAAGCCATGGAAGTCCGCAAGGAACTTTGCTGCATGATAACCGCCTCTTGATGGCTGATATTCATAGATCACAATCCGGTGTTCCTCAAAAGCGCCGCTGGTATACAGCCATATATAAGACTTTGATTCCGGAGTCTTATCACCTTGTGAATGGCATAATAAAAGTACCCACTTTTGGCGGAGAAAATTCCCCACCTTGTTATGCCTAACGTTAAGACCAAGTTATACTGAAAGCGTAACAAATGACTCTCCCCATAAGGAGGAAAATTTTATTATGCTGGAGGTAGATATGAAAACTACAATCATGACTCTGTATCAGAAAGGATACAACAAAACCCAGATTGGGAAGATGCTTGGCATTGACAGAAAAACAGTACGCAAAGTGCTCAGAGATGAAACTCAGGGAACGGAGCTGCCACAGGAAACACAGGAGGGAACCTGGCCGTCCATGCTGGATGAATACAAGGAATACATAGAAATCCAGTTATCCAAGGAATTGTCCATTACCCGCATCCACCAGGATCTGCAAAAAGAGTTCGGAGTTGCCTGCGGTTATACCACCCTGCGCGATTATGTAAAAAAAATAAGGAAATCCCAGCCTCACGCCTACATGGTGCTGCATTCCCTGCCGGGCGAAGAGGCACAGGTGGATTTCGGTTATATCGGAACTTTGAGAGTAAATGGAACACCGCGCAAAGCATGGATATTTGTCATGTCTTTGAGTTACTCCCGATACATGTACGTTGCTGTTACTCTGGATCAGAGCGTGCAGACTTTCATCCGGTGCCACATAGAGGCATTCCGGTACTTTGGTGGAGTTCCCCAGACCGTAAAGATTGACAACTTAAAGGCTGCTATCGTGGAGGCAGACTTTTATGAGCCGACCGTGCAGCGCACCTATGCCGCTTTTGCCGAGCACTATGGCTTCCTGCCCAATCCGTGCCGGGTATACACACCAACCGATAAAGGGAAAGTAGAATCGAACGTGAAATACGTAAAAGAAAACTGCTTTAAGGGACGGGATTTTAAAGAAATCGAAGAAGCAAAGCGGTTTCTCCTGTCATGGCTGAAAGAAACGGCAAACCGTCGGATACACGGGACTACAAGCCGAAAACCGGAAACCGTATATCTCGAGACAGAAAAAGCATATTTAAAGCCGCTTCCTGCACAGGATTTTCTCTTTTCAAAATCCGGGACAGCTACCGTAAGGACCGACTGCCATATCGTTCATGACGGCAATTATTATTCCGTGCCTTACACTTATATCGGAATGGATGTGGATGTCATCGAAGTGAATCATTTGTTGAAAATATACCATGCCGGAAAAGAGATCGCCCTCCACAGTCTGTGCGGGAATGTAAAGGGCGAACATGTGACGGATAAGAGTCATTACCCATCCACCAAAACAATAACACAAGAGGAGCTTTTGTCAAGCTATCGTGAAAAAATGGCGGAGGTGGGGACAGGAGCGCTGGCATTTCTGGAAGCATTTAAGGATACAGATATGTACCAGTGCCATCATTACCGGAGCATTTCCGGTATCCTGGCACTCCGAAAAAAATATGGGGAGGATGCCGTAGACAAGGCCTGCCAAAGGGCATGCCATTATGGAAACATTACCTACCGGGCAGTAAAAAAGATCTGTGAAAGCGGTCTGTATAATCTTCCGCTGGAGGACGAACAGGAACTGTCCATGGAAGGAAGAAGCAAAATCAGGAATCTGTCGGATTACCGCCAAATGACAGGGCTGGGGGTGATCAGTCATGAATGATTCATTACGGGAAAAGATGAAAAAGCTCCATCTTGCCGGAATTCTCCAAACAGCGGATATGCGGGCAGAACAGGCAGCAAAGGAGCAGATGTCTTATATCGAATTTCTTGAACTGCTCATAAATGATGAAAATCTTAACCGCTCAAGAAACAGACGTAACGATCGGATGAAGCGTTCGCGCATGCCGCAGCATAAAACAATGGAAGAATTCAACTTTTCATGGCAGCCCTGCCTAAACCGTCAGGTCATCTATGCGCTTGGAACCTGCGAGTTTATCCGGAAAAAAGAAAATATAGCTTTTATCGGACTTCCCGGAACCGGTAAGACCCATCTCTCCATCGCACTTGGCATAAAAGCGATTGAACAGGGGTACACGGTGCTGTTCACCACGCTTTCGGAAATGATGGAGGATTTATACATATCCCGTGCGGACAACTCTTTCCGCCAGAAACTGAAGAAATACATTTCACCGGATCTGCTGGTGATTGATGAGTTTGGTCTCAAGAAGCTGGGCCAGACAAATGTGGACGATCTTTATGAAGTGATTTCCAAAAGATACGAGACAGCCTCTACTATCATTACTTCCAATAAGCAGTTTGATGAATGGGGGAGCATTCTTTTTGACCCGGTGGACCTATGTCAACACTTTGGACACAAAAAGTTGAATTTCCCCCTCTACGCTTA
>CAJMPJ010000085.1 GCA_905215155.1 uncultured bacterium | reverse complement strand
GGGAAAAAAGTTGTTTGTTCAAAAGAGGGGGGGGATTCTGAAGCCGAGGGTTCGGGTAAGAACTTTAAATTTTCTGAATTAACGGATGATGAAATCGCAAATATAGCAAAAGAATATCAGAAGAAATCTCCGATAGAAATACCAGAAGGTGCGTCATACAAAGCCCAATCCAAAACTGGTTTTGAGCAGATTTCTTACAAATGGAATGATGGCACTTATAAATATGAATCAAGATGGCATACTAGAACGCCAGGTGCTCCTGAAACTCAGGGAAATACGTGGGTTATTCAAAGGACCAAACCAGGGAGCGGTGGAACAAAGCCATTCACAGAATTTTTAGCAGGCGATGATTGGGTACCAGCAACTAAATGGTATGATTCAATTGCGGCGAGAAAAGCAGGAACGGCGACAACAGAGCAAATAGAAATTTTAGATAAAGGACATTGGAAGGAGTAAGTATGATAGACGAATCTTTTTATGATGGATATGAAGGAGAAAATGAAGTAGTAGTTTATTATAACCAAGATAGCGAAAAAATCGGTTTTAAGATATGGAATGGTTATTTTGATAATTTGTTATCTGGATGCTATAATGCAGAAATACATTCTGATGGCTTGCTAATTTGTTATCAGAACCAAGATGGTTTTTATGATGAACAGGGATGGAGTATTAAAAATATAGATGTCGTAATTTCAGAATTAGAAAATTATTCAGATGATCAAGTAGAGAGTGAATCACCAGTAATGTTATCTATGTTATCTATAATTAAAGATAAATTAATTACACTTTTGGAAGATGCAAAAAAAAGTGAAGAAATTGTATATATAGATTACGATTAAATATTGGATTAACAAATCTTTAAAAACACAGCTTTTAATTGGGCTGTGTTTTTAAATGTATTTGATTGATTTAGAGAGCTATATTTGTTAGGCTGGTAGTTAGCTTTGCTTATAATCAGGTTCATTTGATATGCCAGAATTAAAAATAAAGGAGATCAGCTATGAAAAGAGATATTAGGCTTAATGATAAAATATGTTGAATAAAAAACACTTTCCAGTACAAGCAGTTTTTAATATGGTCAGTGATGAGAGATTCCTCCAGATTATTGAAGGAATAAGTGTGGGGAGAGGGTTTGGAGAAAACTTTGGTGCATGTGTTTTTCCAGATGATTTAGATGAGTATGACATTGCGACAGAAGGCATATTTATAGGTGTTGAGTTTGGTCTACATAGTGGCGAAGAGGTAATTATTGATTATGAAACTTTATATAAATATCTACAAATAATTTGTTCATCCTTTATAGAAGATTATCCAGATAAACAGGAAACTTTAAACAAGTTATTAAATAAATATAAGCAAAAATACAATATAGAGTTATAAAAGATATAAAGACACACCTTTGTTTGTCAATTTCCGTTTCTTTAAATAAAAAGTCGAAATCAGATATTACAATAATTCAGTGTTTTGTGTTTTGCAAATAGATTAAAAGGATTCACGGGCTGTTTATTCTTTGATTTACTGGTAATGTTTAAACGGAGTCGTTCATAACCCCGTAACTTATTTGTGTAAATGGGTTTACCTTGCAAATGTGACCCCGGTTACGACCCCAGTGCCAAGAATCCGACCCCTATAAAAAATTCTCTCAGCCCGCATTGCGGGCTGAGAGAATCCGAGCAGGGGGAATTTTCAACCCCAGCTCTTTAACCTGCATCATTTTCGACCCCATGGTTCACCCTTGTTTTAAGGCAAAAAATTGGCTGAGATTATTCATTCCCAGATTATAAAAATGGTTGCAGATGTGCGACCTGGTGCATTGCGGAAGCTGGCATATATGCGACATTCTTCTGATAAAGTAACAGGGAGATGAACAGTAGGTAGCGGTAATACAAACATTTATCAAATAAAAAAGAAAACGCAATTCTTTTCAAATATGTCCAACAAGGCTTTTTATCGCTTGAATGGCATACAGTTCCACCATCGGTTTTAAAGGTCACACAGGAGCGATATTTTGCGACACAGGGCTAACAGGGAATGGGACATTAAATCTGCACTGTCATTGGTTTATGAAATCTGCCTACCCCCATGGTTCATGGTGAACCATGGAATTTACAGGAAATCGGTTCTATGGTAAAATGGGGCTGCCGGGGGTTACAGGGGGTAAAATCACTCTTTCTGTAGCTCCCTTTTCCATTCTTTTTTCTGCCGTTTCTTCTCCTGAAAATAAAACCAGAAATGACTTGCAATTCATTTGATACAGAGTTAACATCAACAACCAATAAAATAAATAACTTGTCCTTTCATCCATTGGTTTGTTGTAGATAGGCTGTCGAACCCTTGCGGACTAAAAAAGAGTTAACGCTGTCATCTGAGGTTGCCGGTACGGGGACTGATTGGTTGGAAACAAGATCAGGAGGGAGAGAATTGCAGAAAAGAGAAAATCTGCTATATGTAGGGATTGATCTGCATAAGGAAACCCATACCGCAGTGATGGTAAACTGCTAGAATGAAAAGTTAGAGGTAGTTGTGATAGAAAACAAGCCCAGTGAATTTAAAAAGCTGGCAGAAAAGGTGAACAGAAAATCCAGTATTCTTGGATTAAATCCCATTTATGGGCTAGAGAATGCTTACGGTTATGGTAGAAGCTTAGCTGTTTGGCTCATTGAACATGGATATATCGTAAAAGACATAAATCCTGCTCTGGCTTATGATCAGAGAAAAAGCGCACCCATGTACCGAAAAAATGATGAGTATGATGCGTATTGTGTGGCAACGGTTTTGATTAATCAGTTACATACCTTGCCGGATGCAAAGCCAAAAGATAATGAATGGACACTGGCACAACTGGTGAATCGGAGAGATTTACTGGTGAAAGATGGTATCCGCTTTAAGAACGGACTCCATGAGCAGATATCCATGGCATATCCCAGTTATAGTAAATTTTTCAGCGAAATAGACGGGAAATGTGCTATGTATTTCTGGAAAACCTACCCGTCCCCTGTCCATTTGCAAGAAAAAACGGCAGAAGAACTAACAATGGAGTTCAAAGTAATATCTCGTATTACCAAAAAAGATAAAGCGGAATTGATTCTGGATTGTGTCAAGAATGATGGAAACACCATTCGGGAATATCAGGAATCCAGAGATTTTATTACAACAAGTCTGGTTCGTGACTTGGAACATCAAAAAGAAGAATTGGCAGGGCTTGATAAAGAAATCGAGAAAATCCTGCTTAGCTTTGATTATAAACTGACCAGTATGCCGGGGATTGGAACGTCTATCGCAAGCAAGTTAATAGCAGAAATCGGAGATATCCGAAGATTTTCCAGTGCAGATAAGCTGGCAAGGTTTGCAGGAGTTGCTCCTGTAAAATTCAGTTCCGCCGGAAAAGGCAAGGAACAAAGCTCTAGGCAAGGCAACCGCCAGTTACATGGACTGTTTTATTTCCTGGCGGTAACCATGGTGTCCAGACCAAAGAACGGAATGCCCAATCATCCGGTATTTTATGACTATTATATGCGGAAAATCGGTGAAGGAAAGACAAAGTCTCAGGCACTGGTCTGTATCATGCGCCGATTGGTGAACATAGTGTACGGAATGATGAAAAATAAGACGGAATACCAAGAACCATTACCAGAAAAAGAACAGTAATTTTTCTATTTAAAAACAGCACAAAGACGTGCTATAATTTTTTTAATTGAATAAATATTTTCACCATTCGTCGGATATGTCAGTACCCCACCTGAGGGTTCGGGACAGTCATATTCATCAGCTGGAGATATTCCAAAAGATATTCTAGGTACAAAACCTAAAAATTCACCAGATGTGAAAAAGTGGTATGACAAAGGTGGAAAAATTTCCATAGACACAGATGGGACATGGACATACAATGATTGGGAAGGAAATAAAGTTAGTTATCCCGATGGATATCCTGATTTTATGGCTGCGGGGATGGTAAATCAAGAAGCTGATATAGGACCGTTTCAAGGTAGAAATAAAGATTTTCAAACTGCCAAAGATTTAGGCTATATTAAGAGTGAAGATGGTACGTGGCACCATCATCAAGATGGAAAGACCTTGCAAGATGTGAATTCAATTATTCACGATAGGTTTAGACATCGAGGGGGGATATCAAAAATGAAAAGTAATAATTAATATCTTCTTTTTATGAACATACAAATAATTAAAATACTATGAAATAAGGAGGATAACATATGTTATCAAGTTTTGGGAGTTTGGATAGTAAAGATTTAGAAGTATTTCAAAGAAATAACAATCTAGATTTACCTGATGATTATAAAGAATATTTATTGAGAAATAGTGGTGGGAGTGCCAATGATGAGATTGTTTGCTTTAATGCTGAAAAGATAGCAGAACCGATTGCTCTAGGGTCGTTATTTGGGGTGGGTAATGCTAAAGAAAGTTTATCTATTGAAACATGGCTGAATGAGTATAGGGATGAATTACTAGAAAATATGTTAATTATAGGACATGCAACAGGAAGTGGTCTGGTTTTGTTAGTGAATCAAGAAGATTGGAAAGGAATCTATTTTTGGGATAATTGTTTAGATTATGAAAATTCTACAGAAGATGAATGCATGTATTTTGTTGCAAAAACTTTTATAGAATTTTTAAATGGATTATTTTTATATAAAAAATAAAAAATTATTGGCTTTACTAAGAAAAATGCAATTTTAACAAGGATGTTACCATACATTACAAACTTAATATCTGGACGAGCAGAACAGTACGGCTTGTATAACAAATCTAGGTCAGAGGATTGAGAACAGCTATCAATATGATGCATTTGGAGGAGTCTGGAGTAGTAATGAAAAGGTTCATAATAAGGTTCGGTACTACTCTTTTCTGGTATACTACAATCGCATCATAGATTGCAGCAAAAATGGGCATCTAGTAATTTAAGTGCTATGGATATAATCCGGATTTAGCACCAACAATAACATTGGAAACTAATGCGAATGGTGTAAAAAATCTCCCTCATACCTTGATTACAAATCAGCAAAATGCCTATAGTAGACAAGATGGTTCAACATCAGGATCATTACAAGAACGATTGATATTAGCGGAGAACAACAGTTAAAAGCAGGGATATCAAAAGATGTTGTCATGCAGGATTTATAAAATGATAGACAAATTAAATAGGAACAATGCAGATAAAATTGCAAGCGGAAAATTAGAAATACTCACCTATTCGAGAAAACAAAAAGGATGATGGAGAAGGCTGGCTGTATTCATATGATAGCTTAGGTCATCTG
>CAJMPJ010000084.1 GCA_905215155.1 uncultured bacterium | reverse complement strand
AGAGCATCGTGGGTGAACTCTAAACCATTAAATCCGAAGATAAATTTACGCAGTCTGCAGGGCTTATTTTTCTTTTCATAAATGGTATGTTATGGTAAACTATCATTAGAGTAACGATACCAAGGAGGATTGTGCATGCAGATGCAATATACCCATATTATAAATAACGAAAGCATTCTGGGAATCATCCGCCGCTTTTGCAGCTATATTGATACAAGACTTACCGAACATGGAACTCATGTGGCCTACATCATTTACCGGATGATCGGAAAAACCGGACAGTATACCGATGAAGAGCTCCGAAACATCTGTTTTGCCGCCCAGCTTCATGATATCGGAGCCTTTAAGACAGAAGACGTTTCAAGTATGCTGCATTTTGAAACAAAAGATGTCTGGAACCATTCCTTCTACGGGTATTTATTTATCCAATATTTTTCCCCTTTAACAGAATTTGCACCGGCAGTCCTGCTCCATCATACCGATTGGCATTTCTTAAAAAATCAGGAAAACTTAAGCAGGGAACTGAAAGATTTAGCCCAGCTCATCCACATCGCTGACCGGATCGATGTTTCTATGTCACTGGAAAACAGGACCTGGCAGGAGACCCTTCATGTCCTGAACACCGGGATAGACATTACATTCGCTCCTCATATCTTAGAGCTGGCCTCCAAATTAAAGTTTGAGGGCTCCATTCATGAAGCCTGGAAGCAAGATATAGAATATACTAATTTTTTAAGCCGCATCCCCCTTTCCGGGGAAGAGATTACCGGATATTTAAAAATGCTTGTCTTTATCATTGATTTCCGAAGCCATTACACCGTAACCCATACCATAACCACCGCCAGTATCAGCTATGAGCTTGGAAAACTTATCTCCTTAAACGACCAACAGTTGAATTTGATTCTGTGCGGAGCTTTGCTCCATGACCTGGGAAAGATCGCGATTCCAGTGGAAATTTTAGAATCTCCCGGGAAATTAGGGGATGAGGATATGGCCATTATGCGGACTCACGTGGACTTAACAGAAAAGATATTCGGAGGCATGATTGATGAGACCATTGCACGCATTGCCCTCCGCCATCACGAAAAATTAAACGGCACCGGATATCCAAGGGGCCTGACCGCAAAGGATTTAACGACGGAGGAACGACTGGTTGCCATAGCAGACATTATCAGTGCACTCACGGGAACCAGAAGCTATAAAGAATCCTTTCCCAAAGACCGCATCCGCACCATACTCGTGAATATGAAAAAACAGGGATTTTTAGATTCCTACATCGTGGATATGGCAGTTTGGAATCTGGACAGTATTCTTGATACCACCGCAGAACGGTGCCGTCCTGTCCTAAGCATCTATGAAAAGCTCTGGAAGGATTACGACCATTTTTTAAGCCTGCGCTCCAGCCGCGAAAAGATTTGTTTCGCCCTTTCTATTAAAACACCTCATCCGCTTTCTCTCTGGCCATAAAAAACGGTCCGGTATTAATGAGTGAGATCATCATTAATACCGGACCGTTTCTGTTTGTTTCATATTTTATTTTTAAATCATTTTACAAAAACTTTCACAAATTTCTTCTTACCGCGCTTTACTACAAGTCCTTCTCCGGATAGCTGCTCTTTGGTAAAAAGGGCTTTCACATCCGTTACCCCTTTGCCATCTACCGTAACACCGCCCTGCTCCACATTACGTCTTGCCTCGGAACGGGTGGGTGCCAGTCCGGATTTTTGCAGGATGGTCAGAATATCCACGATGCCGTCGGTAAAATCAGACTCCTCCAGTTCACAGGCCGGCATATCAGCCGCATTTCCTCCGGTAAACAGCTCTTTGGCACTCTTCAATGACTTTTGGGCTTCTTCCTCTCCATGTACCAGCTTTGTCAGCTCGTATGCCAGAATCTCTTTGGCCTGGTTTAACTGGCTGCCTTCCCACTGGTCCATCTCATTGATCTGCTCCAGCGGCAAAAAGGTCAGCATACGGAGACACTTGAGCACATCCGCATCCGCCACATTTCTCCAATACTGGTAGAAATCAAACGGAGAGGTCTTTTCCGGATCAAGCCATACGGCACCGGACTGGGTCTTCCCCATCTTCTTGCCTTCGGAATTCAACAAAAGGGTAATGGTCATGGCGTGGGCATCCTTACCTAATTTGCGGCGGATCAGCTCCGTACCGCCCAGCATGTTGCTCCACTGGTCATCTCCGCCGAACTGCATGTTACAGCCGTAGCGTCTGAATAATTCATAGAAGTCATAGCTCTGCATGATCATATAATTGAACTCCAGGAAGCTGAGTCCTTTTTCCATACGCTGCTTATAACATTCCGCTGCCAGCATCCGGTTTACGGAAAAGTGGGGGCCCACTTCCCGAAGCAGTTCCACATAATTCAACTCCATCAGCCAGTCTGCGTTATTGACCATAAGTGCCTTGCCATCGGAGAAATCAATGAAGCGGCTCATCTGCTTTTTAAAGCAGTCGCAGTTATGCTGGATCATCTCCACGGTCATCATCTGACGCATGTCGCTTCTGCCCGATGGATCACCAATCATTCCGGTTCCTCCGCCAATCAGGGCGATCGGCTTGTTTCCCGCCTCCTGAAGGCGCTTCATTAAGCACAGTGTCATGAAATGTCCAACATGAAGGCTGTCCGCCGTAGGGTCAAAGCCAATATAGAAAACGGCTTTTCCTTCGTTGACCATCTTGCTGATTTCCTCTTCATTCGTCACCTGGGCGATCAATCCCCTGGCTTTCAGTTCTTCGTAAATCGTCATAACAATTCTCCTTTTTGAAAATAAAATAAACCCCGCCCTATCAAAAGGACGAGGTCAAAATCTCGTGTTACCACCTTTAGTTCATAAACAGTTCACACTGCTTACCTTTTTGAGTACCAGAATCGATACTCTAGCACAATAACGGGTGCAGGAATCCGTCACAGCCTACTGGGCGCTCTGCCGTTGGGTGTGAAGCTCAAAGAGGTATTCGCAATCCGCGTTCCACGCGCCTCTCATCCGCCGGCTGCTTTCTGTGTGGTCTCTCGTACTGCTACTTGTTCTTATCAACGCTTTTTATGGTATATGAAGTTATTGACTAGTATATGGGCTTTTTCTCCGTTTGTCAAGGGCAACTTAAATATCTCTGAATTTTCTCTTATTCCGGTACATATCCGCATCCGCATTCAGGATAATGCTGTTTAAATCATCTCCCGGCCAGTATTCTGCTACTCCATAAGAAAAAGAAAGACAGACGCCCTGAACCGCCTCACACCGGTCCTGGGCCAGTTCCAGTACTCTCTCCATCTCCTTCCCGCATAACCGGCAGCTCAACAGCACAAATTCATCTCCGCCGTACCGGTAAAGATGCATATGCTTTCCTTTTGCCTTCAGAATGGAGGCGGTAACTCCGCAAATGGCCTCATCTCCGCTGGAATGGCCGAACCGGTCGTTGAAATTTTTTAAATTATTTAAATCAATCATGGCTATGGTACACACCGACCGTCCGTTTATCTTCTCCAGCTGCTTTTCATAAGCGATCCGGTTATACGTTCCGGTCAGGGGATCATACAGGATCTTCTGAGTCATGAGAAGAAGAAAATAAAGCATAAAAGATGCTTCCGATAAGCTCCAGACCAGTAATTGAATATGAAAAATGATTTCCAACACTATTGCAAGTCCGATCAATCCCAAAAACACGGTCAAAAAAGCGGTCTCCGCTTTCCTATTGGGCTTGTCCCTCTGTTTCGCGGCACAGAAAATAAGGGATAGGAAATAAAAGCCACACACTGCAAAAGGAACAAAAAACAAAGGTCCTCTGGTATAGACATTTTCATTGCTTACGTGAAAAATCAATCCATACCGGATGCTGAGCAGGGATACAGCCATGTTAAACAGCAAGGGGGCATAAAACCATCTGGAAAACTTTTTGGACTCCTCTGTCTCGTATATCAGCACCAGGACCATAGGCGGACAGGGGCTCAATCCAAAATTCAATAATGTCGTCATGGTTCTGAGTATCCAGCCATTTGAATTAGAGCTCATTTCCCGGAAACAAAAATCTGCCCCGTTGATTATAATCATCAAAAACATCAAACCAATCTCCCAAAGGAACAGTTTCTTGATACGTCTTGAAAAAAGTTTGTCTGTTATAACCATAACGGTAAAAATGATAAGCGTAATAATTGGTACATAATATGTTTGAAGTACATAGAGAAACATACAATCCCCCTGAATGAATGTTATAAAACCTACGTCCATGTTAGCATTTCATCCAGAAATTTACAATTTTTTTATTTTAAAATTGTAGATAAAATTATTTGCTGCAACAAGCTTTTCATGATTTTTCAGCTAAACAATCTTTAAGACAGCGTTTTGGTCCCCGTTAAGAATTATTTATTACAATGGAGATAATTCGATTATAATGGAGGTAGACTATGATTGAGGAAATCTTAAAGTATAATGACACTTTTGTAAACAGCGGTTTTTATAAGCACTTCGCTTCCAACAAATACCCCAAAAAAAGACTGGCTCTCATCACCTGTATGGATACCAGACTGGTGGAGCTTCTTCCTGCTGCACTGGGCGTTCACAGCGGAGATGTGAAACTGATAAAAACTGCAGGCAGCATGATCATAAACCCTTTTGACAGTACCATACGAAGCCTCCTGATTGCCATCCTTGAATTTGGAGTGGAAGAAGTCATGGTCATCGGCCATACCGACTGCTTATCCGCCACCATCTCCTCCGAAACCCTGATCACCCATCTGGTCCAGCGGGGAATCGAGCGGGATACCATACAAAAGCTGAAAGAGGAAGGATTTGATTTGGACTCCTGGCTTCAGGGTATGGACAACATTAAAACTGCCGTAAAGCAGTCCGTCACTTTACTAAAAACCCATCCCCTAATCCCAAGTAACGTGGTGATCCAGGGGTTTATCATGGATATCTCCTGCGGCAGACTTACCCCTGTCTCTTAACACCAAAAGGTCCAATCCCTGTGTAAGGGGATTGAACCTTTTTGAATATCTCACAACTTAACTGGTAATCGAGGGCAGATTGCTTAAATTATTGCCTTCACTGCCATCCGGCAAGGACTTCAGATACTCCTTGCCGTTTCTGGAGGAGACTCCCACCCCTTTGATTCCGCCCTGCTTTGCAAGCCGGACCCCTTCTTCTTTATCCAGTACTCTCCCATCGGAAAGCTGGTAGCCGGTAACACGTCCGCTTTCCTTTACTAACGCAACGATCTGCTTTGCGTCGGCATTTGGTACCGGAATATCCTCCAATGCCATCATCGGCAGATTGTTTGGAATGGATTGAACCTTCTCATCTGGCATCGTCTTTTCCTCCTGCCTTATTCCCTGTTTTATTATTCCTAATTTTCTTGATTCCTTGTTTTCTTGATTGCTTAATTCTTTGTTTGCTTTATATCTTTACTTTCATCCATAGTGTTTCATTCCTATTAAAAAAATATACAAAATAATAACTCGACGCAGGAATAGTCCTGTGATATACCTTGTGTTAGTTGTAGCTAACCGCGACTTGTTTTTGTAATTCATCATAATTAAAAAGGAGACATTACATGATTTTTTTAATTGCACTTGTGGAGGCTTTGATATTTGTCTATTTTTTCAGGGGCGCCATAAGAAAACAACCTGGAATTTTTTATGTACTTTCCTTGGGGATCATCGCTCTGATGGTATGTTACCAAACCTTCGATCTATACTCTGCCTGGCCGGAATGGACCTATATATGGATCGTTTCTGTCTTCTGGAGAGGGGCATTCCCGACGGCCCTGTTTGTCATTGTCATGTATCTGGGAGCCTTGAATAAAAAAAGTAAGGTGGTAAAAGCCTTGATGCCGATCAGAGGATATCTTTCCATTATCGCCTGTCTGATGACTCTGGCTCATTCCTTTGTATACGGTACCTATTACGTTCCTGCCGTGTTACATACTCCACAAGAGCTTGGGACCAGGGACATCATCGCTCTGATCATTACGGTTCCCATGTTCGTCATCATGATCATTCTTATGGTCACGTCATTTACCAAAGTACGGCGCCGCATGAAGCCACTGGTATGGAAAAAAATCCAGAGACTTGCCTATCCCTGGTTTGCTTTGCTCTATCTTTACTTAATGGTTCTGTTAATTCCAAACATGATAGACGCAGTAAACCCAGCCTATGAGATGGATCTATTTTATAGAATTAATTATGTCCTGTCCATCCTGCTCTACACTGCAGTCTTTGGAGGTTACCTGATACTTAAAATCCGCAAAATACGGACGGAGAAACTTTAATTTTCTCATGGCTCTCAAGAGCCTTAACAGCCTCATTTTTACTGTAACACAAAAAGAAAAAACGACGGAATTTCTTCCATCGTTTTTTCTTTAAACATTTTATTTTTAGGATTCTAATAAATAGACAGTCAGCTAATTCAATTAATTCTCATTCTTTGGTGCAGTCAGCTTTAAAAGCAGCTGCGAAATACCGTAAAGTAAAATCATTACGACAAAAATACCACC
>CAJMPJ010000083.1 GCA_905215155.1 uncultured bacterium | reverse complement strand
AGTACTATCATATATGCCCTTAAAATTTCTGTCTAGTTAATTGTAGCCGATCCATATCTTGTTTTTGGAAATATTGAGAGAATCCTCGATAAGAATATGCGTGACTAAAAGTACTTTTATTTTATACCAAAGACATACTAAATTCAAGAGCACTTTCTTAAAATAAGGGCAAACTTGATTTTAAAAGTGTTTTGGTCTTTTCTTCATTTTTGCCGAATTCAAATGGTATCTTCAATATTTCAAGTAGTATTTTCGACCTTCCTCTTCTGATGTAATATCTATTTTCCTAACACCTTGCCATTAACAACCAATTCTTATATAGTATACCACCAAATTAATATCTTCCATTATCTTTTTTATTTCTCATGCAGATAAAATAAATAAGTATTTTCGCGCTGTAAAATGTAGAAAACTCAAATCTTCTTTGTTATAATAAAAGGTATAGAACAGGATTGTGAGGTGATGTAATGTCTGATATATATGTTTTAAAAGAATATTATATGCAATATCTCAAAAAATCCGTTGTAATTCTTCATCAACAATTACACATTATTTAAGTGCTCTAGATGTTATATCTTCATATTTAATCCAAAAACAAAAAATCAGAACTACTATTTATGAAATTACGGACTTAAATAATTTGCAAATAATCAAAGAAGACTTATATCAAGATCCAGTTTTTGTAGATAAAGATGAACGTGGTCATCGAATGTACAGTGCAGGGTTAAATAATTATTGTCGTTTCGCATCTGGTGAAAATTTTGCCTCAATCCAAGATCGTATTCCTCTCATGGATATTACCGTTCCCCGAAACGAACAGACGTTACATACCATTGAAGAATTCAAACGTTCCGCTATATTAAAAAATCAAACAATTGAATCCGCCGGATACTTATGCGAAATTAATACACAGCATCAGACTTTTATTTCAGCAAATACTAATCACCCCTTTATGGAAGGGCATCATGCCATACCTATGAAAATGCAAAGCCAATTCAAAAACAGTCTTGATGTATATGCAAATATTGTTTGTTTATGCCCAATTTGTCATAGACAACTACATTATGGATTATGTGAAGATAAAGAAGAAATGCTCAAAAAAATCTACTTTTCACGCTCAGAACGTTTATATCATAGTGGTTTAATAATTAGTCAGCGTGAATTTATCGACCTCGCTATATGATTGTTTTTTGAAACATTAAGCTTTGTTCTCGGAAATAGCTTTTGCTAAAAAGTATGAACAATTTTGTAATGACCCATACTTTTTAGCAAAACTCTATTTAGGTACTACATGGCGTTACCCCATCCCCATCTGAGATTCAGTAATACCATACAGATTTTTACAAAAACACAGACCCATTATTTTTAAATATTCCGTTATACCTGCCTAAAATCAAGGTTTCTTTGAAAGCAGACAAACCGTCTCAACGTTCCTGTGGACAAAGGATTTATACTACATGGCAAAAGAAAAACTGAAAATCTTAGATGAGGTAAGTTTTTACCCCACATTGGCTTTTCACATTTTCTATCTTCCATACTACGAAGCAACATTGTTACTTAGTAAAATTCTCTCACAATAAAAGGCATAAAAACCTCATCTATACCGTATTCCAGCTTCCAACTAGGTACAGCGGAAAAGGAAACTCCGAAAGAATCTTCTTCTTTTTCTGTTAGATACTTAAAGGGTTGCCTTGTTAATGCATTATAAACGATTTCTTTTTTACTTTCTGGTACTTGATTCATAAAAGCATCAAATAGTTTATTTTCAAAATCAAATGTTGCTATACATACATCTTCAAAAGAAACTGCTAAAGAAAAAGAATAATTTTTCTCATTAATCTTTGCGACATCTAGAATTTTTGCATCAAGATAATGAAGCTTCATATCATCTGGCATACCCAACTTCCAAAGGCGAATTCCCAAATCTGGATTATAATTAAAAAAATGAGGATTTGTAAACGCTATCGGACTTAATATCTTATATAAATTATCCCAGTTTTCTTCCAAATCCTTAACCTGCATTTTTAAAACTGGTTTCAGTTCATTTACATCAAAAATAACTATATCTATTCCATTACACAAAACATATTTATTTACTCTTACTTCCTTATGAATCGCATAACTATATGCTTGCTCAGGGTTTGTACCCGATAGTATATTTTCTCTTGGGTTCTTAGCATCTATAATAAATGCATTCTTGTTCTGCACTTGCAATATATAATCTGGAATTATGTAGACCTTTTTTGATGTTGTTCCAAATTGTACATATGGATGTTCCAAATTTTTACTTCTAATTATTTTGTTATCACTAAAAGCAGAGTAACCTAATGCCTTTAATATTGGTGCTATTATCTCTTCTCGTATAGTATCTTCTTTTATAGCTTCATTTTGCAACTGATTAAAATCTATATTTTCATCAAACAATTTCATTTTTAATTTTCCCTCATATATTTAAAAATTTTATTCAGTAATCAAATGCTTCCATTTCTCATTAGTATAAAACTTCTCTGTTATATATCTGATTCTTTAATCACTTTTGCTAAAACGTACATTTTCCTTACCCCACTACAGTAACCGGAAACATATTTCACCTCAGCCAACCACTAAAACACACCAACATATCTCCCTTAAAACTCCGAAACCCTTTGATTTACCGGGCTCTCCGTTCGAGCAGCACGACAGTCTCCACATGTGTTGATGCGGTGATAATGATTCCTGAAAGGCACACTTTGTCCTTGGCGTAGACAATGATACCCTCCACTTAGATTCATATTCGGAAGTCCCATGCTCAGAAACACCCTATTTTAAGCCATATCAACTCTCTCTCTATTTTGCTACCTTGATTGCTGCCTCCATAACTTCAGCTCAGTTTATTTGAATATAGCCATCAATATTTTTCTGAACTATACTTATACTTAAGAGTATCACTTACAATTTCAATAATTGAAAATTCAAAGTCCTTCTTTGACATTTCTACTGAAGACAAGAACTTCTTGTTGCCTTTGAAAGACTTCCATAATAGTCTCTTATCTTTTTCATCAAGATTTATCTTATACAAGAGATTAGAGAGCGAGACAATCAAATTTGTCTGCTTATCATCAATATTTTTTTTACTGATGGCCATGTATTCCTTCAGATTTCCAATGTCATATTTGGGCTGCAATCCAGTAATCGGATTAATCAACAATTGAGTAGAAGAATTCATTAGATTCACATACGAACCTAATTCATATTGCTGTGCCTCCGTCATTATGTTGTAATCCAATCCAAATACTCTTGTTCTTTCGATTGAACAATTGAGTTTTCTGCTTTCATCTATAATGCGGCTTATGCGCTCATTTATTTCTACAATAGCAAGATCGTATGACTTAACATCACGCTGGCTGATGAGAGTGAAAATATCTTCAAGTCTGTTCTGATCGCTTTTCCCTTTCCAAAGCAGAAGCCCGCTGCCCACAATTGCAACTCCTGCAATCGCCCAACCGACAGGTCCTGCGAGCGCCAGAAATGCATTTCCGGCAGCCATTCCTCCACCACCGGCCGCAAGCGCACCTCCGCCCAACCAAGCTAATGCCGCGTTAGTAGCTGCCGCACCACTCAATGTTGATATTGCTGTTCCTGTTGAAGCAACTCCGAACGTTGTCGCAATTCCCATTGCAGCAGTAGGTCCAAGTGCCGCAACGGCGATGCCAGCGCCTACACCTGCAGCGCCTTTCCCTGCATTTTTTGCAGTGGCATTTTTGTAATCTGATTCAATTTTTTCTGCTTGCTGTTTCCAGTTCAGACGAATTGTTTTTAATTTTTCATACTCTAATCTCTTTTCACTTGGAACATTTCTAATGTCTTCAAAGAGTTTTTGCAAGGTATTCAATTCATCATAAAGCTGACCTGTGTGTGTGCCCAACTCATTTATTTTTTCATTTGCTTTCTTGATAGACATTTCAGCCTGCTCTTGGGCAAGTTTTAACCTCGATTTCTTCTTGCACATTGTCTGTTACCCTCCCTAAAATATAAATCTATATCGGATTTTGTCCTAAGTATCATATTATCAGGAACCTTTCGGAGCTCTGCCAACCGAACAGATTTCTGGAATGCCTGAAGAAACATATCACTGTTCTTAAAATCATCAAGAAAATCTACAAGCTCCTTATCATCGTATAACTCGGATAATAATTTGAGTCCACTTAAATAGTTTTCTACGATTATAATTTCACTTCTTGAAAACTGAGCTTCAGACTCAGCTTTTCGTATTACAACAGCCCGCTTTACTTCGCCATACAATGAAATCGTGAAACGTCCCACTCCCACTATGTTAAGTCGAAGGATAAATTCAGTTACATTGAAGGTACCACCTCCGGTTATAAACGCCCTAATGGTGGCATCGCCGAGATCCATCATGCAGAAGGTACCATGCGCTACTGTGAGCATTCTTTTTACTGTGGAATTAGAGAACGGCTCACAAGCTTCCCACATAGCGGATGCCGAACGTTCTTCTTTCTCTGTCGTTACGAAATATTTTACCAATCGCCTTAAAGCATATACCAACCTGACAATAATTTCATTGATAAAAACTGGAATGACCTGGGTTGCTTGAAAGCGGATGTCGTATCCTTCTTTGTATATGCTCAAAGCCAGCTCATTTATTGTGTTATCAAACTGAGAAATGGGAATGTTTAGTTTGCTCTTTATTGCAATAATATCATTCGTCCATGCCCAAAACGGAGAAGGTATTCCCATACCTCGACCTTTACTACCGGATGATCCGGACATATCGGAAATCAAATGACCAAACCAGTTGACAAACCCACAGAACAATTTTGAAGGAACACTCTTGCCGCGAAGTTCAAATTTTCCATCAGCATTCTGTAAAGATATCAGTTCTCCACCAGAAACAAAGTGCGATTGATTTGTAAACTGATCTAATATTGAAAAGAACAAACCAAGCAGAGTCGGATTATGTCCAAGTGATTTGAAATGATGATTTGCAGGATTCAAGTCAAATATTATACTGGCAGCATCACCGGCTCCACGCTGATCATATGGAATTTTAAATTTCTTCTCAAGAAATCTGATTGCTGATGACAGTGATTCTTCCCCTTTGCCATCCCAACCGCAAAGTTTAGCGAAATCAGTTGTCCGATTTGCAAACCACTTATCAGTAATATCTCCAGCCAGTGATTCACCTGGTTTCCCAACCAGAAAAATATCAAAGATGCCACACAGAACTCCTGAACTTGCAGCCAACGCATAATCCAATTTATCGCAGCTAGGTCTGAGACTTTCATCTAATTTAATTGTCTCTTCCAGGCTCTGTATTTCAGCTTCCGCAGATATTAATGCAGTTTCGATGGAAGATGTAAAGCTGTATCCCTCATCATCAACACTCATTCCAAGAACGAATCGGTCTGTTCCTTCTGCATGATTCATGCTGTTATACTCCCTTCTTTTTGTTTAAGTTATATCCGAATCTCTGGTTATTTCGTAAGCACATAGTTGGTTTTGGGGTATAACTCAAAATTATACACTTACGAAATACTACCTAAGTTAATCTTGACATACTAAGCTTTCAGGCAACCATCTATCCAGCCGATATTTAACATAGTATGCCATATTATTTTGTTGATTGTTATCTATATATAAAGACTTAATAAGTTCATGATAGATATTTTCTACTTTAGAAATTAATTCTTGTGTGGATTGGGTTAGTAAAGGTTGTACTTCTAAAATTACGTCCGTAATTTCTTCATATGACTCATAATACAGTTTAAAATGCTTGCATTTATCTTTTAAATTTTGCTCAGCTATATTAAAGCCTTCATCATATTTGACTATATCAGTGGTCTCAATATATGTTATGAATCGAATAATCCTTTCACTATGACATAGTGCTTCTGAATGCAATGCTTGAGAATAACGCAATAAGCATAGATCAGAAATTTGTTCGTCTTGCTGAAAATACTTGTTAAAGACTCTTTGCTTTTCTATTAGGTCTACCGGTGTACCATATGGAAGCTTGTTAAAGAATTCTTCAGAATCAAAATTAAGAGCATCCCATTCCTTCCACGTGGTAGTTCCTGGTAGTAATGTTCCGTAACTACCTGTTTGAAAAAGCATGTGAGAGATTGCCATTTTATCTTTATCATCAGCAAGTTCTATAAAACGATAATTACTTTCATTACACCAATCAGCAATCGCGTCAACTTCTACTTGATTACATTTTGAGATGTCTATAATACAAAAAGATTTGCTGTGTAAAGCATCCATAAGTTGAAAATCTGCTTTACGAGTAAAAAAAGGAAATCCAGTTGAAAAAATCTCTACTGCAAAATCGCCACTACTATGTAAAAAAAATTCTTGATGATCAGATGTTGCTCGCACTTTTTCACTATAAATATAGTTTTGGTTTAATTTATATGTATAATCAAAATCTGAAATAACATTATTTCTAATTACAGAAAAACACGACCAAACTGTGAGATTAGAAATTTTTCTATCATCTATTTCCGAGATTAATTCTACAGGGCTGATGATATATGATATCCATTCATTATCAGGTAAAGTAAATTCAACTCGAGAGATATAGTCATTAACTTCTGTCCAAAATTGTTCAAGAGATACTGCTTTATTAGTATATTCAATACCAGAAAGACAATTTCCAAGATTACAATTATGATATGAAGATAAAAATGCTGGAAGCATATCCGCCATATGGCATATGATCTTCACTTTAGCATTAATGTCTGAAAAGATATTACATGTTTCCATTGAAGTAAAAAGTCTATATCCAGGCATCCAAACAGGATAAATATGGATTGTCAACAGTTTTCTAGACAACTTTTTTAAGGGTAATCATTCTATACT
>CAJMPJ010000082.1 GCA_905215155.1 uncultured bacterium | reverse complement strand
CCCCGCCATTCGTATCAGTTATATGGTGCTGCCCAAATCCCTGCTTTCCGTATATCGGGACCGGGTGAATTTCTACGCTTCCACCGTTTCCCGTATTGATCAGAACATTCTTTACCAGTTTATGGCACAAGGCCACTACGAGCGGCATTTGAACCGGATGAGGGCCGTCTATAAGGCGAAACATGAGGTACTTATCGCTGGACTCAAGCCCTTTGAATCCCAGTTTTTGATCCGGGGAGAATATGCAGGACTTCACCTTCTGCTTACCGACAAAGAGAACCGGTCCGAGAAGGAGTTAATAAAAAAAGCGGCAGAAGCTGGTGTAAAAGTTTATGGAATGTCAGGATACTTTATCCACGAGGAGCATAATACCTATCCGCCTACCGTTGTTCTGGGGTACGCCAGCCTGACCGAGGAGGAGATTATTAAAGGACTTGCTCTTCTTAAAAAAGCCTGGGAGGTGCATGAGTATAAGGAGGGGTGTTGTGAATAAGGATGAAACAGGGATTAAAAAACAGAATATTCATCGGGTAGGGATAGCCGCCGGACTGATCGCACTTTTATTATGTTTAATTGGCTATGGAAAAACCGTTGGGAATTGGAGAACGGAAAAAGAAGCAAAGTCCCCGTCCACGGAAGCGATGGTGGCTGAACCATCCCAAAAAGAACCGGATACGGAAATTACCCTTACCTCAGAGGATAAGGAATTTTTAAACAGCCTGATCAAACGGTTTGACAGCGGAGACTTGGAGGGAGCAGCCAGACTCTTAGATGAATATGACATTCCGTGGAAGGAATTTCCCTGTATGTACGACGGGACCGTGATGAGAACGGAACTGACCGCTGACCGGGGGCTGGTATTTCTAAAGACTTCCACTGTTTTTTACGGTGAGTTCAAAGACGGAGTTCCCAACGGAACGTGTACGGCTTTGCAGGTGATTTCCCTGGAAGAGGGGAAACGGTATGATTATTCCTACGGGACCTGGGCCAATGGAAAGATGAACGGAAACGGAGCCACCGGTTATAATTACTACGATGGCGTTGGAGAAGAGATCAACAAACTCAGCGCAAAAGAAGGCGTTTTTAAAGATAACCGTATGGAGGGAGAGGTCACATATACCAGTACCAATGCAGCGGGAGAAAAGGCGGTGTGGAAGTTTTTGGCGGAGGATGGACGAATCGTTTTGGATGACCGGTGGATCAAGGGGGCGGACAGTTTTGGAACAACAACCTATAAACTGATGGCAAACGATGAAAAAAACCATGCCTATACTTTAAGCGAAGCAGATTTGCAGGAAGACCGATGGAAGAATTTTATCGAGTATGATTAGAAGGAAAAGGAGGCTTTGAGGGGTGGATCAGGAAATCATAAATCGTTTGGGCGTCATTACGGATGAAGAGCGGGAAATCATAAACGGACGGACAGAGATTGACCGGAAGCGTTATACCGAGGGCCGGGAGCTGGTGATCGACAGCAAAAAGATGCTGGAACACGGAAAGATGATCCGCATCAGGCCCCATACCAGATTTGTTCATTTTCCAAGGCACAAACATAACTATATAGAAGTGATCTATATGTGCAAAGGTGAGACTACCCATAGGATTGACGGGGAAAAGGTGGTTTTAAAAACCGGGGAACTGCTGTTTTTGAATCAGCATGCCACCCAGGAGATATTACCGGCGGGAGAAGGTGATATTGCCGTTAATTTCATCATTCTACCGGAGTTTTTTGACACTGCGTTTGAAATGATGGGAGAGGAAGAAAATCTTTTGCGGGATTTTCTTGTAGGCTGTCTTTGCTTTAATCCCCGATACGCCAGTTACCTTCATTTTAAAGTAGCTGATGTGCTTCCGGTGCAGAATCTGGTGGAAAATATGGTCTGGACCCTATTGTATGACCAGCCCAATAAAAGAAGCATTAATCAGGTCACCATGGGACTTTTATTTCTTCAGCTCATGCATTATACCGATAAGATCAGCCATACCAGAGAAGGCTTTGAGCAAAAGCTTATATTCCAGGTCTTAAAGTTTATTGATGAGAATTATAAAGAAGGAGAATTGACCGAGTTGGCAGAGCGGTTGAATTATAATATTTACTGGCTGAGCCGGACGATAAAGAGACTGACGGGAAGAACTTATAAGGAGCTTTTACAAATCAAACGTTTGAATCAAGCCTCCTTTCTTCTATTAAATACCAGACTTTCCGTAACCGATATATCCCTTGCAGTGGGGTATGACAATACCAGTTATTTTCACCGGATATTCCGAAGCTATTACAACATGTCCCCAAAAGAATACAGGGAAAAAAATAAAACTTCCGGTTTGGCGGAACATAAAAATAAGTAAATAAATCCGGTGTCCGAAAAGAAATGAAATGGATTTACGCAGCAATCAAAAGCATAGAAAAAAAGGATTTTAATGTGGTTATCCTATTTCCAAACAGTGCAAAAGTTTGAGAAGAAACAGGATTAAAACAGAGTCCAAAAGTAATAAAAGAAATTTTAAGTGCATATACTTGGTAATATATGGTTGCATAATAATTTCTGAAAAGGAGAGAACCGATATGCCAAGAGGAGTAAGAAAAACACCGCTTCAAAAACTGGAAGAAGAGTTAAAAGAGGTGCGGGAATCCATCAAACAATACAAGGATTGCCTCGTTACATTAGAAGAAAAAGAAAAAGCCATTCAGGATAAAATAAAATTGGAACAATTTAAAGAGGTATCAACGATTTTGGACGAGCATGAGATGTCGATCATGGATTTAAAAGAACTGCTGATTTCTTCAAAACCGGAGTTAGAACAATAGGACAAAAGTATAAAGAAAGTGCAAATAAGGACGCTGTTTTAAATAAACAGCGTCCTTATTTTTTGTATAAAAATGAATTATGATAGAATCAGAAAAACATGGGAGGGGAACGCATGGAGAAATACTATCTTGCTGTTGATATCGGTGCTTCCAGCGGACGTCATATTCTTGGTACAGTCAAGGACGGAAAGATTCATTTAGAAGAGATTTACCGTTTTGAAAATGGGATGAAACGGATCGGGAATCAGCTATGCTGGGATGTGGAATCCTTATTTGGAGAAATCAAAGAAGGCATGAAGGTTTGCAAAAAGATGGGAAAGATCCCAGTCAGTATGGGCATTGATACCTGGGCCGTGGATTACGTTCTTTTGGACAGGGAAGACCGGATGTTAGGAAATGCGGCGGGCTACCGGGACGACCGGACAAAGGGAATGGATGAGCTTGTCTATCATACCATTTCACTCAAGGATCTATATCAAAGAACCGGGATTCAAAAGCAGATATTTAACACCATCTACCAGCTTATGGCGGTAAAAGAAAAGAATCCGGACCATCTTATCCACGCAGAATCCTTTTTGATGATTCCGGATTATTTCCACTTTCTGCTGACCGGAGTGAAAAAACAGGAGTATACCAATGCCACCACCACTCAGCTGGTAAGCCCTGAAACGGGAAGCTGGGATTATGAGCTGATTGAATCACTTGGCTTTCCTAAAAAGCTGTTTGGCCCGCTTTCCATGCCAGGAACTGTGGTGGGAGAGCTGTCCGAACAAATCCGTGAAGAAACAGGCTTTTCCTGTCAGGTGATTCTTCCCGCCACCCACGATACCGGCTCCGCGGTCATGGCAGTTCCGGTGGTTCCCGGTGATCCGGATTCCATGAAGGATATTTTATATATCAGTTCAGGAACCTGGTCCTTAATGGGGACCGAGCTTTTAAAGGCAGACTGTTCGTTAAAGAGTATGGAAGCGAATTTTACAAACGAAGGCGGATACGAACACCGTTACCGTTATTTAAAGAACATTATGGGGCTGTGGATGATCCAGTCCGTAAGAAAAGAACTGGCTGAGAAAGGAGAGAAGTATTCCTTTGCAGAGCTATGCCAAATGGCTTCCAAAGAAAACATCAAATCCCTTGTGGACTGCAATGACAGCGTATTTTTAGCGCCGGACAGCATGATTAGGGCCGTAAAGGACTTCTGCAAAAACGGGCAGATGCAGGTACCCCAAACACCGGGAGAAATCGCTGC
Source organism: uncultured bacterium (assembly GCA_905215155.1). Lineage (GTDB taxonomy): Bacteria > Bacillota > Clostridia > Lachnospirales > Lachnospiraceae > Lacrimispora > Lacrimispora sinapis. The sequence continues at coordinate 2,859 of CAJMPJ010000082.1, read as the reverse complement.
TGTGATTTATAACAGTCTGGCTGCCTGCTACGGCGATACCATAAAGGAGCTGGAATCCATAACCGGAAAGACCTATCCAGCCATTCATGTGGTGGGCGGAGGTTCCAATGCAGAATATTTAAACCAGCTGACTGCAGACCGTACCGGCAGGACCGTATATGCAGGACCGGGAGAGGCGACTGCCATCGGAAATCTGCTGGCGCAGATGCTGGCATTTCATGAATTTGACGGTTTAAAACAGGCAAGAGAAGCTGTTTACCGGTCTTTTGCCGTAAAGGAATATAAGCCGAAGGAAATCTTATAAGAAGCGGAGGGAATCCTGTGATTAGAAAATCATTTAAAATGTACTTAAACGAAGGAATGGCAGAAGAATATGAAAAGAGACATAACATGCTCTGGCCGGAGATGAAGGAGATGATCCATCAGTACGGCGGTCATAACTATTCCATTTTTTTAGACGAAGAGACCAATGTGCTTTACGGATACATAGAGATTGAGGATGAAGAACGGTGGGCGGAGTCAGCGGACACACCGGTCAACCGTAAATGGTGGGATTTTATGGCGGATATTATGAGAACCAACCCGGATAACAGCCCTGTTTCTGACGGACTGAAACCGGTATTTCATTTAGATTAATCAAAAAAAGGAGAAGAGAAAATCATGACAGTAAAAGAAAGATATGAATCCGCAAAGGAAGTATATAAGGCCATTGGCGTAGATACTGATGCTGCACTGGAAGCATTGAAAAAGATCCCCATTTCCATGCATTGCTGGCAGGGAGACGATGTCATCGGATTTGACGGGGCAGGTGCTTTATCCGGGGGAATCCAGGCTACCGGCAATTATCCGGGCCGCGCAAGAAATCCGGAGGAGCTGATGGCGGATATTGATAAGGCATTAAGTCTCATCCCTGGAAAACACCGGATCAACCTTCATGCAAGCTATGCTGTCTTTGAAGAAGGGGAGTGGGTGGACAGAGACAAACTGGAACCGAAGCATTTTGCAAAATGGGTGGAATTTGCGAAAGAGAGAGGCATCGGCATTGATTTTAACCCTACCTTATTCTCTCACCAAAAGGCAGAAAATGCCACCCTATCAAGTGAGATCCCGGAGATCCGCAGCTTCTGGATCGACCATGTAAAAGCATGCATCCGTATTTCGGAATATTTTGCAAAGGAGCAGGGAACACCATGCACCATGAATATCTGGATTCCGGATGGCTTTAAAGATATTCCGGCTGACCGCACTTCCCCAAGAGCACGTTTGAAAGATTCTCTTGATCAGATTCTTTCCATGGATTATGATAAAACAAAAGTACTGGTTGCGGTAGAATCAAAAGTATTTGGTATCGGAGTGGAAAGCTGTACCGTTGGTTCCCATGAGTTCTATATGAACTATGCGTCCAAGAATGATATTCTCTGCCTTTTAGACAGCGGTCATTACCATCCAACGGAAGTGGTATCGGATAAGATCTCTTCCATGCTTTTATTCTTTGATCAAGTAGCGCTTCACGTAACAAGACCGGTCCGCTGGGACAGTGACCATGTGGTATTATTGGATGATGAAACAAAGGAGATCGCCAAAGAAATCATCCGCGGGGGTGCGGACCGTGTTCTTTTGGCCCTTGACTTCTTTGATGCAAGCATCAACCGTTTGAGCGCATGGGTGGTAGGGATGCGCAACATGCAGAAGGCACTTTTGAATGCCCTCCTCCTTCCAAATGAAACGCTGGCACAGCTGCAGGCCTCCCGCAGGTTTACGGAGCAGATGATGCTCCAGGAAGAATTAAAACTTTACCCCATCGGCGATGTATGGAATTACTTCTGTGAGCTGAATGGAGTACCTGCAAAAGAAGACTGGTTTAAAGAGATTCTCAGCTATGAAAAAGAAGTACTGTTAAACCGGAAATAAGGAGAAAATAGACATGAAAATTTTAGATGCAGAATTTGTAAAAGGCTTTATCCGCTTATGTGATGATGGATTCAAACAGAACTGGCATGAAAGAAACGGCGGCAATTTAAGCTACCGTATCAAACCCGAAGAGGTGGAAGCCGTAAGAGAGGAGCTGAAGTTTGACAATTCCTGGCAGCCCATTGGTACGACCGTGAAGGGGCTTTCCGGAGAGTTTTTCATGGTCACAGGAAGCGGAAAGTATTTCCGCAATGTGCCCCTTGATCCGGAAGCCAACACCTGCATCATTGAAGTGGATGAAAGCGGCGAACATTATAGAATCTTATGGGGTCTTTGCAAGGGAGGACGTCCCACCAGCGAGCTTCCCTCCCATTTAATGAACCACGAGGTCAAGAAGGAAGCTACCGGCGGAGCATACAGAGTCATTTATCATGGCCATCCGGCAAATATCATTGCGCTTACCTTTGTTCTTCCTCTGGAGGATAAGGTATTTACCAGAGAATTATGGGAAATGGCCACAGAGTGTCCGGTCGTATTCCCAGGCGGAATCGGTGTGGTGGGCTGGATGGTACCCGGCGGACGTGAGATCGCCGTTGCCACCAGTGAGCTTATGAAAAAATACGATGCCGCAATCTGGGCGCACCACGGTTTATTTGCCTCCGGGGAGGACTTTGATTTGACCTTCGGACTGATGAATACCATTGAAAAGTCTGCTGAAATTCTTGTAAAGGTTCTTTCCATCAGACCGGATAAGCTGCAGACCATCACACCAGGAAATTTCCGCGATCTGGCACATGATTTCAACGTGACGTTACCGGAAGAATTTCTTTATGAAAAATAAATGAGAAGGAATTGCAGCCAGGCAGTAAAGCTGGGCTGCAATTCCTTTTTTGTTATGGGCTTTAGCCTGTTGAACATGGGTGAGTTTCTTTTTAAGAGAAATGAATC
>CAJMPJ010000081.1 GCA_905215155.1 uncultured bacterium | reverse complement strand
TGGCCCAACAGGCCCAACGGGAGCCGCAGGACTAACCGGTCCGACGGGAGATACGGGACCAACCGGTCCGACAGGAGATACGGGGCCAACCGGTCCGGCAGGAGATACAGGACCAACCGGCCCTGCAGGTCTGGCGGCTTTTGGCGGCCGCTTTAGCGATGATCCACAGACCTTAATACTTGCGCTTGGAATTGAATCACAGGTTGATTTGACAAATACCATGCCGTCGAATGATGTTACGTATCAACCGGCTGAAAGTATTACAATTGTCAACCCAGGAACGTATGAAGTTAGTTTCCTGCTTCGGGGGTCAGTATCAGTTGGTGCTCTTACAACCGTTGCGGTACGTCTGAACGGAGCCGATATTCCAAGTCTTACCAATACGCAGGGGTTGACTCTTGGTATCAGCTCGGAGTTTACTGGAAATGCCATATTAACTCTTGCTGCTAACGATGTATTGGATTTGGCTGTTTCGGCTACACTTGGATTGACCTTGTCGCTTCCAGCTGGTACAAATGCTACTCTGGTGGTCAAAAAACTAGATTAAATTTTTCCTTTGTGTGCACCCTATTTAATAGGGTGCATACTTTTGTCAAAAGGAATAAGTGTGTATTTGGTATATGGAATTTATTTGATTTTTCAGGTGTACGGAAAGACTCATATATAATTTTGTATTTTCAATTTCTTACGTTGAAGCTAAAACAGAGATATTAATTTATAATGGGATTTTTTGTTTTGATTATGAATAGGATTGCATTTGATTTTTATAGGGATAAATCCATTCAATTGCCACAGGAGGACGATTGATTTTTCTTTGATCTTTACGATTGCAGTAATTGGTCTTTTGTTATGAAATACCCTAAAAGGATACTTCTGTGGAGGTGTTACTATGGCACATTTAAAATAAGTCATCTGTTCCCGGCAAGTTTGTGGAACAAGAAATGATAAAAAGCTTTAATGATTTAAATGTAATTTTTATCCAGGGGTTTCACTTGATGGTCTTTATAAGTTGTGCTTTACTTGGCAGTCATTACGCTGATATAATAACTGATGCAGGAAGCGGGATTAAAGTGAGGAAGGGGCCTTGAAGTATGGAAACTATCCGCAGTAACCGAAATACTGGGATTGGGTGGAATCCTTGGCGCTTTAGTAGTCGCCAGTGGGAAAATAAAACCTGATCCTTTAAGAAGGGCTTATGCATAGGCAGGATTTTTTTCATTCGGGAATCTATTGATGGAAATGGGGAGAAGTTTTCCTTGTATATAGCTGGTCTGATTGCCAGCGTACCGATTTTATTTGCCGCAGCAGAATTAAAGTATGATTTTTTAGTGAATGGTTCCGGTAAAGTTTCATGAAAGTATATTTTTTCCTGTGAAATGTACTTTAATTTTCCGCCGTTCCGGTATAAATTCTTTTCGGGAGATATCTGGCGGTTATGTTTTTACGTATTGGAATTAGCAGATCATTTTCCTGTCTTATGAGTTATAAAAAAACTTCATATACAGGAGTTATCAGAGCGATTAACCGGACACAGGAGAGGGACAAGCAATCTTTTATAAATGCGGCAAACCATGTCCTGTCATGTTATACTGCTCTATGAAGTCATGATAAAAATAATACCATGAGGGGGGAGGCGAACTATGAATAAATGGATCTACATAATCATTACAGGAGGACTGTTCTGTGTGGCAGCAGTACAGAATAAGGAGCTTTTAAACAAACCAAAAGTTATACTGGAAACAAATCAGGTACCTCATGCGGGATTTCCCAGTGAGGAACCGCGGGGCATTCATCTGACAGAGCGAACAGGAAAAAAAGGTGAAGAAGCCGCTTCTGCTCAACCAAAGCAAAAATCTTTTATCAATCCATCAGGAAATACGTTAGAAGAACGATTGATACCTCCTGATGGCTATGAAAGGACAGAAAAACCATTGGGAAGTCTTCAGGGATTTCTAAGAAATTATTCTTTAAAGCCGGATAAGAGTCCTGTACTTTTATATGACGGGAGCAGAAAGAAAAAACAGGAAGTCCATGCAGCTGTGTTTTCCATGCCGTTGGTGAAAGGTGATTTACAGCAGTGTGCGGACAGTGCAATAAGGATCTATGGGGAATACCTGTGGTCAGTGGGGGTATATGATGCAATATCCTTTCATCTTACCAATGGATTTTTAATGGATTACCCCTCCTGGAGATCGGGAAAGCGTTTATCTGTAGAAGGAAACCAGGTGCGCTGGGAGGAACGTGCAGCCTTTGATGATTCCAGAGAAAATTTTCTCAAATACTTGAGGCAGGTCATGATTTATGCAGGAACCCTGTCTTTGGAAAATGAAAGCGGTGACATTGTTCCTGATCAATTACAGGCAGGAGATTTATTTATCAGGGGTGGAACTCCGGGGCATTGTGTGATGGTGGTAGACGTGGCAGAAGATCAGGAAGGGAATAAGTGCTTTCTTCTCGCACAGGGGTACATGCCGGCACAGGAATTTCATGTGCTGAAGAATCCACTCCACAAGGAAGATCCCTGGTATTATGTTTCAGAAATAAAGGATTCCCTTGTTACGCCGGAGTATGTATTTGAGAAAGACAGCTTGAAACGGTGGAAAGCATTTCTTGAAAAATAAATTGAAATAAGCAGCCACTTTCCCAGTACTGAACTGCCCCTTAAATGTCAGATTTTAGGTCTGGCCTTTAAGGGGCAATTCGGACAGCGAAAGAATGGCTGCTTGTTTAATTTTTCTAAATAATACCTTGGAAAACCAGAATGATCATGATGACCGTTACCAGTATAATTCCAAGAATAAGAACTGTGCCTAAATTTATTTTCCCTGTATTTTGCCCATCCTCTGGCCGTAAAGCCAAAAGATTCGATTTTCTAAGCGTTGTAACAAGCGGTTTGTAAATAAGAAGGGTCAGTGCCGTATTAATTCCGCATTTTATCAGATTAAATGGAACAATCGCTGGCAGAAGAAGCTGCACGACAGCTTCTCTGGGGTATCCCATATAAATGGGAGTGATTAAATAATTCCATAAAACCATAACGATTGTCATAAGAACCGTGCCTAAAATCATTCCCACCAATGCTCCCGACATGGAATGGCGTTTTTTGTAGAGATAGGCTGCCGGGCAAACAAATGCCACCGTAGACAGAACATTCATAATCAATCCAATTATCCCGGTGCTGCTGATGGTAATCATCTCAACAAAAGAAACAATTACTGCAATCAGAACAGAGGGCAAAGGTCCAAAAAGAAACCCTCCCGTCAAAATTATCACGTCTTTTGGTTCGTATTCTAAAAATGGTGCAACAGGTATAATAGGTATCCGAATAACAAGAACTGCCACAAATGCCAGTGCACAAAGCATAGCCATAATGGTGAGTCTGCTGGTTTCTTTGTTCATATTCATAATACATGCCTCCTAAAATAAGTAACATCTGAAAGTGTGCCCTTCAGGTGTTAATAATAGATGGTGTATTATCTTTATTTAACACATCTTCTTTCATCCAGACTATACTGTCGGTATTGGAATCACACCAATTCTGCGCAATACGCGCTCGCGGACTTTACCGCCGGTCGGGAATTACACCCTGCCCTGAAGACAACTATATGCAAATGCTCTGGATGTATTATAACACCCATCGAAAAAATTGCAATATTTTGTTGCAATTTTTTTGATGGTTTGCTATAATAGCTGCCATGGGGGTATAGCTCAGCTGGGAGAGCGCTTGAATGGCATTCAAGAGGTCATGGGTTCGAATCCCACTATCTCCATGCTAAAAGTCTAGTAAATACTAGGCTTTTTATTTTTTGTGTTGTAATTCGTGTTGCATAGTCTCAAAATGTTTTAATGTTACATCAACATATTTCTGCTCATAATTATCAATTGTGCCACGGTATACCTCTTTTAATGTTTTGTCTGAAGACCAACCTCCCCGCTGCATGATATACTGATCCGGAATATTTAATGCATGCATGATCGACGCAGCATAGTGTCTTAAATCGTGAAAACGAATCGCTCCGAGTTTTAACTTTTTGATAGCTCTCGCAAAACGATTTGATATATTATCAGGAGCCCCCACATTAACCAATTTGCCATTTTTCGGCAGCATGTCAATGACGAACTGAGGCATTATAACTTCCCTGGTACTTGAAACAGTTTTTGTCGTTTTTATTATCCACTCATCTTTAGAAGCCCGTACCATGGCTTTGTTGACAGAAACAATGTTGCCCCGAACGTCTTCAGCGGTAAGTGCACAAATTTCAGATCTTCGGAGCGTGCCAAATGCAGCAAGGCAGACCGCTTTCAACATTTCCTTGTCCTTCTTGAAGTGCTCCATAAGTATTTTTACATCTTCGTCAGATGGAGTATATGTATTAGTTTTGATTCTTTGTGGCAGCTTTGCTTTTATGCGCCTTTCAGGATAAAATAAGTCATAGGCGGCAACCAATAAACCGTAAGCATTTCTTACTGTTTTAGGCGATCTGTCAATGGAAATTTCATTTACCCATTGCTGAATCCGGTCACTTCCCAAGCGATCAGCTTTTAAATCAGATATACTTACCATCATATTATCCTTTATAGATTTGTACCCGTTGACAGTAGTAGGGGAGAGAACGTTGCTTTTAGCAATGCAGTAATCTTGTATCATTTCACCAACAGTCTTATTGTAATTTTTTGATCCCATTTCTTTGTTTGCTGCCCAAGAAGCGGCTTCTTTTTCAGCTTGGCGCTTTCCTTTTGGGGAAGGGTCGTCACTGGTAAAGGATTTGTAGATTCTTTTGTTCTTTGTGGTTCCGTCTGGTAGTAGAATTGTTTCTGTGTGGCTGTAAACTTGACACCTCCAGGAGCCTGATGGTAATTTCTTTGCGGTTGCCATAATATCATTTTCCTTTCTATTTTTGGGTATAAAAATACGCCCCTTGCCAGGACGTATCGAAAATGATATAATCTGTTTGGGAATGATTGTATCTTTTCGGGGCATACATGATAAGAGAAATCTATGTGAAGCCGTTCGGTGTTGGTAGCGCCGGACGGTTTTGCTTTTAATTTGCCAGCTTAATGATAAATTGATATCAGCATGGCATTTTTATATTTTTTAATGTATTAAGAGTTACGATTTTTTACTAATAAGCAATTAGTTTACGTTATTTTATCTCAGTGAAAAGTTGACTTTTTCTTTTCCATTAGAGATTTCTAAGGTAATAGGATCCGTTGCAGATGCTACGCTATCTGGGATTTCAAATGCTATATCTCCATCTTTTGAGGATAGTGGATTAACAGTAGTGCTAAGCATGGACTTACTATAACCTAGCAGGTTTGTATGAATAAATTCATACCCATCTCCATAAAGGATTTTTGCAGTGGTATCATCATCATCCATAGGATAAGAGGGAAGGAAGGAATCAGCTTGTTTTCCTTCGTTAGATGCTGTCATTGTTACTAACAAATATTTGTTTCCTTCATCAGGACTAAAGCTTCCATAATTGTCTGGAATACTATCTAATATTTGCATATTACTTACAGTGACAGTCCATTCTCCAATTTTAGCAGCTTGTCCTATTGGAACTGTCTGGGCTGCTGCTTCTGTTTCAGGAGCAGTGGTGGTTTCTTCTGCAGTCGTGGTCTCAGCAGCTGTTGTTGCTTCCGTAGTAGTGGTTTCTGCTTTTTCAGATGAAGCGTTGCTGCCACATGCGGTTGTGCTGAGTGCCACAGCACATAATACTGGTACGAATAAATTCTTTTTCATATTCATTCCCTCTTTCATTCTTTTGTATTTATTAAAAAGCCATAGGCTATTTTAATCTTCCTTATTTAAAATCGTATTTATTCTGCCATACGGCAGATATTAAATGGTTCAAAAAATATTATGTAATCTCCCTTTTGAAATCCCAGGCCATACTTTGAACGGTAACAATCTATAGCATCCTGAAGAAAAGGCTCTGTGACGTTGAGGTGTTCGGCTATTTCATATCGGTTTCGGCAACCGGCTTCCTTGGCAGAAATTATCTTTTCTATTGTAATCATTTTATTATAGGCCCAGAGCCTTGCTTTATATTCCTGCTTTCTATTTCCTTCTGACATCTGATCAAGAATATTTCCAACGCTTGTATGATAGTGTCCCAGTTCTTCCAAAAGGACACAAGTCTTTTCTGAAAATGTAGACAGGCGTTTACTTAACCCAATTACCTCTCCGTTAATGAGCCCGGAAGCCTGGGACTCAAACTCCAAATCCTCAATTACATAGATTGCATTTGAATCGGCCTCAGACAGCAGTTCTTCATACTCCATATAAAAATCACTTCCTGGTTAAACTGTATTTTGTCATTTTTTTGGTCTTTTTAGTTTGGCAAGGTCACGCATGGTCTTTTCCAGTTCTTCCGGCTCTGTAATGGTATCATTATGAGCAGCCATTGAAAGGAGGTGTGACTTATCTTCTTTTGGTTTTATCATTGACTCTTCTGAGCAATTATCTTTGCAACGATTATATTCCATTTCCACAACTGTGTCTACTGTATGTTTTCCTTTTTCATCTATGTAATGGTATTTGCGTAGAAGCTCTTGGTCTGGTTTCGATAGTGGCTTGCGTTCCGGAGGTTCATCCCATCCCATGAGATAAGCGGGACTACATTCAAGCACATCTGACATTCTCGCAATTACGGAGCGTTTAATGTTTTCAACTCGACCGTTTTCATATTTGGCAATAGCAGATTTTTGAAGTCCCAATTTTTCTGCTAATTCTTCTTGTGTGTAATTCATAATAAGCCTACGTTCTTTTATTCTCTCAGCCATTCCCATGAGTTTTACATGTCCCCTTTTCATAATGTGTCTTGATTTTACTACATAATGCAACGAATTGCAAGATATTTCAAAAAAAGTGTCTTAAAAATCATAAAAAGTAATTGACAGTGCTTTTTATCTGTGCTATATAGACGGTGTCTTAAAAAGATACAAAGCAATAACAGGAGGTGGTAAAGGCTTGATAGCAATGGCTATAGTAGAAATAATAAGTGCAATTTTAGTTTTCGGTATCAGCTGTTATCGCTTCATATGGGGTGGCAAGGGAAATGGATTCAAGATTTATGTTTTGCTTGTTTGTATTATCAATCTGATTACTGCCTTGAACAGGTAAAAACAGTGCAAGGATTGAAATTACAAGCGCAATAATGGCAATCAAATTGTGGTAAACGAATTCCTTGGCCAGTAGCCAACGATATTCTTTCAAGTTCGCAGAATAAGAAGTCAGGCGGAATCCCTGCGGAATATGCCCTTCTGAACTATACACATACGATAACAATTTTTTGTCTACGAGGTTTGGAACAGCGAGGAGAACAACATTGGGGTGAACTTCTAAGTCACCGGATATATCATACCAACTAACTATTGCGGTTCCGTGATTGCTAAGCTTTATTGCAGATTTTAAAATTTTTAATTCAGTCTTAGTGAGCATGAGATACCTCTCCTGTTATTGTTATCCAAATTGTATCACGGAGAAGAAAAAACCGCCAGACAAAGTAGGATTATTATTCAGGGTGTGTAAGGAGGTAATTAAAATCAAAGGAGACGAACCATTGACATGGACAAACTGGGTGACCATTGACGGACAGCCCGTAAAGGTGTCTGATCTCCCAATAAAAGTACAACAGGCGCTCGGAAACAGAGTGCGCAGGGAGCCACTAATAGCGCTGGGGTTTATCGTAGAGCCGATAACAGATCCCCAGTAACCCAACAACTATTGAAGGAGGTAGAGAGAAATAGGAGCCATAAAAGAATTTATTCAGGAAAATCATGCCCCAATTATTAGTGGCATCCTGGGGAGTTTTATAGGAATGACTATAGCAAAGCTGATAGGGATATGGATTGTCAACAGTTTTCTAGACAACTTTTTTAATGGTAATCATTCTATACTTCACTGGTGATAGATATCCCGGTGAAGAATGAATTCTGTGGTTGTTGAACCAATTTACATAATCAGCCAATTCAATCTGAAGATGATATAAGCTGCTAAAGGTCTGGTTTCTGACGAACTCTGTTTTTATTATTTTAAATGTTGCTTCTGCAACCGCATTATCATAAGGACACCCTTTATGGC
>CAJMPJ010000080.1 GCA_905215155.1 uncultured bacterium | reverse complement strand
AATACTTATGGATGTCTTTCTCAAGCTCCTCATCAGATAGTTTATTTAATTCGGCTCCAGTAATGGCCATACCCTCATCTTCAAGGATACCAAGTTCTTTTGCAATTGCAACTGCAGTATCCTTATGATCTCCGGTAATCATAATTACTCGGATTCCAGCTTCCTTGCATTCCTTGATTGCAGGTTTTACCTCGGGTCTTACCGGATCAATCATGCCGGATAGGCCAACATAGATTAAATCATTTTCGATATCTGCAGGCTGGGCGGAAGAAGGCAATTCAGACCATTCTCTCATAGAAGCGCATAAAACCCTAAGGGCTCTATCTGCCATTTTCTTATTGGACGCAATGATTTCCGACCGGAGTTTTTCTGTCATTTCTACTATATTGCCATCAATATAAGCCCTGCTGCACCTCTTAAGCACCTCATCCGGTGCCCCCTTGGTAAACTGAAGGACGGTACCGTCAGACTTTTTATGAAGAGTTGACATCATTTTTCTAACAGAATCAAACGGTGCTTCCGCTACTCTGACATATTCCCTGGCAAGTTCCGGCTTGGACAAGCCATTCTTAAATGCATCATTGACAAGCGCACATTCTGTAGGCTCTCCAACCGCCTGAAAGGTATCCAAATCCATTTCCGCATCAGAGCAAAGAGACATTGCCGTCATAAGAAGTTTCTCATCGGAACAGGAATGTTCTACAACAGTCATCTTATTCTGGGTCAGGGTTCCGGTTTTGTCAGAACAGATAATTTGTGTACATCCAAGAGTTTCTACTGCCGTAAGCTTTCTTATGATTGCATGTTCCTTTGACATTTTTGTAACGCCAATGGAGAGAAGTATGGTGACAACTGCTGCAAGACCTTCCGGAATGGCAGCTACTGCAAGAGAAACTGCAATCATAAATGTATCAATGAGAGCGTCAAGATGAATCTCACCTCCAGCCATCATTATTCGGAAAATATCAACAGCAAACATAAAGGCACAAATTGCCAGAACCATAATTGATAGTGCCTTTGAAAGCTGATTCAGCTTTATCTGCAACGGAGTTTCTTCATCCTTAGCCGTATTGATCGCGTCCGCAATACGTCCAATCTCCGTATTCATTCCGGTGTAGCAGACAACCGCCTTTCCGCGGCCGTAAACAATGGTAGAGCCTGTATAAACCATGTTCTTTCTATCACCAAGAGCAACCTCTTTTAAACCGGTTCCTATTACCTTTTCCGTCTTTGTTACAGAGGTGGATTCTCCAGTCAGCGCAGCCTCTTCCACTTTTATGCTGGCACATTCAATTAATCTTGAATCCGCAGGTACTGCATCCCCTGCTTCTAAAAGAATAATATCTCCCGGAACAAGTTCTTCTGAGCGGACACTTTCGATTTTATCATTTCTTATTACATTTGAAGTCGCGGCAGCCATATCCTGCAGTGCTTCTATGGCTGCCTCTGCCTTTGATTCCTGATATACCCCAAGTGCTGCATTGATTGTAACAACAAGAAGAATGATCAAAGTATCTATCATGCTTTCACCCTCATAGAGTGAAGTAATTCCCGAAATAACTGCTGCAGCAATAAGTACAACATTCATAAAATTAATCAGTTCGTTAAAAAACTTTTGAATCAGGCTGGGTTTCACACCTTCTTTTAATCTATTCAAACCATATTTTAATTTTCGTTCCTCAACCTGAGCGCTTGTAAGGCCGTGGGCCGATGTTTCAAGTTTTTTAAGTACCTCAGAGGACTCCATTAAATACTCTTTTTGCATTTTTCTTCTCCCGCATTTTTTTATGAAAGATTCCATATCCAGAAAATTTTTAACAAGGTGGTTTTGCTATATGTTCTAAAAAAAGTCTGCCCTGCAGCAACGTAAAAGTGACATATTCTACATTACGAAAGAGCAGACATAAGTCTGAGCAGATTATTTTACTGTTTCATTGATATATAAATTTTTCATAAAAATTATTTCATACCCTTATCTGCATTTTCCTTAAGCACTTTTGTGAGAGCTTCGATGCCTTCCTCGCAGAGATAGTTAAATGGTCTTCTGCAGTCTCCTACCGGATAACCTAACATAGCCACCGCTTTCTTCACAACCGTATTGGGGTTTCCATATTTAAATACAGCTCTAAAGCTTGCAATGGATTCCTGAACCACTTCCGCCTCTTCCAATTTCCCCTCAATGAATAAGTTGTAAATGGATGACAATACCTGTGGATATACGTTGGAGCAGCCTGCAATACCGCCAAAGCCGCCTTCTTTCAGGCTGGGAAGTATGAGGGAATCATTTCCGGAAAGAACATAGAAATCTTTTTCAAGCTCACGGGTCTCTGTAATATAAGCTTTCAGATTCTCCCAGTCACCGCTTGAATCCTTAGCACCAATAATGATGTCTACGTCTTTTGCAAGCTTTGCAACGGTTTCAGGAAGCAGCTTATTGCCGGTACGGGCCGGAATGTTATAAAGGACGATTGGAGTGTCCACATGCTTTGCGATCTCAACATAGTGATCATATAATTCTTTTTGTGAAGCAACGGCAAAGCTTGGGGTAATAATTGACAAAACATCTGCCCCCAGTTCTTCCGCTTTCTTACTCATACGAATGGTATCTTGTGTGGATATTAACCCCGAACCAGCATATACAGGGACTCTCCCCTTAACCTGGTCAATAGTCGCTTCCAGAACTTCAATTTTTTCTTTCTCGCTTAAGATATAGCCTTCTCCATTGGTTCCAAATGGAAAAATCCCATGTACGCCGCCGCTGATAAGACGTTCCACCTGATTCCGCAGCTCCGTAAGATTTACAGATTCATCTGCATTCATTGGTGTTAAGATTGGTGTAATAATACCTTTTAATTCTACTTTCTTCATGATTGTTACCCTCCAAAGTTTATTCAATTATTTTTAGTGCAATTCTGCACAGTATATCCTCTGTTCCAAAGCCTCCGGACTTAGAGATTATCTGTTGGCAATGTCCTTCCCATAAAAGTTTGCAAACTACCAATCCTGGTTCTATCTCACACACTGGTTCTATGTGCCTACACCCAACCAGTTTTAAATACCCCATAAGTGTATCTCCTCCCGTCAAAAGGAACGTTAAATCAATCGGCTCCTCTGCAAGAGCTTTTACGATGCGGCCATGAGCCTGTGGAATCAGAGTTCTTAAATTATCCAGTTCCTTGCCTTTGTCAGCCATAAAATCAGCAATATTTTCTTCCGTATCAAAAGAATCCACAATTACCTTTTGATTGGTTCTGCACAGGTCTATCATTTCCTCCAGAAATTTTTTTCCTTCCGGAGTCTCATAATAACCGGCAGAGAATTTCTGCTTCATGGTGAGTTTCTTCCTGATAAAACTGTCATTTTGCTCTGCATATTCCAATTGTCTAAGGGTAATCTTATTTAAACTGCCGCATGCCACATATAAGCCATCCGTCTTTTCATAGGATGATACTTCTCCGTAGTCAAATGGGATTTTTTCCGCCAATCGCTCTCCAAGCACCGCGCAGCCTGCGATAAGCTGCAATCCATCCGCTTTAACCAATTTGTCCAAAATATCATCTATATTTTTCACCGTTTCCGTGTCACATACAATAATTTCCGATCTGGAATTAGACTTATCCGCAATCGGTTCTTCCGCACTTTTGCAAATGACAGGTATGTCACTTTGATCCCTTATAATGTCTGGGATATACGATCTTGTAACAGGTTCAAATGGATCTTTTCCAAATACACTGTTTTCCAGTAAATCCCCGGAAATATAGTGTACTCCGCCCTTTGTAATTCTTCCGATTTCAGGGTGCCCTGGGAGGAAATATATCGGAAAATCTTTCACCGCATCAGCTACTGCCTGGAGCTCCGAACCGATATTCCCACGTAAAGCTGAATCCGTTTTCTTAAATATTATTCCAACGCCTTTTTTGTGTGCCCAATCAGCAATGTTTTTTACCACTTGATAAGACTCATTTGCCGACATAGGTCTGGACTCTGAATCTACAACTATAACTTCAGTGTCCGCTTTTACATCACTCTCATCCAGCTTCCCTTCCGTGAAAACCTGAGTACGGATACCACGTTTTGCAAATTGTATCCCCGTATCCAATGCCCCAGTAATATCATCTGCTATGATCAACATCTTTACCATACGATCCCCCTCCGTGTACTACTTATTTGATGCCAGGCGAATCGCATAGTCTATTGAATGAGCAAGGCTTAACTCGCTGGAGATTCCTTTTCCAGCCAAGTCAAAGCCCGTTCCATGATCGACAGATACTCTTACAATCGGAATACCAAGTGTTATATTTACACCTGATACCGCATCCCATTTTTTAAGTTCTTTATTATAATTGAAGCCTTTCACCTTTAAGGGGATATGTCCCTGATCATGATACATTGCAACAACAATGTCATACCAGCCACCCAAAGCTTTTGAAAAAATCGTATCAGGAGGCGTGGGTATTCCTTCCGGAATGCAGATTCCTTCTGCAATCGCCTCATTAATTGCCGGTTGGATCTCTTCTATCTCCTCCGTACCAAACAACCCATTTTCGCCGCTATGGGGATTCAGTCCAGCTACTCCGATCCTGGGTTTCTCAATGCCTATTGCTTTACATCCTTCATTTGCTATTCTGATAACTTCCAGCACTCTGGCTTTTTTTACCAGATCACAGGCCTGACGAAGGGAAACATGAGTGGATACGTGCACTACCCTTAAATCTTCATGGGCCAGCATCATAGTATACTTATCTGTGTGAGTGTATTCTGCATAAATTTCTGTATGACCGGAATAATGATGTCCCGCCATATTGATTGCTTCTTTATTTAATGCATTGGTTACCGTCGCATCAACGGACCCATTCATTGCCAGTTCAATTACTTTGACAACATACTGAAATGCCGCCTCTCCGCACATCTTAGATACTTTTCCATAAATATGTTTTTCCATATTAACCATACCCATGTCATACACATCAATGGTTCCATATTCAAAGACTGCATCTTCCACGTTCTTAACCGCATGGATTTTTATTTCATCTTCCTTTTTCAGTATTTTTACAATATCTTCCATGCAATTAGCATCACCGATTATGATTGGACGACACTTTTCATATATCTCTTTGTTAAGCAATACCTTTACTGATAACTCAGACCCATTTCCCGCAGGATCACCCATAGTTATTCCGATAACCGGTCTTTTCTTCATTGTCTCACCTTCCTTATTTAAGAACCTTTAAATAAATATTTCTTATATCTTCAAGGCTTAATTCCTTTCTATTATTAACAAGTAATCTCTGCTGTTTACTTCCTGCATCCACTAAAATTTCCAAGTCTTCTTTCTTAACGCCAAACTCATTTAAATCCGTAGGAATATTAGTGGACTTCACAATGTCTGCAATCTGGTCAATGACATACTGTGCCTTTTCAGACGCAGTTTTTGCCGATAGACCTTGGAATACCGCATCATATAACTCTGCAAGTCTGTCTTCGCATGCATCTTTATTAAATTCCATAACATGTGCAAACAAAATTGCATTGGATACACCATGAGCAATATGATATTTACCTCCAAGAGGATAGGATAGCGCATGAACTGCTGTTGTACCACTTCCAGTAATAGCTACTCCACCATAAAAGGCACCTAAAAGCAAATTATTCTTTGCTTCCAA
Organism: uncultured bacterium; assembly: GCA_905215155.1. Taxonomy (GTDB): domain Bacteria; phylum Bacillota; class Clostridia; order Lachnospirales; family Lachnospiraceae; genus Lacrimispora; species Lacrimispora sinapis. Next base: position 3,163 of record CAJMPJ010000080.1, on the reverse strand, counting down.
ATTATCCGCATCGTTATATGCTTCTCTAATATTATTAAAAATCAATTTTGCTCCAGCAAGTGCATATGTGTCAGAAAGCGGAGTTGCTTTTTTTGATGTAAAACACTCCACTACGTGAGCCAATGCATCGACTCCAGTAGCTGCAACCAATGATTTTGGAAGTTTCTTAATGAAATTTGCATCAAGAATTACATAATCCGGTATCATGTTGTCACTTACAATCCCTTTTTTCGATTGCTCTTCCGGAATTGCAACAATTGCATTGCAAGTAGCTTCTGAGCCAGTGCCGCAGGTAGTTGGAATCATAATTGTTTTCAACTGCTTTCTCGCCTGTGACGGATCATCCAATAAATCTTTTACGGAGTATGAAGCACCTTTTAAAACAGAACAAAGTTTAGCAACATCCATAACGCTGCCGCCGCCAATGGCAATAATCAGATCCCCATCATAGTCCTCTGCTTCTTTTATGACTCGTTCCGCATCCTGGTATGCCGGCTCAGGAGTCAAACTATCATATACTTTGTATTCCGTATTATTTTCATCCAAAAGTTTTGTCAGGATATCAAGGAGTCCATGCTCCCGTATCCCTTTATCTGTAAATATAATTATTTTCTTTGAATCTTCTTTTTTAATAATTGCATTTACGTTTTCGATACATCCTTCTCCGCCATATACGCAAGATGGAATTTTAATTTGATAGCTCATATCAGTTCCTCCTAGATGTTTTTTCTCGTCTCAATATAAAACATTTAATCTATATACCAATATTATACTATCAAAATCCGCCGATTCAAGCGAATTACTTTTTAATTTACGTCTTATATTAATACATATCATGATGAAATCGTTGCTTTTTGCGACATATGATATTATAATAGTATCATAAAACAGCGATTAAAAAAGTTTAGAACCAATGGGAGAATATATGCAGAAGGTTAAGATACTTGCCGTTGCCCCATACGAGGGAATGACAGAAATTTTTGAGAACATTTCTAAAAACCGTGATGATATTGAATTGACGATACAAACCGGGGATTTGAATACCGGGCGAAAGATTGTTGAAAACCTGGCTCACCAAAACTACGATGTGATTATATCAAGAGGCGGTACGGCTGAGTTAATCCGCTCTTCCGTTGAAATACCAGTTGTAGATATATCAATCTCTGGCTATGACATTCTACGCAGCATTAAATTAGCGGAAAGTTACTCCGGCAAGCTTGTAATTGCGGGATTTTCCGGAATCACCAAGCATGCACGGGTGCTCTGTGATTTGCTGCAATATGATATTAATATTATTACATTTACAAGCGAAGATGGTGCTCTAGCCGCTCTCCGTGCAGCAAAAAACGACGGAGCATCGCTTGTTCTCTGTGATATGACTGGAGCAAATTACGCTAAAATATTGAATATGAACTCGATTCTCATAACTTCAGGTACGGAAAGCATTAATGACGCAATCAATGAAGCAAAGAAATTAGTCCATTCCTCCAAGCATGTGCACAAGCAAAAGAAACTGTTTCAGAGCCTGCTCACCGATGAGGACAGAGAGTTTCTCATTTATGATCCCGCAGGTTCCCTATGGTTTTCCAGTTTTTCCGTTGACGGAATGAATGTATCGCTGATGAATGTGGTCCAAACATACCTGAAAGCGTTTTTAAAGGTACCAAACCAAAGTGTTTCCAGACAGATACGTGACAAAGTATACACGTTTACATGCCGGCATCTCTATATAGAAGAGCAAAAATACACCGCCATCATAATAAACCAAAAGCCCGCACTTTTTAATGAGGATGACATCGGAATCACCATATATAACAAGCCCGATTCCGACTCCACAAATTTTTCAAGCTTCTTTGGAAGCTCCAATAAAATCGGTAACACGGCCCATATCATAGAAGAATACAGCAAGAGCTACCTTCCCGTACTAATTACCGGAGAAGACGGCACTGGCAAAGATAAGGTGGCATCTCTTATGTACGAAAACGGTCCATATAGTACATCACCGTTTTACGTCATAGACTGCAAATTTATCAGCGAACGGAAATGGAACTATATCATAAATAATGAGAATTCTCCACTTGCAGATGTACATTCAACTATATATTTTAAAAACATCTGCATGCTCTCTCACTCGCAGACTGAAAAATTATTCAACTATATTGACCACACAGACCTTGCAAAACGAAACCGCCTGATTTTTTCTCTTTTAATTACCAATGAGATGTCACCAGAATCTACAACAATGAAAAATTACTTAGAAAAGCGGCTTTCATGTTTAACCTTAAATTTGCTGCCTCTAAGAGAAAGAAGTGACGATATCCCCAGTATTACCGCTTTATATCTCCACAAACTAAATGTATCACTTGGAAAACAGATTATTGGTCTGGAAGCCGAAGCAATGGAAGTTTTCACCGCATTTCCCTGGCCCCACAATTTAGATCAGCTGCAGCATGTGCTGAAAGAACTTGCCGTAGTCACTAAAACTCCTTATATCAAATATAATGATGTAAAATATTTCCTCGATCAGGAGACCCCAAACGTACCCTCACCGCCTTCGGTTGATTTGGATTTAACTCAGACGCTGGATGAAATAAACTATCAAATTATACTAAATGTCTTGTCGGAAGAACATGAGAATAAGGAAAAAACTGCAAGCAGGCTGGGAATAAGCAGAAGCACTTTATGGAGAATTTTGAAAACTCATAATGGAGTGTAATATAATAGTTACTTCTTACTTGAACTCTTAATACAAAATAATAAGCCATTATGAAGAAATGCTATATATTCTTCATCCTCGTCAGGTCGTTATAGAATATGACTTTTCCCACTACTACATCTATTTATAATGGGATAATTGATTCAAGAATATTCACTTTTTACTTGAACTTTTACTACGATATAATTAATCACATAATAAATACCAGTTTGCATATTTTTTAATCCGATGCTATGATAATTACATCAGAACATATGATCACTGCAAAAAGTAAGAAACAATACACTTTTATAAAATTATCTGTCAATAAGGCTATGGCAAAATGATATAAGAATCACCTGTTAAAATTAAAAAAAATCATTATACACCAACATTTATTGCAATATCTGTTACTGGATCGGCTACAATTAACTAGACAGAAATTTTAAGGGCATATATGATAGTACT
>CAJMPJ010000079.1 GCA_905215155.1 uncultured bacterium | reverse complement strand
AAGAATTTCCAGGAGAAGGTGGTTATTATGGAGGCGGAGGAGGTGCAATGTTAGGATTAAGAAATGCTATCAATGGTACTCCCAACTCAGGAAGCGGTGGTGGTGGTGGTGCCACAGGCCATGGATATAAGAGCAATTCGGTTCACAATGGGGCGGATGGTGGCTCTGGAATCTGCATAATTAAATATGTAGGATAAATATAAAAGGAGGTTAAGGGTAATATATGTTACAGGAAATTAAATTTGCTTTAGTATATGAAAATGAAGTTAAAAATATATTTATATGCCACAATTATGAATTAGCAAATCAATTAGCAAGAGCATCTTTTGGTAATGAGGCGTTTGCTGTTGAAACAACAAGATATGCAATAACTATCGGTGATAAATATGCAGATGGAATGTTTTATCGTATTTTAGAAGATGGTACAGAACAGAGAGTTAAATATATACCTACAGAAGCAGATAACATTGCAGAACTTCAATCGAAGTTTATTCAATCCCAGCTTGCTTTGACTGAAACATATGAAAATAAGATATTTCTTGAAGAAAAGATTTTAAATTTACAGCAAACTATTACTAATCTTTATGAAAAAATGGAGGAAAATAAATAATGGTAACACCTATTTCTTATGTTTACGCTGACTTAATTGAAGCTAGTAAAAAAGAAGGTATTAATTATAAAACGATTGAACAAGTACCTGACAATAACAAAAGGGAAGTAAAAGAAATTTTAAAAAAAAGAGGAATTGAATTATAATAAAAAAGAGAAGGCGTGAGGAACTTAATAATGAAAAATATTTTATGCACAGCAATAGGCGTAATAGGCAGTCTTACTGCCTCCCTATTCGGCGGCTGGGACACCAGCATCGCCACCCTGATCCTTTTCATGGCCATTGATTTTTTCTCTGGCCTGGCAGTAGCAGGAATATTTCACAGCAGTACCAAGACAGAAACAGGCGCCCTGGAATCCAAAGCCGGTTGGAAAGGATTATGCAGAAAAAGTATGACCCTGTTCTTTGTCCTTATTGCCCACCGGTTGGATTTATCCATTGGGACAACCTACATACGAGACACCGTTGTCATCGGTTTCATGGCAAACGAACTGATATCCATAGTAGAAAACGCAGGCCTTATGGGGATTCCGCTGCCTGCGGTATTAACAAAGGCCATAGACATTTTAAATCAAAAGTCTGTGCCAATGAAGTAAAATCCCCCGATCCCACCTAAGGGACACCATCCTTAAACTTATCATATTATAAAATTGTAATATAATAGAAAGGACAAGGTAAGGATTATGGTAAAAAGTGAGGCCACAAAGGAAATGCCGCGTCTGGAACTGGAGGGGGTCCAGGAAAACTTAAAGGATTCGGATTACTGGGAAATCAAACGTTTCCGGGAATCCTTTGACCAGGATGAAATGGGATTTTACGGAAGAAAGGAAGGCATATAACATGGAAATTCATCAATTATTAACGCCATACAACTATTCAAACGGCAATATCGGCCGTATCAAATATATCGTCATTCATTATGTGGGGGCCTTAGGCGGTGCAGAGGCAAACTGCAAATACTATGCCTCCCAGTATATTGGTGCCAGTGCCCATTATTTTGTGGGATTTAACGGAGAAATATGGCAGTCTGTGGAAGACAAAAACATCGCATGGCATTGCGGCGCCAAAACCTACAAACACCCGGAATGCAGAAACAGCAACAGCCTTGGGATTGAATTATGTGTCAGAAATAAAGGCATTCAGTCTGACACCAGCAGAGATTGGTATTTTGAAGATGCCACAGTTAAGTCAGCCGCAGAGCTGACAAAGGAATTGATGAAAAAATACGGAGTCTCCGAAGACCATGTAATCCGCCATTACGATGTAACCGGAAAGATCTGTCCCAATCCCTATGTTTACAATCACACCAAACATACCTGGCAGGGATTTAAGGATCGTCTGGTGACAACCGAAGAATTAAAATCCGGATGGATAGAAGAAGATGGCAACTGGAGATTTTATTTAGGAAATACCGGTAATTATGTAAAAAATGACTGGTACAAAGACGAAGAGAAATGGTACTGGTTCGATGATGCCGGCCATATGGTACGGAACACCTGGAAAACCGGAGCTGACGAAAAATGGTATTATTTAACAGCCGACGGTTCCATGGCAAAGGACCAGTGGATCATCTGGAAGGGAAAACTTTACAGAGCCACAGAAGACGGCAGTATGTTTCAAGGAACCATAACCCTAAGCACCGATGAGGATGGGGCATTGAAACGTGTATAAGAAAAGGCGGGTGACCGGTAAAACGGCCCCGCCTTTTCTCCTTGCAGCTTCATGCAGTTCCAAACATTTCCAACAAAAAATCCCATTCAGCGGGTTTGTCTGAACGGGATAAATGGTTTTTCTATGAATTAAGCCATCGCGTTAACAGCTTTAGTGATTCTGGATACTTTCCTGGAAGCGTTATTTTTATGATATACGCCCTTGGTAGCAGCCTTGTCAATCTCTGTGATAGTGCTGATTAAATTAGCCTGTGCAGCAGCCTTGTCACCGGCATTAATAGCAGCCTCTACCTTTTTGATAGATGTTTTCACTTTGGATCTGATCGCTTTGTTTCTAGCAGCCTTAGTCTCGTTTACTAAAATTCTTTTCTTTGCAGATTTAATGTTAGCCAATCTGTACACCTCCAATAAAATGATATATGATTATTCTTTGTTTTGCATCAAAGCCTGGACACGGACAGTTCAATGTAAACATACCTTTGTATTCTAACGAATTTCAGACCATATGTCAATACATAATTCCCGCTTTTTTGCAGAAAATACCTTAGAAATGGAGGAAAGGAGGAAGAAATGGAAAACACATTTGAAGTGCGTACCGATCTGGCGGTCGAGGAGAAAGAAAGTTTCCCTGGCGACGGCGGAGAAATCTCCGGTGTGTCGCTGCGGGAGTGGCATCGTTTTGACAGCCACATAAAAATGACCGAGGTAAAAATTTTAGACAAAAAAGGCGAAAAGGCCATGGGAAAACCCATTGGTACCTACATTACTCTGGAGGCAGATGAGCTTTCGCTCAAAGATGAAAATTATCACAGAGAGGTTTCCGAAGAACTGGCCAACCAGATCAGCCGTCTGTTGGAGGGGAAAAATTATCGGAAGCCGGATTTCCATGTGCTGGTGGCCGGCCTTGGAAATTCCTCCGTAACACCGGATTCCCTTGGGCCAAGGGTTCTTAATAATCTTCAGGTAACAAGACATCTGAAGGTTCAGTATGGAGAGGATTTCTGGAAGGGAAAAAGTATGCCGGTGATCAGCGGCATTGTTCCCGGGGTTATGGCACAGACCGGTATGGAAAGTGCTGAGATTTTAAAAGGAATTATCAAAGAAACAAAGCCCGATTTAATTATTGTCATTGATGCGCTGGCAGCCAGAAGTGTAAAACGTTTGGGCACCACCATTCAGCTTACGGATACGGGCATTCATCCCGGGTCCGGAGTGGGCAACCACAGACACAGCCTGACGGAGGAAAGCCTTGGAATCCCGGTAATGGCCATTGGTGTTCCCACGGTCGTCGGTGCGGCCGCCATTGTCCATGATACGGTTTCTGCAATGATCGGAGCGTTGTCGGAAAATATGGAAACAAAAGGGATGGGAGATTTCATAGGAAAACTCAGCTCAGACGAACAGTATGATCTGATTAAGGAACTGCTGGAACCGGAGTTTGGTCCTCTTTATGTGACTCCCCCTGACATTGATGAGACCGTCAAGGAACTGAGCTTTACTATCTCGGAAGGAATTCACCTGGCATTTTTGGGACAGGAAGATTCGTAGTAAAAGGCAGGCTTTCCGCATAGGATATTAAGAACGATGGTGCAGGAAGGCGGCTATGAATAAGAGAAACAGTTTTATAAATTGGTTCATTAAAAACATGATGATTGCAGTAAGCCTGATTCTGGCCGTTTTCTTGAGTATAAGAGAAGGTTCTGAGGTCGGAAAAAAGGCGGATTTAAGCAAGGCAGAAGCGTTGGTAAAAGAGGGGGCTGGTTTCGGTGTTTCCTATATCTGGCGGCACCAGTATCCTGCAGCTGTGTGGGATGAAGAAAATACCGGAAACAAAACAGAGAAAAAAGAAGACTCCATCGGAGGTGCATTCTTTCATTTTCTGATCAACCAGTCCCCTCTTTACCGCTATGCCGGTGATGGCAGCAAAGGAGCGGGTGCTTATGAAGAGGCGGACCCCTCCTATAAAGGATATTTGGAAAGCGGGAAATTTTATGAGGAACATAGCTTTCTGCTCTATGACGGCGGAGAAGAAAGCAAAGAAGACGGTTCCGTCAATGCAGGAGCACAAAAAGCCCAGACAGAGCAGAAGACGGAGACTCCCTCCGGTCAGCAGCCAGCAGTCGCGTCCGATCAAAAGAATGCTTCCCTCACCTGTGCCTCCAGTAACGTCTGGCCCATTGTGGGAACCACATATTTAAAAGAGCAGCTGGCGGATTATGATTTTCTTATCAAGCATTTTTACAGCATCCATACCTCTACCACCGCGGGCAGAGATCTAATGAAAGCGGAGAATTTTCTGGCAGAGGATTTTACGCTGGAGGGCGGAAATGACAACCCCCAGATCCTCATTTACCATACCCACTCCCAGGAGGAATTTGCGGATCACGGACCGGATAAACCCGATGCCACGGTTGTGGGGATCGGCACTTATCTTACCAAACTTTTGACCGATAAGGGATATAATGTCATACACGATACATCCGTTTACGATCTGCAAAATGGAAAACTGGACCGAAATAAGGCATATACTTATGCACTGGAAGGAATTACCGGGATTTTGCAGAAAAATCCTTCCATTGAAGTAATTCTGGACATTCACCGGGATGGGGTGAATGAAAGTCTCCATATGGTAAATCAGGTAAATGGAAAACCCACGGCTCCTATTATGTTTTTTAACGGTGTGAGCCAGACTCCGGAGGGGCCGATTGAATACCTTCCCAATCCGTACCGGGAAAAGAATCTTGCTTTCAGCTTTCAGATGCAGCTTGATTCCGCAGCGTATTTTCCCAGTCTGACACGCAAAATTTACATAAAAGGACTCCGTTACAACCAGCATTTAAGAGCAAGGTCCTCCCTCATAGAAGTAGGTGCTCAGACAAATACATATCAGGAGGCATTAAATGCCATGGAACCGCTTGCGGAGGTTCTGGATATGGTGTTGAAAGGAAATCAATAAGAGGGAATATACCACCCTTTTAAACTTTGGCGGCGGAAAAGGGTGGAGTTTCTATGTTTCGTCAACGCTTTGACAGTGGACAATCATTGATTTTAATGGTATATTTTTAGAGATATCATAGGTTTCCGGCTGATTGTCTTTTCCTGCGGAAAGCACCGGAACAAATCAGAAACATCAGAAAAGAGGAGTTTACTTTATGGCAGCTGCCCAGCAGAATAAGATACGTAATTTTTGTATTATCGCTCATATTGATCACGGGAAATCTACCCTTGCAGACAGAATTATAGAAAAGACCGGACTGCTCACCAATCGGGAGATGCAGGCTCAGGTGTTAGATAATATGGATTTGGAACGGGAACGGGGAATCACCATCAAAGCCCAGGCGGTACGTACCGTATACAAAGCAAAGGATGGGGAAGAGTACATCTTTAACATGATTGATACACCGGGTCATGTGGATTTTAATTATGAAGTTTCCAGAAGCCTTGCGGCCTGTGACGGTGCGATCCTGGTGGTGGATGCTTCCCAGGGAATCGAGGCACAGACCCTGGCCAACGTGTATTTGGCACTGGATCATAACCTTGACGTATTTCCGGTTTTGAATAAGATTGATCTTCCAAGCGCAGAGCCGGACCGGGTGGTGCAGGAGATCGAGGATGTCATCGGGATTGAAGCCCAGGATGCGCCCCGGGTCTCAGCAAAGACCGGACTGAATGTGGAAGAAGTCTTAGAGGCGATTGTTAAAAAGATTCCTGCTCCGGCCGGTGATCCCGAGGCACCTTTAAAAGCCCTGATTTTTGACTCCCTGTATGATTCCTATAAAGGGGTTATCGTATTTTTCCGTGTAAAGGAAGGAACCATTAAAAAGGGCGATAAAGTGCGTATGATGGCCACCGGTGCGGTGGAAGACGTGGTGGAAGTAGGTTATTTCGGAGCCGGACAGTTTATTCCCTGTGAGGAGCTGAGTGCAGGCATGGTAGGCTATCTGGCCGCCAGCATCAAGAACGTAAAGGATACTGCAGTAGGTGATACCATTACCCATGCGGACAGACCCTGCAGTGAGCCTCTTTCCGGTTATAAAAAAGTAACCCCCATGGTTTACTGCGGACTTTATCCTGCGGACGGTGCACGTTATAATGATCTGCGGGAGGCACTGGAGAAGCTTCAGTTAAATGATGCCTCCCTGTTCTTTGAACCGGAGACCTCCCTTGCCCTTGGGTTTGGTTTCCGATGCGGATTTTTAGGACTCCTGCATTTGGAAGTGATCCAGGAACGGTTGGAAAGAGAATACAATCTTGATCTTGTGACCACTGCTCCCGGCGTTGTTTACCGGGTTTATAAAAAGAACGGCGAGATGCTGGAACTTACAAACCCCTCCAATCTTCCTGACCCGACGGAAATCGAATATATGGAAGAACCCATCGTAAGTGCAGAGATCATGGTGACCACGGAATTTGTAGGTGCAATCATGAAGCTGTGTCAGGAACGCCGCGGCGTTTACCTTGGCATGGAATATATGGAAGCCACAAGAGCGCTGTTAAAATATGAACTTCCTCTGAACGAAATCATTTATGATTTCTTTGATGCTTTAAAATCCCGTTCCAGAGGCTATGCGTCCTTTGACTATGAACTAAAAGGCTATGAGCGTTCCGAGCTTGTGAAGCTGGATATTCTGGTCAATAAGGAAGAAGTGGATGCCTTATCCTTTATCGTCCATGCCGAGTCCGCCTATGACAGAGGCAGGAGAATGTGTGAGAAGTTAAAGGAGGAAATCCCAAGACAGCTTTTTGAAATTCCCATACAGGCTGCCATCGGCGGTAAGATCATTGCCCGTGAAACCGTTAAGGCCATGAGAAAAGACGTCCTTGCCAAATGCTACGGCGGCGATATTTCCCGTAAGAAAAAACTTCTTGAAAAGCAGAAGGAAGGTAAAAAACGTATGCGCCAGGTCGGTAATGTAGAGATACCGCAGAAGGCATTTATGAGCGTACTGAAATTAGATGATGAATAAAAAGAATTTGGAGATCTACGTGCATATCCCGTTCTGTGCACGCAAATGTGCTTACTGTGATTTCCTCTCTTTTCCGGGAAATGTGCGGATGCAGCGGGAGTACACGGATAAATTATTGGAAGAGATCGAATATCAGAGTGCTTGTGCAGCAGACTATCAGGTGGTCAGTGTATTCATAGGAGGAGGTACTCCTTCCATATTAAAGACAGAAGATATGGAGGCAGTACTTAAAGCCCTCAAAAACCGCTTTGATATTCACCCCGAAGCAGAGATCACCATGGAAGCAAATCCCGGCACCGTTACGGCAGAAGGACTTTCCTGCTACCGGAGTGCGGGAGTCAACCGGATCAGCATCGGGCTTCAATCGGCGGATGATAAGGAACTGCGCTATCTTGGAAGAATCCATACATTTGATGAATTCTTAAAAAGTTATCAGCGGGTCCGTATGGCTGGTTTTGATAATGTGAATGTGGACCTTATTTCCGCAATTCCAGGCCAGACTGTGGAATCCTGGAAGAATACCCTGAAAAAAGTCACCATGCTGAAGCCGGAGCATATATCTGCCTACAGCCTCATTGTGGAAGAGGGCACTCCGTTTTACGACCGCTACGGGGAGCATGTGGAAATGGAAAGCTATTCCATGACCGTGGAGGAACGGCGTGGTTTGATGGCATTGCCGGATCTGCCCGATGAAGATTCCGAGCGGGAAATGTATTACCTGACCCAGGAATTTTTAAAAGAGCAGGGATACGACCGGTATGAAATCTCCAATTACTCCAAAAAGGGATACGAGTGCAGACATAATATTGGCTATTGGACCGGCATGGAGTACCTGGGACTGGGACTGGGGGCATCTTCCTACATGAACGGATGCCGCTTTCACAACACTGCCGATTTAAACGACTACTGCAATGCCCGCTTTTATCAGGAAGAAGATTTTAACAGGGTGCTCAGACAGGAATTAGAACGGCTTAGTATTGATGAAAAAATGGAAGAGTATATGTTTCTTGGCCTGCGCCTTACAAGAGGAGTTTCCGCCCACGGTTTTATAAGTAATTTTGGGCAGAATATACGGAATGTGTATGGACAGATTCTTGAAGGTCTGGAGCGGGACGGCTTAATGGAATTCAAAGACGGGTATTATCGTCTTTACGGGGGGTTGACTTGAGCAATTATGTGATGAGCCAGTTCCTGTTATAAAACGCATTAAAATTAAAACACAGGCGTGGAAGCAAATGGGAAAATCTATTTGACCGCTTCCATCGCCTGTTTTTTCTTGGCTGATATGTCTCCAATTACGGCACCAGATAAACCTCTGCACTCCGGGAACCATAATTCCGGGACTCCCCATGGGTATTAAAAAAGATATCAATATGTCTTCCCTTTACGCCCCCTCCGCAGTCTTCCGCAGTGTAGATCACTCCGCCGATCATAAGACGGGTTCCGTAAGGAATCACGCGGGGGTCCACGGAGATCGTATGGTTTGCGGTGGCAACGGTTCCGGTGCTGGTACGTCCGCCCCATTTCCCGGAGCACTGCCTGCAGGGGCAGTAGGCAGTGGTACGGAAGGTGCCTAGGGAGCGGAGAGTAGTCACAGGAACTGTAACACCCACGCCATGCACCTTGGTACCGGAAAGCTTTTGGCCTGCGGCATAGGCTTCTACCAGGTAGGCGCCGTTTCCGTAAGTCTCCCAGGGAACGGTTATTTCAAATCCGTAATCCCCGGTACCGGTTCCCTGGGCTGCTAAATCTTCCCGGTGCTGGGAGGCGGTAGTGTAAAGCTCTGCAGCGACCTGTCCGCTTGTCTGGTTTAATATGACC
>CAJMPJ010000078.1 GCA_905215155.1 uncultured bacterium | reverse complement strand
CCCTTTTCACAAGCCACCCGTTTTACGGGTGGTCTTGACTTATCAGCTTTTTTCAGGTAATGGAGCCTCCGCAGCAAACCGGTTAAATTGTCGAAATAGGGAGAAGGAGGAGTTGCCGGTTTATGGTTTTTGTGGTATAATGTGCTAAATAAAAAGTCGAAAATCATAGTACGATCGTTTTTGATAATAGGAGTAAAAGATTCTGTGTTTTGAACGTAAAAAGGCAGAACACAGGTATGAGTATTATCAGCAGGAGCACCGGGATGCTTTTCGAATGATATTTAGAGGAGGCTCATAAGTATGAAATATTTAAAAAACAAGCTATTACTTTTCGTTTCATTGTTATTGGGTTTTACCGTAATATTTTTAACAACCATTTCTTCCATTCTTTACTATAACAGTTCCATGAAAGAATCCAAAAAGAATTCTTCCTATCTTGCAAACGCATATCAGCAGGGCATTGATTCGGTCCTGAACATCTACCGCAACGAATTGAGCATCACCGCTTCCAAGAGTTTCCTGACCGACAAAAAAACTTCCTTATCCGAACAGAAGGCTTTGCTGCAGGAAGAAGCACAGGCATCTGGCTTTGATTACATAACCATTGCAGACGCACAGGGAGGCAATGAAAAGAACGATAAGATCGCCGATCTGGAATTTTTCAAACAGGCAAAGAACGGAGTTCCCTATATTTCCGACCCGTTTCTCGATGGGAACAAAAAGCTGGTATTCTACATCGGCGCACCCATTGGCAGTACCGGCAAGGTCTTATATGGAACATTGCCTTATGAGACCATCAGCAATGATCTGACAAAGATCAAAATCGGGGAAAGCGGATATGCATTTGTGGTTAATAAAAATGGAATCACAGTCATTCATCCCACTCAGGATAATGTGGCAAATCCGCAGAACTACATAGAACTGGCAAAACAGAACCCTTCCTACGCTCCCACGGCAAAGATTTTTGAGAAGATGATGAGCGGTGCGACCGGAACAGGCTTCAGCTTTTACAAAGGCCAGCGCCGTCTGGTGGGATATACTCCTTTAAGCGGACCGGAAGGCTGGTCGGTAGCAGTTACCACTCCTCTGACTCAGATTGAAGGTGCCGTTCGATTTACCATTGCCATGTGTGCAGGAACGGGACTCCTTCTTTTGATGTTGGCCATTTTGATCACCCGTGTGTTTGCACAGAGACTGACCGCTCCCATCGTTGCAGCCACACATCGGATTGAACGGCTGGCGGAAGGAGATCTGCAGGGAGAGCTTGAGCCGGCAAATGGAAAGGATGAAAGTGCCCGCCTGATTCTGGCGCTGCAGGATACCATCTACGGACTGCGTACTTATATTTCAGATATTTCAGCTGTGCTGAGTGCAGTCGCTTCCAAGGATTTAACAGCAAAAAGCTCTGTAGAATACAAAGGAGATTTTGTGCCCATACAGGCTGCTCTGGAAAAGATCCTTTCTTCTCTTAACGGTACACTTTTCCATATCGCGGAAGCCACGGATCAGGTACGTTCCAGTTCCGAACAGGTGGCACTGACCGGAAGGAATCTAGCAGAAAATTCTTCTGAGCAGGCGGCTACCACAGAAGCCCTTACCAATTCTCTTGAGAAGGTTTCCAGCTATATTAAGGATAATGCAGAGTATTCCCTTTCCATGAAGGGCATTACGGAATCCGCTCTTTTGGAGACCCAGAGGGGCAATGAGGAGATGGAACGGCTTCTCCGGTCAATGGCCAGTATTGATGAATACTCCAGGAAGATCCAGAATATCGTTAAGATCATTGATGATATCGCATTTCAGACCAATATACTTGCTTTAAATGCGGCAGTGGAAGCGGCCCGTGCCGGTGAGGCGGGAAAAGGCTTTTCCGTTGTGGCGGATGAAGTCCGTCAGCTGGCTTCCAAAAGTGCGGATGCCGCAAAACAGACCACAGAGCTGGTCAGCAGTACCATAGATTCCGTTGACCAGGGAAAGAAGAATACGGAACAGACTGCCGGAGTATTTCAGACGATTGTGGAGCAGACCGGCAATATCAACGCTCTTGTAGCCAAGATATCCCAGTCTCTGGAGAACCAGTCCGACAGCGTCAAAGACCTGGAGGAAGGCATGCAGAGGATCTCCATGGTCACCCAGTCCAATTCCGCCACGGCTCAGGAAAGTGCGGCTACCAGCGAGGATTTATTAAACCAGATGCAGATGTTAAAAGAACTGGTAGGGGAATTCCGCATAGAAGAGTCTGTATCAGTTTGATATGAATAGGAGCCTGGTATGAAAATTTGGTTCTAAAAGGAGTGTTTCTAAGTAAGGATTTAATAGGTTTAACAATCATACCAGGATTTACCGTAGGGGATATTTGAGAAAAAGGGATTGACAAATAGTTAAGGGCACAGTATAGTAAACATATAAACTTGGTATGAATAAGGAGAATGAAGATATGAAAACGGGCTGCATGCAGGGCATGGATCAAATCATGAGGTGCTGTAGATGCTTCTTGGGAAGAAATACAGCTTATTTATGTATGCGTTCAAATATCTGAAATCCGGAATTTTATCTTGTAACAGAGAAAATAGATGGAAGGAAGCAGGTATGTTCGTATACCTGCTTCCTTTTTTATGAATCAAAGCGAGGGAGGAAGGAGATTCATGAGTCAGAAGGATAAGAAAGGGGAGGAAAAAAGAAGTCATGGATTTTGAGTTTATACGGGCCAATGCGCCGCTTTATGTGGAAGCGGCAGGTATCACGCTTCGCATATCCTTACTGGGGATAGTGCTTTCGGCGGCAATCGGGCTTTTATGCAGCCTTATCAAGGTTTTTAAAGTACCGGTCCTCCGGCAGGTGGTAAGCGGCTACATAGAGCTATCAAGAAATACACCGTTACTGATACAGTTGTTCTTTTTATACTTTGGACTCCCAAAACTTGGGATTGTTTTAAGCAGTGAAGGCTGTGCCGTTACCGGGCTGGCCTTTCTGGGAGGAAGTTATATGGCAGAGGCATTCCGTACCGGGATTGACCAGGTCCCGGCCATTCAGTCGGAATCAGGGCTGAGCCTTGGATTAACCAAAGGGCAGGTATTCAAATACATTATACTGCCTCAGGCAATTGCCACCTCTGTCCCGGTATTTTGTGCCAATATTATTTTCCTTATTAAGGAAACTTCCGTGTTCAGTGCCGTAGCTCTTGCGGATTTAATGTTTGTGGCAAAGGATCTGATCGGCATTTATTATAAGACCGATGAAGCCCTTTTTATGCTGGTAACGGCATATTTAATCATATTGCTGCCAATATCCTTACTTTGTTCTTATATAGAAAGGAGGGTGCGTTATGCAGAATTTGGGAATTCAAGTGCTGTTCCAGGGAAATAACTTTCTTCGGCTCTTGGGAGGATTGTGGGTATCTCTTCGGATCGCAGTATTTGCCATGGCATTGTCCATCCTCTTGGGATTGCTCCTTGGTGTGGTAATGACCAGTCCGAAAAAGCCGGTACGCTTTGTCTGCCGGATCTATCTGGAGATTGTCCGCATCATGCCCCAGCTGGTGCTCTTGTTTTTGGTATATTTCGGAGCGGCAAAGCATTTAAACGTCAATCTTTCCGGTTCAGCGGCGGCTGTGATCGTATTTACCTTCTGGGGAGCGGCGGAGATGGGGGATCTGGTGCGGAGTGCCCTCCAGTCCATTCCGGTCCACCAGTATCAAAGCGGGTTTGGATTAGGAATGACAAAGCTTCAGGTTTACCGTTACATCATCATTCCCCAAACCGTGAGAAGACTTCTTCCGTCGGTCATGAACCTTTTGACAAGAATGATCAAGACCACCTCTCTGGTGGTGCTGATTGGGGTCATTGAGGTAGTGAAGGTTGGAAAGCAGATCATTGACGCATCCAGGTATACGGTTCCTGATGCAGCCCTTTGGGTATACGGGGTTATTTTCATTTTGTATTTTGCCATCTGTTTTCCATTTTCCAGAGCAGCGGCTCTGCTAGATAAAAAAATAAAGGATTGAGAAAAATGAAGCAGGAAGTAATTTTAAAAACAGAACATTTGAAAAAGTCCTATGAAAACGGGAACCTGGTTTTAAAGGATATCAGCTTTTCACTGGAAAAGGGAGAAGTAGTGGTGATTGTAGGGCCTTCCGGCTGTGGAAAGAGTACCTTTTTGCGATGTCTCAACATGCTGGAACCAATTGATTCCGGAACGATCCGGTTTAAAGATCAGGTCATAGAACGGGACAGAAAAGATGCGTACGAAATCAGACAGAAGATCGGTATGGTTTTCCAGAGCTACGATCTGTTTCCTCATATGACTATTTTAGGCAATATCCTTCTGGCCCCTTGTAAGGTCCAGAAACGGGAGAAACAGGAAGTCACAAAAGAGGCCGAACAGCTGTTGGAAAGAGTGGGGCTTTTGGATAAAAAGGATGCCTATCCAAGGCAGCTGTCCGGGGGACAGAAGCAAAGGGTGGCAATTGTAAGAGCGCTTATCATGCATCCGGAGATTCTTCTCTTAGATGAGATCACAGCAGCTCTGGACCCGGAGATGGTAAGAGAGGTTTTACAGGTGGTGCTGGAACTGGCAAAGGACGGAATGACCATGGTCATAGTCACCCATGAGATGGAGTTTGCCAAAGCCGTGTCAGACCGTGTTCTGTTTATGGATCAGGGACTGGTGGTGGAGGAGAGCCGGCCGGAGGAGTTTTTTACTTCTCCAAAGACAGACCGGGCAAAGCAGTTTTTAAATACGTTTCATTATGAAGCGATCTAAATAAAAGGAGGAGATTTTTATGAAAAAGAAATTATTAGGTGCATTATTGGGAATTACCATGGCAGCGGGGCTGATTTCCGGCTGCAGCGCTCCGGCAAAGGAAAATGCAGGAGCAGCCGAAGGCGCTTCTGCAAAAGCAAGAACCCTTTCCGAAATTAAGGAATCAGGAACCATCAAAATCGGTGTGTTCAGCGACAAGAATCCATTTGGTTATGTGGATTCCAACGGGAATATCCAGGGGTATGATGTCTATTTTGCAAAACGCCTGGCAAAAGACTTATTGGGAAGCGAAGATAAGGCGGAATTTGTTTATGTAGAGGCAGCCAGCCGTGTAGAATATTTAAAATCCGCAAAAGTAGATGTGATCCTTGCCAACTTTACCGTTACCGATGATAGAAAGGAGCAGGTGGATTTCACACTTCCCTATATGAAGGTAGCGCTTGGGGTAGTTTCTCCGGAAGATAAGTTAATCAAGGATGTTTCTGAATTAAAGGATAAGACTTTAATCGTTGTAAAGGGAACCACTGCAGAAACCTATTTCTCTGAAAACCATCCGGAAATTAAGCTGTTAAAGTTTGATGAGTATCAGGAAGCCTATGATGCACTGGCAGACGGCAGAGGAGATGCGTTCTCAACAGACAACACCGAAGTGCTTGCATGGGCGCTTCAGAACAAAGGCTTCCAGGTAGGCATCGAATCCATTGGGAATACAGATACCATTGCAGCAGCGGTTCAGAAGGGAAATACAGAACTTTTGGAGTGGATTAACGACGAGATCAAGGCTCTTGGAGAAGAACAGTTCTTCCATAAAGATTTTGAAGAGACTTTAAAACCGGTATACGGCGATGAGATCCATCCGGAAAACCTGGTAGTGGAAGGCGGCCAGGTATAAAAAGTTAAAATACTGGTAATTGAGAAAAAATAACTGGCAGGACGTATTGACGTCCTGCTTTTTTTGATTCATAATAACACTGTTATATAACGGTGTTATAAAAAGGAGAAAAAGAGGTTATGAGCGCTCAGATAAAAAGTACACGCCAGGCAATTTTACAGGCAGGGATGCAGGAGTTTATGAAATATGGCTATGAAAAAGCTTCTTTAAGAAGGATTGCAAAGGAGGCTATGGTGACCACAGGAGCCATCTATGGATACTTTCCCAGCAAAGAAGCGTTGTTTGATGCACTGACCGGAGAGGCGGCAGACGGACTTTTAGACATGTATAAGCGGGTCCATGTGGAATTTGCCAGCCTGTCTCCGGAGAAACAGGCAGCGGCTCTGGAAGAAATTACGGACAATTCGGTGCCGGATATGGTGAATTATGTGTATGACCGGCTTGAACTATTTCAGCTGCTGTTTTTAAAAAGCAATGCCGGAACCTGTGACAGCTATTTGGACCAGCTGGCGGAGATCGAAGAAAAATCAAGCTGGGATTTTATCAATGCCATGAAGGAAATCGGGCATGAGGTAAAGGATATTGACAATACGCTGATTCATATCATATCCCGTTCCTTTTTCCGTCAGCTGCTGGAGTTTGTGGCGCATGACATTCCAAGGGAAAAGGCCCTTTCCTATTCCCTGGTTCTTGGAAGGTTCCAGCATGCGGGCTGGAAAAAGATTATGGGGCTTTAATGCTCCATATTATTAAGGTTTGCGATTAGTTTAAACTAACTAAAAAGCAGACGCATCGTTATAAAGGAGGATAAAAGGTGAACGATAAAACAAAAATAATGACAAAGCTGCCGGACACAGATAAAGTCACGCTGATGACCTTTGCAGGAAACTTCCGGTATGCAACATGGCTGGGCTGTGTTCTGTCGGGAATCAGTACGGTGATCGGTCTGCTGCCCTACGTATATATGTGGCTGGCGGTAAAGACAGCGATAATACAGTGGCCTGACGTCTACACAACGGGGAAGCTGGTCAGGTATGGCTGGCTGGCAGTAGGGACCTCTCTGCTTTCCATGCTGATTTATTTAGTGGCCTTGCTGTGCACCCACTTATCTGCATTCCGCACAGCCAGAAATATGAAAACCGTTGCCCTGCACCATCTGGCAAAACTTCCGGTGGGGTATATCAGGAGTCTGGGAAGCGGAAAGATCCGGCGGATCATTGATGACGGAACCGGTCAGACGGAAGCCTATCTGGCCCATCAGCTGCCGGATTATGCAGGTGCAATTGTCACACCGGCTGCGGTTTTGTTTCTCCTTTTTTTCTTTGACTGGAGATTCGGATTGATCAGTCTATTGCCAATGGCGGTGGGAGTGTATTTCCTGTCCCGAATGATGGGTCCGGGCATGGCAGAATCCATGAAGCAGTATCAAAATGCGCTGGAAGATATGAACAACGAAGCCGTGGAGTATGTAAGAGGCATCCCCGTGGTAAAGACTTTCCAGCAAAGCATTTTTTCCTTTAAAAATTTCCATGAATCTATTTTGCGGTACCGGGACTGGGCGGTGAAATATACGTTATCTTTAAGAATTCCCATGTGTGCCTATACCGTGAGCATTAACGGTATATTTGCCTTTCTGCTGCCGGCCGGCCTTCTTCTTGCCGGAGAAGCAGCGGCCGGAGCTTCCGGTCTGAATGTGGTGCTGGATCTGATTTTTTATATTTTGTTTACTCCGGTTTGTGTGACAATGATGGATAAAATCATGTTCACCAGTGAACATACACTGCAGGCAAAGGAAGCGCTGGCAAGGATCATGGGAATCGTGAACCAGCAGCCGTTCAAAGAGCCGGCTAAGCCAAAGCATCCAAAGGATGCCTCAATCGAATTTAAAGACGTAACCTTTTCTTATGAGGATCATACGATCCCTGCGGTGAACCATGTCTCCTTCCGTATGCCGGAAGGAGCGGTCTATGCGCTGGTAGGGCCCTCCGGCGGCGGAAAGACAACAACCGCCAGTCTGATTTCCCGGTTTTATGATGTGGACCAGGGAAGCATTCTGGTAGGGGGTGTGGATGTGAGAGAAATTGGAACCGAGGAACTGATGCGCAGGGTCAGTTTTGTTTTTCAGGACAGCCATCTGTTCAAAGCCAGCCTTTTGGATAACATCCGGGCAGCCAGGCCGGAGGCTTCTTCAGAGGAGGTGGAACGGGCAGTGAAGGCAGCCTGCTGTGAGGATATTATTCAAAAATTTCCGGAAGGGCTTCATACGGTAGTGGGCACAAAAGGCGTTTATCTGTCCGGAGGGGAATGTCAGAGAATTGCTCTTGCAAGAGCCATTTTAAAAGATGCCCCTATTGTGGTACTTGATGAAGCCACCGCATTTGCAGACCCGGATAATGAATACCAGATCCAAAAGGCATTTGAGACGCTGGTAAAGGGAAAAACCGTTCTCATGATTGCCCACCGCCTATCCACGGTCTGCAAGGCGGATCAAATCCTTGTAATGAGCCAGGGACAGGTAGCGGAAGCCGGAACCCAT
Organism: uncultured bacterium; assembly: GCA_905215155.1. Classification (GTDB taxonomy): domain Bacteria; phylum Bacillota; class Clostridia; order Lachnospirales; family Lachnospiraceae; genus Lacrimispora; species Lacrimispora sinapis. Next base: position 1,386 of record CAJMPJ010000078.1, on the reverse strand, counting down.
GACGAGTTACTGGAAATGCAGGGCCTGTATGCAAAAATGTGGAAAGATTATCAGACATCGGTTTCCTGGAAGGTTGGTGAAAAATCATGAGTAAATATTTACAGAAGCTGTTTGCATTGAGTCAACAGGGCGGCAAAGATCTGTGGAAGGCAGTCCTTGCCTGTACCCTTACAAATGTAGGTCTAATACTTCCCATGGCACTTTTGGTGCTTCTTCTGGAACAGCTGCTTGCTCCTGTTCTTGGCAGGAGGGGGCCGGAAATGGGGATTGCAGGATATGTGGGTCTTAGCATCGTCTTTCTGCTCCTGATTTTTCTCCTTATGTATCACCAATACAATGCCACCTTCCTGGCCTCCTATAAGGAAAGCGCCAATATGCGCATCAATCTGGCGGAAAAGCTTCGCAAGATTCCTCTTTCCTTTTTCGGAAAACGGGACTTAACCGATTTGACCACTACCATCATGGGGGACTGTGCCTGGATGGAGACTGCCCTTTCCCATTTTATTCCTGAGCTGCTAGGAGCGGTGCTATCTACGTCTCTCATAGGTATCGGACTTTTTTTGATGGACTGGAAAATGGCAGTATCCGCGCTTTGGGTGGTTCCGGCGGCCTTTTTACTTTCTGCGGGGACCAGACCGTGGATTGATAAGATGGAACGGAAACAAAGAGGGAAAATCCTGGAGGCTTCCGGGGGAATCCAGGAATGCATTGAGAATATTCAAGACATCAAGGCTAATAACCAGACAGAGGAATACCTCTATGGACTGAGCGGGAAGCTGGTGGGAGTAGAAGCCATTACAGTAAAATTGGAAGTTTTGAACGGAATGCTGGTCACTGCGTCCCAGATGGTGTTAAAGGTAGGAATGGCAACTACGGTTCTATGCGGTGCGGTTCTGTTATCCCGGCAGCAGATAGACTTTATGGTATTTTTGATCTTTATGATTGCAGCGACTCGAATCTATCACCCCCTTATCGGAAGTCTCAACAATCTGTCCGCCGTATTTTCCACCATGCTCCGTGTGGAACGGCTGCGTTCCATTGAAGAACAGCCGGTGCAGACAGGAACGGAAGAAGCAGCTTACCAGGGCTATGACATCGTTTTCGATCATGTAGGCTTTGCTTATAATCCGGATGAGCCGGTTTTACGAGACGTATCCTTTCAGGCCAGACAGGGGCAGGTTACGGCACTGGTAGGGCCTTCTGGAGGAGGGAAAAGTACGGCAGCAAGGCTTGCGGCACGTTTCTGGGATATAAATAAGGGAAGGATCACCATCGGCGGCGTGGATGTAAGCACCATTGACCCGGAAAGCCTGCTTAAAAACTTTTCCGTTGTATTCCAGGATGTGGTGCTTTTTAATAACACAATTATGGAAAACATCCGTCTCG
>CAJMPJ010000077.1 GCA_905215155.1 uncultured bacterium | reverse complement strand
CTGTATTCGGATAGAATTATGGACGCAAACATGAGAACACAGCCTGCCATCAGTCTTGCCGTAACTGTCTCTCCAAGAAACAGGACGGAAAACACCAGACCATAGACTGCCTCGAATGACAATATGATTGAAGACGTATTGGGGCTTAAATGCTTCTGTGCTACATTCTGCAGCAAAAAACAGAGCATGGTGCTGAAAATACCCAGATACAGCAAGCCAGTAAGCATGGAGCCGTCAATGACTCTAAAATCCAGACTTCCTTCCAGCAGCGGAGCCAGCATCCAGCTCAATGCCGCTGCCACAACCATCTGAACCACCGTTAATACTATGGGATCGTGGTCCTTTGTATACCGTCCAATAAACACGATATGGAACGCAAAGAAAAGGCCGCATAACAAGGTCAGCAAATCGCCTATATTAACAGTCAGATCCCCTTCCAGGGAGATAAGGGCAAGGCCGGCAACGGCAATGACTGCTGCTGCCAAATTATTTCCCGATGGTTTCTTTCCGTTGAAAAACCAGTGCAAAAAGGGCACCAGAATGACATATAAGGTTGTGATAAAAGCATTTTTACTGGCCGTGGTGTATTTTAGGCCATAGGTCTGCAGCAGATAGCTCACGAACAGAAACACGCCCAAAAGTCCGCCGCACATAAGATCCGTCTTCCTGACCGATCGAACCCGTTTCCAGAATATAGCCACCAAAGCGATGGAAGCAATGGTAAAACGCAATGCCAGCAGATAGGTAGGAGAAATCACATCTACCGAATTTTTCATCACCACAAAAGCGCTGCCCCAAATAATTGTCGTCACAATCAGTCCTATGACAGACAGTGCCTTGATTCCGTTTCCCTCTTGTATTTTCATATGTACACGAACTGATTCCTTTCACATAAGTTCAGGGGCGCAATATGGCTGCGTCCCTGTTTTTTTCATCCCTGTTTCATTTATTCTGTAACGGAAAATTTATAAATTGTTACCGTATTATATTCTTCTCCCGCTTTTAAAACCGGAGAAGGAAATTCAGGAATATTCACTGCATTGGGATAATACTGAGTCTCAAAACAGTAACAGCAGCGTTTCCCATAAACTGCATTTTTCTTTCCTCTCATGCCTTCCTTCAAGAAATTCGCAGTATAAAACTGCATTCCCGGCAGATCCGTATACACCTCCATGCGAATGCCTGTCTTATCCGATTCGGCCGCCGCACATAAGGAAATCTCCCCATCCGGGTGATTGAGTACCCAGTTATGATCATAGCCTTTGCCAAGCAGCAATGCCTCATAGTCCTCACTTAAATCCTGCTCAATGGTCTTCATAACGGTAAAATCCATAGGCGTTCCTTTAACAGGAGTAAACTCTCCGGTGGGAATGGAGCCTCCATCTGCTCTTGTATATGTATCCCCGTCAATCCATACCCGCTGTTTCATTGCATATCCGCCATCATGTCCATCCAGATTGAAATAACTGTGATTCGTGAAGTTGGCCACCGTATCCTGGTCGCAAATCATGTGGTAAGAAAGCATAAGACTGTCATCCGGCGTCAGGGTATATGTGACGGTGATGTCCGCATTACCAGGAAATCCCTGATCTCCATCCGGAGAGAAAAGGGAAAAATGAAGGCTGGTCCCCTGTTCGGTTTCTTCGATTTGGGCATCCCATAAACGTCTGTGGTAAAGATCAGGACCGCTGTGAAGATTATTGACGCCATCATTGGCTTCCAGGGTATATTCCCTGCCGTTAATTGAAAATCTCGCATTGGCTATGCGGTTCGCATTCCGTCCGATGGGTGCACCAAAATGAGGCGGATTGTCCAGATACCCGGACACACTGTCATAGCCCAGGACCACGTCTGTCTTTTGCCCAGTCTTATCCGGCACCTCCATAGTGACCCAGACGGCTCCTAAATCTGTAAATGAAGCGGAGACTCCATTTTCGTTTTCCAGTGTATACAAATACACTTCACTGCCATCAGGCATGTTTCCCCAAAGCTCTTTTTTGTAAGCCATATTGCCTCCTCCATATACCTTTTCCTAAAAACTCCCCCTATTGAAGAGGGAGTCTTATGGTCTTTTTATTTTTCGGCAGATATATACCCCTTTGCCGTTAAAAGTTCGGCACAGAGAACCGCACCGCCTGCCGCTCCCCTTACCGTATTATGGGACATTCCCACAAATTTATAATCATAAACCGTATCTTTCCGCAAACGTCCTACGGAAATACCCATTCCATTTTCATAATCCACATCAAGCGCTATCTGAGGACGGTTGTCTTCCTCCATATACTGAATGAACTGCTTTGGTGCACTTGGAAGATCTAACTCCTGGGGAATTCCTTTAAAGCTGCGGATCCGCTGGATCAGCTCCTCTTTGGTCGGCTTTTTACGGAATTTAACAAATACAGCCGCAGTATGACCGTTTAAAACGGGAATCCTGATACACTGGCAGGTAATGACAGGCTCACTTGCCTTTACGATCCTGCCATTCTCAACGGACCCCCAGAGACGCAATGGCTCACTTTTTTCTTCTTCCCCTCCGATATATGGAATCACATTTCCTTCCATCTCCGGCCAGTCCTTAAAGGTCTTTCCTGCTCCGGAAATTGCCTGATAAGTAGTGGCCACCACTTCGTAGGGTTCAAATTCTCTCCATGCCGTAAGCACCGGTGCATAGCTCTGAATGGAACAGTTTGGCTTTACGGCAATAAATCCCCGTTTTGTGCCAAGGCGCTTCCTCTGATCCTTGATCACCTCAAAATGCTCCGGATTAATCTCCGGAACCACCATAGGTACATCCGGGGTCCATCTATGTGCACTGTTATTCGAGACAACAGGGATCTCCGCTTTTGCATATGCTTCTTCAATCGCCTTAATTTCCTCTTTTGTCATGTCCACCGCACTGAAAACAAAATCAACGCCTGCAGCCACCTTTTCCACTTCATTTACATTCATCACCGTTAAGTTTTTAACCGACTCCGGCATAGGTGTTGTCATTTTCCAGCGGCTTCCAACCGCTTCTTCATATGATTTTCCGGCAGAGCGAGGACTTGCTGCTACTGTTACTACCTCAAACCAGGGATGATGTTCCAGCAGAGAAATGAACCTCTGACCTACCATACCGGTTGCTCCCAAGATGCCAACTTGCAATTTCTTTTCCATCGCTTTCTCCTCACTTCTTCTTATTCTGTAATACTATCATACGCTGAATTCTTAACTATCCTATAACAAAGTGAGGAAAAAATCAATATTTATTCGCCATAAAAATACATTTGTACGTCCTGCAAAGACATTTCTCTGGAATGTATTTTGTGGTAACGTACTAAAGGCGAACCTTACTGCCTTTTCCATCCCGTTTTCCAACCTTCAGCCGATTCAAATGGACCTCTTTTTCCTTATACCGGATCACAGGCTCATCTCCTAATAAGTAAACCGCTTCCAGTTCTTCGCCCTGGGATAATTTCATTCCGCGCACGCCCCTTGCATTCTTCTTCATTTCAGAAATCTCTTCTACATGGAACCGCAGGAAAACCCCTGCCGACGTCTGAAGCACAACATCCGTTTGTTCTTCTAAAAGCTGTATACTGATAATGGAATCTCCATCCTGAAGCTTGGTGGCGGCCACTGTCCGGTTGTTGGTTTCAAATTCTTCCCCCGGCACCAGCTTAACCAATGCCTGCTTTGTTGCAAACAGGAATTTACGGCCCTTCAATCCTTCTGCATGGCCTAAGTAAATGATTTTTTCTTTTGTCCCATCAAACTTGCTTAAATTATCGACAGGAGTTCCTTTGTCCCGGAGTTTTCCCCCTGGTATATCAAGTACTTTTACCTGATGCAGGTTTCCTGTATCGGTAAAAATGCAGATCTTATCCGTATTGAAACAGTTTACCACATATAAGTTCTCCGTTTCAATGGTTTCTTTGTTCCTCTCATAGGTATTCTTGTCCAGAACTTTACAGTATCCAAACCGGTCCATGACAAAAGTCACTTCTGAGACGCTTACCGCAGATTCATCATAAACGGCTTCCTTACCGTCTTCAATCAAAGTTCTTCTGGGTGTGGCATATTCTTTCTTTATGTATTCCAGATCCTCTTTGATCACATCATCCATATTTTTTCTGCTGGAAAGTATTTTTTCGTATAAAGCGATTTTTTCCAGAGTCTCCTTGAATTCCTTCTGCAGCTGGAGGATTTCTAATCCAATCAGCTTATAAAGCCTCATTTCCAGAATCGCACTTGCCTGTTTTTCCGTAAAGTTCAGCTTTTTTGCTTCCTCTTCAAACCCGCTGACCCGAAACTTGATATTTGTAACATCTCCGGTCATCAGGCAGTTTTTTGCATCCTTTAAATTCTTGGAACCCCTTAAAACGGCAATGATCAAATCAATGATATCACAGGCTTTGATCAGACCTTCCTTGATTTCCTTCTTTTCCAGTTCTTTATCTAACAGGGCCTGATATTTTCTGGTTGCATTTTTATATTGAAAATCCAGGTAATTTTTAAGGATTCCTTTTAAATTCAGAGTCTCCGGACGCCCGTTTGCGATGGCAAGCATATTGACTCCGTAGGTGTCTTCCAGCTTTGTTTTCTTATAAAGGATGTTGCGGATCTTTTCCACATCCGCATCCTTGCGCAGTTCCAGCACGATCCTGATCCCGTCTTTGTTGGACTGGTTGGAAATATCTACCACATCAGAAAGCTTTTTGCTTTCCACCAGGTTTGCAACATCCACCAAAAATTTGTTGATTCCGGCTCCGATCATGGTATAAGGAATCTCTGTAACCACCAGTTTATCCTTATCGGACTTCCTCTTTCCAAGCTCTACCTCGATTTTTCCTCGAAGCTTGATTTTCCCCATGCCTGTTTCGTATATGGAAGGTAAATCGCTTTTATTTGCGATAATCCCTCCGGTGGGGAAATCCGGGCCGGGCAAATATTCCATCAGTTCCGCAATGGTAATGTCAGGATTGTCAATGTAAGCCATGACCGCATCAATGACTTCCCCCAGGTTATGAGAAGGAATACTGGTGCTCATACCGACTGCGATTCCTTCCGCTCCGTTAATCAAAAGATTGGGAACTCTGACCGGAAGAACCTCCGGCTCTTTTTCCGTCTCATCATAGTTTGGAATAAAGTCCACCGTCTTGTCTAAATCTTTTAAATAGACTTCTTCCGCAAATTTTTCCAGTCTCGCTTCTGTATAACGCATGGCAGCCGCACCGTCACCTTCAATGGAACCGAAGTTTCCGTGACCATTAACCAGAGGCATGCCTTTTTTAAAAGTCTGGGACATGACTACCAAGGTTTCATAAATGGAGCTGTCACCGTGGGGGTGGTATTTACCCATGGTATCGCCCACGATACGCGCCGACTTCCTGTGAGGCTTATCGTGGTTTAAATGAAGCTCACTCATATCGTATAATACACGCCGCTGCACCGGCTTTAATCCGTCTCTCGCATCCGGGATTGCTCTGGCTGTAATAACACTCATGGAATAATTCATGTAGCTCTTTTGCATTTCCTCGGAATACTCTGTTCTAATGATTCTCTCTGCCATACTCCCTCTCCTTATGCATCAATCTCAGCTTCATCCGCATGCTCATAGATAAACTGCCGCCTGGGCAGTACATCACTTCCCATAAGCATCTCTGTGATCTCGGAAGCCATTCTCGCATCCTCGATCTCCACCAGTTTAAGCACGCGCCGCTCCGGGTCAAGAGTTGTTTCCCATAGCTGCTCCGCATCCATTTCACCCAGACCTTTGTACCGCTGTAACGTGAAATCTCCCTTATGGGTGCGGCGGTAATGTTCCAGTTCTTTTTCATCGTAAAGATACTGTTCTTCCCCCCGCTTGGGGATGACCTTAAACAGCGGCGGCATGGCAATATATACATGTCCATCGTATATCAGCTCCGGCATAAACCGGTATAAAAAGGTCAGAAGCAAGGTGTCGATATGACTTCCATCCACATCGGCATCCGTCATCAATATGATTTTGTTATAGCGCAGTTTCGTAATATCAAAATCATTGCCGTATCCTTCGGAAAATCCGCAGCCAAACGTATTGATCATGGTCTTGATCTCCGCATTTGCCAATACTTTATCCATAGACGCCTTTTCTACATTTAAAATCTTGCCCCGAATGGGTAAAATGGCCTGAAACTGCCTGTTACGGGCGGTTTTTGCCGAACCTCCCGCAGAATCTCCCTCTACGATAAAGATCTCACATTTTTCTGGATCCCGGCTTTCACAGTTGGCCAGCTTCCCGTTGCTGTCAAAGGAAAACTTGGATTTAGACAGCATATTGGTCTTTGCTTTTTCTTCGGCTTTCCGGATCTTTGCTGATTTTTCCGCACAGTTGATTACGGCTTTTAAAACTTCCAGATTCCGGTCAAAATACCGCTGAAGTTCCTCTCCTGCCACAGTAAATACAGCTTTTGTTGCATCCGCACTTGCCAGTTTGGTTTTCGTCTGACCTTCAAAAATAGGGTCAGGATGCTTAACTGCCACAACCGCTGTCAGACCATTTCTCGTATCTGCACCGGTAAAATTACTGTCCTTTTCCTTTAAGATTCCAAGCTCTCTTGCGTAGCTGTTGATCATTTGAGTGAAGCGGGTCTTAAAGCCGGCCAGATGGGTCCCGCCTTCCTGAGTGAATATATTATTGCAAAATCCCAGAATATTCTCCTCAAAGGTATCCACAAACTGGAGTGCTGCTTCAACCTCCACCTTATCCACTGTCCCTTTAAAATAAATCGGATCGTGAACCGCTTCTTTCCCAATGTTTAACTCTCTGACATAAGCAACAATTCCGTCCGGTTCATGATAAACCACGGTCTCCTGCTCTCCCTGCCTTTTATTTACATAGGTGATCTGCAGCTCCGGATTTAAATATGCCGTTTCATGAAGACGGCTTTTAAGCCATTCCGCTTTAAAACGTATTTTCTCAAATATCTCCACATCGGGAAGAAAATTTATTTCCGTACCGGTCTCTTTCGTCTTTCCCAACGTAGGAAGCAGGCCATCCACCAGTTCCACCGTTGGTATGCCCCGCTCATATGCGTCATAATGAATCAGACCGTTCTTATGTACTTTGATTTTCATGTGGGCAGACAGCGCATTTACAACAGAGGAACCAACTCCGTGAAGTCCGCCGCTGGTCTTGTAGGCATCGTTGTCAAATTTACCACCTGCGTGAAGCGTCGATAAAACCACACGCTCTGCCGAAACGCCTTTTTTATGCATCTCTACCGGTATTCCACGGCCTGAATCCTTTACGGTACAGGAACCATCGGCCTCAAGCGTCACCCATATCTGATTACAGTATCCAGCAAGATGCTCGTCCACCGCATTATCTACTATTTCGTAAATTAAATGATTTAATCCCTTTGTCCCTACACTGCCTATGTACATTCCAGGACGTTTTCGTACAGCCTCAAGGCCTTCCAATACGGTAATACTCTCCGCATTATACTGCGTTTTCGCCATGATACTCCTCCACATCTTGTATAGTCAACTTCCATTATACAATGATTTTTCCATTTTTGGCAAGTTACTAGCAACTTTTTCCATTTTTTATAAATAACTATTGAAATTTTCGGATGAACTATGTTATAATAAAACACGTAATTTATATGATTAAGCAGATATAGTTCATTGGTAGAATATCAGCTTCCCAAGCTGAGGAGGCGGGTTCGATTCCCGTTATCTGCTGTCTGAAGAACCCTGGCATTTACGAGAATTCCTTGTAAACACTAGGGTTTTTGTATTTTTGCTATCGCACGTTTTTACAACGTATTGGCTAATTTTACTGTGTTTTGTATGCTAATGCAACATGCCATGCAACACGATTTAGAGAGTTATATAAGGCCCAGCATTGCATTATTTTCTTTTTCAGAAGAACCATTTTGTATTGACATACCGTCTCCTACTATTTCTACTTATGCTGTATTATTCTATTTTTAAAAGAATAGTGCAAAAAGGTTCATAGTCAATTCTTAATATCGTAACGAATAGGACGCATATGGCTTTTTCTTGCCCCTTTGATGATATCAATCAAAACTGGATCTGCAAACATTTAAGTGATTCATTCCTTCCCACTCCAGCAAGCCAACCGCTTAAACTTCCGGCACGTAAGGGTTTCAAATGCTCATCAAATGGCAATCATGTCACAATGGCAAATGAGTCAAAGGTTTTAAAGCCGTTCCCTTTTATATGTCAGCTTATATCCATTCTTATTTAATATTTTCTATCTTTATCACTTTGTTTTCACAGCATTCTATATATTATTGACATAGCATTTACGAAATGATAGCATGATACCAGAGTTATAAAATCTTAATTAAAGGAGGAATTTCATTATGAGTAAAGTAGCGATTATCACTGGTGGGTCAAGAGGAATTGGGGAGGCAATGACTCTTAAACTTGGGGAAATGGGATTTAATGTTGTTATTAATTATCGAAGTGAACGAAGTAAAAAACTAAGTGACGACTTATCGGAAAAATTGGCAAGGGATTATGGGGTGGAATCAATTGTCGTAAGAGCCGACGTTTCCAAGTATTCTGATTGCGAGAGGCTTGTAAATGCAGCCATTGACAAGTTTGGAAATAAAATAAATGTACTTATTAACAATGCTGGTATCACAAATAACTGCAATTTTCTTGATATCACAGAAGAAGCTTATACAAATGTCATCAATACCAATCTTATGAGTTTCTTGCACATGTGTCATTTGGCCCTTCCTTATATGGTTGATCTTGAAGAGGGTTCTAGCATTATCAATACCTCTTCTATTGGCGGGCTAATGGGAGTTGCGAATCAAGGGGACTATTGTGCTGCAAAAGCAGGTGTTATTGGACTAACCCGAGCACTTGCATTAGAATTTGCTTCTCGAAAAGTCAGAGTAAATGCCATTGCCCCAGGTATGATTATGACTGACATGCTTCGTGGCGTAAATCAGGATGAACTAAAAGCACTTGCCAGTACAATTCCTATGGGCCATATTGGTGATATCTCTGATATCTCTGGTTGTATGGAATATATTATTAATGCTCCTTATCTTACTGGACAGGTTATTTCACCAAATGGCGGAGTAATCATGCCATAATATATAATTTCTCAAGACAGCGTATTGAAATACTTTGCTGAATACATTTTTTAGATTCGTTGACTACTCCGATATAAAAATAACGGAAGTTAATTACGACTCGCTTGCAGACAGGTTTCGGATCATAAAGGCTTCAGGTATCGTTACACTGTAGCTGCAATTTTGATAACTAAATTTTATAAAAATTCGCACTCTGGCCCGAACGAACCGGTCATGGCTGAATCTTCCGGCAGAGATGATAGCAGCGTTAAATCTTTGAATGAATGAAACCAAGAAGGCCCGTGGATATAGAGAGGGTAGGACGGCATTGACAACAGTGCCGTCTTTAAAACGATTGCATTTATCTTACCCGAAACCCCTTCTCTTCTACTACCGGAATTATCTCTGCCTGTATTTCTTTTATCCTAATAAAGCGGTCGTTATTCAATTCATCAAACAACTGTCTCATCCGATCCTCTGATCCCTGTAATTCCATCTCCACC
>CAJMPJ010000076.1 GCA_905215155.1 uncultured bacterium | reverse complement strand
CATCGTGGGTGAACTCTAAACCATTAAATCCGAAGATAAATTTACGCAGTCACTCCTCTTCAAAAAACATTGTTGTATTTACCAGATTATGGTACAATGAACCAATCATAATGGTAAATCGCTTCTCCGGGATGTTTTGACTGATCCTGGGAATGCACAACAGGAGGAATATAACCAGAATGAAAAATTTGATAAAGATATTTGCTGTCACATTGCTTTTATCCCTCTCCATGGCATCCGCTGCATTTGCCGGCACCTGGATAGAGGATTCCCAAGGCTGGCGATGGCAGGAAAAAAATCAGCCTTCTCCCGCAGCCGCCTGGGAATGGATTGATTCTAATGAAGACGGAATGGCAGAATGCTATTATTTCGATGAAAATGGATATTTGCTTACGAATACCACCACTCCGGATGGCTTTTCGGTCAATGAGAACGGAGCATGGGTTGCTGACGGAATTGTTCGTCAAAGGGCAGCCAATCCGATGGCCGCAGCGTCTGTTAAAAAGGAAGGAAGAGAATTATATCTTAATGCCATAAAGAAAACCTCTGCTTTACCCGGTCTGGATCTGGATGGGAACATACATATGAACCTTTCCTATTCTGTAATGGAGATCCCGATTTCCATGCTGCTTCATTTGAAATACCACGACCTTAACACACCAAACATGGAATTTCTTTCAGAAACCCAGATGGATATGTTAGGAATAAAAGATACTCAGACCTCTTTTTATACCGATGGGACCTATTATGCGGATATGGGCTCCAATCAAAAATATAAGATGAAGATCGGGCATGAGGATATGTCAAAAAATCTCACTTTGGGAGGACTGACCGGACAGTTCTGGGCATTCCTTGATCATGTCCAGATCGCTGACGGGGATGGAGGCAGTAAAATCCTCTTATACTCCAATCATGCGGAAGGAATGGAGGCTTATCTGGAAAAAATCAACGATGAGATATGGCCATCTCTTAATGATGTGGATTATAAGATCAATTCCATAGACGGAAAAGCAGTTCTCACACCAGAAGGATATTTTTCAAAGGAAGAGATCGTGATTCATTTAACCATGGCCGATGATGATGAAACCGCCGGGCTGACCATGAACATCAATCTGGATTATAACAACCCAGGACACAATGTAACAATTCCATTTCCCTCCACAGAAGGATATGAAGTCGTGGTTTATTAGCAATGAGGGAGGAAACCTTTTCCAGGGTCTCCTCCCGTTTTTTATTTCTGAGCATACGTTTTACCTCGAAAGCATAATTTTAAAATCAAGACAAATAAAACCGGGAATAATACGGCTGCCAATATTCCCATTTGTAACCTGTTTCCCATAAGAACCGATACCTGACCTACCAACGCTGGACCGCTGGTGCAGCCCAAATCTCCTGCAAGAGCAAGAAATGCAAACATTGGCGTTCCCCCTCCCCGGATAGAAGCTGACGCCATGCTGAAGGTTCCCGGCCACATGATTCCTACGGACAGGCCACACAGACCGCAGCCAAGAAGTCCCAATGCCGGATAAGGGGACAATGCAATCAGAAAATAAGAAGCAACACACAAGATTCCGCTGCCCATCATTGTCCTCTTTAAGTCTAACCTTTCTCCATACTTTCCGTACATTGCTCTTGATGCCCCCATCATAACCGCAAAAAACATGGGACCCATAAGATCTCCTACGGTCTTCTTTACCCCCAGCCCTTCCTCTGCAAATGCCGAAGCCCACTGGCTGACCGCCTGTTCTCCTGCACCGGCACATACCATCAGGAGCAGGAACACCCAAAAAATCTTTTTACCGGCCAGAGACCGGAGGGAAATCCCCTCACCTCCTTTAATAAGAGAAGCAATGGGCACCTGGAAAAACATGGTCAGATTCACCACTGGAACAAACGTCCATAAAACCGCCAAAATCCGCCAGTTTTCCAAACCAAGGAGCACGAAAAATAGAGTGGACAACAAAACGACTCCAACATGCCCCCAACAGTAAAAGGAATGGAGCATGCTCATGGCTTTTTCCTTATTTTCTGTAGGACATGCCTCTACCATAGGACTTACCAAAACCTCTAAAAGACCGCCCCCTGCCCCATAGATCATAACTGCTAAGAGAAAACCGATCCAAGGATCTGAAACGATATCAGGAAGTATGGTAAGAGAAAACAGCCCCAATGCACACAGTCCATGAGCAGTGATTATGGAAATACGGTATCCCACCCGGTCAATGATTCCGGCAGACAATAGATCCACAAACAACTGTATCCCAAAATTGACTGTTACCAGCAAAGCGATTTTTGATAAAGAAATTCCGTATTCTTTTTCAAACGTTAAAAATAAAAGAGGAACAAAGTTGTTGACAATGGCCTGTACAATGTAACTCATAAAACAGGCACGAATCGTTTTGTTATAATCTTGATTCATTTCCGGTCTCCCATCATTCTTTTTTGTATTATACCGCATATCTTTTATAAAATCTTGCAAATTATGGCCAGTTTGTGATATAATCCAGCCGACCATTCAAAGGAGGACTATTTATGCAAAGCACCAGGACAAAGACGGATGAGACCATGATGGAGCTGGTTACCCACGGCTCGGCAGCCTTTCCGTTCCAATATTATCATGAGGATCTGGGAAAATTTGAAAACCGGTGCATTGACTGGCACTGGCACAGAGAATTTGAACTGGTGACGGTCAAAAGAGGCATTGTGCAGTGCTCCATCGGCAACATCAACCATATTCTGGAAGAAGGAGACGGCATTTTTATCAATTCAGGTTCCATACACCGTTTTGCCTCTGCCGGGACAGGGGTGATTCCAAATGTGGTATTTGCTCCGGAATTCATCGCTCCGGATAGCAGTTTAATCCAGGAGCGTTTTCTTGCCCCGTTTCTCGACTCTGGAATCTCCCATATGGTATTAAAGACCAGCATTCCCTGGCAGAAGAACATACTTCTTACGTTATTAAGGCTTTACGGCTTATGCGAAGACCCGACCCCCACATGGGAATTAGAGGCTCATGCCATGGTCTGTCAGATCTGGTCCGGGCTTTACGAACACCGGAATGAATTTGTCACCATGGAAAATACAGGAACCAACCGGATATCTCAAGTGCGTTTCCGCCGAATGACATATTTTATCGAGCAAAACTACCAAAAAAAGCTGACGCTGGAGGACATTGCAGCTTCTGTTGGGGTAAGTAAGCGTGAAGCCCTCCGCTGCTTTCAGTGCTCCGTACCTCTCTCCCCTATTGAATATGTCAATAAATGCCGGCTCCAGAAGGCCTGGAAGCTTCTGCTTCATACGGATCTCTCCATCACGGAAATAGCGGAACGCACCGGATTTGAAAGCTCCAGCTATTTTGACCGTTTGTTTAAAAGAGAGTTTCATATAACTCCCGGGAAACACCGGAGCATTTCAAAAAGCCAGAAGGAGCACCACAAGAAACCGGAATGAAAATACCGTATGTGCAGACGGCTCTCTCATGGACAGCTCTGCACATACGGTATTTTTCACCGCCTATCTAAGTTATGAAAATAACTTGGGCTTTATATATAAACTGAGAAGAAAGAAAATAAAAAAGTATATAAGCACCACAAGAAAACAGATTTCTCCTGCCATGCGCAGCTTGATCACCCTTTCTCCTTTGCACCATTTATAAAAATAATAAGAAATCAAAGCAATTCCAAATGTTCCAACCACAATTGGCAGCCAGGCCATTATAAGAAAAATAAGCTCCATCACATTACTCCTGAAAACCGTCTTCTTCTTATCTTCTCCCTTTTTGGCCGGCTTATAAGCAATGTTTTCACAGAATTCTTACTGTTTTAAACGGAACTGGCAAATTAAGTCTCTCAAAGACTGTGCCTGACCGGTAAGTTCTTCACTTGCTGCAGAATTTTCTTCGGCTGTGGCAGCGTTGATTTCCACCACCTTGGATATCTGACCGATTCCGTCATCAATCTGTGTGGCGGATAACGCCTGATCTTTGGATGCGGAAGCGATACTTTCCACTTTTTTCATAATCACCTGGGTTCTGTCTACGATCACATTCAGCTCTTTGGCTACTGCATCTGCAATGACCGTTCCCTTTTCCACGGCCTGAAGGGAATCTCCAATCAACTGGGTGGAAATTTTGGCTGCCTCCGTACTCTGGCTGGCCAAATGGCTTACCTGATTTGCCACAACAGAGAAGCCTTTTCCTGCTTCTCCGGCTCTTGCCGCTTCAATGGAAGCATTCAGTGCCAAAAGATTGGTCTGGGACGCGATATCATTGATGGTATTAATAATTTTACTGATGTCCTGGGAAGTTTTTCTGATGGCCTCCATTGCAAGGACCATCTCCTTCATGTTTTGATTTTCCTGGGTGATATTCTTTGTGACTGTGGTGACCTCTTCACTGATGTCTCCGGCATTCTGGGCATTTTCAGAAATACGGGCAGTCATGTCCGCTACCGTATGGGAAAGCTCTTTTACGATTTCAGCCTGATTGACTGCGCTTCCTGCAAGCGTCTGCGCGGATTCCGCAATCTGTACGGAACCGCTGGATACCTGTTCTGAAACCTGACTGATATCACCCAGGCTGCGGGAAATCTTATTGGTAAATATCTTGAGAGATTTTTCAATGTTTTTGAAATCTCCTAAAAATTCATTTTTAAAGTTGACATTGAAATTTCCGGAAGCCATGTTGTCCATAACGAAATCAATATCTTCAATATAGGAAGCGATCTTTTGAATGGAAGTCCTCAGACTGTCCGCCACCTGTCCGATCTCATCAACGGATTCGTAGGTGATCTTCGTATGAAGGTTCCCTTGTGCAATCTCCTTGGAAGCTGATTCCAGCTCCCCCAATGGAACAACGATTCCTTTTATAAGACGTTTTCCCATAAAAATTGCCGTAATTAAGGAAATAATAGAAAATACAGCTACTAAAACGGTGGTAAAATTCTCTACTGCAATGCTTGTTTCATATTTCAGCGAAGCCTCTTGATCTGACCGGTTTCCTGTATCTTCCAGTACGTCAGCAAGGGCTTCGGAGGAATTATTGAAGTTTGAGTTATAAAAGCTCATTGCTGCTTTTATATCCCCTGTCTCCACATAATCCAGCAAACGGCTGCTATCCTCTTTAAACTTGTTTAATGCTTCTGTTAATACCTGATCTGTATGGTCGTCATTTAAATTGGTGCTGATGACGCTTATGTATTCCTGTATCTTATGAAACCGCTTGTCCAGATCTTCTTTTTCATTTTTAATAACAGCCTGATCATTGCTTAATATTGACAAAAGAATCCGCTTGTTAATCGCCTGGACATCTTTTCGGATCTCCATTTGTTTCCGTGTGGTTTCATATTGTACATGAAAAAAAGTGGTAAAATTATTGCCGATGATCCGAAAACTGATGAGTGAAAAAACAGATGATAAAATAATAATAAAAACTAACACAGCAAATACACGATTTAAACGACCGGAGATTTTTAATCTGCTGCTTTTCTTCATAGGTGATCCCCCTTTTTATCTTTTGCTATCAGAATAACTTTCATGTATTAATTATACCAATTTTCTGCCATTTATCAACATCTTTCGCAAACATTACAATTCTTTAAGATGGTATTCCCTTTATGAAACAGTGATTCTTCTTATGGAGCGCTTTTATCTTAACACTTATTAATATACATTAATAAATCGAAAAATTTTTGTCAATTTTATAAATTTGTACAATATAACACTTCCATTTTCCATTGCAAACTTTGCATAAACACAGGAATTTCCCTTAGGTCACAGCGGGCCTTGAAGCGGAAGGAACTCATTGATGCTCCCGGGTACAGCCAATAAAATGGGAGCAGGTGCACGTTACACGTTGCATACATGCAGGGTGCACCTGTCAAATCCTATATCATTCCTGGCTCATATTCAAAGCTCACATAATTGCTTGCAAGGTTAAAGACCAGATCGTCTCCCTTATACAGCAAAAACCTTCCCCGCTGCAAATGTTCTTCTTTTATAAAACGTGTCATTTTCCCCTGGTTGGGAGCTAACAGTTTATGGGAAAATCCTGACTTTCCGCCCATATTCTGATTGGACAAATATACCTTCAAACTGTATATGCCCTGCTTTAGCACAACCGAAGTCCGCCTTTTACATACTACCTTTACGCCTAAGTAGGTGGCAAAACGGTATTCCCTGCCTTTATACTGGACCACACAGATGCACCCCTGAAAGCTATAACCTATAAAAGGAATGCGGGCTACCGATATAACAATGGAAGCCTCCTCCCGAAAGTGGTTGCACTGAATCCATAAGTAGTCCTTTGGAAAGGATCTTCCTCTGTCCCCCTCTATATAACCCTTCCCCCCATTGAAATTTAAAACTCTGCCATTGATCTTTACACTTCCATAAAGAGTGTGTGCCATGCTGATCACTTCATGCCTGCATTCCATAAATGGCACCAGCTCAAATGGTCCCATAATGGAATATTTGATGGGACTTAACGAACTGTAGCGGATCACCCCATGAATGGAAATATCCTGGGTCTGTATGTTGAGCTTGACCCCATGAATGGAAAATACATTGCACCCCAGCATGATCCGCTGCTGTCTTTTGTCAACCAGATAATCTTCCTCCGGAAAATCAACCGAATAGGAACTTTCGTTCCAGATGATTTGTAAAAAGGGATGCTTTGTACCATTTTTATCAATACTTGCACCAGGGATCAAGGCAAGTACCGTATCTTTGTTTTGGTGCTTATAATACCAGCCTTCAAAAATTGCATAATGAAAAATCCGGTTAAAAGAGGTCACGCATAAATCTCTTAAACTGTCTCTCAATAATACCGTTCTGGTCTTTACTTTCTTATGAAGCCTTTTTATCTCAGTTATGTTTCCAGGCTTTTGGCATGTGCACAAATTTTTATTATATATCATCTGCCCTACTCTCCCATCCGATTCATTCGTTATATCACTTTAACCATAGCTTTTCCAAATATCAGGTTCTATAGTCAGCATATTAAACCAAATTATAAAAGGAGGATGGGAAGAAGAAATTGAAAAGTTCCTGTGTTGAATTAAAATTGCTTTTTCAATAGAAAAAACCTTTTAAAAGGAAATAACTTCCATGAAAAAGGCTTTTGATTTAGGCTTTTATTTTATTTTTTGTTTGGGGTGATTCTTTGAATATGACGTCAGACAATGAAAACGTTTATAGAATCTTATTGGTATATTCCCGTATGACATTGACAGAATCTATGAATTTCCCCAATTCTTCCTCTGTCATATGGATTTCCAGAATATCCGCTGCTCCGGTTCGGTTCAATATAGTCGGTACTCCGGCAAATACCTCTTCCTGACCGTATTCTCCTTCTAATAGGGTGGAAACAGGAATGATCCGGTTCTCGTCGTAAAGAATGGCCTTGATGATCCCTACACAGGTGGTGGCGATTCCGTAATAGGTAGTTCCTTTTCTGTTGTAAATCTCCCAGCCTTCTTTTGTTGTTTTCTTCACAATCTCATCTAAGTCTACTTCACCAAGCATCTCTTTGTTGTCTTGAATAATGTCCTGGAAGGACTTTCCTGCTACGGTAACGGTTGACCAGGGAACCATCTGAGAATCCCCATGCTCCCCCATGGAATATGCATATACACTTCTTGGGTCCACGTTTACCAGTTCTGCAATGAAATTCTGCAGTCTTGAAGTGTCCAGCGCACTTCCGGTTCCAATGACCTGGTTTTTCGGAAGGCCGGATAATTTATAAACGTAATGTGCCATAATATCAACGGGATTGGATACAACGAGAAAGATACCATCAAACCCGCTGGCCATAATCGGATCTACAATGGTTTTTACGATTTTTGCACTGACTTCCAGCGTATCCAGTCTGGTTTGCCCTTTTTGGGGCGGTGCTCCTGCCGTTATCACAATAATATCTGCATCTCCGCATTCCGAATAGGTTCCGGTACGCACCTTTACATTCCGGTCTAAATATTTGATGGTATCCCGCAGATCCATTACTTCCCCAAGAGCACGTTCTTTATTAATGTCGATCATCAGGATCTCATCACATACCCCCTGTGTCACCAGGCTGAAAGCGGTTGATGAACCAACCAGTCCACAACCAACGACAACGACTTTTGATTTTTTTATTTTCATATCTGTTATCCTTCTTTTTTAAATTTTAGCAGTATTTATCATAACTCAAAACTCTCAATTTATCAAAGATTTTTTAAGTAAAAGAAACATTAAAATAAGGACAGTGCCGTTGCTGTGCTCTATCCCTATTGATAAATTGCTGACGATTCAATTGTTAAAATTTGAACTTAAATGAATTGATACTCTATAAATGCTGCAGCATGTCTTCCAACTTCTTTGCTGTGGCATTTAAATTGTTGATAGAATTCACCATATTCCGAAATTCGCTTGTTTCCTCATCAAAGATTTGGTTGGATTCCGTAATTCTGTTATTTATGGTAGATATAGATGCATTGATATTTTTCAAAACAGTATCAATCTGGTCGATAAAGTCTGTGGTTGAAGCGGACATCTTTCTTATTTCGCCGGCAACTACGGTAAAGCCCCTGCCTGCTTCCCCGGCTCTTGCTGCTTCAATGGCTGCATTTAACCCCAAGAGGTTGGTTTGTGTGGAGATATCCTTCACAAATTCCAGGATTCCATCTGTATTTTTCGCACTTTCGTTGGCTTCAGTCGCCTTCATGGATATCTCTGTGTTCATGTTTTTTAATTGCATCATGCCAGAATTCACACTATTGGTAGATTCTGTGATTTGATGGATTCCATTGGAAAGGCTGCTGATTAAACCGAACAATTCATTTCTTTTTTCCAGACTCTTTCCTAATGATAAAACTCCAATCACATTTCTGCTTTGGTCAAAAACAGGAACCGCATAAGATTTAAATGGGATTCCGTAAACTGATTCCGGCACATCTTTAATGGTGACTCTTCCAGTATCCAGGGCTTCCCTGATCGCCCCGCCTGGCGGAATCTGCTCTCCTGCTGTAATACTAAATTTTAACCGGCTTCCATTGGTAACCAAAACGAATTTCTGCCTATCGGTTAATGCGAAAGCCACATCCTCTTCAAATAAATTTGATAGGTACGGGATTACGCTATAAAAAGAATCCAGTAAATCATTTCCTGTGATTTGATTGTTCATGATACTTTCCCCCTTCAATTTATGCGGCATTTTAATCTTATGTAAATAATCGCTGATCCAAATTGACAAATTTTGTCAGATAATTCTATTTTATTACATTTGGAGGAGGATGTCAATGACGGGGAAAGGCTTTAATGGGGAAAGGTTTTATGTTTTCCATAAGTCGATTTGTTTTATGCTATAAGCTGCATACATAGTCTGTTTCACTTCTCATCGAAATTCATTAAAGTCACCTTTTCTTATCATATTTTCATCTTTACAACACACGCAATGCGTGGTATATTTATCTTAGAAAAGGAACAACCGCCCACAAGGTGGTTTGAACAGTTAAATTGAGAAGCATAAGCCACCCGAACCGACCAAAGTATCAGGGTGGTTTTTGCTATGTATTGTTACTTACTAAACGTAAAAACGAATGTAAGTAATGCCAGAAGGAAAAGACCAAAGTTCATTAAATCCTTAAAGTCAAACTTCATAAGCATCACCCCCATTCTATCAAAGAATGAGGTCAACACACCCTGTAACACGATTATTCCATGATGATATTCTACCATATTATTTTATCCCTGACAACTCATATAACCACCATATGACTGCGTAAATTTATCTTCGGATTTAATGGTTTAGAGTTCACCCACGATGC
>CAJMPJ010000075.1 GCA_905215155.1 uncultured bacterium | reverse complement strand
TTGGGTTTTCCCGCCAAAACACTTGCAATTGCGGTTCCATGTCCATTGGTATCTACAGAAGGAACAATGGATAACGGATCTTCCGATTTCAAAGCTACATTAATATGTTCTCTGGTGTATTCAGTTCCATATGTAAATCCTTCCGGAGGCGGACCTTCCTGAATGGTCTGGTCCCAAAGCGAAAGGATTCGCGTGGTTCCGTCATTGTATAAAAATGCCTGATGCTGATAATCAATTCCCGTATCAATCACCGCTACAATGATTCCTCTTCCGAACAATGCAAGATAAGGGTTTCTCTGTACCGTTCCGATTCCAGACTTTTCAAGGCTGATGGTAGAGCTTAGGGTAAGCACAGAGGGAAATGCATTGTAGGGATAGGTTCCAAGATCACAGGGGACTCCGTCAGTAATGGGAATATGAGCCAGGGAATGCCTTAAATTCATATGTGTGATATTATCTCCCGTGTCATAATTAGGAATCATAACATTACTGATAATGATATCATAATAGTTTTCATCCACTATTTTTTGCATAATCAGGCCTCCCTATCTGCCACTATGGCACATATGATACATTTTATGCAAATGGACTTCTATTATGAGTGTAAGGAGTAATGCTTCCCATGGAAAACCAATATTCATATCAACAGGAATGGTGCATAAACTATAACATATGTTTTTATCCGCGGAAGCAGGAGGGACGAAATTATGGAAAAAATATTGGACAACAATTATTATGACCTCTTTATCAGCAATTCCCTGATTCCAGAATTCAGTACCGGCGACAACATCACATGGCTGAATAATGACTTTTCTCTGCTTCATGTTACCAAAACTGATAAGCAGATCTGTGATCTGGGCGTTTACCCATATCATATCTTTTCATCCCTATATACTCTGACTTCTGTGATCAGTCCAACTCATGATGTCATATCTTCCACCCAGCAGCAGACAGATTACCGCTTATTGGGGCAGGGGGTCATGATTGGTGTGGTGGATACTGGAATTGATTACCAGCATCCCGCTTTTATCAACAGAGACAGAACCTCCCGGATCGTTTCCATCTGGGATCAGACCATACAGGATGGGGAACCTCCCACAGGCTTCACCTTTGGCACCGAGTATACAAGAGCTGCGATCAATAACGCACTTCAATACGCGGAGCCTCTGGCTGCGGTACCTACCACCGATGATACGGGACACGGAACAGCCATTGCCAGCATCATTGCAGGTTCCCCCAATGAAGAGCAGTCCTTTTCCGGTGTTGTGCCCAATTCAAACCTGATTGTGGTAAAATTAAAAGAAGCCAAACAAAATCTTAAAATGATATTTTGTGTTCCTGAAGAAAAGAGGTGTTATCAGGAGTCTGATATCATTCTTGGGGTACGGTATCTCATTTCCACTGCGCAAAGACTGAAACGGTCCATTGTCATCTGCATTGCTCTGGGAAGCAGTCAGGGAAGCCATGACGGGCGGGGAATCCTGAGCACTTATCTGGAAAGTTTGGTCCGGGTCCCTGATATTGATGTGGTTGTTTCCGCAGGAAATGAAGGAAACAGCAACCGCCATTATTACGGTCAAAACTTTGCAGCTCCTCACGCAAAAGATTTTCAGCTCAATGTCAGCCCTCAGGACCGGATGTTTTCCATGGAAATCTGGCCCTATGTACCCGGAAGACTATCCATCGAAATTTCCACTCCAAACAACGAAACGATTCCGATTATTAATCCTACCTTTGACGTATGTGACCAATTCAACTTCCCCTCCAGCAACAGCACTGTCTGGATCAATAATATGGCCTTTGAACGGGGGTCAGGTGACCAGCTGATACTGATACGTTTTAGGAACCCTCTTCCCGGAATCTGGTATTTTCACGTCCAGAGTACCAATGATGAGCCTTTTTCGCTCCATTCCTGGCTGCCTTCCGGAGATCTGATATCCAATGGAACCTTTTTTCTTCTTCCAAATCCGGACACCACCATAACCTCCCCAGGTAACTCCTGGCGCCCTCTTACAGCAACCGCTTACAATCAAATGACCGGTAATATCCTTGATGAGTCAGGAAGAGGTTATACGCGAAGCGGCCTGGTAAAACCGGATCTGGCAGCTCCAGGCTTTCAGATCCCCTGTGCCCTTCCTGATAACCAGTATGGAACGCTTACAGGCACCGGAGCGGCAGCCGCCCATATCGCAGGTTCCTGTGCAGCTGTTTTTGAGTGGACCCAGGGCAAGGGCAACTTTACTTATATTACGGGGGAACAGATCAATCTGATGTTAATGCGGTCCGCCAGACGAGATCCCAATTTCCTCTATCCCAATAATATCTGGGGATATGGCATTGTTGATGTACCCACCCTGCTGGATCGTCTTACCGGTGACCGCCCAATTTAATTTTGACCGGACGGCGAACTGGTTTTGCTCTGCTCTTCCAACTGGCTGGTGCAGTAAGGGCAGCGGGTGGCCTTCACGTGGATCTGCTTGTAACAGTGGGGGCACTGCTTCTCCTGGGAGACCGCTGCGCCTGAAGACGGAAGCTTTGACTGCTGCGCAATAATCTGCTGCGTCTTTCCCCGAAGAGTATTAAGAGCTTTTACCATAAAAAAAATGACGATTGCCATTATTAGGAAATTAATGACTGACGTAATAAATGCACCATATGCAAATACCGGTCCCAGAGAGCTTGCCGCATCCAGGGTTGAAACATCGGCTCCCTCCTGCGGAGTGTAAAGGAGAAGGAATTTGTTGGAAAAGTCCACTCCTCCGGTGATTACTCCGATCAATGGGGAAATAATATCCTTGACCAGAGAACCGACGATGGACTGGAACGCTGCACCAATAATGACACCGACTGCCAGATCCACAACATTTCCACGTAAAATAAACTCTTTGAATTCATTGATCACTGTCTTATTATTGCTCATAGCTATCTATCCTCTCTCAGTATCTTTATGGATACCTGTTTATTTGGCGGTGTTAAACATTCTTCCTTATAATGGATTGACGTGATACAAAATATTCATACCGCAAAAACCCACAGCAGGGAAACAGCTGTGGGTCTCTTTTTTATACAGCAGTATATCCACCGTCCACTGGTAAAATAACTCCTGTAACGTAAGATGCTTCGTCACTCCCCAGAAAAATCGCAGCTGAATTCAATTCACCTTCGTTTCCATAGCGTCCCATTGGTACAGTAGCTTTCATATAATTTGTGAACTGCTCTGTTTTTAAGGTATCAATGGTCAGTTCCGTTGCAAAATATCCAGGACAGATGGCGTTGCATGTAATATTATGTTTTGCAAGCTCCGCTGCTACTGCACGGGTGAAATTGACCACTCCTCCTTTGGAAGCATGGTATGCTACCGTATCAAGGGCAGTATTTCCAACCAGGCCGTACATGGAGGCAATGTTAATGATTCGTCCGTATTTCTTTTCAATCATATATTTGGAGAATGCTCTGGTAACCTTGAATACACTGGTCAGGTCCGTATCAATGGTAAAATCCCATTCTTCATCAGTCATATCCACAACTCCTGCATTCTTTGCGGAACCTGCACAGTTTACAAGAATATCCACTTTACCAAATTCTTTTATCACCGTATCTGCCGCTGCATTTACAGACTCTGTATCCGTAACATCACAGCGAACCGCCAGAACTTTTCCGCCAAAGGATTTAAGCTTTTCCGCTACCTGCTCAAGTCTCTCCAGCCTTCTGGCCATAATTACCACATCAGCGCCCTGGGCGGCAAAGCCCTCTGCCATCTGTGCCCCAAGACCAGAGGAAGCACCTGAAACAACACAAACTCTACCTTTAAAATCAAACATAATTAATCTCCTTCCTTCATATTACAAGTTTCGCTTTGTAATTGATAGTATTCTACCGTATTTTCCTAAATATGTCAATAAACTCGCTAATATCTTATAAATAATCTTACCATTTTTCGGAATCTTCTATAACATTTTCTGCATTTTTTTTAATCCACTCCCGTGCAAAACTGGAAAAGCACCGGATGGTCGGATGCAGTACCTTCCTTGAAGAGATACAAAAATAAATGATTCTGTGCACTTCGGGGTCAAGAATTCTTCTTATATAGCCGTCGGAACCATACGAATCAAGAACCAGTTTGGGTAAAATGCTGATTCCGCAGCCTCCGCATACCATGGCGATGGCTGCCTGATCGCTTAAAAATCCGTTGTGCTCAATCAGCTTTCCCTTTGCCTGACGCAAAATTTTCCCCACCGAATAACTGGTTCCCTCACTGGGAATTACAAATGTTTCGCCTTTTAATAGCTGGGGAGTGATGGTTTCATAAGAACCCAACGGATGGTCCGGAGACATGATCACATAGTAGGGATCTTTGACGAGAGGAATCTCATTGTCCTTTCTGCTCGCTTCTGCGGTAAATGCGCAGTCGATGACATCCTTGGAAAACCAGTCCTTCATGATCTCATAGTGAATGGCATCATTTAAATTCAATTCCACAAAAGGATATAATTTCCTAAATTCCATAATAATCCTTGGCATCCACTTTACCGCCACGCTTGTGATAACACCGATACGAATCCTGCCATGGTGGATTTTTTCTTCCCCGGCCAAAATTCTGATGGCATCTTCCTTTTCCGCAAGCTCTCTTGCCAAAGGATAAATGCGCTCTCCTTCTTCCGTAAGGGAAACTCCGTTTCTTCCTCTATAAAGAAGCTTGATTCCCAGTTCTTCTTCCATAGAAGAGATCATATGGCTGGCAGCCGTCTGAGAATAGCTTAACTGGGCTGCCGCCTTTGATAAATTACCGGTTTCGACCGCACGCACAAACAATATATATTTATTGACATCCATAGTTTCACCTTCTTCCCCGTATATTGTCCAAACCTATTATACATGAAAATTCTTCATGGTACCATTGAAAATATTGTATTATATATAGAAAAATATTCATGATACTATAAGTGAGTATTTGAATAAAACGCGGAGGAAACAAATGAAAATTGCAATTCTGGGAGCTGGAGCTATGGGAAGCCTTTATGCCAGCTATCTTGCCCCTATCCATGATGTAACCTTATTAGACAGCTATAGACCACAGGTTGAAAAAATAAATGCTGACGGAATCACCAAAATCGAAAACGACCGAACGGAAACGACTTTTTCCGTGAATGCCGTATTAAGCGGCACAGATATCGGCATTCAGGACCTGGTAATCGTATTTGTAAAGGGAATCCATACCTATGAAGCCATGAAGGAAAACTTAGGACTGCTGGGTCCTGGAACCCTTGTGATGACACTGCAAAACGGCGCAGGCAATAACCGGGACATTGCTCAATTTGTGCCAAAAGAACGGATTATTGTAGGCACAAGCAGCCACAACAGTGTTTCCATGGGCCTTGGAAGATTTTATCATTCCGGATGCGGTCCCACCAATATCGGTCCCGATTTTCTCTGTGAAGAATCGCTGCGTGATGTGAAGCTTGTGGCGGCTGCCCTAGAGGAAAGCGGCCTAGACGTGAATATTATGGAAGACATTCAAAAGGTTTTATGGCAGAAGCTGCTGGTCAATTGCGGTATCAATGCCCTGAGCACATTGATGCAGTGTAAGATCGGGGAGATTTTTACCAATCCCTTTCTCTGGGACCTGTGCAAAAAGATCGTTTATGAATGTGTAATGGTTGCGGAAGCGGACGGCACTTATTTTGACCGGAAGGAAGCTCTGCAAATCGTCCGGCATGTATGCGAAAATGATGCCGAAGGATATGCCAGTATGTATCAGGACCGTCAGAACAAACGGATCACCGAAATCGACCGGATCAATGGAGTTGTTGACGGTCTTGGGCGGGACTATGGAATCTGCACCCCTTGCAATCACATGCTGGTAACTCAGATCCATGCCATGGAACAGCTGTATCCCAATCTTTAACATCATAAAAAACAAGCCGGGTACCTGCCGCAGGAATCCGGCTTTTGCATTGCAAATGAGAAGCAATCAAAGTCTAAGAGGGGTGTAAAATCCCGATTTTCTCTGTCACTATTTTCCCATAAAAAAGCTGATGATTAAAATCACAAATACAGTTGCCGTAATCATCGCATACAAATGATCCTTTTCTTTTAAAAACGTAATTATAGAAACCCCCACTCTCAAAACCGGCGTAAGTATCAGCACCAACAGGCCGCTTAATATAATTGCATAGGGCTTAAAAGCAAGAAGCCCTTCCATTATCCCAACCAGAGATGTGGGGAAACTCTCTCCCGGATATCCGCTGTTACCCGTAAGCAAAAACAGAACCAATCCAAAGCCTGTTATGACGGCGCTTAACACCACTCCCGCCCTTAAGGTCTTGCTGATCCATATCTCCGCCTCCTCAACGTTTTTATAATTTTCAACATTCTTACTCATAATTTTACACCTTTCATAATCATCTCAATGGAAACATACAGCAATACCGGAATAAAAACCAGCCGCAGAGTGGTACTTTTTAACCGCTGCATGACTTTTGTCCCTACTGCAGCTCCAACAAGGACTCCAAGCGCCACAGGAGCTGCAATCTTTGGGTCGATATTGCCTCTGGTTAAATAGATCCCCGCACTGGCGGCAGCCGTAACGCCGATCATAAAATTACTTGTGGCAGTGGAGACCTTCATGGGAAGTTTCATAAAAGAATCCATAGCCATTACTTTAAAGACACCGCTCCCAATCCCCAAAAGCCCGGATATGATACCTGCAGCATACATCATACCAAAACCACTGCGGATTCCTGTCACATGATAATCTACCGTCCGGTCAAGTGCTTTGTCATAGTAGCTTCCGTTCAGTTTCAGTTTATCTGCCATAGGATTGGCGGGAAATTCCTGAGGCAGTTCCTGATTTCTCTTTTGAAACATATTCACAGCGGAATACAGCAAAAGAAGTCCAAACGTCAGGTATAAATACTTGGTACTGACCAGGCCCGCAATCAATGCTCCGGTCAGCGCTCCGGTCGTCGTTGCGATTTCCAAAAACATGCCTGCCCGCACATTGGTTATCTTATCTCTTAAATAAACAATAGCAGAACCGCTGGATGTAGCGATTACAGAGACGATACTGGCTCCAATTGCGTATTTGATGTCAATACCAAGGAGCAGGGTCAGGGCCGGTGTAATGATAATTCCTCCTCCAAGACCTAAAAGGGAACCGATAAAACCTGCAAATACTGATAGGAATAATATTTCAACCGTTAGGAAAATCATTCTAAAACCACCTTTTTATCTTAATTTTAAATCCACCGAAAAGGTGAATTTATCGCTTCTTATAACAGACTCCCGAAACTCGATGGGCCTGTCCTTTAAATCAAAAGTAATCCGCTTAATCAAAAACACAGGCATCCCCTCATCGACCTCTAACAGCTCAGAATCATCATGGTCTGTCAAGCAGGTATCAAGAAATTCCTTTGCTCTTGATATACGGCATCCATATGTATTTTCCAAAAGGTCATAAATCGAAAGGTTTTCCAGATCGTAGGTTTCAATGTCAGGAACAAGAAATGACGGAATGTAGGAATTCTCTATAATCACTGGCAGGTCATCCAGCCTTCGGATACGGGTGATCCGTTTTACCGGTTGGTCTCCGGGAAGATTCAGGGCTTTCTGGGCCTCAATATTCTGCTCCTCCTCAACCCCCAGCAGCACTGAATTTTTATTGAGTTCGCTGTGGTCCCTTCCAAAACTATAAAATTTAAACAGACTCTGCTCGATCTTCGGCTGGTTCACATAGGAGCCTTTGCCCTTTTCCGTCAGAATAAGGCCCTCATTCTGGAGCTTTTTTAAAGCATTCCTTACTGTTGCCCTGGTCACTTCAAATTCCCTTACCAGCTCATTCTCTGACGGAATCGGTTGACCGGGTAAGTAGTTTCTTGTAAGAATCCGTTCCCGGATCTCCTGATAGATCTGTAAATAATATGGGAATCCATTATCTTTATGTATCATTGGCGTTCCTCCTGACTACTTGTGTATACATGTTTTATTATAACATTCTGTTTTCATTCGTCAAGGAGCGTTTTGTCTCTGCCGGACTTCTTTGGCTCCTATCCCTATGCAAAAACCGGCACATTCTGGTAAAGACAAACCATCATTTCACATTGAAAAAAAAGAGACGCCCCTAAAGACGTCTCTTTTTTTCAATTAGTATTTTCCTAATTTCATATGTCCTGCAAGTTCTGTTTTGCATCTCTGCTTAATTACCCATGCCTCATTTTTTGCCTCAGTAAATGCAGCCAGACATTTTGGATCCAGGTTGTCCTCGATTCCTTCCTGACTTAATGCAATAATTTTCTCTGCCAAGGTAATAACCTCCATATGAATGGCATTGGTGCGGTCAGAGCGATAGATTTTTTCTGCATCCTCTGCACTAAGTTCTTCAAACTTATCTGCACCCATTTTACATTTTGGACATTTTTCTGGAGCTGTCTCTCCTTCATGAACATAGCCGCATACCGTACATTTAAATAACTTCATAAAAATACATGCCTCCTTGAATTGAAAATTTTAATCATTAAAATATGATTACTTCTAGTATTAATCACGATTCAATATTTGTCAATAATAATAATAATAAAAATCTTTATTTTTTTCTTCATTTTTCAATCCTATATTCCGTTATGACGAAACTTAAAATGAGTATATAGAAAAATTAATAATAACCATTGAGTCGTTTCTCAGAAACAAAAAAAGGCCCAGGATTGCCCTGGGCCAAATAATTATACCATTAAAAATTACACTTTTAATTCCGGGAGTCCTGCAATCGATGTAAGAAGCGACATAATTCCGGCAAGTGCTGACGTAGAACCTACCATGACCCAGTCAACGCCTGACATGACTGCCGTAGTACCGATAGCTGCTATCGCCGTTTGTGCCATCGTTTTAATTGCTCTTATTCCTGCGGCTTTCACCCACTTTAATAAGTATTCCTTATTCATTTACTTGTCCTCCTTATCCACTAAATATTATATGCTACAATATAAAATATGCTATTATAAGGCATATCAGCACTAATATCTAAAATAAGAAGGAAAATTTACGAAATAATTTAAATTTGTATGATCATTTTCCTCATATATTAGGAATAAATATCATTCTAAATACAGCTTTTATTTCACTAACACTGCCCCTTCTTATCAATGGAACAGGAAGAAGCAGAGTCTTTTGTTTGATTTTCTACCGCAGGCATCTCTATATACTTGCCGATATCAAAGGTTTTTTCTCCATTTTCCAATATAAAAAATGGTATTCCGATTCTACCGGACTCTTTCACTTCCTGAAACATACTATCGTTATCACGATAAGCCAAAAATTCCTTTAAAGTAGCAGTATCGCCAATGATATTCTTAAATTCTAACTCTATCTCTTTAAGTGTTGACAAACTCTTTTTCGCGTTCACGCAATCACCGCAAATTTCTGCTCCATACATTGTTATTTTCATATTTACCTCACATTCTATAGCCAAAAGGCAGCCCTAATTCCTTTATCTTGCTGCTATTTTTATTAAGGTTTCCTTTGCCGCCAAGTCGATCCTGCTGTTAGTTAAATCGTTGTCAAATCTTGCTTAAAAGTAAGCAGTTTTTTTAGTTAAGGATAGCATCTTTCTTTTCAAGTATCGCCTCTACAGCAGCGCAAGCCGGGCAATCGCAATATTTTGCTCCTGAAGATTTGATTTCCATTGCATGTGCTTTAATATTTTTGGCTAAATCCGCTCCAAAAGCCTTCATTCCCTCCTCAGAACCAGCGAAACCAATCAGACCATCAATTGGGACAATATCTTCTTCTAACTCAGCAAGATATCTTTTTGTTTCCTCAGATTCCTTTTCAGTTCCAACAGCCTCCAGCCATTTCTGTGCGGCTTCTTTTGTCTCACTGCTGCATGATGGTGCATCAATTAATTCATGAGTTTTCTCGACAACATAATTTAATACTTCTTTATCCATATTTAATATTCTCTCTTTCCTTTGAAATTTATAGTTATTTTACCATAACTGCCTGGGTTTGTAAAACTTCTTTATTGGCTCGAATATACCCCTAAACTAAAACAGTGAATTCTACTCCCTTAATCCATACTGGAATTTAGTCTTGTACAAGAAAAAAATTAATCTTTCATATGAAAGATTAGCTACCTATTTCTGTCTTGAACACACCCTGTACCGAAAGGCAGATTACCTGTCAAGGGCCTGCCTTTAGAGGCTTTGTCCCCTTAACGGGGATATTTGGTCTTACGGTATCATTCCCCACAAACAGAAAGAATAAGCTCCATTACTGTGGAAATCACTTCATATATGCCAAATAGTGAATGGAGTTTTCCTAACAAATTAGGCTTTGCAAAGAAAACAAGCAGCTTAAGATGGAGAACGATATTTTTCACCAAGGGTGGGCAACGCCAAACATGCAGCGTTGATCTTAGGAGGAAATTAGATGTGATTAAGGCAAATGTCCACAATAACTCTGTGTCAGTAAAGTGTAAAGTCCTAGAAATTACAAAAAGCACCTATTACTACGAAGCAAAAGCAAAGCAAGAAAATCCGAATTAACATCAGTTATAATTGATATATTTAAGGAGAGAACGAAATCTGAAAGATATTCAGATATTTCATACGGATCGTGGTAATGAATTCAAATATCAGACAATTGACGAAACTCTGAAAGCATTTGAGGTTCAAAGTTCTTTCAGCCATAAGGCCTTCCCTTATAATAATGCAGTTGCAAAAGTAACATTTAAAATAATTAAAACAGCATTCTTCAGAAACCAGACCTTTAGCAGCGAATATCATCTTCAGCTTGAAATAGCTGATTATGTGAACTGGTTCAATAACCACAGGATTCATTCTTCACTTGGATATTTGACACCGGTGA
>CAJMPJ010000074.1 GCA_905215155.1 uncultured bacterium | reverse complement strand
AATGCCGGAAGCTGCAGGCCCGACCGGAACGCAGCGGTCAGCAATGCCGGAAGCTGCAGGCCCGACCGGAACGCAGCGGTCAGCAATGCCGGAAGCTACAGGCCCGACCGGAACGCAGCGGTCAACAATGCCGGGAACTACAGGCCCGACCGGAACGCAGCCATCATCAATACCAGGTGTAACAGGCCCGACCGGAACGCAGCCGTCATCAATACCAGGTGTAACAGGCCCAACCGGAACGCAGCCGTCAGGAATGACGGGAGTTACAGGTCCGGCAGGAACTCTTCCCACAGCGTCACCTGGAACAACAGGCCCTATGCGGGATACCACGCCTCAGCCAATGCCAACAATGACAGGCCCGATGCCAATCACTCGTCCGATCCCAACAGGTCCTGTCCCCATTACAAGCCCAACCATGATAGGACCTATACCAGGATTCAATCCGGCCAGGACAGGACCAGTGAACCCAGGCTCAGCGACCCCGGGACCAACAACTCCAGGTTCAACGACCTCAAGCCCAACGACTCCGGGACCTACAATTACCGGCCCTACAGCAGGCTGGGATCGGGGAGCACCGCCCTTTAACACAGGTCCGGTTCCGGGATCAAGGTCAATTAGGAGCGGCCCCATACCCGGCATGCGGGAGACACCAATGCCTTCCACGACAGGTCCGTCCCCAGGCGTACCTCAGATGAACAGACCCATCAGTTCCACCCCGGTTCCTTCCGCGACAGGACCCATGTCTCAGGAGTGGAAAATGCCCGGACAGGAAGACCAGGAAGCAGTCCATCAGCAAAAAGATCATCAGGAAAATGAAGTTCAGGAACATAAATCTGACCAGGTTCGTGCAGAAGCAGTAGCCGCCAAAAAGTTATCCGAGGAAGAAGCGGCAGCCCCCAAAAAAACTCTTTTATACCGGGCCGATGCGGTCATCAAAGAAGCACCGGAAACCAAGAAGGAAGAAATAAAGCTGGGAAATCCCGATGAATTAGAGCGCCTTCGTCAGAATGAAGACCAGGAGGAGGAGACCCCCCATAGTGTTGTCTGGGAGAAACTGAGACGGGAACATACAAGGATACTCGCCTTTGATTATGAAGATGGCTGTGAAATTCTGACCATTAAACCGCAGGACATTGGACTTCTTCCAAGAGATACCTGGGTTTACGGCAATAACAGTTTTCTTCTCCACGGATATTATAATTACCGATACTTAATCCTTGCAAAACTTTTTAATCCAAATGGAACACCTCGTTATTTACTGGGAATCCCGGGCCATTATTACAGCAATGAACGTTACATGGCGTCCATGTTCGGCTTCCCCAACTTTGTGCTGTCAAAAGAGCAGCCCGTGGAAGACGGAAGATTTGGTTATTGGTATACGGATATAAAAATAGGGGGCTGATAAAGCCCCCTTGTTTGCAGTTGTGTCCATGCCCTCAACTGTCAACTCCGCGAAGTGCTGAATTGGGAATCCACGGTTTTACAATACCGAGAAATCCCTCTAATTCGCTTTTAGAAAATGACTCGTACCCCGGGCAAAGAACTTCTTCTGATTCCACATAGTTTTGAAGAAAATAGAGAGAAGGACCTTTCAGCCATTTTCCAATATCCATAAAGTCCTCTTTTCCATGAATCCCCTTTACCACGGTGGTCCGAAATTCCCATGGTACATGTCCTTCCATTAAAAACTCCGCACTTTTTTCCACTTGTTTGATTTTGATGCCGGAAAAGCCCGAAGCCTTTTCGTAATTGCTTCTGCCTCCCTTGATATCCATTGCCACGTAATCAATCAATCCTTTAAAAACCAGATTTTTTAAAACTTCCGGCTGATAGCCGTTGGTATCCAGTTTTATAAGATATCCCAAATCCTTAGCTTTTTTCAAAAATGCTTCCAAATCCGCCTGAAGAGTGGGTTCGCCTCCCGTGACGCAGAGCCCTTCCAAAATCCCTTTTCGTTTCTGCAGAAAACCAAGTATTTCATCTTCCGTGAAAAGCGGTTTTGCATCACTTCCGATCAGCCCGCTGTTATGGCAGAAGGGACACCGGAAATTGCAGCCCCCCAGAAAAACCGTAGCGGCAACGTGGCCTGGATAATCCAGAAGGGTTGTCTTTTGAAGTCCGCAGAGTTTCATACCTTCACCATTCCTTTGTTTCGTGTTATACTATGATTATACCATAATAAAAAGCAAAGAGGAACGAATATGACCACAGATGAGAAGTATATGCGGGCAGCCATTGTTCAGGCGGAAAAAGCCAGAGCCATCGGCGAAGTCCCCATCGGCTGCGTAATCGTTTATGAAGATAAAATTATCGCCCGCGGCTATAACCGCCGCACCATAGATAAGAATGTGCTGTCCCACGCAGAAATTAACGCCATAAAAAAAGCCTGTAAAAGAATCGGGGACTGGAGACTGGAAGGCTGTACCATGTATGTGACGCTGGAGCCATGTCCTATGTGTGCCGGAGCCATCGTTCAGGCCAGGATTCCCAGAGTAGTCATTGGCTGTATGAATCAGAAAGCAGGATGTGCCGGTTCCATCTTGGACATGCTCCATGAAGACCGGTTCAATCATCAGGTAGAGACTGAGACCGGAGTTTTAGGGGAAGAATGTTCCCTTATGATGAAAAACTTTTTTAAAGAATTAAGGGAAAAGAAAAAACAGAAACTGGAAGAGGCAAATACCCCGTAAATCCTTGACAATTTAGGCTTTTCCATGTATACTTAACAGCGATTCAACCAAAACATGTCATAAAGCTTCCGTGCAGCCGGGGAGATAGCGGTGCCCTGTACCTGCAATCCGCTCCAGCAGGGGTGATGTCTCACCCAGGGCCGGCTATTGCAGGGCTGCCCCCGATAAGTGGCGATGACGTTTGGGTCTTACGCAACAGAACTTCGCGAACCGTGTCAGGGCAGGAATGCAGCAGCACTAAGTGAATGATTCTGTGTGCCGTGAGGGAGCCTGGACTGAGTTAACTGTCAGGGTAACGCCTGTGATAGCGGTTCAAAGTGAGACGCACGGATTAAATATAATAATGATCGGACACCGGGAAGCAGAAAGCTGTTTTACGGTGTCTTTTACAATTCCTGAATAGCATTTTTAATATTTTCTTACTTTTCTTATTATAATGAAGTTTTCCCTTGCCCGCCATTCCCCTTTGTATTATAATTGAGAATAAAATGGGTATAATAGTACCTATTTCCGAATGACAAATTGAATCAAAGATGAGGTGCGCTTTCATGATGAGAATTGGAATGCTTACGAGCGGCGGAGACTGTCAGAGCTTAAACGCTACCATGCGTGGCGTGGCAAAAGCGCTGTACCGGATCTTCGGTGACATAGAGATCATAGGATTTGAAGATGGCTACAAAGGTCTTATTTATTCAAAATACCGCATAATGAAACAGGAAGAATTTTCGGGAATCTTAACAAAGGGCGGAACCATCCTTGGCACCTCCAGACAGCCATTCAAACTTATGCGTACCCCGGATGAGAACGGTCTTGATAAGGTGGAAGCCATGAAGAACACCTATAAAAAGCTGAAATTAGAATGCCTGGTTGTTTTAGGCGGCAATGGAAGCCAGAAGACAGCCAATCTTCTTCGGGAGGAGGGCCTTCATGTGGTTTCTCTGCCTAAGACCATTGATAACGATTTGTGGGGAACCGATATGACCTTTGGTTTCCAGAGTGCTGTCAATGTGGCAACCAATGCCATTGACTGCATTCATACCACAGCCGCTTCCCATGGCAGAGTTTTCATTGTAGAAGTTATGGGCCATAAGGTGGGCTGGCTCACTTTATATGCAGGCATTGCAGGAGGAGCAGATATCATACTCCTTCCCGAGATCCCGTATAATCTTGATATCGTGATCAATGCCTTAAAAAACAGAACTAAAAACGGCAAAAGATTTTCCATTATTGCCGTGGCAGAAGGGGCGATCTCAAAAGAAGATGCCTCACTTACAAAAAAAGAACTGAAAGAAAAAAAGAAGAGCGGAGTGATCTATCCCTCCATCGCATATGAGATCGGAGCCATGATCACAGAGCGGACAGGCCAGGAAGTACGGGTCACCGTGCCGGGCCATATGCAAAGAGGCGGGGACCCCTGCCCCTATGACAGGGTCTTATCTACCAGACTCGGTGCAGAAGCCGCAATGCTCATTAAGAACAAAGATTATGGAAATATGGTAGTGGTTCAGAACAATGAGATTGTGAAGATGCCGCTTGCTGATATTGCCGGCAAATTAAAAACAGTCGATCCCAAGTGCTCCATCGTCAGGGAAGCCAAGATGATTGGAATCAGCTTCGGGGACGAATAAGGAGTTTATAAGCATGTCATATACGGCATTGTATCGGAAATGGCGCCCCTCTTCCTTTGCGGATGTAAAGGGACAGGACCATATCGTACAGACATTGAAAAACCAGATCGTATCCGCGCGTATCGGACATGCGTATCTGTTTTGCGGAACCAGAGGAACCGGTAAGACCAGTATTGCAAAGATCTTTGCAAAAGCGGTCAACTGCGAAGCACCAAAGGATGGCAGTCCCTGCGGGGAATGTGCGACCTGTAAAAGCATTGCAGCCGGAGCTTCCTTGAATGTGGTTGAGATTGATGCTGCGTCCAATAACGGTGTGGAGAACATCAGAGAGATCAGAGATCAGGTCCAGTATCCTCCAACAGAAGGGAAATACCGGGTTTATATCATTGATGAGGTTCATATGCTTTCTACAGGGGCATTTAATGCACTGCTAAAGACTCTGGAAGAACCGCCGTCCTATGTCATATTCATCCTGGCAACGACGGAAGTTCAGAAGATTCCTGTGACGGTTCTTTCCCGGTGCCAGAGATATGATTTCAAGCGTATTACGGTAGAGACCATTGCAGAACATTTAAAAGGTCTTACAGCCGCAGAACACATACAAGTGGAAGACAGAGCCGTTACTTATATCGCAAAGGCTGCGGACGGTGCCCTTCGTGACGCCCTCAGCCTTTTGGACCAGTGCATCGCCTTTCATTACGGAGAGATCCTTACCTATGATAATGTACTGGATGTGCTTGGAGCCGTGGATATCACCGTATACGGAAAGCTGTTTCGTGCGGTCACAGACAACCGGACCAGGGATTGTATTACCTGCCTGGAAGAACTGGTGATCCAGGGCAGGGAATTGGGCCAGTTTGTGGTAGATTTTATCTGGTATTTAAGAAATCTGCTGATTTTAAAATCCGTTGACGACGGAGACGCACTGCTCGATATGTCAACGGAAAACCAGGCCATTTTAAAAGAAGACAGTGCCCGGGCAGACCAGGAGACCCTTCTCCGTTATATCCGGGTGTTCTCCGATTTATCCAACCAGCTTCGCTATGCATCCCAGAAACGGGTTCTCATTGAAGTGGCCCTCATAAAATTGACCCGCCCCCAGATGGAACAGAATTTGGATTCTCTGATCGAACGGATCAAAAGCATTGAAAAGCAGCTGGAGAACGGTGTGGTATCAAAAGCAGCCCCTCAGGCAGCAGCTCCGGCACCGGCCGAGGAACTGACTCCCGCAGAACGGGTCACGCTTCCAAAAGGACAGCTGGAGGATTTGAATCTGATCCGCAGTGAATGGGGAAAGATCATTCGGGAATTAGGCGGTCCCATCCGGGCCAGTTTCCGGGATACCGTGGTCGAGCCTGCAGGCGAAAGCTGCCTGTGCGTGGTATTTTCAGATCAGAGCAACTACATGATCGGAAGCCGGGATACTACTGTTTCAGAGATTGAGCGGTATGTGGAAGACCATTACAAAAAGTCCATTGCCTTTAAGACAAGACTCCGGGGAGGAGGCGAAAGGCTGGACACGATATACGTCAGTGACGAAGAATTAAAAGCGAATATTTTAATGGACATTACAATAGAAGAATAAAAAGAAGAGAAAGATCAGGAGGATATACACCATGGCGAAACGTGGCGGTTTTCCAGGCGCAATGCCTGGTAATATGAACAATTTAATGAAACAGGCGCAGAAGATGCAGCGTCAGATGGAAGAGACAACAAAGGCTCTGGAAGATAAGGAATATACAGCGGCAGCAGGCGGCGGAGCCGTATCTGTTACCGTTTCCGGAAAAAAAGAAGTTACATCCGTAAAGCTGTCCAAAGAAGTTGTAGACCCTGATGACATCGAGATGCTGGAAGACCTTATTATGGCAGCAACCAATGAAGCATTCCGCCAGATGGAAGAGGAAAGCAGCTCTGCCATGGCGAAGCTGACCGGCGGTCTTGGCGGCCTGGGCGGAGGCTTTCCGTTCTAATTATGGATTATTTCAGCAGTCAGATAACCAAATTGATCGAAGAACTGTCAAGGCTTCCGGGCATTGGCAGTAAATCCGCACAACGTCTGGCGTTTCATATTATCAATATGCCGGAAGAACAAGTGGCAGGCCTTGCTTCATCCATTACAGAAGCAAAACGCAATGTACATTACTGCAAGGAATGCTTTACCCTGACAGATCAGGAACGATGCCCCATTTGCAAAAGCGAAAAACGCAATCACAAGGTAATCATGGTTGTGGAAGATACAAGAGATTTAGCAGCGTATGAAAAAACCGGAAAGTTTGAAGGCGTTTACCATGTTCTCCATGGTGCCATTTCCCCAATGCTGGGAATCGGACCCGGAGATATAAAGCTGAAGGAATTGATGCAGAGACTGCAGGGAGACGTGGAAGAGGTGATCATTGCTACCAATTCCAGCCTTGAAGGCGAGACGACAGCGATGTATATCAGCAAGCTGATCAAACCTACAGGAATCAGAGTTACCCGTATAGCCAGCGGAGTTCCCGTTGGAGGAGACTTAGAGTACATAGATGAGGTGACATTGTTACGGGCCCTGGAAGGAAGGGTCGAGCTGTAACCTATTTGCCTTGTTAGGAGATGCAAAATAATGGATAAGTACGAGTTTAATATAAAGGTTGAACAGATTAAAAAACTGGTTGGCAAAAACGACTATGAGACGGCGATGAAGATCGCCGATACAATAGACTGGAGAAGAGTCCGCAACACCAATCTGCTATCCATGGTTGCCATGGTATATGAGAAGAATGAAGATTATCAGGAAGCCAAGGAGATCTTACTACAGGCGTTTGAACGTGCTCCCATCGGAAAACGCCTGCTGTATAAACTTGCAGAACTGGCAATCAAAGAGGGCAACATTGAAGAAGCAGAAGCATATTATAAGGAATTTGGTGATCTGGCATCGGAAGACCCCAGACAGCAGCTTCTGCGCTATATGATATTAAAATCCAAAGGAGCACCCGCCCAGCAGCTCATTCATTCCCTTGAGTCCTACACAAGTGTGGAACTTGACGAGAAATGGCTGTATGAACTGGCTGAATTATATAGTCTTGCAGGTATGCCCGACCGCTGTGTGGAAACCTGCGACCGGATCATGCTGATGTTTGGCCTGGGAAAGTATGTAGACAAGGCCATGGATTTAAAGATACAGTATGCACCGCTTACCAGTTATCAGATGGATCTTGTAGAGAACCGGGACAAATACGAAGCAAAGCTGCGCGCCGTAGAACAGGAATACCGTTCAGGAAGACCGCTTGAAGAAGAACCCGCTTTCCGTGAATCTGAAATGATGTATCAGGAAGATCCCATGACTTCCGACATCGAAGCCTCCATGCAGGTAGCGGATGTCCAGGAAACTCTTGCAAGAGAGATGTCCAGGATCTCTTACGACGAACCCGTCATGCAGGAAGAAAGCAGAATGGAACACACCAGAGTGTTGGAGGACATTCGGAGAGTAGGCCGTCCGATGACCTCCGTAAAAAGGCCAAGAGGAGCTTATGAATCCTATTCAGAACCTGTAATCGAAGAAGAGGAACTGGAATCCCCCGGTCTCAACGAATCGGAATTGGACCGTTACAATGAACCAAAGCCTGAATACGACAGCTGCGCAGAAAATAATTTATATCCGGAAAATAATGCCTATTTGGAAGATGATAATAATGAAGAAAGTAATGACCAGACGGCAAGCGACTTTTATGCAGAAGATAGTTTCTATGCAGAGCATAATGCTCATTTAGAAGATAACGCTTATGCAGTTGATGATTCCGGCGAGTTTTTCGATGATTCCCTTAATCAGGATAACGCTGCCCGCCAGGCAGCCATAACCGCCGAGGAATCAGAAGAATATTCCGCTCAAGCTGAAGTCCCATATCAACCGAATGATTCTTCGGCTGAAGTTTTACCGGATTCTGTGGATTATCATACTTCAAATTTCAGCCAACAGGACGACATGGAATTTGAAGAACTATATGAGGAAGAAGATGAGCCGGAGGAACTTCCGGTTCGCAACCACTTTATGATTGAAGCAAGAACTCCTGAGAAAGGACTTCAAATAGCAGTGGAAGCGTTAAAGCAGATCCATAAAGAAAGCGGTGTAAAGAATCCGGTAGCTAAAATTACCGGTTCCAAGTTATCCAAACGTGGAATTATGTCATGTGCGGACAAGCTTGCAGGAAAAGATCTTATAATTGAAGAAGCCGGAGATCTTACGCCCGCTGTACTGAATGAACTGAATACACTAATGGAGCATGATGAAAGCGGAATGATCGTTGTTCTCATTGACAATCCCAAACAGATGGAGGCTCTTCACCGGGAACATCCGATTCTTGCCAGTAAATTTGAATGTATCGGAAGCGGAGAACCGAACCCCGCTCCTGATTCTGCGATGCATCCATCCCCTTCCTGCAAAAACCAGCCTTTAAGAGAAGAACCATACAATGGTTTTGAAAACTCTTCCTCCTATCAAGGGGAAACATTCGCAGAGGACACTTACAGCGACACCACTTCCTACAGCCAGGAAGACAGTTATATCCCGGAAAATGGTTACAATCAGGAAGCTATTCATGATCAAAATAGTGCAAGTCGGAAAAAAGCAGCACCTAAGCGTAATAAATTCTTTCAGGCAAACCGCAAAATTCAGCAGGAGGACTCTTTCCAGCCCGGAAATGATTATCCTCAGAATGATCCTTATGAGTCAGGAAATGAATATGCACCTCCAGTTGGCCTTCATGAAGAAGAGATGGACATTGACGAGTTTGCACAATACGCCTGCCGTTATGCCAATGAAATTGATTGCAGTATAACAGGGAAAAGTATGCTGGCTTTATACGAAAGAATCGAAATCATGGAAGAAGATGGAACTCCTCTGAACAAAGCCAATGCAGAACGTCTGATCGAAGAAGCGGCAGACCGTGCGGAAAAACCATCCATTGGAAAACGGATCAAAAATTTGTTTTCAACGAAATATGATAAAGATGGACTGCTGGTCTTAAAAGAAGAACATTTCATATATTAATGGAGTATAAAATTGGATATTAAACTAATTGCACTGGATTTAGACGGAACCCTTCTGGACAGCCGAAAGCGTCTGTCCGAAGCGAACCGTCAGGCGCTGTCCCGTTGCGTTGAGAACGGTATATGGGTTGTTCCCTGCACCGGCCGGGCGGTAGATGGAATTCCGCCGGAAATAAAAAACATTCCCGGTGTTCGTTATGCAATCACTACCAATGGTGCGGTCATATACGATTTGAATGAAGAGGCAGTGATAGATTCCTGTATGCTGCCATGGGAGCTTGCACTGGAGATTCTGTATTTATTAGATTCCCGCCATGTTATGTACGATCCGTACATTGAGCGGCGTGGAATCACGGAGCCCCGTTTTTTTGAAAACTTATCTGACTATGGTCTGTCTCCGGAATTACAAAAGATGGTGAAAATGACCCGGGACATTCATCCAAATATCATTGAGTACGTAAAGCAGTCTCATAAGCCCGTGGAAAAAATCAATCTTTTTTTCTCTGATATGGAAGAGCGGACCAGGCTGAGAGCGGAATTAGAACAAAGAGATGATATTCTTGTCACCTCATCCATGCCCAATAACCTGGAGATCAATGCCCCCGGGGCGACCAAAGGAGAAGCACTTCACCGACTGGCTGCCCATCTGGGAATTGGTGCAGAACAGACCATGGCGGTAGGAGACGGAGAAAATGATTTTACGATGATCCGTATGGCAGGAGTTGGTGTTGCTATGAAAAATGGAAGCACTGAATTGCAGGCAGAGGCAGATTATATCACAGATACCAACGATGAAAACGGAGTAGCTTCCGCGATTACCCGGTTGATATTTGGTGCAGAACTATGACGAGGCTATATATGGAAAATTGGTTATCAGTAATTGTTGGTGCTTATCTTATAGGAATGGTTTTATACGGTCATCACAGAGGCTTTATCCGGTTGGTTGTATCCATGCTGGCCTTGGTCCTGTCATTGACCATTGTACGAGCCGCATTGCCGGTTGTAACAGAGTATTTAAAGGAAAATACCGGTCTGCAGCAGACGATATCTGAAAGCATGAAAAAGTCCGTTGGACTGCAGGCGGAAGAAGGCTCCGATGAAGCTTCCTCTGAAATGCCGTCTGTGCAGCGGACAGTCATTGAAAAACTGAACTTACCTCAAACAATGAAAAATGCACTGATTGAAAATAATAACAGTGAAATGTATCAAATGCTGGGGGTTCAGGCATTTACCGATTATATTGGAAACTACCTTGCCAATAAGATTTTAAATTCCGTAGGCTTTGTGATACTGTTTGCAGCGGTATACGTGGCTATGAAATTGATCGTGCGCTGGCTGGATCTCATCTCCCGTCTGCCGATCCTTTCGGGAATCAACAAAATCGCCGGTGCACTGCTGGGCGGAATCCAGGGACTTGTGTTTGTATGGCTGGCCTGTATTCTTATCACGGCCTTCTCTGGTACCTCGTGGGGACTTCTGCTTTCCCAGCAGATTGAAGCCAGCAAATGGCTTTCCTATTTATATAGCCATAATCTTTTGAATCTTATGGTTTTAGGGGTTCTCCAGGGGTTCCGATGAGAAAGAAATTGTATTTATCATATATGCAATTAAAACAAATCTACAAATGAAGGTGGAAAAAGCCTTGTTTGTAGATTTTTCTATTTCCGGTTCCAGGCGGAAAAATACGCATTATCTCCTTATAGATAGGAGGAAACGTGAACTTATAAAAATTGTTTGAACAAATGGAACAAATTCCCTTGACAATCTCTTTGCGGCATGATATATTATAGTTCCGATGCGGGATATCCCACATCAGCAATCAAATCAAACGATTGAAAAAAATGAAAAAAGTTGTTGACAAGAGAACGGCTGCATGATAT
Source organism: uncultured bacterium (assembly GCA_905215155.1). Taxonomy (GTDB): domain Bacteria; phylum Bacillota; class Clostridia; order Lachnospirales; family Lachnospiraceae; genus Lacrimispora; species Lacrimispora sinapis. The sequence goes on along the minus strand of CAJMPJ010000074.1, from coordinate 89 downwards.
ACTACATGAGTTGCTGATCGACAGGACAACAACGAAAGCACTTTGAAAACAGAAGATTGAACAGTATGTAAAACCCTGAAAATTCTAAT
>CAJMPJ010000073.1 GCA_905215155.1 uncultured bacterium | reverse complement strand
GCCATAAAGGGTGTCCTTATGATAATGCGGTTGCAGAAGCAACATTTAAAATAATTAAAACAGAGTTCGTCAGGAACCAGACCTTTAGCAGCTTATAACATCTTCAGATTGAATTGGCTGATTATGTAAATTGGTTCAACAACCACAGGATTCATTCTTCACTGGGATATTTGACACCGGTGAAGTATAGAATGATTACCCTTAAAAAAGTTGTCTAGAAAACTGTTGACAATCCATCCACTGTCAATCATTGCTTGTACAAAATCACTCTGACTAATTCCAAATAAAGCTACACATTCCCCAACTATATGATAAAAGGTAGCTATTTCAATACCATAACGAGCATTATTGTCTAAACTGTATTTAACTACATTATTAACTAATTTCTGCACAAGCTTCAAATTTTCTCTGTAATTACATTTTTGGGCAACTATATTTTCTACCACTTTTATATAATTTGCAAATACTTCTGTAAAAGAACTATATTCTTCAATAACTTTATTTTCCGAACCCTGAATCGTCTTACATAGTGTATGCAAAAAGAGTGGATTATAAAAATCAGAATATAAAATTGGAAATGTCGGCATTTTAATTTCATAATATTCAAAGAACGCCGTAATAGCATCTAATGAATTATTCTCAAATCCTTTATGTTCGATAATAAATGTACTTTCCCTTTTATCATATCCTTCCGGTAGACATTTCTTAATATATGTTTTCCGAATGCTAATTACTAATTTTATTTTTTTATATTGAGAAAAACTACTCACTAATCCAGACAAGTATTCTTTCCAAATATCCGAATATAACCCCTCATTTATTCCCTCTATAATAAATGGTATCTCTATATTTTTGTTTGCAGCAAAAGCATTTAATTCTTCTAAAAAGCTTTGTAATGTATATGTTAAGTGCAAGCATCGCTCTATCATATTTACAGGATCTACATTTTCATTTAAATGCTGACCAAGAAGAAAAATACATGGCTTATTATCTACATAATAACTATTATTAATAAACTGGGCTATTGAATGAGATTTTCCCACTCCTGCTTCGCCCGTAATAATAAAAACATCTGATAACATAGCTTTCCGATATTCTTCCAGTTCAGAATCTACGCCGCATAAATGTCTCCATGAATAATATTCGTTACTCTGATAGTAGTCCTTTTCTGAATTTTCATTTTTTTTCTTAATTGCAATCTCCGTTTCTCTAATAAATTTTTCAACCTCATCTTTTATTAAATCGTATTCAAACGCTTCATCTTTTCTAATTTGACTAATTAATTGATTTAAATGTTGTAATAAATCTTTGTTACCAACAATTGAATTTTGACCAATAGCTTTTTGCATTTCAACTGTTTCTTTATATAATCTTTCTTTATTCAGTTCTGTATTACAAAACTTATTTAGCCAGTTTGATAATTCCACATCTACATTAAAATCTCTCGAAAATCTTCCCTTTAAATTCTCTAATGATGTTCCCACTAATTCATGAAGGTATTTCAAGTCGATATTATTAGAAGAAAGCATTTTAATTACTTCTTCTAGGGTTATAGTAATATCCCTTACTTCACATTTTAGCGATTCTATTATTTTTTCCTGCTCGCTACTGCTGTTCGCAATTTGCAAAACTATTTGATTTATAATCATTCTTGATTTCTCATCGGGACGGTTTATTATATAAAAACAATAATCATATTCCTGCACAAGCTTCCCTTTTATTATACTTATATCCGATCTATCAACATTTCTTCCATTGAAAAAATCATCAATGTATGAATTAATATAGTTAACTCTTTCCTCTTTTGATAATTCACAAAACATATAACTGAAATTAAATATAATATCAATTATTCTTGTTTCACTAAGAAGCTTTTGGAGATTTTCATAATAACTTTCATTTATATTTTGCTTAAGCAAATTATCTTCTATCTCAATCTTTATTTTCTGATACTCTTGTAGCAATTTTTGTTTGGTTGCATCTTCCATTATTGCATTTATAGAACCATCAACAATCTTATCCAGTATTTTTTCTCCAACAAATTCAAGGATTTTTGCCTTTGCTAACATCATTTATACCCCTCTAAATAAAAATATAAAATAGCTAAACTTATAAATTTCTCCTGTACTTTTTATAGCCGCGTTAAAATAAAAATATATATAAAATCAGATATAACTGGTTTTATATTTCTTTTAATCCATACATAAAGTATTGTAATCCCATTTTAAATATAATAGAAAGTTCGTATTATATTCACTGTTTGCCCAAATATTACCCCAAATTTTTCTCAACACTTATACTCAGTATATGTCCAATCGTGCTTACTTGCTGTCTTCGTGCCATAAGCTATAGGTTTCAGTATTTCTTAACCATCCTTTTTCGATCTTATCTGTTTTCTGATATTGTGTACGGATATTCCGAATTAACAATAGAAATATCTTTGTGCAATCCATTTTTATGTAAAAGATTTTTTACATCCTCAGATGTATATTCGCAATTAGTTCCAATAATTATTTCTTTTAGCGCGCACATACCGTCTGATTTCAGCCAAGGTAATGTGCAATGTAGAAAGGGCTTTTCTATGATATTGGAAACTTCAGAAATGGAATTTTTAACGTGTTCTTTATGAGGATAATAAATGACCCGCACTTCTCTCTCGTCTTTAAAAGTCGGATTTTTTATAAACGCAGAGTAATGTTTTAGCGTTGTACGCACAACTAACCATCCTAATGCAGTACTATTGCTTGTAAGCGTATCAATAAAAATAGGAATAAATTTTTGTGACAAACCATCTCTATCATAATACACTTCATTCCATCCAATAGAGTGTTCCAAATTCACGTTCGGATGTGGCATAGCATGAGTAATTCCTGTAAATAGTTCACTCGAAAATCCGATTGCAATGCCACGGCTCATATCTCCATATTCATTCCAATTTTGCGCCAGATCTCTATTAATACTTAGACATACACCGTATGGCGTTTCTTCACCCTTTAGAGAAGAATGTAAGTCTACTTCCATTTGGCTACAAATTATATTTACTATATCCGCTGAATTCTCTATGTCACTAAGACCTTTTTCTAAATCTTTTTTAATACTGTTCCATATGATTTTAAATGTTCTACTCACTTCTTCCTTGTCATTAGACTTTACAATTTGAGTTAACCATAATGTTTTAGATTCAATAATAGATTTAAATTTTTCAAGTTTACAGTAATGATACAAAAGCATAAAAAACTCCTTTCGATGATGTTCTTAAAGTTTTATTACATAAAATGATGTTTTTTACGACGATATCCTTTACAGTATGTATTTCCCCTTTTCTTCTTTATCCTGTTATCCGATTATCAAAAAAGGGTGTAGTGGCATGGTTCTAAGTTCTACTCTGCTTATTATCCAGTATCTTCATTATTCTTGCCATAAGAATAGGATCAGTTGGAGGTGGCTGCGGAACGCCATATTCATCAAAACAACCCAATCGGGTAAGTTCCTGTATAGTTTCTAATTCTTTCTGTTCGACACTACACCATATATTCTGCCCATACAGCACATTTATTCGAATGCAAGCATCCTGCCTTGTTTGAATACCTTCACTAAAACAAAGACCGTTATCCATTACTACTGCATATTTGCTTTTGCATTCATCGGGAATATCTCTCAAATCTTCGGTATCCTGAAAAGTACGATATTCTTTATTACCTTCAGTTGAATTTGTATTTACGGTGTTCCTGGAGTGATACTTTCTCTGATAGATAGCATCTTCTTCATCTGCAGTAATTCGATGCAATGCTCGAAACAGCTCTCGATCATGCGAGACAAAATCAAGTGTTATTTCAATCGGAAGACTGTCGACACATACGGAGCGAATATGTTGTAGCTGTATTATCATGTCATCAGCAATTTCAGAAATTGAAGAATAGTGTTTTGCTTTGTAGTTGTCGTCTTTGTAAGCGCTGTTTTTATCTCGCTCATAATACATAGACCGAATGATCTCATTCTCATTACAAAAGTCTCGTTTATTCAATCCGGTATTTTTAATGTGATTATCTAACACAATGCAGCAACTGATATAGAAATCTCTTTTTTTATCCGCAACCTTTTTTCTAAGGTCAATATAGTGGAGTTGTTTTTCGTTTTCTGATATATAAACAATGCTGTCCACACATTTCTTTGCATCAATCAGATACCTTGTAGTTTCCCATTTATTCATAATACAAATCCCTTCTGTTCCGATTATCAGTATTTTAAAAATAACAAAACACTTTACTTCCCATTGCTATAACATTCTTTCGACATTAGAAATATTATCTAAATACAATTACTTTATATTTCGTTTCAGCCCCGTAGTTATTACATAATCTGTGACACTGAATTACCATCCATATTTAATACTTTATTTCATTTTATGACAAATTGTAAAATTATTCAATTAAATAATCATAATATATTATTCGATTATCAGATTCTTTACTATAATGTATATCAGGATATTACTTCCCTTAATATCTTTATCCTATCTGCCACTTATTATCTAAGTGGAATGAGACTTCAAAGACATCTTGATTTTATTAAATCATTCTCCAGCTAAGCTGTATCCCATCTTTTTGGAAATTTTTGCCTCCAACTATCCTATGTCATCCGTGGAAGAGCAAAAAAAAGAGGGCTAAAAATTGCATTTTTTAGCCCTCTTTTTTGTTCATTTTTTGTCCAAAAACCACTACATATTGTGGTACAACCCATCTATTTCTTCTCTTTACCACAATACGTCATCATTATCACCGCTTCAACATGCCCAGTCGCCGGAAACAAATCCACTCCCCACCCTTTCTTCGCCTCATACCCCATCTTCCTAAAATACTCCAAATCCCTGGCAAGTGTTTCTGGCCCGCAGGAAACATACACAACCTTCTCCGGTTTAAGTTTTGCAACCGATTCAATAAATTCCTCTGTACTTCCGTTTCTCGGGGGATCCATGAATACCACGTCAGCATGTTCTCCGTTTTCCGCCATATTCACCATAAATTTCCCTGCATCATTGCAGAAGAACCTTGCATTCTTAACCCCATTTATTTTTGCATTTTCCACGGCATCTCGTACAGCATCCCGGTTCAGTTCTACTCCGATAACTTCTTTTGCATGGCTGCTGGCAACAATTCCAATGGTACCGATCCCACAATAAGCATCGATCACCCGCTCTTTTCCTGAAAGTCCTGCTGCTTTAATGGCCAATTGATAAAGAACTTCCGTTTGAACCGGATTTACCTGATAAAAAGATTTGGAAGATATCCGGAAACGGCAGCCGCATAAAACATCTTCAATAAATCCTTTTCCAAACAGTACATGCTCTTTGTCTCCCAGAACCATGCTGGTATCCCGGTTATTGACATTCTGAATCACTGTAGTTATTTCGGGATGCTTTTCTCTTAATGCTTTAACAAAATTATTTTTTGATGGAAATACTGGTGATGCAGTAACCAGAACTACCATAATTTCTCCGGTAGCAAACCCACGGCGGATCAAAACATGACGAAGCAATCCATAACCTGTGTCTTCCTTATAGGTACGAATTTTAAAGGATTTCAGCATACCTCTTATGGTACCGATAATCTCATCTGACTTTTGATCCTCGATCATACATTTTTCTACCGGAACAACCCGATGGGAGTTGGCTTCATAAACACCGGAAATGGGATTTCCCTTCTCATAGTCAAACACAGCATGCACCTTATTGCGGTAATAATAAGGATTCTTCATTCCAATGATTGGTTCAATATGGCAATAAGGCTTCAGCAAAATTTCCAACTGTTTTTGTTTCTGCTCAAGCTGTTTTTCATATGGCATATCTAAAAGCTGACACCCTCCACACTTTTGGAAAACCGTACACATGGATGAGCCTCTCCCTGAGTTACGTCCTTTCCCATAGGATCTGTCTTTGTCTTTGTAATCCCTGTTCTGTTCCTTATTTCTATTTTTACTGTAATCTTTGGAATGATCCTTATAGCGTTCCGTATCCCTCTCTTTAGAGCTCTCCCTGCCCTTATCCCGATTCCAGTCTCCACTCTTTTCCCACTTCTTTTCTCCGGCCTTCCCCCTATTTTTTTCCTCCCCCTTCCCCCGCTTCTTTTCTACTCCCTTATCCCATTTCTTCTCCCCACCTTTACTCTTATCCCCACGCTTCTTCAACTCCAATTCCTTGTCCTTCCCCATTCCCTGCTTACGAAATTGTTCCTTCTTTAACCTGTTATCTATCATAAATAACTTCCACCTTTTCTCTTATCATTCTGAACAAAATAAAATCCCGGCTTTTCAGCAAAATCAGGTTTGTTCCTGATCTTACGCCGGGCATTGATCTGTTCCTGTATCTATGACTATTATAATACAATCTTTCCCATAAAACCATCAAAATCCGCTTGTCTGCGGAAAAAAGCTTGCATTTTTCCTTCCCGCAGATATAATAAATGCTAAAAGACAAAAGGAAGTGTGACATTATGGCTGATCTTTGTGAACCATTTTTCCTCGACAAGACCCTTTACAATGGGCGGCCTTCCGATTTGACCGGACGGCTGGACAAAGAAATAAGAACCTATGACCGGTTGGACCGGCTGGGAATCCATTATCAGCGGCTGGATCATTCTGCGCTCCCTACGATCGAGTCCTGCCGGGAGGTGGATATCCTCTTACAAACCGAGGTTTGTAAAAATCTATTTCTCTGCAATGCGCAAAGAACCGATTTCTACCTGCTCCTGCTGCCTGGCGCTAAAAAATTCCGGACGGCTGTTCTTTCCAAGCAGATTGGTTCTGCAAGACTTACCTTTGCGGAACCGGAATTCATGGAAAAGTTTCTGGACATTACCCCTGGCTCCGTATCTGTTATGGGACTTATGAATGACAAAGACCACCGCGTCCGATTACTGATCGACCGGGAGGTGCTGTCTCAGGAATATTTCGCCTGTCATCCCTGCATCAACACTTCAAGTCTGAAGTTTAAGACTTCGGATCTTTTAAACAAATTTTTACCAGCCATTGATCATGATTTTACAATGGTGGATTTGCCTTATGCTCCCACATAATACGTATTTCAATTTCATTATAAACTAAAAAATGCAAAATAAGCAAAACAAGTCAGGTCTGTTCTCTCTGTCTCATTTTGCTTATTCTCATTGGTCCCCTTATCCCTCAAGTCATAATCCAGGGGTCATTATGAAGGAATGCAATCCGGTTTTTACCGGAAGTCTTTGCGCGATACATGGCTCTGTCCGCTTGGGAAAATAGTTCCTGATAATCGTCTCTGTGCATTCCGGTACAGGTTACAATACCAATGCTGGCCGATAAACGTCCTTCATCCTCCGGCACAATCCGCTCTACCTGTTCCAGAAAATCTTTTGCACGCTGATGGACATCGGAGGTTGACGTAAACACCACAAATTCGTCGCCTCCTACCCTTCCGATCAGATCCGGTTCTGGAAACAGCTGACAGAGTACCGCTCCTATCTGCTCCAGGATACGGTCTCCTGCCGGGTGCCCAAAACTATCATTGATTTCCTTAAAATTGTCGATATCAATCATACACAGCCAGCCTTTTTTTCCGCCCTTCATTTTTTTCTCTACCCGGTATTCAAAAGCGGTTTTATTGTAAACACCCGTCAGTCCGTCCTTGGTGGACTGAAGCATAAGCTGCTCTTCTCTTTTCTTTAATTTACTGATGTCCTGCAGCTTTCCCATAAGGCTCACTGGCTGTTTCCCATCCTCCCCCCATTTTGCACAAAGCTTACAGCAGCACCAGTGGTATGGCTCTCCCATTTTTCCGAGACATATTTCAAAAGACTGAATTTCCCCGGCCTTGGGAGCATTGTCCCTGTGTTTTACAAAAAAATGCTCCAATGCCTCTAAGTCCAGCTGTCCCCTTGCATTGGAAGACAGCTGCATTTGTCCGTCCGGATAGGAATATTCAAATAGCACTGTATCCGCAAAAAGACCTATATTTCTATACAAATGATCCGCTTCACTGTAATGGACGGCCCGAAACCCATTTGCGGTGCTCCGCCCATTGAATCCCTTTCCTGAACTTTCAATCATGATTCGTCCCCCTGTACCTGGTAGAATACCTCATTATGCATCTTTTTCACTCATATATGATACATGATAACGCTTTTTACACGTATATGCAACTTGTTTTTCTGTCATTATTACGCATATAATACGTAATGTTTGTATAAAATATCCTTTATTATTAACCAAGAGGTGAGAATGTTGGATGAACAGTTTGTCAGGAATCGAATTACGGAGCTTCGCCTGAAAAAAGATATCTCCGAATATCAGATGAGCCTGGATTTAGGGAAAAATAAAAGCTATATTCAGGGGATCTCTTCAGGTCGGTCAATGCCTTCTATGAAACAGTTTTTTGAAATCTGCGATTATCTTGAAATTACTCCCATAGAATTTTTTAGTACGGAAAATAAAGAACAGCCTCTTCTAAGGGAGGCCAATGCTTTAATGAAAAATTTGACCAAAGAAGACTTGGAGGCATTATTTCCCTTACTGCTGCGGCTGAAAAAAAGGGCGGACGATCAAAAGAGTGCAGAACCATAAATGCTATGGTCCTGCACCCCTTCTTTTTTATATTGATCTTGTATTTTCCTTCAGCCACAGAGCCTCTTCTCCTGAAACATACGGAGACAATTTTTCATAAACCACTCGGTGATAATTATTTAAAAGCTCTACATCTTTTTCTGTCATAATGGATTTGTCAAGGGCCTCCAAGTCAATAGGAACCATTGTCAAAAATTCAAATTCCATAAACTGGCCATATTCATTCTCTTCCGCTTTTTTACAAACAACCAGATTTTCAGTTCTGACACCATGACTGCCTTCGATGTAGACACCTGGTTCATCCGAAGTGATCATTCCTTCTTCTAAAATACAGTTGTCCTGACGCTCCGGAACCATGCGCCAGCGGATTCCGTTGGGACGCTCATGGACATTTAACAAATATCCCACTCCATGACCGGTCCCGTGATCAAAGTTAATGCCGCGGCTCCAGAATGGTTCTCTTGCTACGTAATCCAAGGTCAGGCCACGACAGCCATACAAGAACTTCACTGCTCCCAGACGAAGCATACTCATGACAGTCAGCGTAAAATGCTCCCGCTCTGCATCGGTCAGCGGGCCTAATGCGATGGTTCTGGTCACGTCTGTGGTTCCTTCATAATACTGGCCGCCGGAATCTACCAGATACAGTCCCCTTGGCTCCAATGGAGTATCATTTTCAGCGGTTGCTTTATAATGACACATGGCAGCATTGGCTCCATAAGCGGAAATGGTATCAAAGCTTAATCCAAGGTTGCCCTCCTGCTGGGAACGCAGATGATCCAGATGCTCCTGGGCGCTGACTTCTGTAATGGTTTCTTTTCCCACATGCTGCTTCAGCCAGTAAATATATTTTACCATGGCAACCCCGTCCTTTATGTGGGCTTTTTTCATATTTTCCACTTCTACGGGATTCTTTATGGCTTTGGCAAGTGCGGTGGGATTCATCTTATCAATGATCCGGTTGGAACTGTCGATTCCTTTTATGACAGCATAATTGGCTTTGCCCGTCTCTACAAGGACTTTTTCATTCTTTAAAAGGGCAACCGCCTTATAAATGTCATTATATGGACAGATCGTAATTCCAAGGTCTTTGAGATAGCCCCTTACTTCCTCATTTAATACCTGTTCATTGATATATAATTGGAAGCTGTCCAAGGTTATCAGCGCATACGAAAGGACGACCGGATTACAGTTCACGTCATTTCCTCTGATATTTAAAAGCCAGGCAATATCATCAAGTGTAGTCAAAACATGAGCTGTGGCCTTTTCTTTTTTCATTTTGCTGCGAAGCTCTTTTATTTTTTCAAGAGCAGACTTACCCGCAAAATTTTCTTTTAAAATCCAAACCGGCTCAGAGGAAAGCTCCGGGCGTTCCTTCCAGATCTCTGCCACAAGGTCTTTCTCATAAGCCAGTTTCACATGTTTGTATTCCAGCAATTCTTCCAATTCTTTTCCAGTCTTACCATTCACCACACGTCCGTCAAATCCGAGACAGCCACCTTCGGGAAGAACCTCATCTAAGTACTCTTCCATGGTCGGGACTCCGGGCTGCCCCATCTTGCGGAGGGTTATCCCGGTTTCTGCAAGCTGCTGTGCCGCCTGAACGAAATAACGGCCATCCGTCCACAGTCCTGCTTCATTCATTGTGATTACGGCCGTACCTGCAGAGCCTGTAAAACCGGTTATGAATTCACGGCATTTAAAATAATCACCTACATACTCAGACTCATGAAAATCTGAAGTCGGAATCATGTAAGCATCCATATGATGCACAGCCATTAGCTGTCTGAGTTGTTCCAATCTTTCTTTGATCATTGTGCTGTCTCCTTTGGTCTTTATTGATTGCATAACAGGGTTTTCACCCTGATTTACCGGATCAATCCAAAATGCAGGCAGGCATTCCTGATGCCGTCCTGATCTATGGGGTCCGTAACATAGTCCGCAGCTTTTTTCAGTTCTTCCATGGCATTTCCCATGGCAATCCCTTTTCCTGCGGCTTTTATGATATCGTAGTCATTCATACTGTCTCCAAATGCAAAGGTTTCGGATAACGGTATTTTAAAATATTCACACAGTCTTATCAGACCAACCGCCTTCGATGCTTTCCGCTCCACCACGTCTGCTCCCTTTTTATCTGCAAACATATGGACATGGATTTCCGGAAATGCCTCTTCCATGGCTTTGGCACCGGCTTCATCTCCCATATAAGCCATGGTCCGCACCTCTAAGTCCAATAGCTTGTAAGGGTCTTCAAACCGCCTGCCGCATTCGCCCCAAAGCTCGATATCATGAGCTTTTACATGCTCAGGGTGAATGTAGTAATCACAATCTCCCACCGTAGTTCCCACACTATATGGCATAGTTTCAGCATATTTTAAAATCTGCTTTAATAGATTCTTATCAAAGGTGTGTTCGTAAATGATCTTATCTCCAACGGTCACCTTTGTCCCATTGAGATGAATGATCGCATCAGGTTTTACCTGGTCACGAATAGCTGCACTGAAAAGGGAATCCATATCTCTGCCCGTAGCTATTACTATGGTATAATTTTCCCGCAGCTGTTCGATGGTTTCCATGGCACTGGCTGGAATCGTCCAGTCTTTATGGTCAAGCAACGTCATATCTACATCAAAGCTTACGATTGGCTTCATCTATTTTCACCTATTTTCTATATTAAAATTATCATGTCCATACCATCATAGCCTAAATTTGAAAATTTTTCAAGAAATATACTTTACCAATCCGAAACTTTCTGCTATAATGTCATAGTGTCAGCAAAACGGAGTATGGCGTAGCTTGGTAGCGCGCTCGGCTGGGGGCCGAGAGGTCGCAG
>CAJMPJ010000072.1 GCA_905215155.1 uncultured bacterium | reverse complement strand
CATCGGTAAGAAACAGGGGCGCCATTGATTCCAACAGTTCCTCCTGTTTTCCTCCGGCAGACAAAAGCTCCATAAATTGGCGCTCTACCGGACTTACTTCCTTTTTCAGCACACGGTACCTGCCCTGTTCCTGGATGTCCTGGACTGCCTTTCCCACCACAGCCGCCAGATCTTCTCTTCCCACAGGCTTCAGCAGATAATCAAATGCCCCATATTTGACCGCATCTCTGGCATAGGCAAATTCCTGATAGCCGCTTAAAAACACGACCCGGACACTGCTGCATTCTTCTCTTAACGACCGGAGCATCGCAAGCCCATCCAGGTTGGGCATAAAAATATCAGAAATGACCAAATCCGGCTGTTCTTTGTGAATCAGCTCCAATCCTGCCTTACCATCCTTTGCTTCACCGATGATAACGGCTCCCAGTGCTTCCCAATCAATCAGCTTTCTCAATCCCTTTAAAATCATGGCTTCATCATCTATCAGCAGTACTCTTATCATCTGAATCTCCCCTTCGTTCATATGGCATCGTTACAATCACAATGGTCCCGGTCCCCGAGGTGCTGAGAATTTGGATTCCATACTGCATTCCATAATTTTTGCGGATTCTTTGATGAACACTCAACAGACCCACTCCCAAATCCTCGGTCTTTCTTCCTATTCCATCCGGTTGCGACAGTTGACTCTGGATCCGTTCCAACTCCGCAGATTCGATCCCTACTCCATTGTCCATAACCGTTATCTCCAGGGTCCCCTCCAATACTTTTGCGGAAACATTGATCGTTCCTTCTTCCTTTTTCATTTTCAGCCCATGGCTTACTGCATTTTCTACGATCGGCTGCAGGCAAAGCTTTAATACGCTGGCATCATACAAAGACGCAGGGACCGATACGGTCATTCGGATGCGGTCCTCATACCGTATCTTCATGAGCATAAAATAATCCTTTACATTGGCAAGTTCCTCCATGAGACTCACCTTGTCACCGCTCTCTCCGATCAAATACCGGAGCTGTCTGGCAAGACTTTCTATCATATCCGCCGTCTGGAAGTCATCATTGGTCACAGCTGTCATCCGGATGACGTCCAGAGTATTATAAAGATAATGAGGCTTGATCTGGCTTTTAATGGCTTTCAGCTCTGCCTCCCGCTGACTGATCTCCGCTCCATATACTTTTTCGATATAGTCCTTCAACTGGCTTGCCATTTGATTGAAGCCTTCCGCCAGAATCCCGATCTCATCCTGGCTGGTAACCTCCACCCGGGTATCTAGGTTTCCCTGCTGGATTTTCACCATTCCGTCTTTCAGCCTTCGGATGGGAATGCTGATTCTTGAGGAAAACAAAATATAAATGGCCATCAGAAACACAGAACTGACTGTCAGCACGATCAGGATATAACGCTCGTTCTTCGCTACATTGGCCAACACATCGTTTCTGTGGATCTTTACAACACTGATCCAGTCACCCACCTGGTTTTTCCGGTATAGGTAATAAGAATCGTCGGTTTCCATCACTCCCTGCCGCTCTGTGGAGGCCCGTTCCAGCAGAAGCGGCATAAGATCGTCCCGTTCCCGCTCCTGATTGCTGTATATCGTTTCTCCCTTCTGATTCACGATATAAAATCCGCTCTGCTTTCCCAGAGTGACAGAGCCGATCATATCCTCAAACATTTTTTCATTGATATCCAGATACAGGGTACCCAGCCGTTCCTCTACAGACCTCAAGCTGGAAATATCAAAAAAATCCCGGCGGATGGTGATGACTCCGGTGTTGATATTGGTAAAATAACGGTCCATATGGACCGGGGAAATGACAGCATTATGACTGACCGGCTCTGTTTTTACCCGTTCCAGTTCCTCTTCTCTCCACCGCTTCATCCCCTGAGGGTCCGCAATTTTACCTACCTCCCCGGAAATATAATATACATTCCCGCTGTTATCCAAAAAACGTATACTGGTAATATAAGTCTCCATATCTATTTTAGACAGTGCGCGCCGGATATAAATATCTCTGTAATCCCCCGATACATCCGGATTTTTTAAAACTTCCCATAAATAACGGTCCTCGTTGACCGGCTGTATATACAATTTTGTAATCTGCGACTCCCATTCCCCTACCGCTCCATCCACATAGCTGACCAAATAATCCAGCGTAGTCTGCCCATTGGACAGCATGACCTCTTCCACGTTGTTCACTAACGTGGAGAAGAAAAAACGGCTGATCAGCAGATAGGGGAGCAGACCGATCACCGCAAATATTACTGCAAGTTTTGTAAATATTCCAATAAACCGCTTTTTTTTCCCCATATGCCACTCCCAATCCGCAAATTCTTATGTTATTTCATGCCAATCATAAATTTTACCAATCTTCCCCTTATATTGTAATAATAGTAGAATTCTGCCGCAAATACAATGCTGACATTCTTATTATTAAAAAAAGCCTCCTCACAATGATAAATAAAGTAAGGAGGCTCACAACTATATGTGATCGTGTCCGAATCTAATGACCGCTCTGCCATATCAAAAAGTCTTAGTCCAAAAGCCGCAATCCCGCTTTAAAGTGATCCATTTTCAGACTCTATACTTTCATCAATCTTAGCACAGCTATTTTACCGGCTCAACAAAATGATTCTCTCATCTAAAAAAACAACCGCTTTTGCTAAAAAAAAGTACACCTTTCAGACTTTAAAATTTTCCGCCTTTTTTAACATGTTTCCGGTTGCTGCCATAAGTACCTGGGAGGCGGCTGCCACCTCTTCCGTTGAAGAACTGATTTCCTCAGAGGAGGCCAGAATCTCCTCTGCTTCCGAAGATATTTCCTCCGAAGCCGACGCAATTCCTTCGATCTTATCTATAATCGTATCCTTGTCGCGTTCAATGTCCTGGGCGGAAGTCTTTATGGTATCTATCATCGGAAGCATTTGGCTGATTCCTTCTATAATCTTTTTATAGGACTCCAAGGCTGTCTCAACCACCTGGGACTGGTTGTTTAACTCCTCATCCATAACCGTGGAATTCTTTACAATGCTTTCCGTTTCTGCAAAGATTGCTTCTGCTACCTGACTGATATTTTCTGAGGATGCCTTTGACTGTGCGGCCAGTCTTCTTACTTCTTCCGCTATCACGGAAAATCCCTTGCCCGCTTCTCCTGCTCTGGAGGCTTCAATGGAAGCGTTTAAAGCCAGCAGATTGGTCTGAGCGGCTATGGAGTTGATAAAACCGGTGATCTCATGGATCTGATTCATGGATTTACCCAGATTTTGAATCTTACCAAAGAACTCCTGAAAGCTGCTGCTGATGTTAAGCACAGACTGGCTCAGTCTCTTCATCTCTTCATTGCTGTCCGTAGCCATGACACCGATCTCTCTGGAATTGGAATCAACCACATGGATGCCCCGCACCATAGCAGAGAGCCTGCTGCTGAACTCCTCTAAAATCGAATTGATCATCGCTAAATTTTCCGACTGCTGACTGGTACCCTGAGCGATTTCCGTAATCATATTTGAAACGTTATGGGAGCCTGATGATATTTCCTCCATAACAGTAGATAAATTTTCCGACTGGGTATTGATATCCACGGAATTCTTTTTGATTCCGCCGATTATATCTCTCAGGGATTTCTGCATGGCATTCATAGAGTTTGCCATTTCCCCGATCTCATCTCTCAGCTTCAGGCTCTTTCGTGGTACCTCCCGGCTTAGATCTCCTTCCTCCATGTGCTTTAAATGCCTGGAGGCTGATTTTAAAGCCCGGGCAAACACACCCGCAATGAGGTACACGACCAAAAGGCTGACGACTACAAAAATAGCAGAAGATTTTATATCATCCGCTTCTAATTGTTCCAGAACAGCCAGGGCTTCTGCCTTCGTCATTGTAATTCCCACAGACCATTCTGTTCCCGGAACCGGTGCATACCCTACGAATTTATCGGTCTTATTGTACCGGAATTCTCCGATCCCCGTTTCTCCCGCAGTCATATGGGACTGGATCTCACTGACTTTTTTAAGCTCGGGATCCTTTTTGGCAGCCTCAATGCCGCTGTATTTTTCTCTCACCAGCGTTTCATCAGGGTCCGCAATGGACACCTGCTCTTTATTGATCATAAACGCAGTCCCGTTTTTACCGATCTTCGCCTGATTGGTCAACTGGCTCAAGTAATTTCCATCCCTTGTTTCCAACAGGACTCCAACGATCTTTCCATCCTTTTTAATAGGGACCACATAAGGCACTACCAAATCTCCCTCCGCCGTAACGACAGGATCGGAAACCACAGTTTTCCCTTCCAGGGCCTTTTTATAAAAATCGTATTGGGTCAGGTCTGCGGTGGACCCATCGGTATTAACAAGGTTTCCGTTCAAATCCACGATTCCAAAGCGAAGTCCGCCCAATCTCTTATTTTCTTCCTTAAGAATATCAAGCTTTTCCTTCAAAGGAATTTCGGGGTCCTGGATATCGGTTCTTGCTGCAATGGCTTCCAATACCTTGATCTCTCCTTCGATTCTTCCCTGAATATTGCCCGCCGTCTGCTCTGCGATCTCAGGCAGAAACAGTTTTAAGTTTTCTTTCAGTGCATGGAGGGAATTTAAGTAAGAAATTGTGCTCAGACCCACACAAACAATTATAATTAAAATACCAAAGAGTACGGTAAGCTTAAATTTTATGCTTTTCATAAAAACTCCTTTATCTTTTGTTAATCCATTCTTCTAAATAGCCTCAATCTAACCGATGTCAGCTTCCGGTACTCCAGCGGTATGAAGCACATCTTTTTTATAGTGTTCTCCCCATTGATGCATTGCTTCCAAAACCGGAGCAAGGCTGTATCCGGTCTCTGTCAGGGTATATTCCACTCTGGGCGGTACCTCCGCATATGCCCGGCGGTAAAGCAATCCGCAGTCTTCCATTTCCCGAAGGTTTGCCGTCAGGACTTTTTGAGAAACAGAACCAATTGATTTGCGAAGCTCTCCAAACCGTTTCGTTCCATCCATTAAATCTCGAACGATTAAAACCTTCCATTTATTTCCAATCAGTACAAGGGTCAGCTCTACGGGGCAGGCCGGTAGTTGTTCTATCATATATGTCCTCATCTTTCAATAGTTTATCCTTGTTATCTTAGGCACTAAAAGGTGCCTGCTTTACGGTTATTTCCAAATGTATTATAATTAAGACCAATGCGGATTACATTGATGCGTTTTATGGTTAGATAATCCTAACCTCAAAACGCAATACCCCCTGTCCACGGAAAGATGGACAGGGGGTATTTCATGGTTTCTATCGAGCTGCTATCAGGAAATGACAGAAATGCGCTGCTTGATATGATTTCCCTTTTCCGCTTCATCAATCATTGCAATGGCATAATCTGCATAGCTGATATAGCTTTCCCCCTTATCATTTGTGAAGTACTCTTCTCCTCCAAGCCGGTATTTTCCGGTTCTTTCCCCTTTATCATCAAAGAAAGAGGCAGGGCTTAAATAAGTCCAGTTTACATCCTCATGTGTCCTCAGCTCATCCAGTGCCAGCGCCATTTTGGAAGCGGTCGGATAGTACTCCTTAGGAAAATCCGGAGTATCCATAAGCCTCTTGGTATGGGAAGAATCTACATAGAGACTTCCTGCACCGCCTACAAACAGCAAACGGTTGCTTTTGCCGCTGAGCAGGTCCGTAAGGTGTGTTACAACTCTTTTATGGAGAAGAGTATCCTCATTCCAGGTGCCAAAAGCACTGATGATAACCTCATAATCCCTTAAATCATCAAAAGTAAGATCAAATAAATCCTTTTCAATGATTTTGCAATCTGTATTCGGCAGTTTATTTTTATCTCTTACAACTGCTGCGACTTCATGCCCCCTCCGCTGTGCTTCTAAAAGGAGTTGACTTCCCTGTTTTCCCGATGCTCCGATAATCATTAATTTCATAATGTATATCTCCTTTCATTCTATTGTGATTTCATTATAGTGTATAATGGTATTATCGTAAAGTAGGAACCATTTAGTTACCTAGGTTACTAATAGATACTAATAGAGAGCGAACCAAAGCCGGCCCGCGCTTTCCACCATTGATTTTCTACTTTTATTTTTGTCAGTAACAGGTATTTTCAATCGGTTATAATTCAATTATAATGGATTAAGAAGAAAAAATGGCTAACAGGCACACTGTTGGTTGAAAGGGGTTGTCCAATGGAAGATCGAACAGACTTACGGGTTGTGAAAACACTGGAAAGTATAAAAAATGGATTTGCTTTCTGCATAAAGCAGAAAAAATTTTCAAATTTGACGGTAACAGACCTTACTGCTGCTGCCAGGATCAACCGGTCCACGTTTTATAAATATTATAACGATAAATATGATTTAAGGGATTTTCTGATAACCTCCACTTTAGAAGAATTATCTGCCCAAATCAATATGGAGCCATTTCATCTGGAGCATAACAGAGTGAATATTTCACTGGATCTTTTAAGGAAACAACTTCAATTTATGTACGACCATAAGGAATGGTATCTCATATTATGGAACAAAAATACAGAATTATATGTTTTTGACGATATGCTTCACATTTTTGAACAACGCACCAGAGAAAACTTCTCTAATCTTCTTCATCAAACACAAAATACGGAGTTTCACTTAACAGAGAAGCAGGAGCTGTTTGTCCGTTTGTTTTCCAGTTCTGCGATGACAACGGTGAAATGGTGGTATGAATATGCACCCAACCTGTCTTCTGCGGACGTCTCCCAAATTATCATTGATAATATAAAATACGGAATGCGGGCATTTTTATAAGATAAGAACGCGTTGATCCTATCCTCATGATCCACTTGCAGACCCGTTATCCGATCATAACGCTCCTTTGGACCACGAGGATAGCAATGCTTATTTATATAACGTTTCTACCTTTTTTACATCCGCAGCCATCTTTACACGGAAGTTTTTCTCCCCTTTATGAAGGGGTTTCCATACCTGTGCAAAGAAAGGGTTCACATCAGCAATTTCCCCATACTTCCATTCCTTACTGTCACATTCCCTGCACCAGTGTCCGGCAAATAAAATCAGATATGGAGTTGCTGCAAATTCATGTCCGAAGGCACATTTCCATTTTAACGGTGCATAAAGACTGCCCTTTTCCATGGATCGGGATAAGCATTCTCCGCCGCGGAACTTTGCCGCCTGCTGCATATCATCTATATCCAGCTCTTTTGCCGGTTTTGTCTCATCAAAACCATGGTCCAGCTTTCTTGGTGAATCGCAGGGAATGGAAATTACGATTTCATTCCAGGATTTTGGGATTGCTTCATACTTTTCCTTCGAGCCAAACCACACGTTTATTCTTTCTTCATCATGATCCGCAACAAACTGCAGAACGCCACCGGGACGGCTGATAATTTCTTTTGTTTTTGCCTTTTGCTGCTCTTTTGTGGGCATCGCAAAGCCCGGTCCTGCTGCTTCTATCATCGACGCCATTTTCTGAAGGTACTCTTTTTGCACCTCTGCAAAGGATTTCGTGCGGAACGGCACCAGCTCCTGCAATTCGTCTGCATCGGTATAAAACTGTCCGTGGAAATTGCCGGCTGCCATCCAGTTCGGTTCATAAATATCCCGTAAATCCGAGCCTAAAGAAGCACTGAAGGTATAACAGGTCTGACGATAATCGGCTCCCCCGCTTAAATTGTAAACCCTTCTCCAGAATTGATCCGGTACCGTATCCAGGCATACATTGCGCATCAAATTGCCGGAATCTTCTGCATTGGACCACTCCAGACAATTATTATAGGGCTGATGGCTGATAATAGGATATTCTCCGCTGGACGGATTCACAGGTGCCATACCGGTCTGCCTTATGGAGGTCCAGTACTTTAACCCTGATTCAATTACTGCACGCTCTGAAAAGCATTTGCTGATCGCATAATAATCGTAGATGGAAGGCTTTAATGGATCACCGACACGCCCCCAATGAATGGGCGGCATGCGATCCCCTGTCATAGCTACCGTTCCAATGTATACAAAATGAGTTTTATCCTGCTGACCAAAATCCTTTATACTTTTCAGCATGGATAAGGTGGAGCCGTAGTTGATTCTCATTGCTTCTTCCGGCTCCTCATCTGCGAATGGAGATACGAGGGCACCTACATGCAGCACGTAATCCGCATCTTTTACACCTTCTGCCAGTTTTTCATCATCCTTTAAATCTCCCCAGATGATTTCTAATTTGCCGTCAAAAGGCGCCAGCTTTTTTTTATTTGTTTCCGATTCTCTTGCTAACACCCTAAGCGTAAATTCATCCACATTTTCCATAAACTTTTTGACAGTTTCCATGCCCATTTGTCCTGTGGCACCAGTTAAAAATACAATTTTCTTCATCTGCACGATACCTCCTGTGGGATCTTCGATTAATTATTTATGATTCTATGATCGTTTTCTAAATACATCTGGCTGCCTCGTATGCTTCCGAAATAGCATTTAAGGCTCTGCGCGCTTTTATGGCATCACCTACCACATAATATGGAATATTTTCTTTTTTACATACGTTTATAATCTATTCCGTGGATCCATACCTTTCCTAGTGGTTTCAACGATCGAACCGTTGGCTTCTATTCCTGCGTTATTGACTAACACCTCAATACGTCCAAATTTATCCAGTGCTGCCTGTGCAAATTCTTTCGCACACCCGGCTCCAATTCCCTTGGAGGACCCGGTAATAAGCACTACTTTTTTATTCATGTGATTCGTCTCCCCTTTCATTTTACGGTAATTAATTCCTTTATTTTATTTGTTTTAAAATAATATGGTATCTCTCTCATGAAACAGTTTCTTGTATTATATAAAACATAAGTACCATAATATTCCATTCTTATTATTCCAGATACACCCTTACTTCACCTGTAATGCCGGATAAGGCTGTGGGCTTTTCTTCTAACAGAAACCAATGAGATGAATTCTGTTTTTGCTGCTGCACTTTCCAGCCGTGACCGGGTTTCCTGGCAAGTGAAATTGTTTCCTATGTGATCGAAAGAACTCTCTGATTGATTATAAAAAATGCATCTTGATCGGCCCCTAAAGCATGATCAAGATGCACGAAGTATCGTTTATATCTCGTATTGATCCATATTAAATTTAAATTGTGTGATCTTCTCCCGAAGCAAGGCTGCCTGAGCCGAAAGTTCTTCGCTGGAAGCTGAGCTTTCCTCTGCCGTGGCTGCATTAGTCTGAACCACAGTTAAAATCTGCTCCAGCCCTTCCGTAATACGGGAAATAGACTGTGCCTGTTCTGTGGTGACGTTATCAATCTGAAGGATCAGATCATTCACCGTTTCATTCTTTTGGCTTATCCCCAAAAGAATGGTTTCCAGATCAGAAGCAATGGTTATTCCATCGGAAACCCGTTCCTTGGAGTCAAAGATCAATTCCGTGGTTTGCTTTGCAGCTTCCGCCGACTTAGCTGCCAGATTGCGGACCTCATCTGCCACTACCGCAAATCCCTTTCCGGCCTCTCCTGCGCGAGCGGCTTCCACGGCTGCGTTCAATGCCAGAATATTGGTCTGGAAGGCGATATCTTCAATCACCTTTATAATTCCTGTGATCTGCTGGGAGGATTGGCCGATGCTTTCCATGGCCTGAAGCATGCCTTTCATCTGCGCCGTTCCATCATTCACACGCTCCGTCGTCTGTTCCACCTGAGTGATGGCCTGACGTACATTAGCAAAATTGTCATTCGCCTGTTTCTCCACATCTTGAAGCGCCCCGGACAGT
Organism: uncultured bacterium; assembly: GCA_905215155.1. GTDB lineage: Bacteria > Bacillota > Clostridia > Lachnospirales > Lachnospiraceae > Lacrimispora > Lacrimispora sinapis. The sequence goes on along the minus strand of CAJMPJ010000072.1, from coordinate 2,086 downwards.
TCTTCCACGGATGCCGCCTGCTCCGTGGTCCCCTGGCTGAGAATCTGTGCTCCGGCCGACATCTGGTCCGCACCTGCATCTACCTGCTGGGCTGCCGTATAGATTCCGGAAAGCGTAAGACTCAGTTCCTTGCGGATCTTGTTCATCGCTGTCTGGATTCCCTCGTAATCTCCCTGATACATTTGAGGGCAGGAACTTGTAACCAGCAAATTGCCTTTCCCCATTTCCTCCAGCTGGCTTTTTATATCAGAGATAATCAATCTCAGATTGTCTGAGATGTTTAAAAAGCTATGGGTAAGCTGGCCGATCTCATCATTGGGGATACGGATTCCGGCAGCTTCCGACAAATCACAATTGCACATTTTTTCTGCAATCGCTACAGCGGTTTTAACCGGACCCATGGTTTTTGATATAATCACGGTACAGATACCGATCAGCACCGACAATTCTCCCAGGGTTATAAGAAAAACAAGGAGTGTGGTTTTGTTGCTCTTATTTATAATATCGGCTGCATCGTAATCACAGCCCAGTACGCCAACAACTTCATTTTTATCATTTAAGACAGGAACGTAAGAAGTTATCAGCATCCCATCTTCGGTATCATCAATTTCGGGATCCTGTATGGCTTTTCCCATAAAAGCCGGTTTCAGTTCTTCATAAGAATCCGTAAATTCTTTTCCAACCGGCTCTTCTCCATCTGCATCCACACCATAAGAAACGGTCGTCCCGTCACTTGTCAGCGTGTAGACATATTTGATCAGAGTGTGTTCTCTGGCTTTATTGAGCTGCTCTGCGATCTGCTGATAAGCCTGAGTGCCCTCATCTCCCGGACCAATGGTTTTCAGTACATCAGCATCAATCCCCTGCACTGCAAATTGTGCAGCCACCTGGGCCTGTTCTGCTGCAATTTTTGTCATGTTGTTTTTCATCGTACCGCTTAACCACATTCCCATAGAAACAAATGCAATAATATTTAAAATAACTACAGGGACTAAAATCTTATGTCTGACGCTGACATATTTCACTTTTGTATTCATCTGCTTTATCCTTTCTAACAACCGCATATTTTTATTTCCCCTAAATCGACGCAAGCGATTTGCATAGAAATGATGAAAGTGGGTTGTAACTACTCACAGCAAAGACTTTAGCATAGTGTAATTACTTCTGCAACCTATTTTTTGTAAAATGAGAATTTATAGGAATTTACATTGCTGATTGACAATCACCTTCTGCAATAATAAACTTTAAAATAGGCTGTTAATATAAAAATACTGCAAAACATTTTCATGATTCCAAACCTTAACGGAGATACATATAGAGAAAGCCAGGGAGTGTATCTCTTATTGGATCACATGAAACAAAAAAAGACTGCCAAAATTCCTGACAGTCTTATTCTCCGCTTTTTCCCTCTCCTTAATTCAACGCAAGGTACATAATATGCATATCCGAATATTCTCCATTTTTTAACCGGTATCCCCTGGGAACGGTACCAATGATCTCAAACCCTATTTTTTGATAGGTATGGATAGCTGCCGTGTTTCCCACCACAACTGCGTTGAACTGCATTCCCTGAAACCCCAGCTCTTTTGCCTGCTGGATACATTTGCGCACCAGAGGCTCCGCCAGCTTTCTTCCCCGGAACTCCCTGGCGATTGCAAAGCTGGCATTGGCTACGTGTCCGCATCTGCCTATATGGTTCGGGTGCAGAATATAATAACCCGCCACTTGATCCTCCACCAAAATACAGGTGACTGCGGACTGGCTCGCAAGCATCTCTTCAAATTCCTCTTTCTCACAGAGCTTCTCTCCGGGAAAGGCATTCCCCTCCATCAAAATATCATTCCAAATCTCTTTTAATAATTCCACATCTTCTTTTTGATATGTACGAAAAGTAATATTCATATTCATTCTCCATCCACTTTCTACCTTGTATTTCTGACTTTTGTGTAAATATTGAATAAACTACACCCTTGTCATCCTATTATATTATATAATATCATTTGCTTTCTATCAAGGTAACAACGAATGGCTGGACTGCGTAAATTTATCTTCGGATTTAATGGTTTAGAGTTCACCCACGATGCTC
>CAJMPJ010000071.1 GCA_905215155.1 uncultured bacterium | reverse complement strand
AATTTCAAGGTATGCATGGACTACCGTTTACGAGGCGGTGGAGAAGCGGAGTTTGTGGGAGGAGCGGTATTCAATGCCTAATTCCTCACAGCATTTCTTTAAGCGGTGGTTAAATGTTACTGTTGCCAGGGGCTGGCCGTTACGGATGAAGATGTATTCACTGTCTGGATTCAACGTTCGAATTTGTACAAGTATTTCCTTTACCTTTGGTGTTAATGGCATGTAACGCTTCCCTTCGCCAGCATGGCCCTTTATATCTTCGATTATCTCATTTCTGTCATCTACAAAGCGCTGAACATGTAGAGTGTCTCCAGAAATATCATCTCATCTTAAACCTTTTAATTCACCTATACGCAGAATTAAATAGAAATCCAGCTTTATTGCTAGTGAGTAGAAATCGTTTCCCAATTGATTTATAATTTTCAGACGTTCTTCTTCGGTGTATGGGGTGATCCTGGTATTTTCTGCTTTATAGCTGAACTGCTTGTAGTTGATATCTCGAAGGCAGTTTCGTTCTATGATATTATTTTCTACTGCAAGATATAGAATTCCATTCATAATGCTTTTTAGGTCGTTAAAACGCTTTCTTGTAATTTGTCGACCTTTTGTTATGTTCCGAAAATAGATAATCAGATCCTTTGCTGACAGATCCTTTAAGGGAATCAAAGTGATATCCTGATCCTTCAGTAAAGAACTCCACATGAATTGGTTTTCTTTGATTGTCTTTTTACTTACACTTGTCTCCTTTTCTCTCCACTCCATCCAGGTTTCAAAGTATGTGTCCATGGTGGCAGCATTATCCCCAAAGAAATAATCATATAGCTTATCAATTAATCCTTCGTAGGTGCTGCTACTTATTGACTTTCTGTTGATGATAAAATACACTCGTCCATCATCAGGTCGGGTTTTGATTTTTGATAAATCACAAACTCTTCTTAGTTGCTTTTCTTTTGCTTTAATATTCATGGTGTTTATGCATGCCGAAGATGCTATCATAGCACTGTATTTTCAAACAAGCAATTTATATTTTTGTAACTGGTTAATATTTTGTTTTAATGAATGACTTTATCTCAAAAAAATTAACCAATTTTTACATGTAACCTGCTATATTTTACATGTAAAAATAATTTGACGATTTTTGATGTAAAATGCAGTTAAAAAATAAATTTTATTGGAGGGTATAGAGGGAATCCAACTAGATGGGGAGGCTTTATTTTATGAATGCGGTTACATCAGGAAATCTAATAATTAGCAGTGAATTGAATATCAGTGATGTTCAGGAATTTGATATGAATATTGAAAAAAACTGCCATACAGTTGCCAGGATAGCAGGATCTATACCTTTTGAAGTAGGCTCGTCTCCTGTTTTTCAAAAACTGGCGGGAAGCAGTATAACAGTTTCTGCAGCAGATGAGAATGGAAATAAAGCAGTTCCACCAATCTTCTGTGGTTTCATAAAAGATGTTGAAGTATGTCAGGAAGGGAATGGCTATCAAGCAACCATTGAGGCAGTATCTCCAACGGAATTGCTGGATTTGGAAGAGAAAAGCAGATCATTTCAAAAAGTCGATATGACCTATAAGGAACTGGTGCGATGTGTGTTATCTGATATAGAAAACGTTGATGTAATCTTTCATATAGAAGACCGAAAGATTGAAAGACCAATCTACCAATATAGAGAAACAAACTGGGAATTTTTAAAGCGAATCGCAGCCCAGTTAGGAACCTCCCTGCTCCCAGGAGGTGATTCTATAAAGCCAGAACTATATTTTGGCCTGCCCCTTGGAGATTTGGTGGAAACGAAAGAAATCAGGCCGGAAAAAACCTGGTTTGATAAAGCTTACCATACCTGTGATCAGGATCAATACCATTTTCAGAAAAGCGAGTTTATTTGTTATGAGATAAGCAGTTATGAAAGCTGGAAGGCTGGTGACCACATATCTATGTACGATGGCAGAGAGATGGTGATTTTATCAAAAAGGTGCAGGTTGGAAAATGGCCTGCTGGTTTACCATTATACAGTGGGTTCTCCCAAAGTTTTTGGGACAGTACGATATGACAATCCTAAAATGGTGGGGGTTTCTCTGGCCGGAGCGGTGCTGGAAACGAAACATGAATCTGTACGGGTTCAGTTGGATATTGATGGGGAGCAGTCTCCCGATGAAGGGTATTGGTATCCTTGGATGCCGGAAACCGGTAATCTAATGTATTGTATGCCGGAAAAGGGAGAGCGTATCACAATTACCTTTGATGATGGAGAAGGCAGTGCCAGGGCCAGCAGCAGTATCAGAAAAAATGGAACCAGCAATGCAGAGATGGGAGATCCTTCCAAGCGATATTTTACAACGGCAATGGATAAACGTATGTATTTATTGCCGGATAGCTTGGGATTTGTGGATCTAAAGCAAAAAGTTCCGTTAAAAGCAGAAATTCATGATAGGAGGGGGGCAGACATAGAGAGCAGTCGTAAAGTGACAATCCTAGCCAAGAAAGGGATATGGCTGAAAGGCAACAGGATATCTTTTCAGGCTCCCCAGGAAATTTCGATTGTAAGAAGGAATGTCCTTTCTCCTACGGTCATCAATATGTGCAATGGATTTGATTCCGTTGGAAAATTTGGAAAAGTTAAGATGGAAAAAAGCAAAGATGCAGGATTTCCTGTGTTTGAATCTTCGGAATCTGAAAATTATGATATCAAAGGGGCAGAAAATGCTGTGATGGCTTCCACTCCTTGTGTAGCTGGTTCTACCGAACTGGAACGACAGATTATAGGGACAAAGGTGGATATGGTAAAGCTTAGATAGAAAAAGTTTTTAAAAGTGGAGGGGATGGAGTATGAGTAAAGTCATAAAAGTCGGCGGAGTGGGGAAAAGTCCTGTAATTGAAAAAATGAATCGTCTCAATGCAATCAGCAGCCAGTTGGATGCGGTAGCTGTGCTTGAGCAGAAGATATTTCATTCGGAGCAGGATCAGGCACAGCAGTGCTTAAAGAATCGAAAGCAGATTATCAATGATTTTTCCATCAGCTTTCAGGAAAGAGATGAGTAAGGTGTGTGAATCATGAACATATTGTATGATTCGGATACGGAAGGCTGTATCCAGGAAGCAGTTGTCATGGAACGGATTCTGTTGGCTGATGGAATCTTATCGGCAGAGATTTCGGCGGATTTAAAGGAGATGCCGGAAAACATGAAAGAAATATTTTACCCATATGAAGACCGACCGGAAATGATTCTGGCAGATGCCGATGGAAAAAATCAAATGACGTTTCAGAGAATAGATAAAAAGTTAAGTATGGAAGAAACGAGAAATGCAGCAGAGGCGGTCAGGGAATACATCAGCAGAATAAAACCAAGGAGTGAACTGTCCCTTGTTCATTTGTATGTGGAGGGGCAATATCCGGCGGGTTGGTTTACTATGGAATTGGAAGAATTTGAAGAAAAGAAGCAGCATGTAAAGGCGATTTTGTCCGTTCGTAATCAGATGTATCTTGTTACAGTTACCTATCCAGAGCAGGACCGTATGAAATGGGAAGTACTGCTGAAACGGTTCTTTTACACATTAATTGAAAGCACTTAGTATTTCATGCAAGATTGGGGGGGGGACAAATGGAAGAAATAAAGGATGGCGATATTGATAAAATATTCCTTCAAATTCAGAAGGAATTGCGGAAAATAAAAACGGAAATAAAAGACCTGGAAACAAAAGGGCCGGATAAAGAATTGACTGGCTGGCCAGAGTTTCATGGCCCTGGTTTTGTTCTTAAGATACCTGGTGGATTTGAAGAAGTAGAACGCGAAAAGGCGGCAACGGTCTTTTTTTCCAAAAACCGTCCGCAAATAGTACTTATCAATTCTAATGAATATGCGGGACTTACTTTCCAGACGGCAAGACTGGAACATGGGAAATCTGTTTTGAAGTTGGAGGATGAGGGGGAACGAATTCGGCAAATACTAAAGCAGGCAGACGGAAAAAATGTTTTCTATGACCAGGGAAGTGTATCTGGATATGTACCTGCGCTTTGGTTTGAATATAAAAGTTTTGCCGCTGATGAACGGGTGTATAATTTGATGTTCCTGTTTCTTTCGAGTGGAAAATTAATGATAGGGACTTTTTACTGCATTTTTCAGAATTACGACAGATGGAAGCCCAAAATCCTGAAAATGCTGGAAACGATACAGACAGGGGAGGCCGAATGTGAAAGAATACAATCTTAAAACAGAACCGCTGCAGTTTTTAGAAATCAGTAAACTTAGTGTCACCAGACAAATCAATGAGCATGGCACGGCTGTAATAAGCGGATATATTACAGATAAAGATGAAGAAGTCTATTTAAGACAGCTTGCTGGAGACGTATGGGAGAAAATAGAGGAAATAGGAAAAGATGGGGAAACGCAGACACTTTTCTGGGGGATTGTTACTGGTTTTTCGATTGAAGGCAGGAAGGACCAAAAAAAGATGACCCTCGAGATAACTACGGGTACATACTTTATGGATTTGAAGCCGCATTTCAGGACCTTTCAGGACAAGTCAGTCACGTATGAAACTATATTTGAACAAATCACAGGTATGTATGAGAACTCTGGTGTAATCAAAAACCGACCTCTTTCGGCTCCCATAGAAAAACTGGTGCTTCAGCACAGAGAAACAGATTGGGAGTTTTTAAAGCGTTTGGCTGCTAGATTTCACAGTTTTCTTGTACCAAGCACCAGGGTAAACGGTGTGAAATATTTTTATGATTTACCGAAAGGTGATCACTATGAAATATCAAATTCTATGAAATATACAGTAAAAAAAGATTTGGGAGACTACCGAAGGAAACGAAAGCAGGGGCTTTCCCAAATGCAGGAAGAAGACTGTCTGGAATATATCTTGCAGAGCCGGGAGGATTATCAGATTGGGGACAAGCTGACTGTAAATGGACTGCAACTCCTTGTCTGGAAAATAGACAGCAGGTATGAGAGAGGGGAAATGCTTCATACATGCCACTTAAAATCCAGACACGGCATGGACTCTCTGGAAATATTTCAGGAAGACAGATCCGGTTGTTCCTTCCTGGCAGAGGTTCTGCAGGTGAAAGAGGACAAAGTGACGGTAAAGGTTTTAAAGGATGAAAACCAGGAACAGAATATCAATCTGTGGTATCCATACTCTACGGTTTATTCTACACCTGATGGAACCGGCTGGTACTGTATGCCCGAGGTCGGTGATGCAGTCCGGTTGCACATGCCCGAACATAGAGAAGAAGATGCTTATGTGGTCAGCTCCGTTCATCTGGATACGGAAAGCCTGGACCGGAAAAATCCGGAGCACAAGATTATAAAGAATAAATACCAGAAAGAAGTCCGTTTTACATCAGATTCCATTGTAATTACCAATAATCAGGGAACAAAAATTGAATTAAATGACGCAAAAGGGGTGCAGATTGTAAGCCAAAATGACATTGTAATTAAGGCGAAAGATGATTTGACGATTTCCAGTGAGACCGGTTCTCTCATAGCAGCTGGAACGTCCTCCGTAAATCTGAAACAGAAGACAACAAGCATTGACATTGATGAGGGGATTTCATTTACCGGAGGAGAACTAAAGGTACAATAAGCAGGAGGAAAGGTAATGGACCGGATAAAAGCATTGGAGAGGGCCGCCAAAGATGCGGAAGAAGAGTTATTTGCTTCTCAGTGTCGTAGGCTAGAGAGAGAATATCGGAAAAAGGAGCGCCGGGATGAGGCTGTAAATGCATTTGTTCGGTTGTTTAATCAGGCCGCAGTTGAACAGAAAGAGTGGTCATGGCTGGGAATCAGTTATCTCCACACCAGTCTCCAGACGAAAAGCTATGAATTTTTACTGTCTCTGTATGATGAAAAATTTCTTTTTGATATGTCTCCATCAGAACAGTATTGGCGGCCTTCCTGCTTTTTTGAATGCTTTGAAGAAGACATAGAATCTGTAATGACAGGTCTAAGGAGACAGTACAACAGAATCTGGAGGTATGAGGAAGAGGCAGTACGCAGAATCTGTGTGGAATATTACTATGCTGCTGTCCGTCAGTTATGCTTTGACTTGGCAGGAGAGGTCATGGAAACGGAGGCTTTTCAAAAGACAGTAAAGGCAGAAAATTTTACTGCCTTTTTTGGAAGATATCAGGGAGAGGGGGAAATCCTTTGGCGTATGAAGGGAGAATGAAATATTTTATATTGACTAACGGAGATAAGAATCCTTTTCCACAGATTATAAATTGGAGTCAAACCATTGATGTAAGGAAGCTGACACGGGAAGAGTACCAGAAAATGCCGCCTTTTATTCAGCTTAACACGAAGCTCGGTATGGATGGGATATTTCCGGATATCATTGCTAAGCCATTCCTTTTGCTTTCCAGTACAGCTATGGAGGTGATGGCTTTATATGATTCAGCCATTCCTTTTTTGTTTTTTGTACTATTCGATATAGAGAAAGGAGAGTGCTCTTCTTATTTCTGCCCTGTACTGGAAGAAGAAGACTGTCTGGTAAAAATGCCAGGCCTTAGACAGCGTGAAATTATATTGGACAGGCAAAAGATGAGAGGTATTCCTTTGTTTCGTGTCAGGAATGGTTTGGAAAGTCATACCATTATTCGAATGGATGTGGCGGAAAGTGTTATGGAAAGAAAAGTTGTTGGACTGGAACTGGAAGAAGTTTGTATGACAGATAGAACGGTATAGATTATTGAAGAAGATTTATGAAGGACAAGGAGGAACTGTGATGAGTGATACAGGGAAACTAAGTTATGGGCCGGGATTTGGAACTGCTTTTAATCAGGCGCAAAAAGCTTCGGACAGCACAGAGTATTTAGTGGAAGGAGCAAAGCTGTTTTGTGTGAATGGCAGCTGTATTACCCAGCTAAAGTTACCGGAAAATCATAATTATACCAGTGGCGGGAAACAAAAGGCAAATTGCAAGGATTGCAAGGCATGTGAGAATATCCCCTACTTTGGAGAATGCCGTAAAAATGAGGACACTCATCAGTGTGAAGGATTTATGGATCTGGTGGAAAAGTGGGAAAATACTGCAGTGTCTGCTACAAAATCAGAAACAGTGGGTGGAGAAGATGCTATTAGCATGAGTTCCGTTCTGATGTGCAAAAAGGGGGGAATCATCATGCCTGTTACTTCCGGGCAAGGGTATGATGGAAAGATTAATTGGGTGGCTTTTTTGAAGCGTTATCAGAATGTGGTTCGTTGGACAGCAGGGGAAAACATGATGTGCCATGTCTTTGGTAAGGACCCCATCAATATGAATACCGGGAACTATATTTATGAAAAAGAAGACCTCATCATCAAAGGTGCTATGCCTTTAAGCTTCAAGTTGTTTTATAATGTAATGGACTGTGGTTCACAGGGAACCATTGGAGAAGGGTGGAGCCATAATTACGGAGTGCATCTGATAAAGATTGTTGGAGAAGATTTATTAGGTATCGTTCTGGAGGATGGAAGGGAGGTTCCATACCGCCGAAAACTGGGGGGAGAGTACGCCCCGGTAATGGGGGATGGAGGAAGTCTTAAGAAGTCAGAAAACGGGTATTTTTATGAGAGGGAGGAAGGGACTGTTTATGAGTTCGACTGCGATGGCAGGCTGTGTACCCAAAGAGACAAAAACGGCAACCGCCGGATATTTATGTATAATGAGGATGGATTTCTGGAGAGTGTGGTAAACGGAACAGGCGGTCAGATAAACTATACATATAACAAGGAAAAGAAACTGATTTATGTGGAGGACTATACCGGGCGAAAGGTGAAATTAAGATATCAGTATGGGAGACTTCGTTGGTTTATCAATTCAAGCGGCTGTACATATACATATGATTATAATGAGAATGGAAAGCTCAATGGGGTTGTGATACCTCGAAATATTGTAGGCGTAAAAAACGAATATGACGAGGCTGACCGTGTGGTGAAGCAGACACTGCCGGATAGAGGCGTGGTAGAACTACGCTATGATGATAAGAATAACCGTACATACATGAAAGAGCAAAATGGGAACCTGATTATATATGAAAGTGATAAGAAAATGCGTAATATCCGTACCATCTATGAGGATGGAGAGGAAACATTTGTATATAATGACAGGAACCAGTTGATTAGGTATGTCGACAAGAACGGAAACATGATAAAATTAGCTTATGATGATAAAAGAAATTTGTCCCAGATTATCTATCCAGACGGTTGTAAACATAGCATGACATATGATGTGAATAACCGCCTACTGGTATTATCAGTAAATGGAGTAATGAAAATAAAACACACATATGATAACAAAGGGAATCTACTCCATATGGAGGATGCATTGGGAAGAGAACAGGAATTTATTTATGATACGCAGGGTAGAGTAAAGGAGGTTGTTCAAAAAGATAAAAGCCATATCTACCTAGAATATGATGAGCATAGTAATATTTCTAGAATTATGGATGGGTCTAAGAATACAACCAGCTATGGTTATGATGCGTTAAATAGGATAGTGAGAACTGTTGATGGGAATGGAAACAGTACAAGTTATGAATATGATACAGGTGACAGGATAACTGGCGTTATTAACGCACAAGGGAAACGGCGTATTTATGAATACACGAAAAATGGAAAAGTGGAAAAAATCATAGATTTTAATGGAGCCGTTATCAGTCAGAGCTATAATTGTATGAATATGGTGGAAGCTTACACTGGACCGGACGGGGAGAAATTCACCATAGAATATGACCAGCTGCAGAATGTGACCCGCCGGATTCTGCCAAACGGAGGAGAACTGGCTTACGCTTATGATAGTTTGAACCGTATGGAACAGATCAAACTTCCCACAGGAGGAATCATTCACTATGAATATGATTCCAATGGGAACTGTACTGCGATAACAGATCCCAATGGGAACCGCACAGTCATGGGGTATAATGAACGCAACCGGATGACAAAAATAACGGATCCTTCTGGTGTAGCAACCAGGTATGAGTATGATATGGAAGGGCATTTAATTGGACTTACAAATGCCATGGGAAAATCTCATACCTATGTTTATGACGAGATGGGACAGCTGATCAGTGAGACAGATGTTTTGGGGAATAAGACCTGTTATGAGTATAATGAATTGGGAAAATGTATTTGTAAGACAGATCCTGAGATGCGACAGACCGTTTATGAATATGCCAAGGGCGGGGATTTGTCCAGAATTATTTATCCCGATGGAACATCGGAAGCCTATTTGTATGACAATAATGGGAATCTGATACGCCGCCAGAACCATAAAGGGGATTTTCTTGAAATTACCTATGACTGTGTGAATCAGCCAATAAGGGTAAAAAGCAGTTTTGGACAGGAAAAGAGCTATACATACAATGCTGTGGGAAAAGTGACTTCCATATCGGACCCCTTGGGGCATGTAACCCATTATGAATACTCTCCGGGGGGGAGACTGACTTCAGTGATTGATGCGGCAGGAAACCGGACGGAGTATGCTTATGATGATATGGGAGAATTGGTTACCATTTGTCAGCATGAGGGAAAGAAGGTCCTGTTAAATGGAGAGGAGACTTTCAGTGGGAAGAACATTCTTGATGAAAATCAGATCCATGTGACTCAATATGAACGCAATGTGCTTGGGAAAATTAAGACAATTATCAATCCCCTTGGCATTAAGGAGCATTTTACCTATGACCTGGCAGGAAAAATGACCATGAAAACGGACGGGGAAGGATATGAAACCAATTACGCTTACAATCCGCAGGGAGAAATGGAACAGGTCACCTATCATGACGGACGCAGCGTTGCGTTCACTTACAATCCCTTAAGGCAGTTAATTGAAATACAGGATTGGCTGGGAACAACTAGGATTGAGCCTGATGAAGTTGGAAGAGCAAAGAAAATCATTGATTATAAAGGACGTGAAATGTCTTATCAGTGGGGAAAATTGGGAGAGAGGAAAGCGTTGATCTATCCAGATGGACGAACCGTATCTTATGAATATGATGAGTTGATTCGCTTAATTAGACTGACAGAAGGAGAGAGAGAAATTTATTATTCTTATGATGAGAATGGCTATCTATCAAAAAAGATTTTTCCCAATGGAATAGTTACCAGTTATGGTTATAATTCTATGGGACAGCTAAGCAGCCTGGCTCATCAACAGGACGGGAAAATGCTAGATCAATATGAATACGATTACGATCTTATGGGAAATAAAACTTCCATAAGGAAGCGGCGGCAGGCTGATGTTTTTTCTACAGATGGAATTTTTCGAGAAATGAGCAGGATAGTTCAGGAGGAGAGCGGTTTTTATCAGTATCAATATGATTCGATGAACCGGCTTACAGAAGTGATTAAGGATCGGGAACGTATAAGCCGATACGAGTATGATGCTTTTGGAAACCGGATCAGAAAGCAGGCAGGGACAAAGAATATTCGTTATAATTACAATGCGGCAAACCAACTGATTTGTGAGGAGGGGATTTTCCCGGAACCATCCTATAAGTATGATGATAGAGGAAATTTGACTGCTGTTCTTTATGGACTGGAAGAGTCCAATCGGTACATATATGATGAGACGAACCGGTTAGCGGCAGCTTTTAATAACAAAGGACAGGCGGCCAAGTACCATTATGACGGGCTGGGAAACCGGATTGGAAGACAGGAATTTTCTGTTTCTGTTTTAGAGTCTAATCGTGGCCTTCAGGCGGAAATGCTGATGATGGAACAGCCGATGAGAGAAACGAATTATCTTCTGGATTTGACCAGAAATTATTATAATTTACTGGAAAAGACAGAGACAACAGGAGATAGCATGGACTCACAAAGTTATGTCTGGGATAACAACAATGTTTTATTTTTGATAGAAAGAGAACATGGGTATATTTTTCTGCAGGACGAGCTGGGGAGTACGGTTCGTTTGACCGGGACTCAGGATAAACATCAGACTATATATGGGTATGATGAGTTTGGACAGGATTTGTATAAAACGCAGGGAGAGGTTCAGCCGTTTGGGTATACAGGATATCAAAGCGACAGCATAGCAAATACATATTTTGCGCAAGCAAGAGAATATTTTCCGGGAATTGGGAGATTTGCTGGAGAGGATATTATAAAAGGAACCATTGAACAGCCATTTACTTTGAATTCCTATGAATACTGTTGGGGAAATTCCATTAATTTAGTTGATTTAGATGGAAAAAAGCCAGAAGTTCCAAAGAAGTCAGATCAAATATTACATTTATCAATAAACGCTGGTACAGGAGCAAAGGCTAAAGTAAAAGTGCTTGGGGTTGGTGCCGAATTAGGGCTTTTGCGTTATTATACTTTTGATAGTTTGGATGTAAACGAGTGGACAGAATCCATGAATTTAGGTGGTGCTGTAGACGTAACTCCATTTCTTAATGGTGAGGTAGGTGTAACAGGAACAAGATACGCTTCTTCAGGAAAACATAAAGAAAATATAGCCTATGCAAATGTCCAAATTGGGGGAATTGTAATAGGTACAGATAGTGGGGAAAAAGACATTATTTTAACTAATAGTATAGGTGCTTATCTTGGAGTGGGAGGAGAAATCAATTTGGATATAAATCTCAGTGCCATTGGAAGAAAGATTCCTACAACACCTAATATTGTAATTGGCCCTGTTGCCAATCCTAGCAATGCAACGAAAGGCGAGTCAAGAAGTACCGATGGAGGTAATAAAAAGAATCCTACGATACCCTATATTGTAATTGGTCCTGTTGCCAACCCAAGTAATGCTACTAAATGTGAAGCAAGCAATTAATTGAGAGAGGAAAAACTATGAAGCGCTTTTTTGCAACAATAATTGATTACGTAATTTTTTCCATAATTTACACTATTATCTTTTCTTTATATCCAGTTGGGATAATTATGAAGTATATAGATACGGTATTTCAGATATCAGATGGCTGGCTTGTTGTCTATTGCATATTATTATTTTTATATATCTTCGTACAAGATTATTTTTTTAAAGGAAGGAGTTTTGGGAAAAAGATTGTTAAATTCAATTTAAGGTATAAAAAAGATACAATAGGGTTTGCTATTAAACATAGCTTATTGAAAATATTGGCGAGTGGTGCGCTTTGGCCAATAACGTTGATATACTATTGTATCAGACATAAGATGTTTTATGATGGGATTTTAGAGATAGAAGAAATTCAGTAATTCAGATTATTTGCTTCTCCACGGAAGCTAATTGATACAATGACTGGCTTCTTTACTGATTTATGAAAAAGAGAACCTTGATAGTGTCAAGATTTTTTCGCAAATTGTATTTTAGCCGTTAGGTAGCCGGTAG
>CAJMPJ010000070.1 GCA_905215155.1 uncultured bacterium | reverse complement strand
TGGGACCGGAAAACTCCGCCCGAATTTCTGAAAGAAATTCGCGCTCCGGGTTTCCTTACAGGTTGGCTTTGAAGCCAACCTGCACCCATATTTTTTGCACCCTTCCGACCTAAGAAGTTCCATATCTGCCTGCAAACCACCCTCCCCAACTCCCCCTCCCCCTTCTTTCCGGCTAGCTTTATAAAAAACTTAGAAAAGCATGGAGAAGAAAAGAAAAAGCAAAAGCTGTATGATTCATGTACTATTGACTAATGTCTTAGTCTTTAGTCTTTATGTTTTTACGTCTTTAGCTTTTCTCCCCCGCCAACACGCTCAGCGGAAATGGAACGACACAACCCAGCTGAAAATGAGGGAAGGGTTCCGGTTACAGCGAATTTTGCAGGACGTCGATAGGCGTTAGGGAGATGGTGCGGGAAAATGAGGGTAAAAAACGGACACACAAAGTCCGTTTTTTAGACGCCCTGAATCGAGTTTTCATCAAGAAAACTCGATGAATGGTGTCGGTGCCCTCATTTTTCCGTGCCATCTCCCTTACACCTATCCCGTCCGAAACATGAGCGTAACCGGAACCCTTCCCTCATTTTCCCCAGCAACTCCCCTTTCCATTTCCTCACATCACATCCCCCCAATCGACTTAAACCCTTCCCCATAAACTTCATTAGAATCCGTTATAATCAGGAACGCCTCTTCATCCACCTGATGAATGGCCCGTCTAATTGGTACGACCTGGCTGTTGTTGCATGCGCACAGGACGATATTCTTTTCAGCCAGGGAATAGGACCCCTGGCCTTTTATAAAGGTACAGCCTCGTCCGGTGGCTTCCTCAATTTGATGAGCCACTTCTTTTTCATGGGAGGTCACGACAAAGACCAGTTTTCCGGCACCCAGTCCGTACATGATTTTATCAATTACCATGGTTGTTACAAGAGAGGATATTAAACCCAGAATAACTGCATCTACGTTGCGGAAAACCAGTCCGCCGGCTAAAATGACAATGGCGTCGATGACCAGGGATATCTGTCCGATGGTGAAATGAGGGAATATCTTGCGGATTGCCATGACCAGGAAATCAGTTCCCCCGGTAGAGCAGTTTCTTAAATAGACGATGGTCAAGCCTAATCCGGAGAAAATTCCCGTACATGCCGACGCGTACAGAGGGTTTCCATGGTAAACGGGAAACAGGGGTACCACATAATCAAGTACAAGAGCAAAAATCAACATACTTTTCATAGAGCGAAGCAAAAAACGCTTGCCCAGAAGTTTATAGCTCACTAAAATGATAGGAATGTTTAAGACGATGGACATAATTCCCATGGGAATTCCGAAAAGAAAGCGAAGGATTAAGGCAATACCTGATACTCCTACAGGTGCAAACTCCGCATTTACCGCAAAGTTATAAATTCCAATATTGAATAATAATGCTCCCACCAGATCAAATAGCAGATCCATTCCCAATTCTTTCGGCGGGTATTCCTGTCTGATTGCTTTCATACGTATACGGCCTCCATTTTCTGATTTTCCTATCAGAGAAAATAATCTTCAATTACAAATTCTTTTTTGCCGATTTTTAAGGTCTTTATCAGAACCGTTTCTTCTCCTTCATCTTCGGAACAGATTCCTGTCACTTCAATCGGTGTCCTTCCATAGGATTCCTTTAAAGTCACTTCTTTATCCATAATTCCTTGATCGGCCAAAGCTTCTGACAGATCCAATAAAACTTCTTCTACATCCTCTTCTATCCGATTTTTTTCAAATTCTTTTTCTATTGATTCATAAATATCCTGATTAAACATGATTTATGTCCTCCTTTATTTTCTACTAGCTAATTATAACCTTTCGTTTTTTCTTGTCAATCCCATAACGCCATGATAGAATCCCTTTATGAAAATGACAATGACTTACCGCATAACACAACCACAGATAGAAATGACCGTGGAACAATATCTTTTCGATCAGGGATATTCCCGGGGGCTGATCCGGCATTTGAGAAATACGGAAAATGGGCTGACCATTGACGGAAAACTGGTTTATACCACACATCGGCTGGAGCCGGGAGAGACTCTTACGGTTCTTTTAAAGGAGGAGGAAAGCTCAAAGCATATTGTTGCCACTCCTATGCCGCTTCATATCGTTTATGAGGATGAACATCTGTTAGTTGTGAACAAGGAAGCCGGTGTTCCGATTCATCCATCACAGGGGAATTTTGACCATACTCTGGCCAATGGTGTGGCCCATTATTTTAAAGAAAAAGGAGAAAGTTTTGTTTACCGGGCCATTAACCGGCTGGACCGGGATACGACCGGACTATTGATCCTGGCTAAAAATCCTTTAAGCGCATGCATCCTTTCTGACATGGTAAAACGGAGGGAGATCCACCGCAGATACCTGGCCATCGTCTGCGGGAAACTGCCGGAAAAAGGGACCATTGACATGCCGATCAAGAGAGTGGAGGGCTCCACCATTGAACGGTGTGTGGATGGAAATGGGGATGAAGCCCGTACTCACTATAAACGGCTTTATTATGACCCTGTTACCGGACATTCTCTTGCCGGGCTTTGCCTGGAGACCGGGCGCACCCATCAGATCCGGGTTCATTTAAAATTCCTTGGATTTCCTCTGCCTGGAGATTTTCTTTATCATCCGGATTACCGGTATATTAAAAGGCAGGCACTTCATTCTTTCCGCCTTGATTTTCTTCACCCCATAAAAAAGGTGCCTCTTTCCTTTGAGGCACCCCTACCAAATGATATGCAGTTCATCGGAATCACATCCACCGAAGGCCTTTGGGATAGTGATTTTTAAAAATTCCGCCCGACAATTTGGCAAAGCCAATGGAAAAACCGTCCGTGTTCATTAAGACCCAGCCTTTTTTTGAAAGCTGGGAACGGGGAGAGGCTTCTTCAGAGAGTGTCTCTCCTTTTAAGTATTTGACCATTTCCATTCCATCAGCTGGAAAATCAGCCCATTGCTTTACTTCTTCCTTTTTCAGGAAAAGTGCCAGAGCATGGGAAGGTTCAAACCGGTTCTTTTTTATGGTACCTATGTGAAGGCCGGGGCGGACGATTTTCATGCCTTTGAAATCTATCATTTCCGGCGGGATTAAGTAAAGCTGTTCCCCGAAAAGAATGTACTCTTTCCGCGTTAGATATTGGTCTGGCTCAACCAGAAATTCTTTCAGGAATCCTTCCGCCTCTTTTCTTACGGACGGGTCCGTACAGTAGGAAGGATCGGTGCGCTTTAACGGGCCGTCACCGGTTCCTTCTTTTTTTAATACTGCAAGGTAATGTCCCTCTCCTTCTGATTGATGGGGCCAAATCCGATAGGTCCCGCTTAGATCGCTGCGCCCGGTTTTGCTCCATTCCGGGCGTCCGTTGGAAAGCCCCTGGCGTTCTCCCATATCCAGAATGGAAAATTCAGGATTTGCAAGTAAAAATGCTTCTATCACCTGTTCATTCTCTTCCGGAGAAAATGTACAGGTGGAGTAGACCATGGTTCCTCCAGGCTTTAACATAGCCGCTGCATTTGACAGGATCTCTTCCTGCCGTCTGGCGCAGATAGCAACGTGTTCAGGGGACCACTGGAGCCTTGCTGCCTCATCCTTTCGGAACATGCCTTCCCCGGAACAGGGTGCATCCACCACGATCCGGTCAAAAAACAAGGGAAAGCGTGCTGATAAACGGCCGGAATCTTCATTAGTCACCACCCCATTGCCGATTCCAAAGCGTTCCACATTCTGAGAAAGGATTTTCGCCCTGGCAGGATGAATCTCATTGCTTACCAGAAAGCCCTTTCCTTTCATTCTGCCCGCAATGTGGGTGGTCTTTCCTCCCGGTGCCGCACATAAGTCAAGAATCCGCTCTCCAGGTTGGGGATCTAACAGCTCTACCACCGCCATGGCACTTGGCTCCTGAATGTAATACAGACCGGCTTCATGGTAAGGATGCTTTCCCGGACGATCTCCTGCGTGATAGTAATATCCTTCTCTGACCCATGGAATTTTTTTTAGTTCAAAGGGGCACATCCGGTCAAATTCTTCTTCTGAAACCTTTAATGGATTTCTTCTAAGCCCCTGAACCCGCTCTTTTTCATAGCTGCTTATAAAAGAATCATATTCATCTCCTAAAAGATGTTTCATTTTTTCGCTGAATGCATCCGGTAATTGAATCATTGTTTTTCCTCTGACTTTAAAATTTTTATAAAATATCAAATTCTACTGTTATTTTCCCAGGATATTGACAGAATAGTAAGAGATAATCTTTGGGAGGTGTAGCATGCTCTTAATAACCATTACCGCTTACATTATCATCCCCCTCTATACCATCCTCTTTGCCTGGGGGACTGATTGGTTTGCATTGAATTTTTCCGTACTGGGGAATATATCCAGCCGGAAAAACTTATTCCTCATTTGGGGTATTATTGTAGGGACTTACTTTTATTATGTTCTGAAGCAGATCATATACAGCCTGCCCCGGAACGAAAAAGAAAAGGCCATCAGTATCTTTGCCCTTTTGTTCCTGGCCATGGGGGTATTGACTCCTTATCTCCCCGATTCCCAGCCTCTTCAATCAGTTCTGCATGTGGTGTTATCCTTTATGTCATCAATTTCTCTTCTTATCTGCCTTTATATGATCATCTGGAAACTGTACTGCATGAATCATATTGCTTATGGTCCATACCTGCTGGGCCTTGTGGGAATAACCTTGTTATCCGCTCTGCTCTTTCTTCTCACAGGCATTGTAAGCACCGCACTGGAAATATTCTTTGTCCTCTCCTGTGCCATTCTGCTGCAAAAACTCTACGGCAAATTATACGCCTACAGACTTATATTCCGATAGCATTAGATTCTATATAATCCAAAACCGGGACCTGCCCTTAAAAGGGCCTGCCCCGGCTCTCAACTGCTTATTCCTCGTCTTCGCCTACCAGCTCATCATATTCTGCTTCATCCAGTAATTGATCAAAGGCATCTGCAACGATTTCATATTCATCATCATCTTCGATATTCTCAAGATCCGGTTGTCCGTCCTCTTTCTCAGAATAACGATACAGATAAACCTCGCCTTCTTCTGCCTCAGGGCCATCCATGGGAAGCAGGGCAATATAGTCCCTTTCGCCTGCCGTGAAAATGGTAAGTACCACACATTCCAGTTCTGATCCGTCATCAAGGGTCAGTGTAACTGTCATCTCCTCCTGGGGTTCCATCTCATCGCGCTCTAAATTAGGATCCTGTGCCATCCTGATACCTCTCTTTTTAAATTAATCTAGTTGTCATGGCGTACTTTGTATGCCTTTCTCCACTCTATCAAACAATTCGTCAAAAATCAAGGGATTTCGCGTTCAATATTCAATTCCCCGTCTTGCAGCAATTCCCTGGTCGTAGGGGTGCTTGATTTTTTTTATTTCAGACACGTAATCTGCCATTTCCATCAGCTTATCCGAAGGATTTCTTCCTGTGAGAACGACTTCAAGTCCTTCTGGCCGGCTGGTTAAAAAATCAAGGACAACTTTTTCCTCCACCAAACCATAATTGCATACCGCCATGATTTCATCCATTACAAGAAGATCATACGCTCCCTCAACCGCCTTTTGCAAGGTGGTTTCAAGCAATTCTGAATAATAGACCTTTGCCTCTGCTTTTTGAGCTTCCGACATTTTTGTAAAAAAACCGAAGCTCCGTTCACAGGGAGTGACCGTAATTCCAGGCAATGCCTGTAATGCCTTCACCTCTCCCGAATGATCGGTTTTTAAAAAACGGGTAATAAGGACGTTCTTTCCGCTTCCGCAGGCACGCACTGACAATCCAACGGCCGCAGTCGTTTTTCCCTTTCCATCTCCACAGTAAATGTGTATGCAGGATTTCATAATCATCTCTCCCTCCTGTTAATCCCGTTCCAGATACTCCCGGACGAAACGGGAGACCTCCTGTTTTTTGCTGTACCGCTCACGGACATAATTGACATGAAGACGTTCTTTGGCTCTTGTCATGGCAACATAAAACATCCGCCGTTCCTCCTCTATATCCGCAGGCAGGACTGCCTTGTGGTGGGGCGTTACCCCCTCATTGGCATCTAAAATATATACGATCCGGTATTCCAGACCCTTGGAGCTGTGCATGGTCATAAGGGCAACTCCGTCGGTGCTGCGTTCCTTTGCCTGTACCTGGGCCTTCAGCTCTTCCCCATACTCCTTCATATGACGAAACCACTCATCAAAGGTGGGATAGTTTGCCGCACTTTCCTTTAACTGATCCAATATCTCTAACAGATCCTCCGGCTTCATCCGGCGGTACTGTGCATATTCCCGGATGTAATCATCATAGCCCACTGCTTTTCTGATATAATTTACGGCGGCAACCGGTGCCATATTCCGAATCATTTTAAGATCATATTCCAGCTGTTCGATTCTTTCCACCATAAATCCCTTATCCTGATAAAAGGACTTCACAGACTCCCAGCTGACCGTGGTTCCATCAAGCGCATCCCGGCTCACATAACGGTTGGGACGGTTTAAGAACTGGAATACGTTCCCTCTGCTTAAATCCCCCATGGCTCCTTTGATATAGGCGGTGATATTTTTACAGATCCAGTGGTCATATAAGTTGGGAAGCGAATCTTTCATGGAAAATGGGATGTTGTATTCCATCAGCTTTTCAATGAGCATTCTGGGGCCAAGGTTGGTGCGGTAAAGAACTGCCATGTCTTTCCAGGCAAATCCGGCCTTTTTATAATCCATGATCTCCTGTACGATCTCC
The DNA here is from genome assembly GCA_905215155.1 of uncultured bacterium. Lineage (GTDB taxonomy): Bacteria > Bacillota > Clostridia > Lachnospirales > Lachnospiraceae > Lacrimispora > Lacrimispora sinapis. The sequence goes on along the minus strand of CAJMPJ010000070.1, from coordinate 5,646 downwards.
ATGGTCTCTTCTTTCGGATCCTGCCACATTCTGGTGATCACCGGTTTTCCGGTTCCCTTTTTGGTTACGATATTTTTCGGAAACCGCATCTCATTATGAACGATCAGTCTTCCGGCTGTCTCTACAATTTCCCTGGTGCTTCTGAAATTAATGTTCAGCAGTACTTTTTTTGCGTCCTTATAATCCTTTTCAAATCCCAGCATGATTTCAGGTCTGGCTCCCCGGAACCGGTAAATGGACTGATCGTCATCTCCTACAATAAATAAATTATTTTCCGGTGCCGCCAGCATCCGAACGATCTCATACTGCACCCGGTTGATATCCTGGAACTCATCAATAAGGATATACTGATATTTTTTCTGCCATGCCTGCAAAATATCCTTTCTCTGCGTAAATAATTCATAACACATTACAAGCATATCATCAAAATCAATCAGTCCTGCCCGCCGAAGCCTGTCTTCATAACCGCAATAAAGCTGCTTGAACAGTTCTTCCGAACAGTTTTTGGAGTAATAATGATTAAGCCCAATCATTTCCCCTTTCACAGAACTGATTTCTGACAAAATGGAACTGACAAAATCCGCTTCATCCTCCACTTCCATCTTACACTGGTCCATTTCTTCCTTAATGTATTGAATCCTCTGTTCCTCTCTCACAATGCTACGGGCATCGTACCGGTAGGCAAATTTTAAGATACGGAAAAATATGGCATGGAACGTCCCAAAGCTGACGGATGCTGCTTTCCCTTCCATCAGCTTTTCAAAACGGTCCTTCATCTCCGATGCCGCCGCTTTTGTAAATGTGATGACCAGAATATTGGATGGATTTACGCCATAATGTTCGATCAGATAACAAATTCGGTGAGTGATGGTAAATGTTTTTCCTGATCCCGGTCCTGCCAGAACCAGCATAGGGCCTTTTTGGTGAAGGATGGCCTCTTTCTGCGCTCCTTCGTATGTAAATTCCTTCATTCCTTCCTCCATTGTGCACAAGAAAAGCAGAGACCCGGTCACTGCCGGAGCCTCTGCTTTTCTCTTTCTTTCTCTTATAAAGCCCCATTGCTCAAAAGATGGATTCCCTTTCTGATTCGATTTAAGGATTCTTCTTTTCCCAGGACTTCCATGATCTCCGTTGCGCCGGCAGGAGTCATCTGCTTGCCGGATACCGCCGTACGGATCGGCCACATCACAAAGCCGGTCTTACACTCTTTCTCTGCCACATATTTGGACAGAGTACTATAAAGTGCATCATTGCTGTAATCCTCCTGTGCTTCCAGAATGGGAAGGATATCCTGCAGTAAAGAAAGAGCCGTCTCGCTGTTTGTCTTCATCTTTTTATTGGTATACATGGAAATATCATATTCCGGCAGCGTCTCAAAGAAATCAACCTGGTCCGCAATATCCGGGAAAATTTCGATTCTCGTCTTTACCATTGCTGCGATCTTCTTTAAATCCAGATCCTTCTTAATCACTGCCTTTAAATAAGGCTCAGCCAATTGATAGAATTTATCAAAATCCATGGATTTCATATATTCACTGTTCATCCACCGAAGCTTTGCCATATCAAAGACAGCCGGAGATTTGCTTAAGTTATGATAATTAAACTCTCTTATCAGATCCTGAAGAGAGAATATCTCCTGATTGCTCTCCGGAGACCAGCCAAGCAAAGCCACATAATTAACGACCGCTTCCGAGATAAAGCCCTGCTCGATCAGATCCTCATAGGAGGCATGTCCGCTTCTCTTGCTCAGCTTCTTATGCTCCTCATTGGTGATGAGAGGACAATGGACATAGACCGGCACCTCCCAGCCAAAAGCTTCATAAAGGCGGTTATATTTAGGGGAAGAGGATAAATACTCATTGCCTCTTACCACATGGGTGATCCCCATCAAATGATCATCCACAACGTTTGCAAAATTATAGGTAGGATATCCATCGGATTTTATCAGTACCATATCATCCAGTTCTGAGTTATCTACGGAAATAGTGCCGTAAATCTCATCATGGAACGTGGTTGTTCCTTCGGTTGGGTTATTCTGGCGGATGACATAAGGGATACCTGCTGCCAGATTTGCTTCTATTTCTTCTTTTGAAAGATGGAGACAGTGCTTATCATAAGTCATGATTTCCTGTCCATCTACGGTCTTTTTTAACGATTCCAGTCTTTCCTGGCTGCAGAAGCAGTAATATGCTTCTCCTTTTTCGATCAGCTTTTTCGCATAATCCAAATAGATACCGGAGGCCTGGCGCTCACTTTGGACATATGGTCCCACACCGCCATCCTTATCAGGACCTTCGTCATGGATCAAACCTGTCTCTGCCAGGGTTCTGTAAATAATCTCGACAGCGCCTTCCACGTAACGCTCCTGATCTGTATCTTCAATGCGGAGAAGAAAATCACCGCCTTCATGTTTAGCTATCAGGTACGCGTACATTGCGGTTCTCAAATTCCCTACATGCATGCGGCCTGTAGGACTCGGTGCGTATCTTGTTCTTATTTTACTCATTGTGAACACACTCCTATATCTTCTTTCTTATGATGGGCTGATAAAAAGTACCAGCCATGCGGCAAAATCCCAAAGCCGCATAGCCCATTATATACCGAACCACTTAAAAAAACAATGATTTGGGAAAATTATCTTACGATTACATGCCAGGTCCTGCGGACTGGACACCATCTTCAAAATCTCCGGGGCTAAAGCCCGGCTCTGCCCCCACTCCCGAATCAATATCACCGGGGAATACTGCAGGTGCAGTCTCCGAAGGCTTTGTCATTCCCGGACCGATCTCCTGAGGCTTGGTGGAATCCTCTTTCTCCGGAAGGGAGGATACATAGCTGACCGCCTCATCAAGCTGCGGTTTCAGACTGTCATAATACTGGGTTTCGTTCAACTGGGCAAGCAGGGACTGAGCGGTGTTTACCTTTTCCGCTGTCGTGCTGTCCCGGTATTTCAGACCGTTAAGCTCTCCAATCAGTGACTGGAGAGAGGCAGCTGCCTGTTCCACAGCCTGCTGTGCAGCCACAGAATCTTCCAGATTTTTCTGGGACTGGGATTCCAGCTTTTTCCGTTCTTCCTCTTCCCTCCATTTTACCGCATCGGCTTTTGCCGCGGCCTCTGCCACGGAAGAAAACAGATCTTTGACTCCGGTTTCACTGGTGGTCTTCTCTCCTCTGGAATCCACATTGGAGAGATAGACCGTGGACGGCATATCCCAGTCTAAGGGCGGAAGGTCTTTATTGATGTTCTTCATAAAATCATGCCAGATTCTTCCCGAATAGGTCTTTCCATATACCCCTGGCATTGCCTTCGGTGTATCATATCCTACCCAAATGGCGGTGGTATAATACTTGGTATACCCGCAGAACCAGGTATCCTTACTGCTGTTGGTCGTACCGGTCTTGCCTGCAGCCGGAACGGAAAGGCCAAGGCCGTAACCGGTACCGTAAGGTTTCTCCAGCGTTCCTTTTAACACATCCGTAATCATATAAGCGGTATCTTCGGTAAAGATCCTTTCATCGGCCTGGCTTTCATTATAGATTTCTCCGTCATACTGGCTTTTAATACTGGTGATGCAGGACCGGTTGCTGTACATTCCCTTATTAGCCAAAACAGAATATCCTTTTGCCATGTCAATCACACGGGCACCTTCTGTAAAACCTCCGATGCTCATACTGAAATTGCCGTTATCCATGTAGCTCAATCCGGTAAAATGCATTTTCCCCAGATATCCGATTCCCTTATCCACCCCGATATCTGCAAGCACCTGCCATGCCACCGTATTTAAACTTCGGTTCAATGCCTCTCTGACGGAAACAGCACCATAATACTTTCCTCCGCTGTTTTTAGGTCCTTTATCAAATAAGTGGTCATTCATCAGCCTGGAAGGATAATAAAATCCAGTTTCAAAGGCGGGCGCATAGTCAATCAATGGCTTAATGGTGGAACCTGGCTGGCGTTTGCTCAAAAAGCCTCTGTTGTATTCATCATCAGTCCCCCGGCCTCCTACGATGGCGACCACGTAGCCGGTCCGGTTATCAATGCAGACAGCGGCTCCCTGCAATGCGAATTTTCCATTTTTCTGAACGTCTTTAAAACCTTTTAAACGCTCATCAATGGTGCTCTGCAGAGAATTCTGTATGTCGGAATCAAGGCTTGTATGTATTTCAAATCCACCGTTCCTTATCATATCACTTTTGGACTGGTAAATTTCCTGATACTGCTCTTTGTATGCATCATATGCAGCTTTGTTTGCAAACACATATTTAAATACAAAACCATCGTTCTTCATCAACTCTAACGTGGCTGCATGAATGGCATAACTGGTCTGGTAATTCTCTTTTGTGCCAGGCTCATAAATCTTTGCAACGGTTAAGGGCTGGGCCAATGCATAATCTCTTTCTTCTTCCGTGATCATCTTGTTTTTTGCCATATTGTTGATGATCTGGTCTCTTTTTTTCTGAGAAGTCTCAGGATGGGCCACCGGATCATACTTGGAAGGATTGTTGCTGATGCCGGCCAGTGTCGCCGCTTCCCATATGGTTAAATCCTTGGCATCTTTGTCGAAATAATAGCGGCTGGCCTCCGATACGCCGTAACAGCGGTTGGCATAAAAATTGGTGTTGCAGTAAAATTCTAAAATCTCTGACTTTGTATACTTTTTCTCCATCTGAGGGGCCGCAAAAAATTCGGTCAGCTTTCTCTGAAAGGTCCGTTCCTGCGTCAGATAGGTATTCTTAATTACCTGCTGGGTAATGGTACTGCCGCCCTGGGTAATGGTCCCTTTGTTCTTGATATATACCAGACCTGCACGAAGCAGTCCCAGATAATCAATGCCATGGTGCTTATAGAATCTTCTGTCCTCCTGTGCCACATAAGCTTTCTGGAGATTTTCACTGATCTCCGAAATAGGAACATACTCATAATGGCCGGAATTGATGGTTCCGATTAAATTCCCGGAAGAATCAAAGATTCTCGTATCCGTAGGCTGGGAAAAGTCGGTCTTGCTTGTCTTACTCATAATGGAATCGGCCTTTTCTTTACAGGCCAGGATCTCATCCTGATATTTTAAAAATACGGCACCGCCGGCCAGGCACCCTAAAACCATAACCGCCAGAAACACGAAAAGAATGATTTTTATGGGCTTAAAAAATACAGACCACATACTTTTCTTCTTCTTTTTTCGTTTCTCCATTTCGATGTGCCTCCTTCTTATTCTTTGCATATGACAAAAACGGGAAGTCTCTTAACTAAGACTTCCCGTTTGTTTTTCAAAGCTGATGACGGGAATCGGACCCGTGACCTCCTCACTACCAATGAGGTGCGCTACCATCTGTGCCACATCAGCTTATGAATGGTTCCTCGCTTGAACCTCGTATATCATAGCATGGGAAAATCTGTTTGTCAACATTTTTTTAAATTATTTACTAAAATGTACACAATAGCAAAAACTTCAAAATTCTGCCTGCTGAACCGCCGGTAACTTTGGCCTGATTGGAAGCTTTTTTATAAAATACCTTCAAAGCTTTCCTTTAGGGTCTGGCAGGAACTGTTAAACCGGTTCGCCTCTTCTTCTGTCAGAGTTAATGGAAGCACACGCTGAATTCCGTTTTGGTTTACGATACATGGAACTCCTGCATATACATCGG
>CAJMPJ010000069.1 GCA_905215155.1 uncultured bacterium | reverse complement strand
TGGTGTTCTCTTTTTATTTATTTTTCATTATCCGAATAAAACTTTACGCTAGCAAAAACCGCCTGACGGGCCTCTTTCCAGCCAGTCAGGCAGTCCTCCCACCCAATACGGATCGTTTTATCTGCTGTATTCTCCGCGGATATCCTCTTTTGGCGGTTCAATGGGATAATTGCCGCTAAAGCAAGCCGTACAGATCGGCAGACCAGCCGCCATCTCCGGTAACCGGTCTATATTTAAGTAAGACAGGGAATCCGCTCCCAACAAGTCCCGAATCTCTTCTACGCTTCGGTTATGGGCGATCAGCTGGTCCTCATCCGGTATATCCGTTCCAAAATAGCAGGGATGGAGAAACGGCGGCGCACTGATGCGGACATGGACCTCTTTGGCTCCCGATTCCCGAAGCATATTGACGATCAACGCACTGGTGGTCCCCCGGACAATGGAATCATCAATCATAATCACACGCTTTCCTACAACCGCTTCTTTTAAAACATTTAGTTTAATTCTCACAGCGGATTCCCGGTTGCTCTGCTTCGGCTTTATAAAAGTTCTTCCAACATAAGAATTCTTAATAAAAGCCGTTCCATAAGGGATTCCGGACTGCAGGGAATAGCCGAGTGCCGCCGCATTGCCGGATTCCGGAACACCTACAACCAGGTCTGCCTCTACCGGAGAATCTATAGCAAGTGCACGTCCCGCACAGAGTCTTGCATGATACACGCTCACTCCGTCAAAAACACTGTCCGGTCTAGCAAAATAAATATATTCAAACACACATCTGGCTTCCTTTGACTTGTCTGCCTGGCAAAGTCTTGTATCGGAAACAATCCCATTCTTTGTAATGGTCACAATCTCTCCCGGTAAGACATCCCGGACAAATTCAGCTCCAATGGTATCAAGCGCACAGCTTTCCGATACAATAATGTAAGCATTATCCCTTTTCCCGATGCACAAAGGTTTAAACCCATAAGGGTCTCTTGCTCCAATCAGCTTCCTCGGGCTCATAACGACCAGAGAATAAGCACCTACAATCTTTTTCATGGCATTGGCTACTGCTGACTCAACGGACGAAGTCTTTACCCGTTCCCTGGCGATGTGGTAGGCAATCACTTCTGAATCAATGGTCGTCTGAAAAATAGCCCCGTCATATTCCAATTCTCTTCTAAGCTCCGGCGCATTCACCAAATTGCCGTTATGGGCCATTGCCAGAGTACCCTTTACATAGTTCAGGACAAGAGGCTGTGCATTCTCCCGTGTACTGCTTCCGGCCGTGGAATAACGAACATGACCTACTCCGATATTCCCATGAAGGCCTTCTAAAATCTCCGGAGTAAAAACTTCGTTACATAACCCCATCCCCTTATAGGCACTCACTTTTCCCTTGGGCCCTTCCGTATCACTGACGGCAATCCCGCAGCTTTCCTGGCCTCTGTGCTGTAAAGCAAATAATCCGTAATAAATGGTAGATGCAACGTCAGCACCATCAAAATCATACATACCGAAGACGCCGCATTCCTCATGTAACTCTTCCTCTATGTTGAAGTTTAATTCGTTACTCATCTAATGTTTTTTCCCTCTCTGTGCGGTTTACTGAATCCCAAGACGGCGGAACACTTCCTCGTATGCGCCTTCTGCATCTCCCAAATCTCTGCGGAAACGGTCCTTATCCAGTTTTTCGTGGGTATCCTTGTCCCAAAGCCTGCATGTGTCCGGAGAGATCTCATCGGCAAGTATCACCTCTCCATGGTAACGGCCGAATTCAAGTTTAAAATCAATGAGGTCAATATTCAAACCGTCAAAATATTCCTGCAATACTTCATTCACTTTAAATGCATATTTTGTAATGGCATCAATCTCTTCCTGAGTGGCAAGGTTTAAGGCAAGTGCATAATAGTCGTTGATGAACGGATCTCCCAGATCATCATTTTTATAGCTGAATTCAAGCGTCGGACAGGAGAACTTCACGCCTTCTTCCATTCCCATCTTTTTGGCAAAGCTTCCGGCGGAGAAATTCCTGATAATCACTTCAAGAGGAACAATCTCCACTTTTTTTACCGCAGTCTCACGGTCGCTTAATTCTTCCACCAGATGTGTCGGAACACCTTTGGCTTCTAACTTTTTGAAGATAAAATTGGTCATTCGGTTGTTAATCGCACCTTTTCCAACAATGGTACCTTTTTTCAGGCCATTGAACGCTGTAGCATCATCTTTATATGAAACAATCAATACGTCGGGATCTTCCGTCATATAAACTTTTTTTGCTTTTCCTTCATACAGCATTTCTTTTTTCTCCATGGCAGCCACCTGTCCTTTTCTGAATTAATTTATTAGTTTTTCAAATAAAACTATGGTGTTTCAGTAGAAATTATAATACACTGAAAATAGGAATGCAACTGATTTTCTTATTATAAATACTAATGACCACTATGCGTTTCTGTTTCTCAATCAGTTTTTTGAAAGACTGCCCGTTCTACTTTCTGCCATAGCTTCACTTTTCCGTCTTTCCAATCCAGGGAAAAACCATGTTCCTTTGTTTCCCCGGCATCAACAGAATAAGGATAACCTTTTTTCGTCTTTAATTCCATCTCTCTGCTGACAGCAAAGAGGGATCGGGTCTCAGAAAGAATGGCCTGTCCACAGTCAGGAATCAAAAATGCTGCTTCCAGACCGGCAAGCAAAAAAAGCACAGCCACAATGCGAGGACTTCTGCTGCTCATCTTTTTTACCGTCCACCGGAACTGTCTCCATGGTTTTCTTTTGTTATTATAGCGTTGCATTCTTAATAAATCAAATTTTTCTGTCACGAAACGGCGGCCCCCTGACATAAGGATAGGGTAAATGGGTCTGAAATCAAACTACAGATTTTTGATAGGTTAAAAGGAATTGATGTATGTTACAGGAAGATATGTTACAATCTATTATAACTTATAATAAAAAAAGCTTCAAGCATAAAATTTTGCCTGAAGCTTTTTCCTCATATTTCACCTTATCTTGCTGCTGTTGTGCTTTCTGTCGTTGGCTGGCCATTGCTTTCGCCTGTGATTTTGTCAACACCTTTTTCAACATCATTTACAACTCCGTTGATGACACCTGTACTTTCTGTTGTTGCTTCACCGTCATTTGTGGTTTTATTTGCTGAAGTAGTTTCTGCTTTTGTGGTGGCTGCAGTTGTCTGGGTAGTAGCTGCGGAAGTTGCTGCAGAGGTTCCTCCGTTTTTGTTGGTTGTTCCGCAGGCGGTAAGAGACATCACTGCCATAATTACAAGAAGGGTTAATACTAATGGTTTTATTCTTTTCATAATACATTCTCCTTTCATTTTCTACAATTAGTATGTGTAAAGGTCAAATGAATTATGGTGGAAAATTTTGGAAAATTTAGGATTCAATCACATCCTGCATCGTATATAATCCGGGTTTTTTACCTGCCAGGAATTTTGCAGCAGATATTGCACCCTGGGCAAAAATGGCCTTAGAATATGCCGTATGATTGAAAGTGACTACTTCATCTTTTCCTGCAAAAATCACATCATGCTCGCCGACGATGGTTCCTCCGCGAACTGCCTGGATGCCAATTTCTTTTTTATCCCTTGCGTTTCTTACCTGGCTTCTGTCATAGACATAGTGATATTCCTGGTCCATGGCTTCATTGATGGAATCAGCCAAAGCCAAGGCAGTCCCGCTGGGAGCATCTATTTTTTTATTATGGTGCTTCTCAACGATTTCTATATCAAATCCTGCCACAGCAAGCACCTGTGCCGCATCTTTTACAAGCTTCATAAGCAGATTCACACCCAAAGACATGTTGGCCGAACGAAGTACCGCAACATGATTGGAGGTCTCTTCCAGCTTTCTGATCTGATCATCGGAAAGCCCTGTGGTACATACCACAACGGGGATCTTCTTTTCCATGCTGTAATCAAGAAGCGCATCCACCGCTTTTACCGAAGCGAAATCCACGATTACATCTGCCGCAACCTCACATTCTTTTAAAGATGGAAATACTGGATAGGGATTTGCTTTCGTATCATGAGGATCAATTCCTGCTACGATCGTAATGTTTTTTTCTTCTGCCGCCATTGAGGTAATCACCTGTCCCATCGCCCCGTTGCAGCCGTGCATTATCATCTTAATCATGTTTTCCTCCATAGGTATCGCTTTCACGCATTATAAAATTCCATACGCTTTCATGGCATTTTTCAACCGTTCCTGGTTCTTTGGTTCCATCTCCGTCAGCGGCAGACGCAGAGGTCCTGCATTCTTTCCCATAAGATTTAAAGCAGCCTTGACCGGAATCGGATTCACTTCACAAAACAGGGCATTGATCAGCGGGATCGCATCAAGCTGTAATTTGGCACTTCGCTTTACATCGCCGTCAAAATATGCCTGGCAGATCTCGTGGGTCTGGGAAGGCGCGATATTTGAAAGTACGGAGATTACGCCTTTTCCGCCCAAAGAGAGAATCGGCACGATCTGATTATCATTGCCGGAATAAACATCGGCTTTTCCGTCTGTAAGATACATCAAATCCGCAATGGAACAGAAATTGCCGCTGGCTTCCTTTACTCCTAAAATATTGGAAACATTCAAACATAAGTCTGCGATGGTTTCTGCTGAAATATCCACTCCGGTTCTGGAAGGTACATTGTATAAAAGAATGGGGAGTTTTACCGCATCGGCAACCGCTTTAAAATGCGCTTTCAGTCCATTCTGAGTCGCTTTGTTGTAGTATGGAGACACCAAAAGCAGTCCGTCCGCTCCGCAGTGCTGCGCCTCTTTGGATAAATAAATTGCGGTATCTGTGCAGTTGGAGCCGGTACCGGCAATGACCGGTATCCGTTTTTTGGTCACCTGGCAAACGTATTTGATTACCTCCAAATGTTCTTCATGAGTCATAGTAGACGCTTCTCCGGTGGTTCCGCAGGCTATGATAGAATCCGTTCCTCCTGCAATCTGTTCCTCTACCAGTTCCTCCAGTTTCTCGTAGTTTACTTCTCCGTTTTCTTTCAATGGTGTGATAAGCGCTACACCAGCGCCTTCAAAAATTGCCATGATCTCATCCTCCTGATCCATTCTCATCATACATAGTAAACTTTCATCCGTCATCGCGGAAGTCAGGGAACCGCTGTCTGTACACGAAAAAACAGAGCTGACAACAGGGTCAGCTCTTAAAGTCCAGAATTTGGTAATCTCATCTTTCTTTAAGTAGCTCCCCATCCCACCAGGATGACAGTCATATGGCTCTTAACCATATGCCCAGAACAAATGCGTTCAGGCCGCACCGTTCTTCGGCGTCTCTTCCTTCCCTCTGCCCTCACCTGTACCTGATACATCGGACAGAGTACTCATAAGCAACGCAACCTCTACTCTATTATGTATGTTTCCATACTATCATTATTATTTTGTATTGTCAACTTTAACATGGTTGATTTCCAGAATACTGTCTACGTAAGGCTCCACTTCTTTGGAGAACACCTTTCCGGTCATTATGATATCCATCTCATCATCCTTGGTCTGAAGCAGCTTAACCAGCTCCTCTGCCTCGATAATCTTTTGATCCAGTATTCCTAATATTTCATCCAGGATCAGCAAATCGCATTCCCCTGTCGATACGACCTTCCGGGCGAAATTCAAACCATTGCGGATATTCATCCGCTCTTCATCCTGTTCTTCTTTTGTGAGGTTTTCAAAAAAACCGTCACATTTTTCAAAGCGGAATATCTTCATCTCCGGTTCCAGGCGTTTGATAATATCTGAAGATCCACGCCCTGTACATCCTTTTAAGAACTGGATGACAATCACATTCCTGTTCTTCATCAGAGCTTCGATTCCCATACCGAATGCAGCTGCGGTCTTTCCTTTTCCTTCGCCGCATATAACTTGTATCGTACCTCTATTCATCCTTCAGCACCTCATAACAGCTAAAATGCAAAAACTTACATATTACGTTAGAACCTGCTTATCGTATCACAAAATTAACTATTTTGCAAGTTTTCTTACCATTTTCTTAATATAATTGCAACAGAATTTACTCTGCACATTCCAGCTTGCTGACAGATACTTCATAGGCGATCCGCTTCTCGCATTCTGTCTCACTCAATTTTTTGGTATACTCTCTGCTTTGGACCCTTCCCCAAACCTTCACTCTGGTTCCTACTGAAAATCCGGACGCGTATCTGGCATTTCGTCCCCAGGCAATACAAGGGATGTAATCGGATTTTCCGTAAGGACGGTTTACTGCAAGCAGCAAATCGGCGATTTCCCTTCCAAGGGGAGTCTTTCTGTAAATGGGAGCTTTACATATGTATCCATCCAAAAAAATCTGATTGGTTTTTGTATAATCGGTAAATTCTTCCATAAAGTGTACTTCTCTTACAAACACGGACAGCACCAGACGGTTTCTGGTTCCTTCATGGCGATTGTAGGAACGGAACTGGCCGATTGCTTCTACCGTACAGCCGCTGTAATCTCCAGTTACGTCAATGAGACGCTCTGAAACCATTAACGGTATCACATCTGCCTGGTCACTGAGACGGTTTACTGCCATGTCCACCATATAGAATCCTTCTCCAAATACCTCATGGCTGAAGGTGAAGCCGGAGATAATCTCTCCGATAACGCTTACTTTGTTGTTTTCAATCATTTTTTCTGACATAGTATTTCTCCTCTTCTTTCACTTATTTGCTAATACGCTTCACAGCTATTATTAAATTTATGTGATAGAATGCTCTAAAATGATAAAAAACAATCCAAAAATATCGACAGAACCAGGCATGATGCACAAAAATAATGGAGAATGCCGCCAGATCACCGAATATTCGGCCACCTAAGTCAGCATCCTCCATTTTATTACAGATTATCCTAATGATTTTTTATTGCTGGAAGACCTTTTTCTCATGGTCGGGTCAAGAATTTTCTTTCTGATCCGAAGGCTTACAGGAGTGATCTCCAAAAGCTCGTCTGTATCAATGAAATCAAGGCTCTGCTCTAAGCTCATTTCCTTTGGCGGGGTCAGTTTAAGGGCTTCATCCGCACTGGAGGAACGGGTATTGGTAAGTTTCTTTGTCTTGCAGACATTAATTTCAATGTCCTCCGCTTTCGGATTCTGTCCAATGACCATACCGGAATATACCTTTACTCCGGCTCCGATAAATAAGGTTCCTCTTTCCTGCGCATTGAAAAGACCGTAGGTGATGGATTCTCCGGACTCATAAGCGATCAGGGAACCGGATTTTCTATAGGAAATCTCTCCCTTATATGGTGCATAACCGTCAAAAGCCGTGTTCATGATACCATTTCCCTTAGTATCTGTCATGAATTCCCCGCGGTATCCGATCAGACCTCTGGAAGGGATGGAAAACTCCAGTCTTGTATAGCCTCCGTTTGCCGGACTCATGCCCTGAAGCTCTCCTTTCCGGCCGGTAAGCTTCTGAATGACAGCTCCTGTAAATTCCTCAGGTACGTCAATATAGGCGATCTCCATTGGTTCCAGTTTTTGATTTCTTTCGTTGTAATGATAAAGAACCTCTGCTTTGCTGACCGCAAACTCAAAGCCTTCTCTTCTCATGTTTTCAATCAATACGGATAAATGGAGTTCTCCACGTCCGGATACCTTAAAGCAGTCCGGAGATTCTGTCTCTTCTACACGAAGGCTGACATCGGTATTTAATTCACGGAACAAACGCTCTCTGATATGACGGGATGTGATGAATTTACCTTCCTGACCTGCAAGAGGACTGTCATTTACCATAAAGTTCATGGCAATGGTTGGCTCAGAAATCTTCTGGAACGGAATGGCCACAGGATTTTCCACAGAGCAAAGGGTATCGCCGATATGAATATCTGAAATGCCGGATATGGCAACGATAGCACCGATGGAAGCCTCCTGGACTTCTACCTTGTTAAGACCTTCGTATTCGTAAAGCTTACCTACTTTTACTTTGCGGAATTTGTCAGGTTCATGATGGTTTACGATCACACATTCCTGATTTACCTTAATCTTGCCGTTATCCACTTTCCCTACACCGATACGGCCCACGTATTCATTGAAATCAATGGTACTGATCAAAAGCTGAGTGGATGCATCCGGATCGCCTTCCGGAGCGGGAATCTGGTCGATAACCGTCTGGAATAAAGGAGCCATGTCCACATCTTCATCCGTAAGGGCTTTTTTCGCAAATCCAGCCTTTGCAGATGCATAGAGAAATGGGCAGTCAAGCTGTTCTTCACTGGCATCAAGATCCATTAAAAGCTCTAATACTTCTTCCTCCACCTCTTCCGGTCTTGCTTCGGGGCGGTCGATTTTATTGATACAGGTAACTACGGAAAGTCCCAGTTCCAGAGCTTTGCGAAGAACGAATTTGGTCTGGGGCATAACACCTTCATAGGCATCCACAACCAGGATAACGCCGTTTACCAGCTTTAACACACGTTCCACCTCGCCGCCGAAATCTGCATGTCCTGGCGTATCAATGATGTTGATCTTTGTACCTTTATAATGTACGGCTGTATTCTTTGATAAGATCGTGATCCCACGTTCTCTTTCGATATCATTGGAGTCCATAACGCGCTCCATTACTTCCTGATTTTCACGGAAAATACCGCTCTGCTTTAACAGGGCATCAACCAGTGTTGTTTTGCCGTGATCGACGTGGGCAATAATTGCCACATTTCTTACGTCTTCTCTTTTCATCTTCATAAAATGTACTCTTCTTTCTCTTCTTTCAACAAAGAATGCACTCCAGCCGCCCAAGAGGCAAAAAGCCAGAGAACATTTTTATAATACGGACAAACCCATGTCCATACCATAAAAAACTAAGGACCGGTTCTGTCCTTAGTTCCATTAACATTATCACGATTAGTTAGTATAACATCATGTATTTGATATTGCAAGATTTTTTCTTGTTTTTTTGCAGTTACTTACCTATTCTGAAAATAAAAGGACTTCTTTTTCCAGTATGCCATAATAAACCTCTTCCAATTCAAGAAACTCTGCTTTTCCGCTTGTTGCTTCCCTTATTTCTGCATTTAACTTCCCGATTTTCTCATCAGGCACAAGAATGGTCAGCTCTACCTTGTCCGTATATTGGATGTCTAAGGTTGTAATTTCCTGCTGTGCGAGTAGGTACTGAATCTTTCCGATTCCATTATAATCTGTGGAAACCGCAATTTTTTTAGCGGGTTGGACGGTTAATAGCTTACACGCCTTCAGCCCTTCTTTTACCGCTCCCGAATAGGCTCTCACAAGCCCTCCTGTGCCAAGCAGGGTTCCTCCGAAATAACGGGTCACCACCACACAGACATTTACGATCTGCTCTCCCTCTAAAATATCAAGCATGGGCTTTCCTGCGGTCTGGCTTGGCTCTCCGTCATCGCTGCAGCGTTTCTCTTCCCCTTTTTTACCGATGATCCACGCATAGCAGTTATGTCTGGCATCCCAGTATTTTTTTCTCATTTCTTCTATAAATGCCAGTGCTTCCGCCTCTGACCGTACGGGTCTGAAATTCGCGATAAAACGTGATTTTTTTTCGGTGATCTCCCCTGTTGCGCCTTCGTATAAAATCCGGTAAGACGTTCTCATAAGCAGCCTCATTTCTCTTTACTTCCATAAATTTAAAAATTTCTCTCATTATATCGAAAATTGGTATTTCAATCAAGCCTTCATGTATATTTCTCCATTTTTTCTCCGAAAATGGTAATTGTTGAATTGCTGCCCTAGTTTTGGTATAATGGACCAGTAAAGGAGGTTTCCTATGAATTACGGCAAACAAGCGACAGAGAAGAAAATCCGATCTGCCAATTCAAAAGCAAGGAAATACACCAATAAAGTTTTTCTGGCTTTTATCAAAAGTCTATTTGTACTGTGCCTGTTCGGCGGTATTATAATCGCCAGTGTTGGAATCGGCATGGTAAAAGGAATCATAGACAATGCTCCTGATGTAGATATATCAACCATCGTCCCCAATGAATATGCATCCACGGTCTACGATAGTGCCGGGAATATCACCGAAACCCTGGTGACTGCAGGTTCCAACCGGGAGGAAGCTACTTATGAAGAACTACCAAAAAATTTAATAAATGCTTTTGTTTCCTATGAAGATTCCCGTTACTGGGAACACAACGGAATTGATCTGCGTTCCATTTTACGTGCCGCAAAAGGGGTTTTGACCGGTGATTCCTCTGCAGGAGGCGGAAGCACCATCACCCAGCAGCTGATTAAAAACAGCGTGTTTGGCGGCGGTATGGAAAAAAGCTTCGGCGAACGTCTGGAACGTAAGCTTCAGGAATGGTTTTTGGCTGTCAAGCTGGATGGTGCCATGTCCAAGGAGCAAATCATTACCAATTACTTGAATACCATCAACCTTGGCAACAACACGCTTGGAGTAAAGGTGGCCGCCAAGAGGTATTTTAATAAGGATGTAAAGGACCTGACGTTGTCCGAATGTACCGTTTTGGCAGGAATCACACAGAATCCTTCCAAATTCAATCCAATCACCGGCCAGAAGTTAAACGCTGCAAAGCAGAAAGTAATTCTTCAGTACATGCATGACCAGGGCTATATTACAAAGGAAGAGGAAGAACTTGCTCTTTCTGACGATGTTTACTCCAGAATCCAGAATGTGGACATGGCAGCCAAAGAGACGTCCACTCCTTACAGTTATTTTACCGACGAACTGGTGGAACAGGTCATAGCAGCCATGAAGACCCAGTTAGGCTATACGGAAACTCAGGCCCACAACATGCTGTACAGCGGGGGATTGTCTATTTATACCACACAGGACCCTGGCATCCAGACTATAGTGGATGAGGAAATCAACAATCCTGAAAATTATTCGGCGGCCCGCTATTCCATCGAATACCGGCTTTCCGTCACCCACAAGGATGGGACTACCAGACATTATTCGGAGAAGCAACTCCAAAGATATCATAAAGAAAATGTGGATGCTGGGTTTGACGGATTATACAACACGGAACAGGAAATCCAGAATGATATTGACGGCTACAAGGCAGAACTGATCAAAGACGGGGACACCATTATAGGCGAAAGCCTTCATAAAACACTGGAGCCCCAGGCTTCCTTTGTTATTATGGATCAACGAACCGGGGAAGTGAAAGCAATCAGCGGCGGACGAGGGCAAAAGACGGCCAGTCTGACGTTAAACCGTGCCACCAACACATACCGGCAGCCTGGTTCTGCTTTTAAAATCCTGACTTCATTTGCACCTGCCTTAGATACCAGCGGGGCCACTCTTGGAACCGTTTATTACGATACCAATTACACGATCGGAAAGAAAACCTTCCGCAACTGGTATAGTTCCGGTTATCAGGGTTATTCCAGCATCCGGGATGGGATTGTTTATTCCATGAACATTGTGGCAGTCCGCTGTCTGATGGAAACAGTAACCCCGCAGCTGGGAGTGGAATATGCGAAGAATTTCGGGATCAGCTCCTTAACGGATACCGATTATAACCCTGCCCTGGCGCTGGGCGGTATCACAAAAGGTGTGTCAAACCTGGAACTGACCGGTGCTTTTGCCACCATTGCTAACGGAGGCGTGTATACAAAACCTGTCTTTTTTACTAAAATACTGGATCACAATGGAAAAGTCCTAATTGAGAACAAGCCGGAAACTCACCGGGTTTTAAAGGATTCCACTGCATTTCTTTTAACGGATGCTATGGCTGACTCCATGAAAAGCAGCAGAAAGTTTTCGAGCAACGGACCGTCTTCTACCAGTACGGCCGCAAGCATACTGGGTATGTCGGCTGCCGGAAAAAGCGGAACCACATCAGCAAACAATGATATCTGGTTCGTAGGATATACTCCTTACTATACTGCCGGCATCTGGGGCGGATGCGATGACAACCAGAAGCTTACCAAACAAAACGGAGGGACCTCCTTCCACAAAGCCATCTGGCGGAAAATCATGACCAGAGTACATCAGGGCATGTCAGACCCAGGGTTTGCCGTACCAGACAGCATTGAAACGGCTGAAATCTGCCGTAAATCCGGTAAGCTGGCAGTCACAGGAGTCTGCACCGAAGATCCGAGGGGCAATCCGGTGTATACGGAATATTTTGCAAAAGGAACCGTTCCCACGGACGTCTGCAACAACCATGTGCGTGCTACGGTTTGTGCGACTTCTCACAAACTACCCACCCCATATTGTCCGGAGCGTACCACCGCTGTATTTATGGTTCTGCCGGCCGGAGAAAATGGGATCACGGATGATTCAAAATATGCGATGCCGGGATATTGTACCATTCATTCGGCTAATTCCATTATTATTCCGCCGGGGAATGTTCCGGATAATCCAGGGCCTTCAGAAGATGCTCCTCAGCAATATGGTCCGGGACCGGCACCACAGGTACCTCAGCCGCCACAGACGCCGGGAGGCTTTTGGCCTTGGGGATACTGATTCCTTTCCAGAATAGGAGAAACCGCATCAAAACGGTAACGCTGTACTGCGATGAGCAAACAAAGGCCGAATAAAGGGGGACACCCAAGATAGTGTCCCCCTTTATTCGGCCTAATGTCAACCCTTCATCTTTGGCTTAAATATAATAGAGCCTAAATATCCAAAGATAAGAGCTCCAGATATGCCGACTGCACTGGCAGTAAATCCTCCTTTGAATAACCCCAAAAAGCCATCTTCTCCTATGCTCTTCCAAACGCCCTTCCAAAGACTGTTTCCAAATCCAAGGAGAGGAACTGTGGCCCCTGCACCTGCCCATTCAGAAAATGGCTGATAAAGTCCCAGCGCACCAAGAATGCTTCCGCTTACCACCAGCAGTACCATAATACGGCCTGGCATTAGTTTTGTATTGTCCATTAATATCTGGATTAATGCACAAATCGCTCCCCCTACTAAAAATGCTTTTACGTAGTCCATCGCTTACTCCTTTCCTCTTATGACTGGTTTTCAATATGCTCTATGACAACTCCGTGGGCAATTCCGGGAATGGTTTCTCCTTCATTGAAGCTGACAGTGGAAAGCAGGGCACCTGTGGGGACAAACAAAACCCTTTTCCACTCTCCGCTCTGTACTTTGGGGAGAATATAAGCACATAGTGTTACGGCAGAACAGCCGCAGCCGCTTCCTCCCGCGTGGGTATCCTGCGCCTCGCTGTCATAGATTTCAATCCCGCAGTCCATATGAATCTTTTCCAAATCATGGCCTTTGTTTTTCATAAAGTCCAACAAAATGGTGCGGCCCACCGTTCCCAAATCTCCTGTTATAATTTTATCGTAATAGGATTCATCCACGGAAAAGTCGTCAAAATTCTGCTGAATGGTGTGAAAGGCTGATGGAGCCATTGCGGCTCCCATATTCATGGAATCCTTGATTCCCATATCCACCATGCGTCCCGTGGTGATTCCGGTTATAGCAGCAATTCCTTCCTTTTTGTTTTTACCCAGAATGATGGAACCGCATCCGGTTACGGTCCAGGAAGCGGAAAACGGCCGTTGATTTCCGTATCCCAGGGGGAAACGGAATTGCTTTTCTGCCGTTGCAAAGTGGCTGGAAGCCATGGCCATGATTTTATCGGCATAGCCGCCTGCTACGGTCATTGCACCAAGGTTTAGGGCTTCCCCCATGG
>CAJMPJ010000068.1 GCA_905215155.1 uncultured bacterium | reverse complement strand
TACCCTTAAAAAAGTTGTCTAGAAAACTGTTGACAATCCAGTCCTTCAAAACTCTCCATTGTGGATCGGTACCCGCATGAATTTTATGATCTAAACTCTACAATATCGCTTAACTCTAACAACAGCCTTTGTCACAGCACATATATTATTATAAAATAATATAAAAGGCGGTTAATCCCATGCCCAGTACCGACGACTTTGATATTCCAGAAAATACGATGTCCTTTCCATCCGATTATGGACCAAATCCTTTTATGATTGATCTCCAAAAAGCAGCACAGCAAAATGATAATTTCCGTTCTACCCTATGGACAGGAACCCAGCTGCAGGTCACACTAATTAGCATTCCCGTTCATGAACTTGTAGGTATGGAGGTGCATTCTGATCTGGACCAACTCATACGTATCGAGGAGGGAGTTGGATTGATCCAGCTGGGTGAGGACAAATTTTCGTTTTATGATCAATTTCTTGCTTTCCCCAATTACACCATGTTTGTACCGGCCGGCACATGGCATAACATTGTAAATATCGGCAGCCAGCCACTAAAGCTTTCCTCCATCTATGCTCCTCCCAATTATCCATGGGGCACGACTCAGGAAACAAAAACGTCTGAACCAATCATAGGGGAGGATTTTTAAGCTTCTTCATACCCAGCACTATAAAAAACGCAAATTACAGGAATTTGCGTTTTTTTGTTTGTATTGCACTTTCCCTAAACAATGCAGATTTTCAAAAAAATATTCCGGTGAACCGCTGTTACAATTTTGAAAAACAGTAGACTTCCAGCATTGTTTTTGGTATATTATGGGAAGAAAGATATGTATTTTAAAAGAGGAATGGTTTTTACCACAAGAACGGTCATCTCTATCCCTTTTTGCATGTTATCAGAGGAAGAGACGGATTATCCAGCCCTTTTCCTGTTATCATTATATAACTATTAATTATGCATTTCACCTGCCTTTTAGGGCTGGTTTTTAGAAAAGGAGTGGATCTGTATGCCGAAACTTAACGACTTAACCAAGGATATAACCACAAAGGTTATCAATCAGAACATGGATTATGTGATAGAAAAAGTGAGTTCTGTGGTATCCAAAAGTTCTTATAAACATATGGAAATCAACCCGGATACTGCGGCATTGATCGGTTGTGTTACAGCCGCCTCCGTCAGTGTTTCCGTTGAACTGGCTGCCAAGGCAACCATCTCCCTCCTTTCCGAACTGGGTCTTTTGGAGGTTGACGAAACAGAATAGGTGGCTTGCCGGCTTTTCAAAGCATTTTCTCTGTCATAACAGACAAGAACCAGCTTGTTCACACATACCAGTATTTTACATATACTATTATTACAAAACAACTTATCAAACAAAGAAGAATGATATGATAACCGCGCAATACCGCTGCATCACTGCCATACCAGAGATAAACAACTCATTCTATGCGCGTTTCCATGTACCACTCCTTCTGATAAGAAGTTTTGTATACTGCCCGATCATAATTATGAATGATTAGTGGGTGGAGGCCAACGCATCCTGGCTTCCACCCATGTTGATTAGTCGGACCTTCTCTTGGTGTTGGGTCCCATACCTTCCCTGCGGGAATTGTGGGTTTGATTCTGATTCTCTGTGTCACCTTTTTCTTTTATGCTTCTGTGCGTTTCATGTTCGTTTTTCTCATATTGATTTTCCAATCGGTTTTTTTCCATTTTTATCACCTCAGCCATAGTATACCTGTCATAGAAAGTTTTTATGTGAAAATGGTTTTATAACGTATAATCCATTTCCGGATGTGCACTATAAAAATGAGGTGATAACCATGTCCTATATAGCTCCTGCCGTTCAGGCAAAATTTGAAACTCTCTCCATTGATTTAAAAAATCAGATCCTGGAGAGAAATGTTCAGATCAATTCCATTTACGATTTGATCCAGGTCCTTGAACAGATCGTAAACGAAGGAAAATGATTTTTCCAGAAAACAGGCCGAACGATCACCGTTCGGCCTGTAAAATTTCGTGATACGATTTATCTCCAGAGTCTGGAAAAAGAATTGCACTGGCTGAAATTAATGCCCTGTAACGGTGAGTGCAGTTGCTGCCGCTCCTTAGGAGAAAAATGAAAATTACCCTATCTTTTCCAGTTGGTATTCGTCAAGTCCAAGCTTTAAAGCTCCCATGATTCCCTGATTGTCATTCAGGCTTGGAAGAACGATGTATTGTTCTATGTGATCAAGCTCTGTGGTCTCAATGTATCCGGCCAGCTGACGTTTTACTTCCTCTCTTACAAGAGGCAGCAAATGCTCCTGATGCATGACACCGCCGCCCAGAACGATCCTCTGGGGGGACAAGACCATAATATAATCCACCAGGGCCTGAGCAATGTAGTAAGCTTCTAATTCCCACACCTCGCTCCGGTCTGCTAGTTCAAACCCCTTCTTTCCCCAGCGGGCTTCTATGGCAGGTCCTGCTGCAAGCCCTTCCAGACAGTTCTTATGATATGGGCACGTCCCCTCAAACGTATCTTTCGGATGTTTTGCCAGCAGCAGATGGCCCCCTTCCGGATGAAGCATGCCGTGAAGCACCTTTCCGTTTGCTATAATTCCCGCTCCC
Organism: uncultured bacterium; assembly: GCA_905215155.1. Lineage (GTDB taxonomy): Bacteria > Bacillota > Clostridia > Lachnospirales > Lachnospiraceae > Lacrimispora > Lacrimispora sinapis. Next base: position 11,189 of record CAJMPJ010000068.1, on the reverse strand, counting down.
ACACCCGTTCCAACGGTAATATACATACTGTTTTCAAGCCCTTTGGTAATCCCCCAGGTGGCCTCTCCAAGTGCGGAGCCATTGACATCTGTATCAAATCCCACCGGAATATGTAATGCCTCTTTAAATGCGCCTGCCATGTTATAATTTTTCCATGCAAGCTTTGGAGTAGTGGTAATGCAGCCGTAAGTTTTTGAATTCCTGTTTAAATCAATGGGCCCAAAACAACCGATTCCAAGCGCTTCAATCTCTTTCTCTGCAAAATAAGAAATCAGCTTTGGTACGGTCATTTCCGGTGTCTCCGTTGGTATGGAGATTCGGTCAACGATCTCTCCATGTTCATTGCCGACGGCACAAACCATTTTGGTTCCGCCCGCTTCTAATGCCCCAAGTCTCATATCTTTCCTCCTGCCTTATTCCGGATTGGAACAGATGATCGTCATGGTTCCTTCAAATCTGCACTCTCCGCTCTCTGCCGGAACGATGAAATGCTGCCCTGCCTTCAGGGGGATTCCATTGACGGAACCCGTTCCGTTTATGACGCTTACATTGGTAAAATACTTCTTAAACCCGATAGAAAAAACACCTTCAATATCATATTTGTCCACTGTGTAAAACTTACAGGTTATAAAATGAGTATGCACCGCACCCGGAATGCTCACCGTAACCGGCCAGCTCTCATTGGGTTCAAAAGGTGCCTTAATGGTGTCAATGCTCTGTTCTACATGAAGCCGCCTCGGCTTTCCATCGGATAATCGGTCATAATCATATACACGGTAAGTAATATCACTGCTCTGCTGGGTCTCCAGAATCATGGTTCCTCCCTTAATGGCGTGGACACAACCCGGATCAATCTGAAAAAAATCACCCTTTTTAATGGGGACGGTGCGGATAAATTCATCCCATCTGCATTCCCGTATCATGGATTCCATCTCTTCCTTATCCTTTGCGTGATGACCAATCACGATTTCTGTATCCGGTTCACAATCCAGGATATACCAGCATTCCGTCTTTCCAAGGGAACCATTTTCATGGATTCCGGCATAGGTGTCATCCGGATGCACCTGGATGCTTAAATCCTTTTTTGCATCAATGATCTTTATCAGAAGGGGAAACTGATCCCCCGGATAATGACCAAACAGCTCTGGCTTCTCCTTCCACAGACTGCCAAGCAGTTTTCCGTCATATTTTCCCCCTAAAATGCGGCATTCTCCGTTCTTATGCGCGCTGATTGCCCAGCACTCTCCCGTTGTATCCCCTGGGATTTCATAACCAAATACCTCCCGAAGTCTGGTGCCGCCCCAGATGGCCTCTTTAAACACAGGCTCTAAAAACAACAATTCCATCTGCTCCTCCTTATGTGGTAATATATTTGGAATATTTTACCACCTGGCTATTTTTAACGGTTTCCCCCGTACATTATTCAGAATCTTTTCCATATACCTCAATCTGAGTCAAGGCAGGAAACGGAGAGGGATCGTCTGCTTTTATCAAATTACTTAATTTAATCCAGGTAATATTCCTGCGTTTTATAGCAAATACATGAGGTTTTACGCTTTTTGTCATCTCAACCTCCTCAGAGGTGTGATCTGAAAATGTAAAGGTTGCCTTTACCCACCAGTTGTCATGGGGAAAATCAGAACGGGTATAAAGAACCACCTGGTCAAAATCCACAGGACGACCAAATTCCAGCGTCAGTTCTGCATCATCCTGACGGTTGATGCCCCAGGATTCATAAGGCCAGCTCCCATGTGACCGGCTTGCCAGAATACCGTCAATGGCATTGCGTGCCGCAAACACAGCTTCTCCTCTTGTTTCAACGTTGGCATACGCATGGGGGAAGCAGCCGGTATCTCCATGCTGGTCCATGACATTTTTCGCAAGATTCCGATATACAGCCGGTTCGTGTTGAGAAGCAATGCGAATCGTCAGGTAATGCTTCTCGCCGGTAAATGCTTTTGGATTATAAGATACCTTCTTCTCTCCAAATGGAATGCGATACGTCACCTCCTGTCTGGTCAAATACACCAGGGATTCGTCCATGCAGTCATCAATCCGTACCACATAATGGGTGTGCGTCCGGTCAGTTCCGACAACGATCACATCTCCCTCTTCATACTCGCCTTCAAATACAAGGATCGCCTGATCCTCTCCCAATGCAATGGCTTTCTCCCTTCCATCTTTTCCTTTTACAGCTATTGATACCTCAGCCATTCGATATCCTCCTGCTCTTCCTGTTCAAAATAGTCTTTGTATTCCACTTCAATCTGATATTTCATCCTCTTCATGCTATAATACAGATGCTCTCTGAGAGAACGTTCCAATCCTGCGATGTCCTTTTTCTCCAGAAGCTCAAACAGCTCTGTGTGTTCTCTTATGATTCTCGTAAAATCCGTTTCAGTTACAAAGTCAAGCATCCGGAACCTCGTGTAATGCAGCTGTTGGGCCTGTAACATATCCCAAAGCTTCTTTTTGCCGGTAGCTCGAAACCAAATGGCATGGAGATCCGCATCAATATGGTAAAACTGTTCCGGTTCAAATCCTTTTTCCTGAATCAGAGCCTGCTGCTTGCGTATCATATAACGCACTTCCTCGATCCACATTGGGGTTGCGATATCCATGAAGTCTCTCATAACCATGGTCTCAACAGCAACCCGCATATAGATCATCTGCTTGATATTATCCAGATTGAGAAGAGTCACCTGGGTACCGGAATATGGCACAGATATGACAAACCCCTGTTCCTGCAGACTTCTTAGTGCATCCCTGACCGGAGTTCGGGATACACCGAAACGTTCACATATCTCATTTTCGCTTATCATCTGTCCAGGCTTTAATTCCAGGTCCAAAATCTCCTGTTTCAGAGTCTCAAACACCAGCTCGCCACGATTCTTGTAGGTTTTGGTTTTTCCTTCCATGGAACACTCTCCGTCTTCTATATTATAAACATTAAAAAATATGCCATGAAGTCTGCAAGGCGGCAGACATCATGGCCATATTTATCTCATGAAACCACACGATGAACGTCTGATCTCACGTTAAAATCTGACTAATTACTGGGGCTGTTTGCCAATGTAAGCTAAGATGCCGCCATCAACATACAGAATGTGTCCGTTTACAAAATTTGATGCATCGGAAGAAAGGAATACTGCCGGGCCTCCCAGATCTTCCGCCTCTCCCCAGCGTCCTGCAGGAGTTTTAGCGATGATGAACTGATCAAATGGATGTTTGGAACCGTCTGCCTGAGTCTCACGAAGCGGTGCGGTCTGAGGAGTCGCAATGTAGCCAGGTCCGATGCCGTTACACTGAATGTTATACTCGCCGTACTCAGAAGCAATATTCTTGGTCAGCATCTTAAGTCCGCCCTTTGCTGCTGCATAAGCAGCTACTGTCTCACGGCCAAGTTCAGACATCATGGAACAGATGTTGATGATCTTTCCGTGACCCTTTTTAATCATTGACGGAATAACTGCCTTTGCTACGATAAATGGTGCATTTAAATCAACATCAATTACTTGCCTGAAATCTGCAGCTGACATCTCGCACATGGGAACACGTTTGATGATACCGGCGTTATTTACCAGAATGTCAATCACACCAACTTCTTTTTCAATCTGAGCTACCATAGCATTTACGCCGTCTTCATTGGTAACGTCACATACATATCCATAAGCGGTAATTCCTTCTTCTTTATAAGAAGCGATCCCCTTATCTACTAATTCCTGTTTGATATCATTAAAAACGATGGTAGCACCAACTGCTGCAAGAGATTTCGCAATGGCAAATCCAATACCATAGGAAGCGCCTGTCACTAAGGCAACCTTTCCTTCAAGGGAAAACTGGCTTGTTAGGTAATCCTTATTCATGATTCAATTCTCCTTTACTCGTGTTTTTTTGGTCAGTTATCTCGTCATCACTATGTTTTTTGAATTGTATTCAAACATAAATATTTGTATACAAACTTAATGACTTGTATATATGCTAACACACCATATATACTTTTTCAATATACATTTTTACCAAACAATGGTGTTTTTATTTAGCTATAATTTTTTTCTTAAACGAATGATGGTTCTCCCTCTACTTTGTCCCCATTCAGGACAAAAAAATTCTGGTCTCCGTAAAAGAAACCAGAATTTCATATTTGTATGGAACATTACCTGCAGCCACAGTCAGATTCAGAATCCCCCATGACTGAACCGTTATAGCTTCTTCCGCATCCGGTAGCAGACCAGAATCCATCACGGAACCCCGTCTCATAGCCATCCTTGAAACCAGCGGCATAACCCTGACGATAACACATACTCATGTTTCCGTTTCCTGTGGTTGCATCGCTGACTTCACTCTTACATTTATTCATATTGCTGCTTCTTGTACAGCTGACGTTACAGTTATTATTGTCATTATTATTATTGCAGCATCCGCAATTATTCCAACTATTACAACTCATTTATATATGCTCCTCAATTATCAAGCTTGTAGTATATCTTATGCTTCTATACCTGATATGTGAGCTTTAGAACTACTTTTTATCTCTTTTATCCATCAATCTTCGATTGTTTCAATGCTTTTCATCTAAACCTGATAAATCCTTATATTGTCTCTGTTATGTAATTCCTGCTGAAAATATCCGTTTTCCCCGTTGACCTCAAGCATGACATGTCTTGTGAGATTTTTGAAATCCAGACCGGAATATTCCAGCATATCCATTAGATAATATGGCTGGTTGTTTGGCTTTGGCGGAAGAACCAGGGGGGTGTCATTGAGAATAACTGTAATCTCTCCTCTGACTTTCTGCTCCTTTTTTATTTCCTCTTTAAGTGCTCCGGAGATTATATTCATGGAGCTCATTTCTGCGGGTGCCAAACGGATTCCTGAAACAGGAGGATGCCCATGCTCCTGACGGACAGCCATACCGCTCTCTTCTTCCCGTTCTGCTGCAAAAAGTACCTCCTGCTCCTCAACAGGATCTGATTCTTTAACAAGCTCTTCTATTTCTATTTTATCACCGGATTTTAAGACAACATCTTCTTTTACAAGCTGCCCGTTTACCACCACCCTCTTGTCCGGGCCAAGCGGTGTCACATCGGACAGTTTAGCTGCGGCACTCTTCCCGTGTTTGGCAGGAATGAATACGATCCAGTCTTCGGCATTTACCGGGTCCGACAGCTGGGCTTCTTCTCCATTGAGTTTTAAAACCGAAGGCTCTGCTTTTTCCCCGTAGAAAATGGTTCTCTTGCCATTGACGCTTACCACCAGATTCTGTCCGGAACGTCCGATCATATCCTGATAATTATAGCCGTTCATCATCAGCACATCCATTACCGTAAAGCTTCCATTGCGGAAGATCTTAGCCGGCCGGTCATTTAAGGTAATCCGGTAGCTGTCATTGACGATGTTAAAGCCTGCGGAAATGACGATTCCCAAGGGAGTTGCGTATTCCGGATTCTCAAGGTCGTATTCCTCTGAATAGGCATTGATCTTAAAATTATTGCCTGCAATGGCCACTCGTTTGGGATCAATCTTTAAATGCTCCACGATCCCCTCTTTTAAACCGGCCAGTCTGCTTCCGCCTCCTGCTAAAAATACCGCAGACGGCATTCCTCCGTTGATCTCTATGATCTTTGCAGATATTTCTTCACAAAGCCGAAAAGAGGCTTCCTTAATGCTTTCAAAGATAGATTCTCTGGTTATGGTCTGTTCAAATCCCAGAATATCAGTAAAATGCAGTTCTTCCATTTCATCTATCTCTGACTTAATCTTCTCCGCCGTATCAAAGTCCACCAGGTACTCTTTCATAATCGACTCGGTAATCTCATCTCCTGCCAGGATAGCCATGGTGTATCCAGTTACACTTCCATCCCGGCATACAGCAATATCTGAGGTTCCGGCACCGATATCCACCATAGCCAGGTTCAGTAACCGGATGTTTTGAGGAATTGCAGCATTGATCGCAGCAATAGGCTCCAGAGTCAGGCTTGCCACCTCAAGATTGATCTTGTGCATGGCGGAATAAAGACTTTCTACTACTTCTGTGGGAAGGAAGGTCGCTATAATGTCCGCTTTTAATACTCGTCCATGATGATCCACCAGATTGGATATCATATAATTATCCAGGTAATACCGGCTGACCGTATAGCCTACCAGATAAAACTGCCGGTCAGAATCCTTGCCTTCCCTGCTCATAAATATCTTTTCGGCTTCACTGATTGCACCGGCTTCCAGTCTGCTGACAGCTTCTGCATCAATCTTCTGTGCCCTGGAAAGTTCCATCTCAAAGGTAACGCTTTCCGTCCGCAGTGCTCTTCCTGCTGCTGCCACGCACACCTTATGAAGCCTGCATCCCAGTTTCTTTTCAAGCCTTTCCTTAACCTGACCGGCAATCTTGGCCACCTGGTCAATATCCTCGATCTGGCCGTCAATCATCGCTCGTTTAGTATGCTCGGCCTTCTCTATGGCAACGATATGAATTCTCTCCCCATCCGGCATTCCCACCATACCGATAATGCTGCGGGTTCCGATATCCAGTGCGAAAATAGCCTGATCCGGAAGTGTGTCTGTCAAAATGCTATTTCTGTTATCCATAAATAATGCCCCATTCTCTTATCTATTTGCCTTTTATTTTACTAGTATAAACAGCCTCCGTCAATCGAATAAAGGAAACTTTTGCTGAAAAAGCGGGGAATTTGGCTAATAAAAACAGGCTGCAGCATAAAATTGCACTGCAGCCTGTTTTTATTAACATGGTTTTCTGATATCAAAACTGGGATTGAAGGCATAGAAATTCTTGCTGTCCAGATTATCCTGGGTGATCCGTAATGCTTCTCCGAATCTCTGGAAATGAACAATTTCGCGTTCTCTCAAATAACGGATCGGATCACAAATCTCCGGGTCGGTTATCACGCGCAAAATGTTGTCATAAGTACTCCGCGCTTTCTGTTCGGCTGCCATATCTTCGACTAAATCAGTAATTGGATCTCCTTTTGACTGGAACTCACAGGCATTGAACGGTACCCCTCCGGCTGACTGGGGCCAGATTCCAGTCGTATGGTCAATGTAATATGGACCAAAGCCTGATTCTACTACCTGTTCCGGGGTCAGGTTTCTGGTTAATTGGTGAACGATAGCGGCCACAATTTCCAGATGGGCTAATTCGTTGGGACTTCGCCGGTATCGGTAATCGGTGAAAAGAGCCTAAGTACCGGATATCCGCCATATTATCCCTTCAATGCGCCACAATCAAATGCTGTGTTGCTATGCACTTTTCATTCGCAGTAAAGAAGCTAACCGTGATCGAAACCAGCTTATAATTTCATGGCTTCGGTTTCTTTCCCGGTGATTTTCTTAGCCCTCCAGGCTATTTTCTCCCTTTTATTTCCTATTGCAATACAGAACATATGTTTGTTATCCTGATTATTGAGGTGAAATTTATGGCATACATTAATCTATCTGCTAGAATAAACGTTCCGGTGATTGCAAGTTTTAATACGAAAGGGGATTGTATACCTCTTTATTTTCGATATATTTTCCCCGATGATTCTTACACGGACTTCTCTATTGACCGTATTATTGAAACGAAAAGGGGATCCCGTAAAACTACTTATATCTGTGAGGTTACTGTGTATGATATACGGCACACGATAAAACTCGTGCACTTTTTGGACCAGGAACTTTGGGCTATTAACGCCTATTAAAATATTAGTTTTATTAACTTGGTATTATACTTATACACAGAAAATTAAGGTTTATTTTCCAATTGCATTTTGCTGTATACTTTCATCAAACAGTTGTTTTGAAAATTTATAATGAAAATTCTGCATACCTTCTCTCATATAAAAGCGATGCGTATTTTTACGTAATTGGTTGCAAGCTACCTCTATTTGTGAACAGCCGTTGTTTTTTGCGATCTGACAGCTTTGAAAAAACATTTCTTTTCCAATGCCTTTGTTTCTGCATGTATTGGCAATTGCAAATTCAAGAATTTCTGCGATTTGCTCCGCATGATGTAATTGTGCTTCAAAACGCATGTTTAAAACGCCAAACACTGTACCGTCCTCTTCACAGACCAAGCAATAATAATGGCAATCACTTACCTGATCCCGATAGATTGCGAAAAATCTGTCGTAGGAAAGTTCCTTGTTTTCCATATCACAAACCAAAGAATAAATTGCTTTACAGTCATCTAAATTACCTTTTCTATATTTCATTCAAATAACCTCCCCATATTTTTATTTTATCTGGAATGCTGCATTATGTAAATATTCTTTATTAATACACAACACTAATTACGAACGATCAATATTAAGTTTATTGTACATTGATACGGGAAATCCTAATTATCTACCAATTATTTTACTTTTATTGGCATAATATTTTCATAGCTTATGCTCATAATAATACTGTGTTCAAGAAACACAACAAAACCAGAGGGGAAAAGCATGGATGACAATGCGGAAATAACAATAGGTTGTTAATGAAGTATTTGTTGACTGCTAAAACCTCAGTCAGAAAAATGTCCTCAAATTAATCTTGAGGGCATTTTTCCTTTTCCTATCATCTTTATATTCCTGTTGTTCCATTTTTTTATTCTTATAGTTTCTCAAGTTCATTAAAATTGATATGGTTATAAATTTTTATGACTTCTTCACACAATATTTTGCTAAACAATAATTGATAACATTGATACCCGGGGAAAGAATTACAAACAGCGTTGCATAAAAGATTTTGTATGCAATACAAACAGATCTGCTCTTATGAAGTACTTGATGGATTTCAAAAGAAGGATTAACTCCATAAATGGGAGGAGCCGGCAAGATGGGGGAATCCTGCCGGCTATATGAAAAAAAGTATATTAAAAAGGTTATTGGCCTCTTTGTGATTATTAATATACCTGCAAATTGTGACGGGAGTTTGATGGATCTGTGAAGAGTTTGTGAAAGAACGTGGTACACTTAGAATTTCATACCGCTAATAACCCTCCGCTTGTCCAACAGCTCCGGTATCAACCGGATTTCTCTTTTCGTTCTTTCTCCTGATAAATCCCACTGGCGATACGGCTGATATTATCAAGAATCTGCTGACGCTCTTCTTCTGTTTTTACAAAGCAATCATCATGAGCACGTATAATTGTATTGCCGATCTTTTTCTCAAGAACAACCATATGCAGCACCTTCCTTTCTCTTAACCTTATGCGGTACCGGTTGTACTTGTTGCTCACTTAGAATCATCCTCTTGTGACTTTTCCTTTATTATTTTGTTGTTATAAATAACTTTTTAAGTTTTACATTGATTTAAGTTATTAAATATGACAACATATTCATCAAGAGAGGGGATAATATGTTTGGAAGTCGGCTTAGAGAAGCAAGACGTAACAAAGGATACACTCTTGAAAAACTGTATTGGAGATATCCAGCGGAAATGAAAAGGCTCATGTTTCATTAAGATACGTGTTAATAAGAAAAAAAGCCCGGTGCAGATAACACCCGACGGCTTCAGACAGAATTCCGGTTCTGGTTTTATATCCAGATATCCCTCTTGTTTGTAAATTTCGTTTTGCGGCACCCTTTTAAGCGTTTATATACTCATGGCTAAATAATCTCAATATAATTTCCCAGCATCATTTTGCACCTCTTTTTTAATTGGGAGATGTCGTCTGAAAAATCACTGAGCCTGCGGTAGGCATTGGTCCGGTTGGAGATTCCTGCGATGGAAAGACTTGCAATGGGGAAATTTTCCGTAACGCCGTGTCTGTTTTTGGAAACAATATAGCCTCTTTTAGCATCCTGTTCCCGATAGAGGGAGAGAACGGCCGCAGCGAACTTGTCCACCACCTTATTGCAGTATTTTTCCCCTTCGTGGTAATCACAGATCATAATGAAATCGTCACCGCCGATATGCCCGATAAATTCATTATGGCTGGCACAGTCCCGCAGGATATCAGCTAACAGCACCAACATTTTATCACCGTTATTAAACCCATAGGCGTCATTGTAAGCTTTAAAATTATCAATATCATAGTAGGTGATGCAATAGGGGTCATCTCCCACAATGCGGCTTAAAATTTCTTTTTCAATCAGCAAATTACCCGGCAAGCCTGTCAGGGGATTGGAATGCATGGCACGGTCAATTTCTACCTGTGTACATGCATTCAACAGATCTTTGATGGTTACGACACCTAAATATTTGTTGTCTTTTTCCACTACGATGGGATTATAGAGTTGATCCAGAGTCCTCTGCATGGCAAGTCTTGAAACCTGATCCGTCGTCATTTTATAATTTACTTTCATAAAGTCCGTTTTAATCAATTCTTTAATGGCTTTTTTGGAATAGAGACTATGCCCGTACCTGCCGCCGAACATTTCGTAAATATCCGCCCGCACCATAAAGCCTTCGGTGATATCATTGTGTATAACAGCAAATTCTGTTATGGACGGATTTTGTCTCAGTGTCTCATAAATGTTTCCCGCTTTTTCTTCGGGAGAGAAGGTATAACCAGGCTTTGCCAGGTGTCCAATGATGGGGTAAAATGAGCTTTTGGCATTTTCAGCGTATTGCTTGTTATGATATTTTTTAATGAGCTCCACGTTATCAGGCGTGATATTTTTCAACATCTCCTGAGGAATCCCTAAAAAATAGCCCTGTCCATAATCGACCTTCAGCTTTATCAGTGTTTTTAATTCCTCGTCGGTTTCGATTCCCTCAGCAATCAATTGGATGCCTGCGCTTCTTCCGAAATTTACCATTGTTTTACACAGCAGCTGTTTGATTTCATCTTTGTCGATGTCCCTTACAAGGTTCATATCCAGTTTGATAAGATTGGGTCTGACGCTGGCAACGATATTGAGCCCGGAATATCCGGCTCCAAAGTCGTCGATGGCTATGCCGTAATTTTGATTTTTGTAATGGCTGATAGAGCCTGAAAACGCATTGCTGTCCGATATGGCAACCCGCTCAGTGATTTCAAATATGATTTTGCCGGCATCAAGCCTGTATTTTTCCAGACGTTTTTTGGTAAACCCTTTTTTGAATGCTTCATCATGGATAATATTGGAGTTCACATTGAGAAACAGATTTTTATCTAATCCTTGGGCAGATGCACTTTCCAGAGCTTTTGTCCTGCAAAGAGCTTCTAATTCCCATGACTTGTTCTCCCGGTCCGCAAGCCGGAACATTTGCTCTATATTCATTTG
>CAJMPJ010000067.1 GCA_905215155.1 uncultured bacterium | reverse complement strand
TCGTTCTCTTGATCTTGCGGCTCGGTCTCCCCTGCAGGATTTTCCTTTGACTCTTCTAAATCACTCCGTACATCAGTTTTTTCGGTGTTGATAGACGTTGCAGCTATTTATTAAGTTATAGTTAAGATATAATATAGTAAACTTTAATGAACAGGTATTGAAAAATACTTTTTTATCCAATATAATAACAATAATTATATTAAGCATTAGCGTACTAACTTAGTAGGTTTCGCGCTGATGCTTATTCAATGTCTGTAGATTTTTTCTCTCAGATATTAAATGCACAGCAAAAAGGATACATCAGGAAAGGATTTTAAAATGCAGGAATGGATAATTAATACAATGGATCAATTTGGGTACTTAGGAATTGCATTACTTATAGCAATCGAAAACATATTCCCCCCTATCCCATCAGAGTTGATTCTGACTTTTGGCGGCTTTATGACCACATATACCGATATGAATAAATGGCTAGTCGTTCTGTTTGCAACCATCGGTTCAGTTGTCGGTGCTTGCGTTCTTTACAGCATTGGTTTATTGCTGCCAGTGGAGAAGCTGGAGCTGCTGATTGATAAATGGGGGCATATTCTTAGATTAAAAAGAGCTGATATCAAACGTGCGGAAGGCTGGTTTGAAAAGAGAGGGACATCAACCATATTCTTTTGCCGCTTTATCCCGCTCATACGCAGTTTAATATCCATACCAGCAGGTATGGCTAAAATGCATATGGGTAAATTCTTTGTTTATACAACCCTGGGGACCTTTATATGGAATATCGTTCTTGTATTTCTTGGTGCTTTTGCGGGTTCCCGTTGGGAGCTCATTGTTAAGTATATGGATGTTTACTCCCACGTAACGGTTAGAGTCTTGGCTGTCATCGGCGTTGGTGTTATTGTATGGTTTGTTAAAAAACGCAAATAAATCTTTTTATGAAGCAGGCAGAGACGGATAAGTTTCTGCCTGCTTCATTAGAAAAAGCCATGAAAGACCATATTTATTTAAATAAATGGATACTACCCTCTTTATTAAGTTTAACAAGAATGGTTGCAATAATTGGAAGCATAAACAATCCTAAAATCCCCATTAATTGAACACCTACAAACATTAGTATCAAGGTTACTATTGGATGAAGACCAATTTGCTGTCCAATGATTTTAGGCTCAAGAATCTGCCTTACTACCGTAATAAAGACATATAGAATCAACATGCCGATTCCAACCCGTGTATCTCCCATGGAAAAGCCAATAATGGACCACGGTAAAAGAACTGCTCCGGTACCGAGGATCGGTAATATATCGATAACAGCAACAATCAAACCTATGAGAAACGGTGTAGGTATTCCCATAATTGTAAAGCCGATGGATAACTCTATAAATGTGATGGAAATGATCAATGCATATGCCCGAATGAACTTGCTCAAGGAACCAACCACATTATCTTTTAAATGGATTATAATCTCTCTGCGTTCATTTCCAAACTGACGCAAAATAAATTTACTTAATTTATAATAATCAATGGTAAAAAAGAAGGAGGAAACAATGGTGAAAATCACTTTTATCAGCAAAGACGGAACTTGGCCTGCTAATCCGGTTACTGTTGATACTACTTTTGTGGAGATATTGGAGATATAAGTAAATATGGACTGTCCAATATTATTAATAAAATTATCCAGATAATCTTTAATACTAGGAAATCTGGCAGACAAATTATCCGTAAATGATAATAGCGCCGGCTGAAGAGTTCCTTTGTATAAAGAAGGCAGGTTATTAAATAAAGTACTAATAAACTGATAAAATCTGACACCGATCAGGCTGATAATTAATACAACAATACTGTAAAATATCAGCAGAACTAAAATAGAGACAAACGTCCTTTTAATTTTAAATTTCTCAGATAATAAATCAATGGGTTTACGAAATACCATGGCGATGATTAATCCAATTACAAATGGCATTAAGAGGGGAAAAACATATTTAACTCCTGCATATACGATCATTAATAATATAAACGCAAATATACAATGGATAATAAATGCCTTCTGCTTTTCTAAACTCATGTATCACTATACCTTTCTGTTATTAACATTCGTAAGTCCAATACCCGATAATGATTTTTACAACCCCTAAAACCCATTATAGACAATACTTTAACTTAAAATGCAATTAAATAACTAGCTGCAAGAAATATTACCTTCTCTCTTCGGAATCCCTGGTTGTATTATAACGCTTATTCCACCGATGTCAAGAAGTACCTCTTTTCCGTCTGTTTACTTTAAGTGAAACTATTTATGGAATACAAAATGTTTGCTTTAATTCTATCTTTTAGTTATACCCTTTATTTGTAAATTAATAACCAATAATGCATTAATAAAACCATCTAAAAAATCTTCACAAATAAGAAAAGATATGTAAAATGGATATGTGGAATGGTTTGAACTTAACATCTAATCTGAACTCAGGCTATGGTTATATTCTTAATTTAAATGAATTATAAGATCAAACAACACACTCCTATCCTATTGAATTTCATAACCATAAGAATCATTCTGACCCCGACCAATCATACTGCCTTTATTCTAAATTATTATCGTTATAAAATCAACGAATTTCGGTATGTTCCTTAAAAATATTGCAGAACGAATATTAAGGGGCCTGTTCAGGGGTAAAATACATTACGGTCAAATAATGTCCGCTGTGAATCGTATCTTCCTTTAATCCATTGATGTTCTTTAATTCCTTTACATATTGTTCAACCGTAAGCCCGCTGTTTCCTTTATATTTGCCAGCAATGCTCCATAAACTGTCTCCTTGCCGGATTTGAATACTGGTGTAATATCTTTCGATTGCTTCAGCATCAAAAGCAGCGGCAGAGTTTTTTACCGGGAAACTGCCAAATGCACGGGACCCCAGTAACGTAATTAATAACAGTACAATTAAATGCCTTATCATACAGATACCTCCTTATAACATATAGCAGGAACATATGTTCTGGTTTGTATAAAAATAATATCATCCAAACATACGTTTGTCAATTCGTTTTGTATTTTTTCGAACAAAGGTTTGCATTTTCTTCGAACATATGTTACTATAGATTTAATGATAAAGGATTGAGGAGGCTGTGCTATGGCACAAGAAAAGATAACACCCAAGCAACAGGAGATTTTAGAATATATAAAACAGACGATTTTAAAGAAGGGTTATCCCCCCGCAGTCAGGGAAATTTGTGAAGCGGTCCATTTGAAATCAACATCTTCCGTGCACTCCCATTTGGAGACACTGGAGGAAAAAGGATACATAAGAAGAGATCCGACCAAACCAAGAACCATTGAAATTATTGATGATTGTTTTAATCTGACCCGCAGGGAGCTGGTTAATGTTCCTGTTTTAGGAACCGTAGCAGCTGGTCAGCCCCTTTATGCGGAGGAAAATATTGAAAATTATTATCCTATTCCTTCGGAACTTTTACCTAACGGAGAAACCTTCATGCTGAAGGTAAGGGGAAATAGTATGATTAATGCAGGTATATTGGAAGGCGATCAGATAATTGTGGAACACTGTCCTACCGCAGCCAATGGAGAGATCGTTGTTGCATTGGTGGAGGATTCCGCTACAGTAAAGCGCTTTTTTAAAGAAAATGGCCATTACCGTCTTCAGCCGGAGAATGATTCTATGGAACCTATTATTGTAGATCATGTGGAAATCCTTGGTAAGGTGATCGGTTTATTCCGTTTAGGAATTCATTAGTTAAGGATGAATGAAAGATCAGTGCTAATAGTTTACATAAATACTTTATGTAAACTATAAATTCAAATTTTTTATTATTATCTTTTTTATTATTATTGAACAAAAATAATAAAAGCGGCTTACATACGTTGAGCCGCTTTTTTATCCAATAGATATATTTATTTTAAAGAATCCAATTCCTTAATATCAATGGTCTTTCCATCTCTCCAGATTCTTTCCAAATCGTAGAACAAGCGATTGTCACGGTCGAAAACATGAACAATAATATCGCCATAATCCATTAAGATCCAGTTAGCAGACCGATACCCTTCTACCTGCTTACAGATATATCCCTTTTTCCCAAGCTCCTCTTCCACATTGTCAACCATAGCCTGAACCTGGTTTGCATTTGTACCGCTTGCGATAATAAAGTAATCTGCTACTACCGATACATTATGGATATCAATGACATTAATATCCTCCCCTTTTTTATCTGATAACGCATGATATGCGGTTTTTACCATTTCAACTGACTGATTCATCATTGTTCTCCCTTCTTTTCCCTGTGAATCCGCTCATAATAAGCATATGCCTCCATAGACATAGAATCCACAAAACATTTTTTACCCCTCAAATATTCCAGGGTACTTTTTAGAATCAGATAAACACATTCATCTAAATCTATAAAAGCCATAGAGCGTACCACAGGCAGGTCCCCGGCTTTGTCACGTCTCGGCTCAATATAATCGGCTATAAACACAATTTTCTCCAGCAAGGACATATCTGGCCTTCCGGTAGTATGCCATCTTATGGCATCAAGAATTTCTGAATCTTCAATTCCATATTTATATTGTGCCAGCCATGCTCCATATTTGGCATGAAGCACTGCCGGTGCTTTTCGTTCATCGTCTGTTAATTCTATGCCATGTTTTTGGCATTTTTTTATAATTTCTCCGTCTCCTAAATACTTTGCACAGTCATGAAGCAATCCAGCTAATTCAGCTTGATCCAAATCACTGTCGTATTTCATTGCCAGAGCCATACAGATAAATGAGACACTTATGGTATGCTCATATCTTTGCGGGCTTAATTTCCCCCTCAATTCATTTCTCAGATTTAAAATAATTTCTTTCACTTCTTCATCTCCTGATATAAATTGTGGGCACGGATATATGCCAAAACTTTCTCCGGTACATAGTCGGCAATAGACTCTCCTTTAGAAACCTTCTCACGTAGTTCCGCAGACGAAACATTCATTTCCCTGCAATGGAGCATTCGGATATCCGCATGATATTTATTGTTTAAATAATCAATCTGAAGTTCCATAGAACGGTTCTTCGCGTCGTATTCCCGCTTTGCAGCCAATAAAACTGCCTGAGTCAGTACCTGATCGGGTTCATACCATTTCTCAATCTCATAAAGAGAATCAGCTCCTACGATAAAATAATAGGTATGTTCCGGATATGCCTTGCGAAGCAGCCTTAATGTCTGTGCGGTATAGGTGTTCCCATTCCGTCTTAACTCAAAATCCGAGCTGACAAACCCCGGACGCCCCTCTACAGCGGCCACCGTCATGGCCAGACGCTGATCCGGCGCAGTCACATGATGATTTTTCTTATGAGGCGGATTCCCGGAGGGCATAAACCATATTTCATCAAGATTATATTCAAGATATGCCTGCTCTCCAAGCATCAGATGCCCATTGTGAATCGGATCAAATGTTCCGCCCATAATCCCTATATTCCCCATAATCTTCGACTCCTTGACCGGATAATGAAGCAGGATTATTTAGGAAGTGCGATTTTTCTCTTTGCTTCCTCTTTTGCCTGCTTATAAAGGACAATACGCCTTCCAATCACCTGAACGACTTCTGAACGGGTACGCTCTGACAGAACCGCAGCAATGGTACTGCCATCATCCAGACAATTTTTCAATACAGTTATTTTTATTAATTCCCTGGCTTCCAGTGCCTCAGCAATTGCATTGGTTATCTCCGGAGTCAGGCTTGATTTTCCAATTTGGAAAATCGGATCTATATTCATCGCCAATCCTTTTAAATAGGATCTCTGCTTACTTGTCATAATATTCTCCTTGTTTACTTGTAATAGTCAAATTCCAGACCATACATTCGGACAGTATCGCCCTCTTTGATTCCTGCCCGTTCCAGTTCATCTAATATTCCGTTTTCTTTTAAGAAGTTCTGGAAGAAACGGAAGCCTTTTTCTGATTCCAAGTTGGTATATCCCAGCATTTTATCAATTCTTGGCCCTTCCACCACGTAGACGCCATCTTCTGTTACTTCTACGGTATAAGGCAGCAAGACGTTTCTCAGCCCCTTCAAATCAAATTCCTTTTCAAAAATAACAGGACTTAGGTTTACCGTCTGAAGCAGCTCATAAATGGCAAATAACAGCTCTTTTACCCCTTGTCCGCTTACTGCAGATATAGGATATACATTTACTCCCTTAGGTTCAAATTCTGCTTTTAACTTCAAAACGGGATTCTCATCTTCATCAAAAATCGCATCGGTCTTATTGGCAGCAATGATCTGAGGACGTTCTAAAAGCTCTGGGTTATAGGCTTCTAATTCCTTGTTAATGGCATGGATATCCGCAATGGGGTCTCTGCCCTCTGTGGAGGCAGCATCCACCACGTGAACCAATACTCTGGTACGTTCAATATGGCGGAGAAAATCATGTCCTAATCCAACCCCTTCAGAAGCACCTTCAATAAGTCCTGGAATGTCGGCCATAACAAAGCCTTTGCCTTCGGCCAGATCAACCACACCCAGATGGGGATTCAAAGTCGTAAAATGATAGTTGGCAATCTTAGGTTTGGCATTGCTGACTCTGGATAAAAGCGTCGACTTTCCTACGTTCGGAAAACCAACCAGCCCCACATCGGCAATTACTTTTAATTCCAGCTGAACCCAAAGCTCCTGAGCCGCTTGTCCTGGCTGGGCATATTTGGGAGCCTGCATGGTGGGCGTCGCAAAGTTCATATTGCCCTGGCCGCCTCTGCCGCCCTTTAATATCACTTCCCGGCGGTTTTCTCCGGACATATCCGCAATGACTTTCCCGGATTCAAAATCCTTGATAACAGTGCCTTCCGGAACTTTTATCACCAGGTCTTCCCCGTCTTTTCCATGACACCGGCGTTTTCCGCCGGGTTCTCCGTCTTTTGCTAAATATTTGTGGATGTGGCGGAAATCCGTTAAGGTATTGAGTCCGTCCTCCACTTCAAATATGATGTCACCGCCCCGGCCGCCATCGCCGCCATCAGGGCCTCCGCACGGAACGTAAAGTTCTCTCCGGAAGCTGACATGGCCATCGCCGCCTTTTCCGGATCTAATATATATTTTTGCTCTATCGGCAAACATTCATTCACCTGTTCCCTTTCTACTTTATCTGAAATTTAGGTTCCACCCCGTTCTTAAGAGGATAAAAACTAAATTGAACATGAGCATCGAAAATAGGAAGATACAGATAAATTTATTATCTGTATCGTAAAAAACGGCTCCATACATAAGGTATGAAGCCGGTCCAATTATTCGTTAATTACTTTTGGATAAACAGAAACCTGCTTTTTGTCTCTGCCTTTTCTCTCAAATCTAACAACGCCATCCACTAAAGCGAATAATGTATCATCACCGCCGCGGCCTACGTTGATGCCTGGATGGATATGAGTTCCACGCTGTCTGTAAAGAATATTGCCTGCTAATACAAACTGACCATCAGCTCTTTTGGCACCTAATC
The DNA here is from genome assembly GCA_905215155.1 of uncultured bacterium. Taxonomy (GTDB): domain Bacteria; phylum Bacillota; class Clostridia; order Lachnospirales; family Lachnospiraceae; genus Lacrimispora; species Lacrimispora sinapis. The sequence continues at coordinate 6,434 of CAJMPJ010000067.1, read as the reverse complement.
TTTTGGACTCGGAATCTCTACCGTTTTTGGTAGAACCAACACCCTTTTTATGAGCGAAAAATTGAAGGTTCATTTTTAACATAACTTACACCTCCTTAAATCGGATTTTAATATATGGTTCTCCATATTCCTCCTCAATATCCTGTAAACCAAATATGAGAGAATTCATAAGGAGTCGTGACTCGGAACTAATCGGCGAAGTGAAACGGAAATGAAAAGCACCTGTCTTTTCTTCCTGATCTACTTCAAAGGAATCTTCTGTAAATTGCTCTACGCTGTTGGACATGTTGAATGTAAGAGCTGATACTGCAGCACAGACAAGTTCCTGTCCATCCTGAGGATCATCTGCAAGACCTGCATGTCCTACCATTTGAATTCCTGTATAATTCTGTTCTGAATCAACAAATACGGTTACTCTAATCATAATTAAGCATTGATCTTTTCGATCTTAACCTGTGTATAAGACTGTCTGTGACCGTTTTTCTTATGGTATCCGGACTTTCTCTTATACTTGTAAACAATAATCTTCTTAGCTTTGCCTTCCTTCACAACTGTACCGGTTACGGTAGCACCTGCTACGGTTGGGCAACCAACTGCTAATTCACCATTGTTTACAACAAGAACCTGATCAAATGTGACAGCTTCGCCAGCGTCAACACCAAGCTTCTCTACTTTAATGATATCGCCTTCCGCTACTTTGTACTGCTTTCCACCTGTTGCAATAATCGCGTACATATGGCACCTCCTATTATCATTACTCGCCAACTTCGGTGTTTCATAAATTATGAAAACTTTTAGACCTCATTGTGCGGCATACTTAATTAATATAGCATTCTATGGCAGTTATGTCAATATTTTTTTATGCAAAATTAAATCAAGTTTTTAAGCAAATGTAGTTAAATGAATTTAATTTGCATTCTTTTTATGGCATTTGGGAAATCTGCTCGTATAGAGGTTTTCGTATTTTTTTTCTGGTGACTTCCACAAGATTCAGCTTCGTTATCTCCACAACCGTTGTTTTGACCGGATCTTTTGACAGAATATCCGTAAGCCGTGTGACCAGTCTGTTCCTGTCTTCCTCCGTATCCATGTCAATGAAATCAATGATTATGATTCCGGATAAATTTCTCAGCCGGAGCTGATGTCCGATTTCTTCTGCAGATTCCAGATTAATCTTCATGATCGTATCCCGCATCTCTTTCTTTCCGGAATACTTTCCGGTATTTACATCAATAACGGTCAACGCTTCTGTTGGTTCAATCACCAGATAACCGCCTGATTTTAACCAGACTCTTTTCCCCAATGCCTCTTCCAGAGTTTTATCAATCCGGTAAAGCTTTGAAAGGGGAAGCAGAGGATCTTCATAATAAACCAGAAGGTTCAAATCCTCCGGCTGATTCTGAACCAGATAATCTTTCACAGCTTCATAAATATCAGGTTCATCTGTGACCACAGCCTCAAGCGTGGATTTAAAACTGTCTCTTAAGCCGGTCAAATACGAAGGTGCGGCACTGTACAGCAAGCTGTAGCAGGTTCTGTATCTGGCATCTTTTAATAATTTCTCAAGGGTATCCATAAGGTCTTTCAGTTCGTTCTGAAGTTCCTCCTCCGAAGCACCGTGGGCATTGGTCCTTACAATAATTCCGAAGTCCTCCCCTTTTACAGGTTCCAGTTGAGACTTCAACTTCTGCTTCCATGCCTGATCCGTGATCTTAGAGGAAAAACCGATCTGCTTTTTTCCTGAAGTCAAAACAAAATAACGGCCTGTGATATTTAAGTTTCCGGTGAGGACCGGTGCTTTGGATTTCACAGCATCACGTTCAACCTGAACGATGATCTCATCTCCCTGCCGCAGTTTTGTGCCGCAAGGGCGGCCGTCTGCAAAATGGACCATATTATCGCCGAGTTTTAGATACCCCATCTGCCCCTGTCCCATATCTACGAAGGCAGCGTTAATATTTTTTACAATTTTATTCACTTTTCCAATATAGATATTGCCAAGAACAGATTGGTTCTCTTCTGATTCGATTTGAATCTGTATCGCTTCTTTTCCAGAATGAAGGAGGGTAAGAACAGAGCCGTTCCATCTTGTTATAATCAGCTTACTCACAGGACTCACCTAATTGGCCCAGAGGCACAAGGATACGGTTCTCTTCGTCTCCGGTATTGGCATAAACTTCCTCTCTCTGAACATGAAATGCAAATTCAGGCAAAGGAAGCCCCAGGAAGTTATAATAAGCCTCCATCACCAGATCCGGTTTTAAGTTATCCGCACTACCGGCAGATACTTTCATGAAGATGGTTTCGTCATTGACAGAAAGCTGGTAAATTCCTGGCTTAATGTCAACCTCCTTCTCCCCTTTTTTGGTTTTCTTCATTATAACGATCTGAGGCTGATTGATAAATGCTTCCAGCCCCTTAAAAAATCCTTCCTTATCCTCCGGCTGTTTTCCCTCTCGAAACGTCAGGGTATAGTCAGCGGCAGCTACCAGAGACATGGCATTTTTCGCACGTTCCTCTAAGATGCGGCATTCCAAAATATGGATTCCGTCAACCATGGCAGCATTTAACTGGTCCATCAGGGTTTTGGTATCCGTCATGGAATTCACTTCAATGTCCATGTATTCTCCATTGCTTGTAAGTCCTACGCCCAAAGGTGCCGCAAAGGACATGATTTGATGAGGGCTGAACCCTTCGCTGTATTTAATATCAATGCCTGCTCTTCTTATGGCTTTTTGGAAGTAACGCATCACATCCAGATGTCCGATAAACTTTACAGGTCCATGTTTGGAAAATTTAATTCTTAGCTTCATAGCAGATCCCTCCTTTGAAACTCATGGCTCCACACCCGGTACAATGCTGCCGGCAGTTGGGAGTTACTTTTTCGCCGATGGCGTTCTGCCATTCTCTTTTTAAAAATTCTTTGGTCACTCCGGAATCAATGAAATCCCAGGGGAATACTTCCTCTAAGTCCCTTTCTCTTGTGGTATAGAAATCCGGATCAAGTCCGCAGCTTTCAAAGGCTTTCATCCAGATATCATTTTTAAAGTGCTCTCCCCAGGAATCATAAATGGCACCGTTTTTATAGGCTTCTTCGATCAAAGCAGAGGTTTTTCTGTCACCTCGTGCCAGTACACCTTCCAAAACGGTCAAATCCGCTTCATGATAATTGTATTTCAGGCTCTTTTTATTCAGCATTGTCCGGAACTTGTCCTTGACAATGTAGGCTCTTTCTAAAAATTCCTCTTTTGTACACATTCTTGCCCACTGGAAAGGAGTAAACGGCTTTGGTACAAAGAAGGAGGAGCTTGCGACTACCTGAACCTTTCCGTTTCTCTGTTCCTTTGGAATTTCATAATAAGTTTCTGCAACTTTTTCAGATAACTCGGCAATGCCTTCCATATCTTCTACGGTTTCAGTTGGCAGACCTAACATAAAATAAAGCTTGACCCGGTTCCAACCGCCCTGAAATGCTTCACTGGCACCTTTTAATATGACTTCTTCGGTCAACCCTTTGTTGATAACATCTCGAAGCCGCTGCGACCCCGCTTCCGGCGCAAATGTCAGACTGCTTTTGCGGATATCCTGCACCTTGCTCATAACCTCCAGGGAAAAAGCATCAATTCGAAGGGATGGAAGAGAAATATTCACCCCTTTGTCCTTAAATTCATCAATAAGGAAATTCACAATTCCCTCTAATTGAGAATAATCACTGGAACTTAAAGAGCTTAAGGAAATTTCCTCGTGTCCGGTGCTTTTTAATAATTTATAGGCATAATCCTTTAAATACTCCAGGCTGTGTTCTCTTAACGGGCGGTATACGTTACCGGCCTGGCAGAAACGGCAGCCGCGGATACAGCCTCTCTGGATCTCCAGCACCACACGGTCCTGGGTAACTTTTATAAAAGGAACAATGGGTTTTTCAATATAGAAAGCATCATCCATATTCGTTACCAGCTGTTTTCTGACTTTTTCTTTTGCATGAGGATTGTTCGGCTTCATGCTTTTAATGGTACCGTCTTCGTTGTATGATACATCGTAAAAAGCAGGAACATAGATGCCCTCTATTTCAGCGGCCATCTCAAGAAATTCTTTGCGGCTTCCGCCGTTTTTCTTATTTTCCTTGTAGCGGTCGATCAGGTCAAAATAGACGGTTTCCCCTTCGCCAATATAAAACAGATCAAAAAACTCGGCCAAAGGTTCGGGATTATAAGCGCATGGCCCGCCGCCGATAATGATTGGATCTTCCTCTCTGCGGTCTGCGGTATGAAGCGGAATCTGGCCTAAGTCAAGGACCTGCAGGATGTTGGTATAACTCATCTCATACTGAAGCGTGATTCCGATAAAATCAAATTCCTTTATTGGGTCCTGTGATTCCAGGGCAAAAAGAGGGATGTTCTGTTCCCGCATAATCTTATCCAGATCGGTCCACGGGGAAAAAATACGTTCGCAGTAAATATCATCTCTGCGGTTGAACATATCATATAAAATCTGCATTCCCAGATGAGACATTCCAATTTCATATACATCAGGGAAACACATGGCAAAACGAACCTCCACCGCAGCCGGATCCTTTTTGGCCATGTTGAACTCATTGCCGATATAGCGTGCAGGTTTCTCGATTTTCATTAAGATTTCATCACTTAAAGCTAATTTTTTCATGGTAATTCCTTTTTTACATGTGAATGGTTCACATTTTATGATTGGTGCATTGTGGCAGGGATACAAAAAACAACAGGAGATTTACCTGTTATTTCATAATATACTGCATAATTATAAAGTACTTTGGGGGATTAAGCAACACTATTTGGTAAAATGCACTCAATAAAAAGCTGGAAAACCGCCAACTACGAGCCCTTGCAATTGGCGGTTTCAGCTAATTCATCTGCAAATCAAAATCCAGGGTTCCATCTTCTTTTTCAAAGGCAAACCCGTCCACACCAAATACCCGGCGGACCGTTTCTTTCTTTAATACTTCTTTTGGTTTTCCATGACACACATTTTTTCCCTGGTCCAACAGATAAAGGCAGTCGCAATAATGGGCGGCAAGCCGCAAATCATGTAGTACAATTATAATGGTTTTTTTACTGCGTTTCAACGTATCCAAAATAAATAGCTGGTGCCTGATATCCAGGTGATTGGTAGGTTCATCAAGAATAATGGTATCCACGTTCTGGGCAAAGGCTCTGGCTATAAAAACCATTTTTCTTTCTCCGCCTGAGAGATTTTGAATGTTCCGGTCCTTCATAGAAGCGATTCCCAGCCGTTTTAAAGAATCCATTACAATATCCGTTTCTGTTCTTTTTCTCTTTTTACCTTTTGTAGATACGGCCATAGAAACGATTTCATAGACGGTAAAGTCAAAGATACAGCTGCTGTCCTGACCCACATATCCATAGAGTGATGCAAGCTGTTTGTTGCTGTAACCGTTAAGTGAAGAACCATCGAGAAAAATATCCCCGGAATCCTTTGGATATATGCCAAGGGTTGTCTTCAGCAACGTAGATTTTCCACAGCCATTGGGTCCGATGATCCCTGTTATTTTACCGCTTTCAGCCTCTAAGTTCACACGATGCAGGATTTTTTTTCCTCCCAGACGGACGCAGATGTCACGATATTCTATTTTCATATCTCTCCTTTATTGACTGATTCATTTAATCCTGTGCTCCGTAATTTTTCCGGATCATCAAATATAGGAAAAAGGGTGCACCCACAAAGGCTGTGATAATTCCGATGGGAAGTTCTGCGGACCCGAAAGCGCTTCGGGCCATACAGTCCGCCCAGATCAGATAAATGGAGCCGACCAGTGCGCTGAGAGGAACTACAAACCGGTTGTTGCTGGAGCGGACCAGCATCCGTACGACGTGGGGAACTACCAGCCCTACAAACCCTATGATTCCTGTAACGGAAACAAGAGAAGCTACAATGACCGAGCATACCAAAAACATCCCAATCCGGAAATGCTTTACCGACAGACCGAGTGCGGCTGCATCCTCGTCTCCCATCATCATGATGTTTAAGTTGCCTGCCTGCCAGATGCAGAGGACCAGTCCGGTCAATACTCCAAAGGCCGGTACCCCAAGCGTGGTCCACTGGGACGCAGCCAGACTTCCCATCTGCCAGTTATAAACGGCAGCAATGCTCTCGGAACTTTTCGCAATAAAAATAAGGAAGCCTGTCACCGCACTCATGACCGCATTTATGGCTGTACCAGAAAGCAATAATGTAACAGGACGAAGCCTTCCTCCTCCTGCAACCTTTGCCATGGTATAGACCAGTACCGTGGAAACGACCGCCCCCATCATAGCCATAAATGTGGTTTGGTACTGGCCGTTAAAAAACGGAATAGGGAGAAGGAGGGCACATGCCGCCCCAGATGATGCTCCTGATGAAATTCCAAGAACATAGGGATCAGCGATGGGATTAAGGACGAG
>CAJMPJ010000066.1 GCA_905215155.1 uncultured bacterium | reverse complement strand
ACCCATGCCGATACCCATTAATTCCAGTGCCTGAGTTACGATATCTGTCATTGTTACCTCCAATCCCCCTTATGGGGCAGCGCATTTAAATATTTATAAAGTTGCAATTAGTTACATGAAGAAGGAAAGTAAAAGTCCGCCTGCTACTACTGATGCGATCTGACCGGAAACGTTAGCACCGGCTGCATGCATCAGGATAAAGTTTGATGGATCTTCCTTTGTTGCCATCTTCTGAATTACACGGCTGCTCATTGGGAAAGCGGAAATACCTGCCGCTCCGACCATTGGATTGATTTTTTCCTTACGGAAAATATTTAAGATCTTAGCGAAGATAACACCGCCTGCAGTATCAAATACGAAACCTAACAGACCGAAGCCGATAATTAACAGAGTCTTAAAGTTTAAGAACTCATCGGCTGTCATCTTTAATGAAATCGTAAGACCAAGTAAAATACTGATAATATTTACTAATTCATTCTGAGCAGAAGCACTTAAACGATCCAGAACGCCGCACTCACGTAACAGATTACCAAACATCAGGAATCCGATCAGCGGCAAGGACATTGGTGCCGTAAAACCTGCAACAAATGTAATTGCTAACGGGAATAAAATCTTTGCTGTTTTGGATACGTTCTTTGGTTCATATTTCATATGAATCTGACGTTCCTTCTTTGTTGTCAGTGCTCTGATAACAGGCGGCTGAATGATCGGCACAAGAGCCATGTATGAATACGCCGCCACCGTAATCGGTCCTAACAAATTAGCGGCCAGTTTACCAGCTACAAAGATACTGGTTGGTCCGTCTGCTGCTGCGATAATACCCATGGAAGCAGCTTCTGGAAGAGATAAATTTGTAGTTAATACAATGACAACGATAACCGCAAAAATACCAAACTGTGCAGCAGCACCAAACAACATCATAAAAGGGTTTTGCAGTAACGGGCCAAAGTCAATCATTGCACCGATTCCGATAAAGATCAGAAGCGGGAATAATTCTGTTGAAATTCCGGCATCAAATAACACGTTCAGTACACCTTCAACTCCAGTACTTTGCTGTGTGATAATACCGGACATTGGGAAGTTTACCAAAATTGTGCCAAGTCCCATCGGGACTAAAAGTGTCGGCTCATACTCTTTTTTGATACCCAGATACATCAAGGCGCAGCCGATTAACATCATCATTGCCTGCTGCCAAGTAAACGAGAGTAGCCCTTCTAATAATATGCTCATTTTTGTCTCCAATCTTAATCTGCCTGTAATAACTTTAAATATATAGTGGACAAGCTCCAGTAATTGCGGCCACACCGATAAATATTATAAAAATACCGATGGCCCATTTAGCGGATTCCTTCTGCCACTCACCCATTTCAAGTCCTGTCATATTTAACAGCAGGTAAATGAATGCAACCAGTGGGCTTAATAAATGGAATGCCTGACCTAAAAGTGATGCTACCGTCATGTTCAGAGCAGTATAGCCATACTTTGCACCTGCCTCTGCAAACACTGGTAAAATACCATAATAGTAAGCATCATTTGATAAGAAGAAGGTACCAGGAGCGGAAACAACTGCAGTAACAAGACCCCACCATCTTCCAAGGGAAGTAGGAAGTGCACTTACCATACTGTGTGCTAACGCATCACTCATACCTGTGTTTCCGAATAAACCGGAAAACATACCTGCACCTATAACCAGGATCACTACCTGTAATGCATCACCTGCATTATCCTGAATACGCTCTTTCTGTTCTTTGATCTGTCTGTAGTTTACCATAAGGCCAATCACCAGCGCAACTAAGAACAGGAAAGAAGATGGAAGTTTATCCATCACTAAAAGAATCACGGTACCAATCGTTAAGATTGCGTTGAACCAGATGAGCTTTGGACGCTTTAAAGCTTCCACTTCCGGATCAGACTGTGTGGTCTTTGCCAACTCAGCTGCTGTAAGCTTCTGGATACCGACTCTTTTTCGTTCCTTCATACCAAGGTATACCGCAACCCCCAGCATGTAAATAATAGAAACAACCATTCCTGGTGCAAGAGCTGCTAATACAGGACCACCTTCTACTTCCATGACCGACATGGCACGAGCGGTCGGGCCGCCCCATGGGAGTAAATTCATGATTGTGTTCATCAGGATCACCAAAACGCCCAGATAAAGTAATTTTATATTGAGCTTTTTGTAAATCGGGATAAATGCTGTACAGCAAATCAATGTGGTAGTCGTTCCGTCACCGTTTAAGGAAACAGAAGCAGCTACAATTGCAGTTCCGACTAAAACTTTAACAGGGTCGCCGCCTGCAATACGAATAACTGTGTTTACAACCGGATCAAAAAGCCCTGCATTCAGCATGATGGAAAAGAATAAGATAGCAAAAAGAAGCATGAATGCGGTCTTGGAACTCTTTACCAATCCGTCCTGAGACATCTTTCCAAGAGCAACGATCTGATCCATAATAGATAAAGATCCGGCCGCATCTTTTTCCAGATATTTGGCAATTGGTTCCTTCATTGCTCCGGTGAAGACACCGATAATGGAAAACACCAGCGGGACACTGATCAGTGCCGTAAACGGGTGTAATCTCTTGGTCATGACTAATCCAAGAAAAACAATTATCATGAGCCATGCTAAGATAGTAATCATATAAATGATCCCCCTTCTAATATAGATGCATAAGTACCATGTAACCATATTAAACGGAGTTTCTTAAAGAGTAATGAAAACATACTTAAAAAATTGTAAGATTTTATATTATTTTAAGACTTTTATAATATTTATAAACCGGCAACCGATAAAATCTCCCATGAATCTAACCCATAGAGAGATTTTACCGTGCCTGTTTCTTATAATATTTTTAATTTGCAGGCTGTTCTCTATCTCCGCTTAATTAATTTTAATATTTCCATAATCGGGATAATTGATACAGCAATCAGTACAGCAACGATATATTCCTTGAAAGAAATAAATTCAAAGGAAAATGCTTCTCTTAAAAATGGTACATAAATGACGGCAGTAGTCAGTACAAATGACATGCACAGAGAAACATTTAAAAATACATTCTTTGTTTTCAGTTTAAAAACAGAATCGGTTCTGGACCGCATATTAAAGGAATGGAACATCTCAAGCAGGGACAGGGCTAAGAATGCCATCGTCATGCCATCTGCGCTTTCAGCTACCTCCCAAACTCCGCTTTCCATATAATGACCGACAAAGTAAGCGGCCAAGGTCAGAATGGCGATCACAAAGCCCTGAAAAACGGTCTCGCCTCCAACACCATCAGAGAAAATGCCGTCTTTGGGATTTCTCGGTTCTCTCTTCATAATGTCGGATTCCCCGGCTTCCATACCAAGTCCTATGGCAGGGAAACAGTCTGTAATCAGGTTGATCCATAACAAATGAACCGGCTTTAAGATCGTAAAACCTAAAATACTGGCAATAAATACGGAGATCACCTCTGCCAGATTGGAAGACAGAAGGAACTGGATCGCTTTTCTGATGTTGTCATAGATGCGCCGTCCTTCGGCAACGGCAGATACAATGGTTGCAAAGTTATCATCAGCCAGAACCATATCGGCTACATCCTTTGTTACATCGGTTCCTGTAATGCCCATACCAACACCGATATCCGCTTCTTTAATAGAAGGAGCATCGTTTACACCGTCGCCGGTCATTGCAGTTACCTTGGACAGCCTTTTCCATGTTTTTACAATGCGCACCTTGTGTTCCGGCTGCACCCTTGCATATACGGAATAATTCTGAATGGTCTTTAACAGATCCTCATCCGAGATCTTAGAAAGTTCAGCACCGGTTATGGCCATGCTTTCATTTTCCAGGATTCCAAGCTCTTTTGCGATCGCAACTGCGGTATCCCTGTGATCTCCCGTGATCATAATCGGACGTATTCCGGCTTCCTGGCACTCTTTGATTGCAGCCTTTACTTCCGGGCGCACAGGATCAATCATACCGGAAAGCCCCAGGTATACAAGATCCTGTTCCAGCACTGCCGGTTCATAAGACTCCGGTTCATGATCCCAGCTTCTCATGGCTCCGCAAAGCACACGGAGAGCCTTATCTGCCATGGATTTATTGGCATGAAGAATTCTGGTCCGAATCTCCTCGGTCATCTCCACTTCTTTTCCGCCAATGTAAGCCCTGGTACAACGCTTCAATACTTCATCCGGTGCACCTTTTGTAAACTGGATCAGTGTGTTGTCCTCTTTTTTATGAACCGTGGACATCATCTTTCTCATGGAATCAAAAGGAGCTTCTCCAATACGGGCATAGCTTTTTTTCAATTCGTTCTTTGCAAGGCCATTTTTAAATGCATCATTGACCAGTGCACATTCCGTCGGTTCTCCCACCGCTTCTCCCTTGTCTGTATCAAGCTCCGCATCAGAACAGAGAGCCATGGCTGTCATCAGCATGGTTTCATGGTCGGTGGCGTGTTCTACAACGGTCATCTTATTCTGGGTAAGAGTTCCTGTCTTATCCGAGCAGATGATCTGGGTACAGCCAAGGGTCTCCACTGCAGTCAGTCTTCGGATGATGGCCCGTTTTTTGGACATCTTGGTCACACCGATGGACAAAAGAATGGTTACAACAGCTGCCAAACCTTCCGGGATCGCGGCTACTGCCAGTGACACAGCGATCATAAAGGTATCAATCAGTTCCTGTAAATGGATTCCGTTACCGGAAAGTCCGACCCTGATCAAATCAATGGCAAACATCAGTCCGCAGATGACCAGTACCAGAACAGAAAGAATTTTAGATAACTGGTTCAGCTTGATCTGAAGAGGAGTCTCTTCATCCTTGGCTGCATTCAGGGCATTTGCAATATGACCGATCTCGGTTTCCATTCCCGTATGGCAGACAACGGCTTTTCCTCTTCCGTAAACTACGGTGGAACCGGTATATACCATGTTCTTACGGTCACCCAACGCCACTTCTGCAGCGCCGTTCCCAACGACTGATTCAATCTTTGATACAGATAAAGATTCCCCGGTCAGCGCCGCTTCCTCTACCTTTAAACTGGCGGATTCTAAAATTCTTGAATCAGCAGGAACCGAATCACCGGCTTCCAGCAAAACAATATCCCCCGGAACCAGTTCTTCCGAACGTACTACCATATGCTTGTCGTTGCGGATGACCTTGGAAGTGGCTGCTGCCATCTCCTGTAACGATTCAATGGCGGATTCTGCCTTGGCTTCCTGGTATACCCCAAGAACAGCATTGATAATAACTACCAATAGAATAATGAACGTGTCGATCATACTTTCCCCTGAATAAAGGGATGTTGCACCGGAAATCAATGCCGCAGCAATCAGGATAATCGTCATAAAATTTGTAAGCTCTTTTAAGAACTTATGAATGAGACTTTCCTTTTTTCCTTCGGTCAGCTTGTTCAGTCCATATTTCGTTCGTCTTTCTTCGACCTCTGTGTCGGAAAGTCCATGGTGTGATGTGTTCAATTGACTGATTACATCTTCGGATTCCATTAAATATTCTTTTTGCATTTCTTTCTCCCATTGGAATTATTTGATTGAATGCCAATCCAGCTTATCTCCATATTCTTTTTACGACCCAAAAAAGAATACCGGTATGACATGCTTCTTATAATATACCGTCTACACGGGGTTTTTGTCAATAAATACCAACTGATCCGTTAAATTTTTGGCATTATTGCATCTTGCTTCCCTTTAGATTTTAAAAATTTCTTCTAAATTCTCTCGATACATATTTTCACAGACTTTAAAATAGCGGAATCAGATACCGGTTTATCAATATAATCATCAATAATCTTGCGCTGCTTTGCCTCCACGATCTCTTTTGTCACCCGGTCTGCCATGATGATGCGGATCAGCTCCGGGTAAGAGCCCTGGAGAGACATACAGAAATCAGTTCCGCTTTTTCCTGCCACATACTGTTCGGTGATAAGAGCCTCCACCTCCTGCTCTTTTAAAGTTTTCCTGGCTTCTTCAAAATTCATACATGAAAAGACGGTTACTTTAAGCTTGCTGAAATTTTTTTCCAGCAATTTCAGTACTTTTGGATTGTCATCTATAATAAGGAGTCTTAACACTCCGTTATGTTTTGATTCCATGTTCTGAGTGACTTCCTGCTCTTTCAGTTCAATGGCAGGCAAAAAGATATGGAACACACTTCCGGCCCCCGCACTGCTTTCCGCAAAGATATATCCTTTGTGGGAATGGATGATCTGTTCTACCAAAGACAGGCCAAGACCGGTTCCTTCCCCGTTTTTCTTGGTGGTAAAAAACGGATCAAATATCTGCTTTAACACCTCTTCACTCATACCCTCTCCATTGTCCGAAATATCTATACGGATATAGGAACTCCATTCCGCTGACACAGAGAATTGTTTAAATCCTTCTAATTCATAAGGCTTTACCTTATTTGCCTTTATCTTGATCCGTCCTTCCGTATGGCCAATGGCATGAATGGCATTGACGCAGATATTTAATATGACCTGATTCATCTGAGTCTCATTCCCTAAAAAGCACTCTTCTCCAAGAAAGATTTCTTCCTCCACACGGACATTGGCCGGACAGATGGAACTGACCATCTTCACCGCCCGGCGAAGTGCTTTGCCGGCATTGACCGATTTATAAGCAGTCTCCATATTCTTTCTGCTTAAAGAGGAAATCTGCTGAATGATCTCTTTTGCTTTGGCCGATGCCTCATAAATTTCCATGGCATTGTCATAGCTTTCGGATTCTTGCGGCAGCTCTAACATTAAAAGCTCCGAGTATCCCATAATCGGTGTAAGCAGATTGTTGAATTCATGGGCAATGCCTCCGGTCATGGTACCCATGATCTGCAGCCTCTGCTGATGTGCAATGGTTTCTTCGCTCTGATGCATCTCTTCCAGAATCTTGTTCAGTTCCAGCAGGTAGGCGATTTCTTCCCGGTCTTTTCTTTTCTGGAGCCATAAAGTTCCTATATAAATATGCATTCCAAGCACCACCGCTATGATTCCCAAAGAAACCAGACCTATTTTAAAAAAACCTGCAGCCACCGGAATATAAATATCATTGTAATCGATCATTGCGCTTACGATCAAAAAACCGCGGCCGATATACGCCGGAGAATATGCGCTTATTTTTTTCACTTCCGGTACGCCCGGGTCTGCCCACCAGTAGGAATAATATTCCGCAACACCTGTTTCGCCCCTCTTCTGCCTTGCAATCATCTGTTCAAGGCTGGTCAGATCAGCATCCGGAAACATGACTTCCCTTCCGGAAATAACGCTGATTCCCCACTGGCTTTTTTGAGGGTGCACGAGAATAATACCATTGGAATCCTTTATAATCACATATCCGTTGGTCCCCAGCCGGATATTGGAAACAAGAGAATCGTAATAGCTTTTTGTATTGATAACAATAGAAACCGAATTTCCATCCGGCAGATCTTTCTTCACCACCAAATACATTTCTCCGTTTTCTAATTTACATTGGCGAAAACTCATCTCATCATTGATACCGGTGATGGAATAGACTTTTTTCACTCCATATCCATGCAGGCTTTTTAACAGCTTACCGTCTTTATCCTCTAAGATCGCGTCGTAAACATAGCGGGTGTGATAATTGACATACTCCGTCAGTACATTCCAATTCTTCTCTCCCGTCTGTTTATAATTCTCATCTTCCATAGCGCACAGGGAATTAATATCTTCCTCATATCCCTCAATAAACGCTTTTAAGTTATCTCCCATGGTCTGAGCAGTTAAAAGCATCTGTTTTTTTTGATTATTTATGATTGCTTCTTTGTATTCTTTCCATATGCTGAACACAAGACAGGAAAATACAATTAACACGATTGCCATCACTAATGACATGAATAAAGCCTTGTATTTCTTGATTTCCATTAAAATGTTCATGAATATCCCCTTAGTTTGTCTTTTCCTCATTGACTTGTCTCCAGGTTAATATTATAATATTTTAAGAGCAAATTCGATAAATTTCTACAAAAATTTTAATTTTGGGAGAAGCTATGTCTGATAAAGTATTAATTGTGGATGATGATCCGGCTGTTTATAAGTTGTTAGAAAAAGTCATGCACAGCAATGATCTGGAAACCACTGTCGCAGACAGCGGCCTTGCAGCACTAAATCTACTGAAAAATCATTCCTTCGACATCATCCTTATGGATGTTATGCTGGGGGACATGGAGGGCTTTGAAGTAATCAAGCGAATCCGAAGCCAGGGCGACCAGACTCCCGTCATGATCGTCAGCGGGAGAAATGAAGATTACGATTCCCTATATGGTCTGTCTCTTGGAGCTGATGATTATGTAACAAAACCGTTCCGCCCTCTGGTGCTTGGCGCTAAAGTCAAAGCCCTGATCCGGCGGAATAAAAGTCAGGTACTTGACACTTCCGAACTGATAGAATGCGGTCCCTTCACTTATAACACCTCGACCATGCGCTTTTATAAGAACGGAGAAGAGATCATCTTTTCTTCCAAAGAAAGCAGTCTGATGCTGTTATTTATGAAACGGCCCAATCAGGTCTTTACAAAAGATATGATTTACGAACATGTATGGGGTAACAGCATCGCCATAGATGATAACGCTATTATGGTATATATCAACCGTCTGCGCAGTAAAATCGAAAAAAACCGGCAGAAGCCGGTCCATATTGTAACAGTCAGAGGTCTAGGATACCGGTTTGTCCCATAGACCTCTGTCCTTTTATTCTATTCTTTCAATTTCTCAGCATTGTTTCTAAAGCAAAACGTTTCTCATTCTCATGGATTGTTCTGTGATAGCCCAGGAATCTTTGACTTCCACACAAGCCCCGCCAGAAATATGGTCACAGCCAAAAGGTCTGCACACCCTCCTGCACTGATATTTTTATTTATAAAATCCCCGTCCATCTGTTCCAATATGGAAATGGCATCATCCCGGTACGCACCACCGGCTTTTAAAAATGCTTCGGCCGTTACCTGGACTTCCTTTAAAATGCCGGGGTCATGTCTCGCTATAATATTGGAATCATCAACCTGGCTCATAAGCGCAAACAAGGTTTCTAATTTAATCCGGTTCCATTCCCTGCCATTTTTCAGCCCCTCTGACATAACCGGGAGGGAAATACTGCATACGGAACGATAACCGCTTATAGCTTCTCCTCTGGCACCCATTGTACCGTATTCCTGAAGATTTTTTTCGCCGTTGCTGGTGAAATCACGCATCTCACTGACTTCTTTTAATAAGGTCTTCCGTACCATAGCCTGTTCCATTTCCATCAGACATTCTATGGTCACCGTCTTATCTTCTCCAATGCATGCCCCCACAGCCGCACTGAGTATTCCCATATTAAAGATAAGTCCCTTGTGAGTATTCACACCGGCAGTGGCTCCATACATGGCCTTTTCTGCATCAAGTCCCAGCTTCCTGATATTGGCAAAAACAGTCTCAGGCTCTTTGGAATTCTTTATGCCCTCCATTGCCATCAAGGTGAAATACGGTTTGAGAGCGGCCGCACTCCGCTCAAATGTGGAAACATCCATGTCCTTATGAGCGCCATTGGAATATAAATCAACCAGTCCAGGCTTGGGGGAGGTATAAACCTCCTCCAACATAGCCCAGTAAGCCAGATCGCCGATCTTTGCAGCATTCTCATCCACTCTTTCCTGAGCTATTCCAGAACTGAACTGCATATTTTATTCTCCTGAGAATTCAAACTTCTTAATCTGGCGTACAACGTCCATAACCGTTCCGTCACGGCTTTCGATGATACCAACAATCTTATCCTCAAACTGTACGCGTTCCGGCTCTCCTACGATGGAATAAGCAATATCTCTTAACTCCTCAATCGTCTTAAAGGGCAGGTCTACATCTTTCATGGCTTCAATCAGATCCTGTCTCAAAGGATTGATGGCAATACCGTAATCTGTAATTACTACGTCAACGGATTCACCAGGAGTGGTAACAGTAGTCACGTCAGTACAGATGGCAGGAATTCTTCCCTGAAGAAGCGGGGAAATAACGATGGTACATTTTGCACCTGCTGCTGTATCAGGATGTCCTCCCTGTGCTCCGGTGATCACTCCATCAGACCCTACTACTACGTTACAGTTGAATTTCACATCGACTTCCAGTGCAGCCAGAATTACGAAATCCAATTTATTTACAACAGCTCCTTTGTTAAATGGATCTGCATATTCTCCCGCACTGATACGGAAATGTCTTGGATTGATGACAGACTCTACTGCATTTAAGTCAAAGTCCTGTGTATCCAGAAGGGCATCAACCTGTCCATTTTCCAGAAGATCACACATCGGCTTTGTCAGTCCGCCCACGCCGAAACGCATACGGATATTTCTTTCCTTCATGATCTTTGCAAGTGAAATGGTAGATGCGATGGAAGCACCGCCTACTCCTGTCTGGTAGGAAAATCCATCTTTAAAATAAGGGGTATTCACTACGAACTGGGTACAATAATCCGCCATCATAAGCTTACGCATATCGCTGGTTGGCTTTGCAGCTCCGGTTGCGATCTTATCCGGGTTACCAATTTCGTCAACAACCACCACATAATCCACTTTTGTCATGGAAATATGAGCCGGGAAGTTAGGAAATGGAACCAGACAATCGGTAATTGCAACAACTTTATCTGCATAATCTGCATCGACCATGGAGTAAGAAAGCACACCACAGTCAGATTTTCCGCCGATTCCGCGGCAGTTGCCATAATCATCACAGGTAGGAGCACCGATGAAAGCAATATCAATTCTCACTTCTCCTGATTCAATGGCACGGACTCTTCCGCCATGAGAACGCATGATTGCAAGTCCTTTTAACTTTCCTTCGGAAATTGCCTGTCCGATCTTACCTCTTACACCGGAAGACTGGATTCCTACAATGGTGCCATCTTCGATCATATCAACAAGCTTGTCATGCGCTTTTCCAAGGGAACTTGCACAGATGGTGATATCCTTAATGCCCATCTTATGGATTTCTTCCATAACCATGTTTACAACGTAATCACCTTCTCTGAAGTGATGATGGAATCCCAGGGTCATACCGTCTTTAATTCCGCATTTTACCAGTACATCGTGAATGCTTTCCACCAGCTTGCTGCCTTCGGAATTGATCACACACTTCGTCACTGGGCCGTCCTTTTTATATTCATATCCATCAAAGTGATGGACACCCATAAATGGTTGTTTCCCTGTCTGTTTTAAGATTTCTTCCGGAATTTCTCTCCCTACTGCATTAATCATCTTATAAATCTCCTTTATACACACCGGAGGCCTTAGCCAGCTCTATGGTTCTCTTCGCTCCGTCATAGAAAGCAATGTCGATCATCTTTCCGTCTACGGTAAATACACCAATTCCTTTTTTCTTCTTGTCGTCGATTTCTTTAACGACTTTTTCAGCAAAGATAATATCTTTCTGGGTTGGTGTAAATATCTCATGAACAATCGGAATCTGACGTGGATTTATAATGGATTTACCGTCAAAGCCCATCAAATGAATGGTTTCTACTTCCTTACGGAATCCTTCCATATCATCAAGATTGGTAAATACCGTATCAAAACACTGTACCTTTGCCGCTCTTGCTGCAATGATCATGTTCTGTCTTGCTCCCATTAATTCCACACCAGTTCCGGTGATATGGGTCTGTAAGTCTTTGGTATAGTCTCCGCCGGATAATGCAATACCAAAAAGTCGTTCGGAGGCTTCACAGACGTCAAGAGCCTTCATAACTCCTCTTGCAGATTCAATCGCTGCCATAATCAGAGTTCTGCCTTCCGGAATATCAAATTCCTTTTCTGCAGCGATAATCTCTTTCTCTACTGCAAGAACTTCTTCCGGTCTTTCTGTTTTTGGAATACGGATGGCATCACAGCCGCCTGCTACTGCACAGCGGATGTCTTCTTTCCAGTACTCGGTATCCAGTCCATTGATACGAACCACGCGTTCGCAGCCTCTGTAATCAATTTCCTTTAATGCATGGTAAAGAGAAAATCTTGCTACGTCTTTCTGATTTTCTGCTACTGCATCCTCTAAATCCAGCATGATAGAATCCGGATTATAAATATAAGGATCTTTTATCAGGCTTGGTTTCTGGGCATTCAAAAACATCATGGTTCTTCTAAGCCGTTTCTTATTTGGATTCATTACTTTCCTGCGCCTCCCCAAAGATTATTTTCAAAATGGTCTGTGGAACGGCTTATTGCACCTTCCACACGCGCCTTAATGGTGCAATCCAGGGCTCCTTTGTCAACAATCGCAATCTTGATGTTATTGATGCCTAAATTGTTAAGAGTCTCCATAACTACCTTACGGATCTGGTTCCCGTACTGGTTTATTACTGCGCTTTCCAACGCAAATTCGATCTTACCATCTCCCGGCTCTACGGTCACCTGACAATCGCTGGACTCTAACGTGCCGGCTACAGCTGGTCTTTTAATCTCCATTTTGCTTAAAGCCTCCCTTTTTTTCGTATGATTTTATTTTAAATCTGGAATCTTAATCAGGGGAAAAAGGAACCTTAAAATTTGTTAAGACAGGACTTGCGGGTAACCCGGTATTTTTTTACCGAAAGCATTGGTTTTACCGCCATGAAATCTTGATTTTCAATATTATAAGGTTTCGTGTGTTTCCTTCATCCACGCCCTTATTATATCCTCAACACGTTTATATAATTCTTCCACGGTGTGGCTTCGGTTGCGGCCGCACACCTTAGCATCCTGTCCGCAGAGAAGACAAATGCGTACCGGTGCGCCAAATGCTTCTCTGCTGATTCCTTTTCCTTCCTTATCATAGACATCAATATCATAAAGCCTTCCTAATGGATGGCTTTCTTCTATGTTGACCATGATTTTTTTTATAAAGAGAGGATCTTCATGCTGTACCGCAAGGATCTTTAGACAGCCTTCTTTTTGGGTGACTTCCATCTCATCTGCCACTTCGATTCCATGGTTATTTAATGATCCGGCCACTGCTTTTGTTCCTGCCGCAAAGGCTTTAAGGATCTCCGGAGAATACTTTATGGGACCGGGTATGTTCATTCCCAGAGCCACGATCACAGAGCCTTTGTGTCTGTTGTGAAGTTCATCCTGTAACCGCACTTTTTCTTCACGGAAGCGAAGCATTTCTTCCAAAGTGACAAGTTCTTTCATCATGCATTTCTCCTTTTGTATTTCCAGTAAAAAACCAGGACAATATGGTCAGGAAAAATCCATAAATCCCGGAATCATTGAATAAGGGGCACAGTCCTTCAAAGGGGCTGTCACCGTACCTTTTACATAACCGCTAAAAGACGGACGGCGGTTGTTGTCTTTGGTTAAGTTCTTAATGAGCCTGTTATTTCTTCCCAGCTCTCCTATGTAATCTCCATTCTGGTTGTAAAGTTCAGTTCCGTAAAATTTTCCGAGGACGGTTCCATCGCAGGCCACCAGGTAATCTTTCTGCCTTACCCCGATATAGCGTCCTCCCCAGCTCCAGTATTTTACCATTGTTTCAACACCTTTCCTGTTATCATTATTAATCATCATACACCATTCTATCCTAAAAATAAACACTGATCTGCAACACATTGACAAAATTCAAACCTGCACTGGATTTTTATACGAATCTGTTATATAATCAACTGCAAAAATACAGAATAGCCACATGCACAGGAGGATACTATGGGATTTCAATATGTAAGCAATCTGCCAAGTCCGGAAGAAATCAAAGAACAATTTCCGCTTTCGACCGAATTTAAAACCCTAAAACAGCAGCGGGATCAAGCCATCAGCGACGTACTCACCGGGACAAGCGACAAATTCCTTGTTATTATTGGACCCTGTTCCGCCGACAATGAGGAGTCTGTATGTGATTATGTAAACCGGCTTGTGAAAGTGCAGGAAAAGACAAAAGACCGTCTTATTCTGATTCCCAGAATCTATACCAATAAGCCAAGAACCACCGGCGAAGGCTACAAGGGCATGCTGCACCAGCCCGATCCGGAGAAAAAACCGGACATGCACGAAGGCCTTATGGCCATTCGGAAGATGCATATGAAGGTGTTTACAGATACCGGACTGTCCACTGCTGATGAGATGCTCTATCCGGAAAACTTGGGATACCTTGATGATATTATGTCCTACATTGCCATCGGCGCCCGCTCTGTGGAAAACCAGCAGCACCGCCTGACCTCCAGCGCATGTGACGTTGCCGTGGGGATGAAGAATCCCACCAGCGGAGATTTATCCGTCATGCTGAACTCGGTGGTGGCTGCCCAGCAGGCCCATGATTTTACCTACCGGGGCTTTGAAGTGAAAAGCGACGGCAACCCCCTTGCCCATACCATTTTAAGAGGTGCGGTCAACAAGCACGGCCAGTGCATTCCTAACTATCACTTTGAAGACTTGTTCCTGCTTCATGAGATGTACAGCCGAAGAAATTTAGAAAACCCGGCCTGCATCGTGGACGCAAACCATTCCAATTCCAATAAAAAGTATATGGAGCAGATCCGGATTTCCAAGGAAGTCCTTCACAGCCGCAGACACTCCGCGGAAATCCAAGCTCTGGTAAAGGGTCTGATGATCGAAAGCTACATCGAACCCGGCGCTCAGAAGGTAGGAGAAGGCTGTTACGGAAAATCCATTACAGACCCGTGTCTTGGATGGGAGGATTCCGAACGTCTCCTTTACGAGATCGCTGAGTTGGTATAAGTCAAGACCACCCGTAAAACGGGTGGCTTGTGAAAAGGGTATAACCCTTTGAT
>CAJMPJ010000065.1 GCA_905215155.1 uncultured bacterium | reverse complement strand
TTTTGGTGATGAGGTGGACCGGATTACGGAGATTGATACCCTGACCGGAGAGATCCGGGCGGAGCTTGGCCATGTGGCTATTTTTCCGGCTTCCCATTATGTGGTTTCCAAGGATAAGCTGGAGCTTGCGACTCAGACGATTTTGGAGGAGCTTAAAGGGCAGGTGGAGTATTTTAAAAGTGAAGACAAGCTTTTAGAGGCACAGAGAATTGCGGAACGAACCAATTTTGATGTGGAAATGATGAGGGAGACTGGATTTTGTTCGGGAATCGAAAACTATTCCAGACATTTGACGGGTGGAAAAGAGGGGGAGCCGCCTTTTACCCTTATTGATTATTTCCCAGATGATTTTATGATCATCGTGGATGAGTCTCATATTACGCTGCCTCAGATCCGGGGAATGTATGCAGGAGACCGTTCCAGAAAGACCACTCTGGTCAATTATGGGTTCCGTCTTCCTTCTGCTTTGGACAACCGCCCGTTGAATTTTCAGGAATTTGAATCCAAGATCAATCAGATGCTGTTTGTTTCCGCGACTCCTTCGGTTTATGAGGCGGAGCACGAGCTGATGAGAGTGGAACAGATCATACGGCCTACCGGTCTTCTTGACCCGGAAATTGATGTAAGACCAGTGGAGGGGCAGATTGATGATCTGGTTTCTGAAGTAAATAAAGAGATTGGGAAGAAGAATAAGGTTCTCATTACCACGCTGACCAAGCGTATGGCGGAGGATTTGACCGACTACATGAGAGAGGTGGGAATCCGGGTCAAATACCTTCATTCCGATATTGATACGCTGGAGCGCTCCGAGATAATCCGTGACATGCGTCTTGATGTTTTTGATGTTTTGGTGGGCATCAATTTGCTGCGGGAGGGTCTTGATATTCCAGAGATCACGCTGGTGGCAATCCTTGATGCGGATAAAGAAGGTTTCTTACGTTCAGAAACCTCTCTGATACAGACGATCGGCCGGGCCGCCAGAAATTCAGAAGGCCATGTGATCATGTATGCGGATCATATTACGGATTCCATGCGGGTGGCAATTGAAGAGACGAACCGTAGAAGGGCAATTCAGCAAAAGTATAATGAAGAACATGGGATCACGCCGACTACCATTAAAAAGTCAGTCAGGGATCTGATTGCAATTTCAAAAGCCGCCATTGAGAAAGAGGAAGACTTTAAAAAGGATCCGGAATCCATGGATGCCAAAGAACTGGAGAAGCTTGCCAAAGAGCTTACAAAGAAAATGCATCAGGCAGCCGCAGAACTGAATTTTGAAGAGGCCGCCAAGCTGCGTGACCGTATGGTACAGGTAAAAAAGATGCTGCAGGAAATGGATGACGAATGAGTTCATTCCTTTTTGTAATTATTTTAAAAATCGTACAAGTAAGCGGCATTGACAATAAATTGGGGGAATAGTAAAATTTCTATGGATGCAATGACAGGAAATGTCTGCATGCAGAGGAGATTATCATGAAGCTTCATGAAGGGGAGATCGGGAAAACATACATTGTATACCGTGTTATGGTAAATGATGCGATCACCAGGCGGCTGGAGTCCTTGGGAATCACAGAACTGACTCCGGTAATTCTGATGAATAAAAAGGGAAGAGGTACTGTAATTATTAAAGTAAGAGGTACCAGACTTGCTCTTGGAAGAAAAATCTCAGAGGGAATTGAAATAAGGGAGGCCGCCAGTCATGAATGAGGAAAATAAAGGGATCCGTGTTGGATTTGTTGGAAACCCTAACTGCGGAAAAACAACTTTATTTAATGCATTCACCGGTGCCAAATTAAAAGTAGCTAACTGGCCGGGAGTTACGGTCGAGAGAATGGAAGGCATGACCAGTTATAATGACTGTCCCATAAAATTGATAGATACGCCTGGTATTTACAGCCTGTCCTGTTATACGATGGAAGAAAAAGTTACGAGAAGGTGTCTGGAAGACGGAGAAGTGGACGTGATTGTAAACGTAGCGGATGCTTCCTCTCTGGAGCGTAATCTGTATTTAACTCTTCAGCTTCTGGAAATGAAAAAACCAATGATTCTGGCACTTAACATGATGGATCTTGTGGAGGAGAGGGGAATAGAGATAAATCTTCACCGCCTTTCTGATATGCTTGGTACCATTCCAGTGGTGCCTGTCTCTGCTAGAAACCGAACCGGATTGGAGCTGTTGTTGGATACGGTCGTTCATCATTACAAGGAGCCGCCTCAGGGGGTGACAGTGAAATACACTCCTAGAATTGAAAATAAGATCTGCAAGATAAAAACGATTTTAAAATCTCATGATAACAATCTGGATAACATAAGATGGTATGCGATCAAGTGCCTGGAATATGATAAAACGGTTATGAATGATTGCCTCGTCGATTTAAGCGGCATTGTTGACCGGAATTATGAAAAGGAAATTATCAATCAGAAATATGATTATATTGAAGAAATTATGGAACAATGTCTGGTAAAAAAAGAAGGAAGCTGCACACTCACGGATAAGATCGATCATTATTTGACCCATCCGGTTCTGGGTGTGCCTTTCTTTCTGGGAATTATGGCGTTGGTGTTCTTTTTTACGTTTACCATCGGTGATATTCTGAAGAAATATTTTGAGATTGCATTGGATCTGTTTTCTTCGTATATGCAGCAGGTGATGGTGGGAATCGGAGCCTCTGGCTGGATCACATCGTTAGTGGTTGATGGTATCGCAGCGGGAGTAGGAGGGATTCTCACGTTTTTGCCGAATATCATTATTTTGTTTCTTGCGCTGGCATTTCTGGAAGACAGCGGGTATATGGCAAGGGTAGCTTATGTGATGAATGAAGTGATGGGGCGGGTAGGTTTATCTGGAAAAGCATTTCTGCCCATGCTTCTTGGTTTTGGCTGTACAGTTCCGGCTGTTATGGCAACAAGGGCTCTGTCAAGCGATAGGGACAGGAAGAGAACCATACTCATTACGCCGTTTATGTCCTGTTCGGCAAGACTTCCAATTTATATTTTATTCTCTGGAATGTTTTTTCCAAATCATGCATTGGCAGTGGCATATTCTTTATATCTTGTAGGTCTTATAATGGCGGTTGCGATTGCCTTTATCACTCATCGCCTGGCAGGTGCAAAGGGAGAGGATACACTCCTTATTGAGCTTCCGGAATACAAAATGCCTGATGGAAGAACGGTAACCATCTATGTATGGGATAAGGTAAAGGATTATTTAAGTAAGGCAGGAACCACTATTTTTCTGGCAACCATTGTATTGTGGTTTGTATTAAACGGAGGACCTAACGGTTTTGTTACTGATGTATCAAAAAGCTTTGCAGCAATCATCGGACGTGTTCTTGTTCCGATTCTTCGTCCCGCAGGATTGGGGGATTGGAGAATTGCTGTAGCACTGATTTCCGGGCTTTCTGCAAAAGAAGTGGTGGTTTCCAGTTTTTCTGTTCTTTTTGGAATCAGCAATATCAATTCGGCAGCAGGAATGAAACAGCTTTTTGGGAGTCTTGGAAACTTTGGATTCGGGAGTGTAAATGCTTATGCACTCATGATTTTCTGTCTTCTTTATTCTCCCTGCATTGCCGCTGTTGCGGCAATAAAAAAAGAAACGGGCTCCATAAAATGGACCATTGGGATGGTGCTTTTTCAGCTTGCAGTGGCTTGGCTTGCAGCTGTTCTGGTGTTTCAGATGGGAAGCCTCCTATTTTATACTAAATTTTGAGGGATACGTGAATGAATGATAAACTGCTTGTGGAAACCGCAGTACTGGCAGGCGAAATTATGCTGGTAAGCGGTGCTGAAATTTTTCGAGTGGAAAATACCATAGACCATATCTTACGTAAGGCAGGGCGGGAGACTGCGGAGGCCATTGTCTTTTCTACCGGGATATTTGCTTCGCTCAATGATCCTTCCATCGAAGCTATCACAGTGGCCAGGAGAGTACCGGGAAGATCTACAAATCTAAACAGGGTTTTTTTGGTCAATGATGTATCACGCAGACTTTGTGAGGATCTTTTGACGGTAGAAGAGGCTTATGGTAAGCTGAAGGAAATACGCAATACCATGCAGTATAGCGGCTTGCTGAAGGATGTGGGTATAGTAGGCGTTGCAGTATTTTTTACGCTGCTGCTGGGGGGAAGTGGAAGGGACTGTCTGGGAGCGGCAGTGACGGGTGCTGTTCTTGCAGGAACCATGGAACTATCGGTTCGGTTCCGGCTCAATGACTTTTGCATCAATGGAGTATGTGCTTTTTTAATTGCAGTAACCGCATTGTTTGTGGAACGCTGGCTGCTGCCGGGAGTCAAGAGTGATATTATCATTATCGGAGCAATCATGCCTCTGGTACCAGGGGTAATATTCACTACGGCAATCCGAGATACGTTAAATGGTGATTATGCTTCCGGTACAGCAAGAATGGTGGAAGCGATAGTGGTCGCTTTGGCTGTGGCAGCAGGAGTAGGAGCCGGTATGGGGCTGTTCCAGTGGCTGACAGGAGGGGTTCTATGGTAGTGCAGACGGTTGGTGCATTTTTGGCAGTGATCAGTTTTTCCCTGATTTTGGAATTACCAAAAAAGTATGTGGTTTTGGCAGGCAGTATTGGGGCGGCAGGCTGGCTGGCCTATCTTTTGGTGGATGCCGCAGCAGGGTCAGTTACGGCTGCGGCATTTTTATCCACGCTTTTAGTGGCTTTGGCAAGCCATGTCTCTGCAAGGATATTCAAAGCTCCGGTAACTGTTTTTTTGGTAGCAGGGATTCTTCCGTCCGTGCCAGGAGCTTCTATTTACCGCAGTGTGTCCTATGTAATCAGCAACAATACAGAGCTATCCAGTTATTATCTGGTACAGACGCTGCAGATTTCAGGCGCCATTGCCATGGCAATCTTTATTATGGATTCTTTGTTCCGATTGGGAAAGAAGAGGTGAAAGCGATGGTGAGTTCGTCGCTGCTTCTGGAATAGAAATAGATGTGATTGGACAAGCGGTCTTCTTCCGGGACTTCCTCCTGATTGATGGAGAAGACGGTTTCAGACAGTTCTTTTATGGATATATTTTTGCTGTTGGGGATTATAAGGACTTCGTGAATGCTGGAAGGCAGAATGATTAGATCACTGTCTGTACAGGTGGCGAAGTCTTTTAATATGTCGTCGTAAAACATACATGCAGCACCATTGATACCTGCTGGATTGGTAAGTACATACATGGGTGGTGACAGAGGTGTGGTATCAAAAAAATCAATTAAATCTTCTTCCTCTATCTCTTCTTTTGCGGAATTCCTGGCGATATCTTTTATTACTTCTGAGAGGGAACGGATGCGTGCGGGGAATAGATAGGGCGTATTGATTTTTGCAGCCTGAAATAATTCTTCTGTGGTTAAGTTCCAGGTCTTTAGGTGGCTGTTGTGGATCAATGCGGTCAAAAGGTCATCTTGTGACCGATGCAGAGACAGGCAAAAGATGAGACATAAATCCAGAGATGGATAAGAGATGTGAGGAATATCTGATAACTGATCCTGATTGGCTGGTTCATTAATCAGCCGGTAAATGATTTTTGTTTTGATGTATTCAGGAGAAGATAGTTTTTCAATTTTAATATGATCGGGAAGTCGGTTGGTCTGATAGAGCAGTAGAATATCTTCGACGATTTCGTTGATAGGAATTCCATTTTCATATGGTTCGTAAAATTGGTTTAAGTAAATGGTGGGAGCAGCTTTTTCTCCAGCTTTTTCAATGCACAGCCCATCCAGAACCAGACCATTGTTTTTCGTAATGGACTGGAGAACCAGCGTAAAATCCGGACCAAGACGTTCTCCAACGGATTGTTTGATAGTTTCAAGAAATGCTTCGTATACCATGGGTATACCTCCTTAGATGTGATTTATGTAAATTGCAGAGTGCAGATTTACAACTGAATTTGGATGATTCTTTAGGGAATTGAAATTGAATTTCAGAACCGTAACAGATATAGAAATGATTTTAGATTTGATTGGTGGTTCTATTATAGCGGAGTTATGGGGAAAAAACAATATGATTTAAAAAATTTGAGAATGAAAAAAATTTAAGGAAAAAAAATGTGGGAGACCGGTGCACTATTTGATAATTAATTTCAATAAAAGCGGTTTTTGTGAGAATATAAAAGATGATGGTTAAAATTAACAATTTTTAACACGATAATGTGCTATAATATTTATAAAAAAACAGGAGGATAAAAATTATGAGTAAAAAAGTATCTTATTATGTAATCGGTATTTTTATTTGCTTATTTTCAATGATCGGGAATGTGTGGAATGCGGGGAATGGAAATGAAACTTCTTTGCTTATAATTTTTATGGGGCTCTTTCTCTTGGGGCTGCTGTTTGTGGCGAAGGGGTATCGGATTATTGTGGTGAAAAAAGAGGAATTTGTGGCGGGGATTATTAATTTGAATGGGAATAGGAAGCTGCATGAGGTTGAGGAGTAGGGATTAAATAAATTATAGTGATGGTGTAATTAGCCTGGGCTTGTGTCTGAGTTATGGACATAAGTCCAGATTTTTTTGACTTTTATAATCACCTCTGGTTTTATCATAAATATCATAGGGTCATTATACGGCCCTATAAAAAATGGAATAAAGAATAAGATGAAAGCATTCTATTGACACTATTCTGTGTAAAACATTACAAAAGAGTAATGTGGATTGCGATAAATATAAGAAAAATATAATAAAAAATAACTATATATGAAATAAATCATAATATAATATTTACTAATAAGATTAAACCAGTAATATATAAAATATAGTCTCCCAATAAGTACCCTCTAAATACCTTTGCACGACCGGTCCACTTGACAAAGCAACTGGAGTTTGATAACCTTAACGATAGTTAGTTTAAACTAACAAATTTAAGAAAACTATTTGAGGTGTTAAACATGAAATTAAGACAACTGGGTTTCCTTTTGAGTGTAACCTTAGCAGTGACATTAACTGCATGTGCTGGTAAAGCAGAGAATCCGAAGTCATCTGCTGCTGAAACGGAATCAACTGAAACGGAAACTACAACAGCTAAAAGCGAAGCGAAATCATCGGATTCCATTACTATAAAACATGCGTTTGGAGAAACTGTTCTTGATAAGAAACCAGAGCGAGTGGCATCTATTTCCTGGGGGAATCAGGATGTGATTCTGGCGTTAGGAGTTACTCCTGTGGGAGTATCAGAGGCCAACTATGGCGTGACGGATGGCAGCGGTCTGCTGCCGTGGACAAGGGACGGTTTCAAAAAGCTTGGAGTGGAGAATCCAGTTCTTTTTCATGATACGGATGGACTTGATTATGAAGCAATCAGTGCAGCCCAGCCAGATGTAATACTAGCGGCTTATTCGGGAATTACAAAAGAAGAGTATGATTTGTTAAGTGAGATTGCTCCTGTAGTCGCTTATCCGACCCTTGCCTGGCAGACCTACTGGAGAGATCAGATCATTCTTGATGCGACTGGTATGGGAATGAAAGAGGAGGGTGAAAAACTGGTTTCTGATTTAGAAAAACAGATTGCAGATAAAACGGCAGAGTATTCCCAGATAACGGGCAAAACAGCAGCATTTTTCTATTTCAATCCTTCTGATTTAGGTAAATTTAGTGTGTATCTCCCTACGGACCCACGTGCTGCCTATCTTACTGATTTGGGATTAAAAGTTCCGGAAAGTGTGATAAGCCTTGGGAAGAATTCCAAAAGTTTTTCTGCTGAGATCAGTGCAGAGAATGCTGATTTACTGAAAGACGTTGATATTATTATTGCTTATGGCGACCAGAACGTCTTAACTGCATTACAGGCAGATTCTCTGCTTGGAACCATTCCTGCTGTAAAAAGAGGTTCTGTGGTAATGATTCCTGACGGCACACCGTTAGCGGCTTCCTGTACTCCAAGCGCACTTTCTATCCCGGCAACCATTGATGAGTATTTAGGTTTGATCGGAGAGGCAGCTGATAAAGTGAAATGAAAGCAAATAAAATAATCGTTTTAGTTATTGTATCCGGTTTCGGCCTTATTCTGGCCGCCTTTGCTTCGTTTATCTTTGGTTCAAGAAATGTGGGACTCAGTGAAGTGATTGCTGCTTTATTTGGAAATGGAACCAATTCTTTTGATTCTCTGGTTGTCAGGGAACGGATTCCGAGAACCGTTTTCAGTATGATAGCCGGGGCTTCCCTGGGAGTTTCAGGAGCTTTGATGCAGGCAATTACCCGCAACCCCATTGCCGATCCAAGCATATTAGGGGTAAATACGGGTGCTTCTTTGTTTGTAGTTAGCGGAATAGCGTTTTTTCATATCAGTACGGCGAGCGAGTACATTTGGTTTGCTATGGCAGGAGCTGCGGTAACGGCTGTAGTTGTATACCGAATCGGTTCTCTTGGATACGGAGGAGCCACTCCCATTAAGCTTGCGCTAGCCGGGGCTGCCATCAGTGCGGCGCTGTCTTCTCTGGTCAGTGCCGTAATTCTTCCAAGATCGGATGTAATGGACGCATATCGGTTCTGGCAAGTGGGAAGTGTCAGCGGAGCAACATGGACAGGCATTTTATCAATTTTACCTTTTATAGTTGCAGGACTTGGAATAGGTATCTTATCCTCCTCTTCTCTTGATGCTCTGGCGCTGGGAGATGATGTGGCAACGGGACAAGGTGTAAATACTTCTTTGGTCAGAATTGTAAGTGCTGCTGCAGGCGTGCTTCTATGTGGTGCTACGACTGCTCTTGCAGGACCCATTGGATTTGTGGGACTGATGATTCCTCATACCATGAGACTGCTATGCGGCTCCAGCATGAGATGCATGATACCAATGTCTGCGGTTGGCGGTGCGATTTTATTAACGATTTCTGATATTATCGGAAGAATGATTGGACATCCGGGAGAACTGGAAGCAGGAATTGTTACCGCATTTTTCGGAGCACCTGTGTTGATATGGATAGCGATGAGAGTGAAGGTGCGTTCCTTATGACAAAAAATATTCTTACTACAGTTCAAGCGGGATTTCAAAAGCGAAAAATTCGTTATAGAACAATAACAGCCGTGTTAATCGCAATCACTGCAATATTGTGCATGGCAATGCTGTATTTTGGAACTACCACATATTCTCCTGTGGTCATATTTAAGGTGCTTCTGGGAGAGCAGATAAAGGGAGCCGCTTTTGCGGTGGGAACCATAAGACTTCCCAGGCTGCTTGCCGGCTTGTTCGCAGGTCTGGCATTTGGAATGGCTGGAAATACCTTTCAGACCATGCTTCGTAATCCTCTGGCAAGTCCTGATATCATCGGTGTTACCTCCGGATCCAGTGTTGCTGCCGTATTTTGTATTCTTATATTAAAAATCAGCGGAAGCATTGTTTCTGTCTCGGCGGTTTTATCAGGAATTGCTGTGGCAACACTGATATACGGTTTATCCAGAGGAGGCAGTTTTTCCGGTGGAAGGCTGATCCTGATTGGAATTGGAATCCAGGCAATGTTAAATGCAGTGATCTCATTTCTGATTCTCAAAGCCAATGAACATGATGTTTCAACTGCTTTAAGATGGCTCAACGGCAGTTTAAATGGAATGCAAATGAAAAGTATTCCCGGACTTTTTGCAGTAGTTGTTATTTTTGGAGGAGTCCAGATTTTATTTGGAAGACAGCTAAAGATTCTTGAATTGGGTGATCAATCCGCGGTAACACTGGGATTGAAGACCGATCAGGCAAGGCTTATTCTGGTAATCAGTTCCGTATTTTTAATTGCATATGCAACTGCTGTCACTGGGCCGATTGCCTTTGTTGCTTTTCTTGCAGGACCAATCGCAGGAAGGCTTGCAGGAGCCGGGGCACCCAACACCATACCTGCCGGACTGACGGGAGCGATCTTGGTGCTTGCTGCGGATCTCATTGGGCAGCATGTATTTGGGACCCGTTTTCCAGTGGGAGTGATAACCGGAATCCTGGGTGCTCCCTATTTAATCTTTCTGTTAATACGAATCAACCGAACCGGAGGAGGAGCATGAAGCAAACACCAGTATTTACGGCAAAAGACCTTGTTGCCGGATATGAGAAAAAAATTATTATCAATGGGATTGATGTAGTAATACCGGAAAATAAAATCAGTGTGATTATCGGTTCCAATGCATGCGGAAAGTCGACGCTGTTAAAAACCCTGGCCAGGCTGATTCGTCCTGAATCAGGTCAGGTATGTCTTGACGGAAAAGAGATCAGTTCCATTCCGCCCAAACAACTGGCAAAAATTCTTGGTCTGCTTCCTCAATCACCGGTAGTCCCGGAAGGAATTACGGTTTCTGATCTGGTATCCCGTGGACGCTTTCCTTACCAGAGCTTTTTAAAAGGGCTTAGCAGTCAGGATTATGAAGCGGTGGAAGAGGCTTTGGAAATTATGGGAATCACAGAACTTGCGGACCGGAGTGTAGATGAATTATCCGGTGGTCAGCGTCAGAGAGTCTGGATTGCTATGGCACTGGCCCAGCAGACCGATATTCTGCTTTTAGACGAACCGACCACATTCCTGGATATTACTTACCAGATTGAGATCCTTGATTTGTTGACGGATTTAAACCGGAAGAAGGGAACCACCATTGTTATGGTACTTCACGACATTAATCTTTCTGCCCGTTATGCAGATTATATCTTTGCCTTACAAAAAGGAAATTTAATTGCCAAAGGAGAGCCTTCGGAGATTATTTCAGAAAACCTGATCAAGCAGGTGTTTGGATTGGATTGTGAGGTTATTAAAGATCCGGTGTCAGGATCTCCGTTTATTGTACCTAAGGGCAGGCATCATGTTTTAGCTTAGGAAAAAGAACGTAAAATTAAAAAGAAAATGAATGAAATAATCATTTGTGCCTGGAGCTATATTGTAATAATCGCTGGCTTGCTGCCGAAAAACGCTGTCGTAAAGATGGCGTTTTTTTGTGTATGCGACCGTATGTAACAGTACTTAGTGCATTGGTTATTGGAAAACAATTTATTAATCTGTAAGCATTATGTATTGGCAAGTTATTTTGAAGATAATCAAAGGGATGATGCTTATTGCCCCATAGGACCTTAATATTTATATAGGCTTTATATAATTTTTCGTATCAGTAAATTACCATGGTAAAATGTTTATAATCTGATAATATTTTTTTCTATACCAAAACCGAGAAATTTATAACGTAAGATTGAGGAATATAATGAGGACAAGACTAAATATACTGTTAAAGTAGAAACTGAATTATTCCGGGATTGTGCGTAAGTTTTACCAAATGTCTGACCGGTAAACAAAACTGACCATTTAATGATCACTTATCATTCATTAAAAATCAAAAGCATCAGTAGAAACCAGTAAAACATGAGTAATTGGAAAAATTTATGAAAAGCGGATAAATACAAGAATTTCATATAAAATAAGAATTTTAAAGAATTAAAAAATGGCAAAAAAATAGTGCATCTGATAGGAATCGAACCTACGCACACGGCTCCGGAGGCCATTGCTCTATCCACTGAGCTACAGATGCATCTTTTATATTCTACTATAAATTCTTATAATGCGCAAGAGTATTTGTTGATTTTTATCATTTTTTTTGTTAAAATAAAGAGGAGATTGATTCTCCAGGAGGTCAAGCCTATATGAAGCACTTATTGGAAAAATGGAAGAATGGAATGAAAGAAGAGTCGAAAAAATATCTTAAATTTTTGGCCATTCCGTTGATAGTCATAATACTTATGTCTGTCGTTATTGTACTTGATAAATCCGGAAAAGACCATAGGTCCGGGACTGTGGGCGGATCTGCTGCTGGAACAGAAGAGAACGCTTCAGCGGAAGCGGCTGCGGCAAAGATTACCTTGATGAAAGAGTCTGTGCCTGAGATCCATGATTTAATGGAAGCTTATTTTAAAGCCAGAAAAACCTGCGACTCAGAAGCGCTTTCTGAGGTATACGGAGGTACCTGTTCTGCAGAAGAACTGAGTCAGCAGAGTGCCAGACTGGAAGAAGAGGTGAAGTTTTATCAGGATTATGAGAATCTGGTATGCTACACCGCACCAGGGCTTTTGGAAGGGGATTTTCTCGTTTATGCAAAGTTTGACATCAAATTCCGCCAGGCGGAGACTTTGGCTCCAAGCTTGATCGTGTGCTATGCAAAGAAGGGAACAGATCATACCTATTATCTGGTAGCGAATCCGGATAAAAATCAATCCGCATTAATGGATAAAGCCAATCGGTCTGATGAGGTTCAGAAATTGGCTAAGGAAGTAAATGAGGGCCTGGATCAGGCATTAAAGTCTGATGAGAATCTTCTGGCTGTTTATCACACCCTGATGGACCAGAAGGAGGATTCACAGGAAAGTGCTGCTTCCTCGGGTGCAGATGAGAGTTCCGCAGAAGAGACGGAAGCTGCAACAGAGTCCGGCAGCCAGACCAACAATATGTAAACAGATGCTTCTCTGCGTGGCACCGTGCAGAGGAGCATTTTTGGCAAAGGAGATAATTATTTATGAACGTGAAAGATTTTAATTTTGATTTACCTCAGGAGTTGATTGCACAGGACCCTCTTTTGGACCGTTCTGCTTCCAGACTTCTGGTTCTTGACAAGCACACCGGAGAGATAGAACACAGACATTTTAAAGATATCCTTTCCTATTTAAAGAAAGGAGACTGTCTGGTCATCAATGATACAAAAGTGATTCCGGCCAGACTTTTTGGCGTAAAAGAGGGAACCGAAGCAAAGATTGAAATTCTTCTTTTAAAAAGAAGAGAGAATGATATTTGGGAGACACTGGTAAAGCCGGGGAAAAAGGCAAAGGCCGGTACTGTAATTTCCTTTGGGGAAGGCTTGCTGAAGGGAACCGTCATTGACGTGGTAGAGGAGGGAAACCGCCTGATTCAGTTTTCCTATGATGGAATTTTTGAAGAGATCTTAGACCGTCTGGGGCAGATGCCATTGCCTCCCTATATTACGCACCAGTTAAAGGATAAAAACCGGTATCAGACCGTATATGCAAAGCATGAGGGTTCAGCAGCAGCACCTACCGCCGGGCTTCATTTCACAAAGGAACTGCTAAAAGAGATTGAAGACAAGGGAATTTCCATTGCCCATGTGACTCTGCATGTGGGTCTTGGTACGTTTCGGCCTGTGAAAGTGGAGGAAATAGAGTCCCATCATATGCATTCCGAATTCTATATTGTAGAGGAGGAGGAAGCCAAAAAGGTCAATGATGCCAAAAAAAATGGCGGCAGAGTGGTTTGTGTGGGAACGACCAGCTGCAGAACGGTTGAATCCGCGTCAACAGAGGACGGAATTTTAAAAGCAGGAACCGGCTGGACGGAGATATTTATATATCCCGGATACCGTTTTAAAATTTTGGATTGTCTGATTACAAACTTTCATTTGCCGGAATCCACGCTTGTAATGTTGGTTTCCGCACTGGCAGGACGGGAGCACGTGCTTCATGCATATGAAGAAGCTATAAAAGAACGCTACCGGTTCTTCAGTTTCGGTGATGCCATGTTTTTAACGGATCTTCATGAAAAAAAGGAACATGGAGGGAACGTGTAATGAAAACCTCCAGGGATTTAAAACAATTTCTCCGCTCCGTAGATGGGAAGGGGTACCCGGCATACAAAGGAGCCAAAGGGGAATACCGTTTTCCCGATTACGTGTTATCCGTTGACCATGTCCAGGGAGATCCATTTGCATCTCCTTCCAGGATCAGCATACATGTCGATGGAAAAAGAGCAGGATTTCCGCCTGCTTCCTATGATACGGATTATAAAAGAACGGCTCTTTCTGATCATCTGTTACGGCAGTTTGGAGAAAGCTTAAAGCCCTATGAGTTTCAGGCAAAAGGATCAGGCAAAAGCGGGCTGCTGGCCGTCAGCCGTCCTGGGCAGGAGATATTGGAACGCACTGGATGCAAGATTAATAAAACAGACGGCAGCCTGATCCTTCGTCTTGAAGTGGGATTTCCAGCCAATGGAAGATCCATTCGTTCGGAGGAGCTGATCAAAATATTGTTTGATTTTCTGCCCTCCTGTGCGGCAGAAATTTGTTTTTACCATTCATATTCGGATGGAAAGAAAAGACAAATTGAAGAAGTGAGAAAACTGGCAGAGGATCAGCAGTTTCTTCGGAGCCAGCTTACAGAGCTTGGGCTGGCGGCATTTGTGGCAAATGGAGCAATTTTACCCAGAAAATCGGGAATATCGGAAGAACCCATGAAAAAGGCAGTTCCTTTTCTCTCGCCCTCTGCTATGGAAGTGGAGATTTCTCTGCCCAATAAGGGCCGTATCAAAGGAATGGGGATTCCCAAAGGCATTACGCTCATTGTGGGCGGAGGGTATCATGGGAAGTCCACATTATTGAAGGCATTGGAAAAGGGCGTGTATAACCATATTTCCGGAGACGGAAGAGAGTTTGTTGTTACGGAGAGTTCGGCGGTAAAGCTACGGGCAGAAGACGGAAGAAGTGTGAAAAAGGTGGACATCTCTGCATTCATTAATAATCTTCCGGATCATCGGGATACGGTCCGGTTTTCCACAGAAGATGCCAGCGGAAGCACTTCACAGGCAGCTGGCTTGGTGGAAGCTATAGAAAGCGGAGCAAAGGTATTTCTGATTGATGAGGATACCAGTGCCACCAACTTCATGATCAGAGACCGGTTGATGCAGCAGGTGGTCAGCCGGGACCGGGAACCGATCACTCCGTTTGTGGAACGGATCAGGGCATTATACGAGCAGAAAGGCATTTCCACCATACTCGTTGCTGGAAGCTCCGGAGCTTATTTCCATCCTGCAGATCGGGTGATTCAGATGGATGCTTATGTGCCGGTCGAAATCACAAGTTTTGCAAAGGAAGCGGCAGAGGCGTATGAAGAAGGGATTTTCCCCCTTCCATTACCGGAAATAAATCTTAGCCGTGTGCCGCTTGCCCTGGAGACCGGAGGAAAAGAGGAACGTTCTAAGACAAAGGTTTTGGGACGGGACAGTTTTAAGATCGGCCATGAGGTGGTGGACTTGCGTTATGTGGAACAGATCGCAGATGTGGAACAGGTTGCGGCACTGGGATTTTTGCTCCAGTATGCAGGCGCCCGGTTGATAAACCGGAAAAAGAC
>CAJMPJ010000064.1 GCA_905215155.1 uncultured bacterium | reverse complement strand
GGATTCATTAAGTACTCCCGCAGACGGCAGCCACAGATCATACTTTCCTTCCACAATCTGTCTGGGAGTTAAGCGGAACTTCCAGACTCCGCTGTCTATATAGGTATCAAGGGGCAGAAAATCCATATATATTTCCTGCGCCACGCTGTAAGGACCAGGCTTTCCATAGTATAACAAGATCTGGGTATTAGCATAATTAATGGTCTGGGGGCCCAGTCTGCTGCTGATGGGACCGATGACCTCTCCGGGTGGTGTAATAATACTGATATCAAATATATCCGCATAGGATTTCCAAAGCTGAACGCTGAAGCTCTGCTGATACTCCCCCACACTCATTTCTATCTCCTGAGGACCTTGTATGGTGAGCACACCGGAGATATGGCCGCCTGCAACTCCTTCGTTGCCGGTTCCCACCACAATGACTGTCCTTCCATAATTGGATATATCATCAAGAAAGGTTTCAAGAAGGCTGGTGCCGTCATGAGATCCATAGGTATTTCCAAAGCTTAAGTTGATCGCAATGGGCATCTGCATATCCACAGCTTCCTTGACAGCAAAATTAACCGCCCTCATAAGCTCTGTGGTTCTTGGAAATCCGCCCTCCTGCGGGACGCCCAGCTTCACCACGATCAGCGGGCTCTGAAATGCGAGTCCACGGTACTGCCCTCTGTTCTCCCTGCCATTTCCGGCGGCAATGGAGGCAACCGCAGTCCCATGTCCGCTGATATCTACGGAAGGAACCAAAGCTCTTGCCTCTGCCCTTGTTCCGGTTGCAAGAGCCGCATTGATTTCCTCACTGGTGAAAACCCGGTCGAGGGTCTGATCCCAAAGCTTGATGATCCTGGTGGTCCCGTCGTCATTGCGAAAGTCATCATGGTAATAATCAATTCCAGAATCAATGACGGCTACCAGAACTCCCCGCCCATCCAGACTATTGGTTCCCTGCTGGACCAAATTGACGCAAGAGGCCGCCTTTGCCTGATTAATGGCAAAGAACAGCCTCTTTGGTTTTTCTACGTATTCGATCTGGGGAAGCCGGCTCAAAGTATCTATGACAGACTCAGGAACTCTAAGGATCGCATATTCATTCACCATCGGTTCCACTTGGATTCCTACCGAAGCTAATCCGCTTATGTCTCCGGAATATTTTACGATCACATCCCAGGACTGTTCCTCCGGATTAAATCCCACATTTAGATTTGCTGACTTCGCCCGCTCTTCAGGAGAAGCACTGAGAGCAAGGTTCAGCAGATTTTCCAGTTTCTGATCTTGCATATGAAATTCCTGTACTTTTTCTATCATCCTACGCGAAAGGAATCCATCTCATGACTTTCCCTGATTCGCTTCGTGAACTTCCGCACCATGATAGAAGAATTTTAAGATGTCCTCATAGCTTTTCCCCTCTTTTGCCATGGCCTGAGCACCATTCTGGCTCATTCCCACTCCATGGCCATAGCCTCCCCCGTAAATGTGAAAGGTAGTAATATTCTTATCATCCACGCCCTGATTATCAATTGCAATATAAGCACTTGGAAGAGATTCAAAATTCTTCATGACACTGCCGTCTTTTTTTGTGAGAACCATGTATTGATTGCCCAGCTTGGCTCTCACCTGGCCTTCCCCGCTGATGGTCATGGTGCCATCAGAACCCTCCACTCTCACTTTTTTGACAATCCCTCCCACGCCTCTTTCTGTGACGGTTATATTCAAAATGGAACCCACTTCCGTGATCTCCTCTTCCAGCTGGCGGTTGGTAACCGAAGTCTCCCACCGGTACATTGGAAATGAAGCGTCATAGGCCGGGTAATCCTTGTTCTTTATAAATTCCTCAAAATCTGAATTGGTGGATAAATTCAAAACGCCTTTGTTGTCCTGCAGCAGGCTGCCATCCAGATAAGGAAACTTGGAAGGGTCTCCGCCCCACACACTTCCGTCCGTCGTGTGGCCGCAGGAGGTGGAAAAATAAAACGCTTCGATGGGTGTTTCCCCGTAAAACAAAAGTTTCCCGTAAGTCTCCCTAACTGCCTCCTGTGTCTTTGCAGCGGTAGGCAGATTGTTATAAACCTGGAACCGGGTGCTGTCATCCACATGAGCCCCGTATTTACTGTAGGAATTGCTCTGTATCTGGCGGTAGGCATAGGTTCTCGCACAGACCGCCTGGGCTTTTAACGCCTCCTTCTCATAGCTGTCAGGCATCTCACTTGGCACTACTTTTGTCAAATATTCTTCCAGATACAGCTCATTGATCAGAAGAAGCCCTTCTTTATCCTTCCGGATCTCTATGGTGCCGCTATAAGCTGGGGTCCCATAGGATCTGGATATGGAATTAACGGTGATGGAATCCCCTTTTTCCAAAGGTGATACGACAATCCGTCCCTCCTTTAACCGTTCATCGGATGGATCAATAACAACCTCTGCTTTTGCAGGCACTTCCACCGACTCCTCCCCATAAGACAGGATAAGTCCGCTCTCTGCGGACAGAGTGACCGAAGGATGAAAAATCGACTGGAAATTGGTATTCATCAGCAAGACACGAATACTTTTTGCATCAAATTCCCGCACCAGCAATGCGGCGCACAACTTTCCATGAGCCACCACAAAATCCTGGATGTCATATCCTACAAGAATGTCGGATATGGAACGTTCCTCAAACTGTCCATAGAGCCGGTATACTTTAAAGTCTTTGTCCAGTTTCAGATTCCCGTAGCCCTCTATCTCAATCGAATCCTCCCTGACTGCCAGTACCTTGCCGGAGATCCTCTTTTTCTTCATAGTGACCTTTGAAAGACGCCCTTTTTTCAACGTCAGATCCGCCAGATGGTTGGCAAAATCTTCTGGCTGTCCCATGGAAGCTTCCAAAGGAAAGCTGCGCTTTACAGATCCAATATTCACCCCAAAGGTATCACCGTCTCCGGTGGTAAGCCAGACATTCTTATAGGTGACCGAATCGCTTACCGCTTCTCTCATTGCAATAATCTCATTGCCTTTGACAAGGAGCTTCAGTTCCCAGTCTATGTACGAATCAAGGCTGATTCCTTCAAACTGATAATTGCCTTCACTGGTATAGGCCGTCCAGGGAGAAGCCGTCGTAACGTTTTTGGGAGTCCCATAAAGAAGAACATCAAGTTCCCTGATTTTCCCCTCTCCGTCCAGCGTCTTTTGCAATTCCCCATATAGATTCCACCACTCATCTGCAGAGACCTGTCTGTTTCTTTTTTTCTTCCCCACATGAAATTCTTTTCCTGCTCCGGGAACAAGTGCTTCTGCCAGATCTTCTGCGTCTTTATAGGTCAAAAAGCCTTCTGCTGTCTCTTTTTTAGGGGGCACTTTCCCCGAGTCCAAATAACCTCCTGCGTAAAGAAAGCTCATATATTTCACATACCAGTTATTCTTCTCTGCTTCCGGAAAATATTCCTGCTTTTGATCTGCCAGTGCTTTCTCACAGCTTTCCCGGTCCGTAAGAAGAAGAGCCGCAGACTTATAGGCCAACCCTCTTGATATCCCCTCCGGTTCCGGTTCGCTTACCAGAATAATCACTATGAGAATCAAAACCAAAAGAGGAATTCCCGCAACAAATCCAATAAATCTCCTTTTACTCATGTGCTCCTCTTAATTCCTTTTTATTTTCCTATACTCTACCATACTTTTGAGTAAAGTTAAAGCAGCGATTGCTCGCTGCTTTTTTCTTTAGTAACCCCAAAATGCCGGTTCTTACTTATTGACGCCTAGCTTTGCTAGGTGGGCAACCTCACTCAGACTTCTGCCTTCCACTGCGAAGGAGGCCTGACATCCATCTGAAAATATTGGAATCCCATATGTCATAATGTAGGTTCAAAAAAGGTAAGAGTGTCGCGCATTCCAGGAATTACTTCCCGATTGCTTCTATGGTTCTTAGTATACACCACTTTGATCTGATTTTCAAGTTCCTTTTCCTGTCAGTTTGCATTTAATATTTACTGGCAAGCAGTTTTCCATGGTCTACGTACAGTTCCAGATGCTTTAAAAGTGAATCGCAGGAATCTTCCTGGATCATTAATTCCAATCCTTCCACCGTTGCCAGAGAGAGTACGGAAAGCAGTGATTTTGCGTTCACAATGCTGTCACCGCAAACCAAATGCATCCGCTCTTTAAACTTCCCTGCAATCGTGACAAATTCCAGGATGGACTCAATCCCCCAAAAACCGATTTCCACCTTTTTCATCTTAAGTATCCTCCTGAATTATGCGTAAAAATTAAAGCTCATATACCTGATATTCTTTTTCAAAAATGTAACCCAGTTTTTCAGCAAGACCTGCTGATGGTATATTATCTGCATCCCAGCCTGGATTTATTCCCTGTTCCAGACAGGAAAGGATGAGGCTGGCGCTGCAGGCCAATGCAAGTCCTCTGCGCCGGTATTCTTTCCTTGTGGCCACTTTGACGAAAATCATGCCTTCGCTGATTCCGCAAGCGGTACAGCCGGAAACCAAAGAATCTCCATCCAATACGGCAAATCCAAGTCCGTTCTTTAAAAAATCTTCCGCCGAATCAAAATTGGAACAAAAATCACGGCTCCACTCTTCCTGAAACGCCAACTGGTATAATTTCTTGTCCATTTTCTCGATCCGAAGACCGGGCGAAGAAATTTTTGTATATTCTTTTAATGCAGTCTCGGAAAAATGGTTCCGGTCCTTTCTCATGGCATAACGGGACACAATCCGGAATTGACCTGCAAAGGTTTCCTCCACCCATTGTGCCCAACGCACATCGGAAGGTGTGATGAATCCATGGCTGAACTGCAAGAGCAGCTGCTCCTTCAGCTCCATGGAAGGTTCACCTTTCGGACATATGCCGAACAAGTATGCAAAATTACCCAGTTGAATCAAACAAAACGATGGATTCCCAGATTCGGGCACCCAAACCCGGCCCATACGGCCTTCTGCTGCACCGCGGGGAAGCACACTGTCTGCCTCGCTGCACATATGTCTGATGATCTGTCTTTTTTCTTTACCCAGTTCTATCATAAGTTCCTCCTTCCTGAAATCAAAAGGACTGTCCCTTGTTAGAGACCCAGTATAGCACACTACAAAAGATTCTGCAAATCAAAAATCGTTTCTGCAATCAACTCTGCCCCTGCATCCTTTAATTCCTGC
The DNA here is from genome assembly GCA_905215155.1 of uncultured bacterium. Lineage (GTDB taxonomy): Bacteria > Bacillota > Clostridia > Lachnospirales > Lachnospiraceae > Lacrimispora > Lacrimispora sinapis. Next base: position 9,962 of record CAJMPJ010000064.1, on the reverse strand, counting down.
CTGCTGCCATAGCCGTAAAGTACCCCGACAGAATCAATCCCAACTTCCTTTGCTCCCAGAATATCATGCTTACGGTCTCCGATCATGACGATTTTGGAACGATCCGTCAGCTGGCATTCTTTTAAAACATAACGTATGACATCCGCTTTCCTGCCCCTTGTTCCCTCTAAGTCAGCACCTCCTGCAAAGATAAAGTAGGAGTCCAATTGAAAATGCTCCAATATTTTCCTTACAAATATCTCAGGCTTTGAGGATGCCACATAAAGCTTCTTTCCCTTTTTAAGCAGTGCTTCCAGGACGCTATGCACCCCTTCATACACTTGATTATCCAGCATCCCTTTATCTTTAAAATATTCCCGGTAGGAGATGACGGCCTTTCCGGCCTCTTCTTCCGTAAATCCATAAAATTCCATAAAACTGTCTTTTAACGGAGGACCAATGAAGCAGAGTAACTTTTCCCTGTCCTCTGCCGGAATGCCAAATGCATTCAGTGCATACTGGACAGATTTGGTAATCCCTTCTTTTGGGTCCGTTAGGGTTCCGTCTAAGTCAAACAACAAATGTTCTTTTTCCATCATCCCTCTTTCCTTACCTTTCAAGTTCATCAACTACCTTCTGTATGGCTTGTAAGGCATCATCAGGCAGTTTGTCATACCCTTCCTTCAGCAATGCGGTGTTGGCAACAAAACGAACCCGTTCTTCCATACGCGCCTTCAGCTGGGTTCTATAAGAAGCATCATTAAGATCGGGTACAAAACCTTCCCACTCAAAAATTTCAATGTCGGAAAACGGTCCCCACTGGACAAACTGTGCGGTACCATCTAAGATTGCTTCAATAATTCCCAGTGTATCCTGGGGCTTGACCTTTTTTCCCATAAAATCGCCAGTGTTAATGATATAACAATCCACGTTCTTTTCTTCCACCAGCTTTTTAAACTTTGCATAATCATTGGCCAGAGGATAGGTCCGGAAGGGATTGGCATATGGAACCACTACCAGCGCATCCGCATCGGCTCCAGGAGCCAGCCGCTCCGCAGAAGACCGCTTGGTTGCAAGGGTTGCTCCCATTACAGATGCCAGGGATGCCCCTTTTAACTTGACCACCGGAGGAATGGTGGGATCCTTCATAATCCAGAAAATGGCATTGACCGGTTCGTCGATCTTATCCACACGGTTGGGAGACCATAGCCTTGATTTAATGGCACGCCCGTTTCCGTTTCTGATGTCTTCGGTCACAAGCTGTACTTTTCCGTTCATATCCAGAGTGCAGCCGCAGTTCTGGGCGGTAAGAAGATACTTGTTGTCTTCACAGCCGGCCGGATAATCCTGGGTTTTATCAAAATACGTCGGCTCCAGTGCCACAGACACACAGGTGTCGGTGTTGATGATAAATGCATCGTCATGGAGCACGGTAACCTCATATTTCCCGTCATGCTTTGCATGGGTAAGGGTGGATTTTCCGGAACCTGACAGGCCAAAGACGGAAGCAACGTATTTGGAACCGTCTTTTAACGTATATTTCTTTTGGCCTCCGTGACAGGAAGCATAGCCATTGCGGTTGGCCAGCGCCCATGCCATGGTAAGAGTCCCTTTCTTATGCTCCCCGAAATACCTCATGCCAAGAATGGCAGCGCAGTTATGGTCGGTGTTGAAATAGCACAGGCATTTGGGATCACTGAGGCAGGACAAATCCACGCCGGCGTGGTCCGGTCCGCTCCACTGAGGGTCGGAAAAAAGATAGATGTCCGGCTCGTTTCCCTGGCCCACCGGTTTGGAAGAATGGTACATTCTCACGTATTCGTCGGACATATACTGGAAGTTAAGCATCCAGTTATACATGATGTTCTCTTCGCCCTTCGGGATCAGTAAATGAGCCTTTACCATAAACTCAGGATCAAGACCTACAAAAACCTCCGCATGATATAAGGTCTTCCAGCGGGTCTCATAAACCGCATCCATCAGGATCTTATCCAGAGCCGCACAGTCCACTCCCGGTTCATTTGCGATTTTCCTGGCTGTGGAATAGCGGCCGGTAACTGCACCGTCGTTGAAAAGAAGAACCTTGGCATCCTTATCAAGGCCAAATTCCTGTCCCCGGTAGATGGGAATATCCGTTACAATGGTTCCCGGTGAATTTTTGGCAAGCTCATACGCCTCTTTTAATGTTTGGATCTTTATCACATTATTTCCATAAAACGGAGTTTCAATGATGGATCTGGTTGATGAAAATCCAGGTTTGTCTTTCCTGATTTCCTCCGCTGAATAGTTTGCTTTTGATGACATAGGAATTCCTCCCTGAAGAAATTTTTTCCCATTATCTCACTAGCTTTCTGTAAAGTCAATGTTTTCTATTGCATAATTCGCCAAAATTAAGTATATTTAGTGTATGTTTTGTATTTTGTACACAAGAAAGAGGGGTTATTATGATTCACATCTCACAGGATGGCACCGGAGACTTCAAAAGCATCATGGATGCACTCAATTCTCTGCCGGAAGACAACACTTCCGAACAGGTGCTTTTTATCCATAAGGGTTTTTACGAGGAACAGATTACCGTAACCGTTCCATACGTGACCTTTCAAGGCGAGGAGGCAGAGAGTACCATTCTTTCCTACGGTCTCTATGCCAAGATGGTTATGGAAGACGGGGGGAAACGGGGAACCTTCCGTACCTATTCCAGCCTGATCGATACTCATGATTTTACCGCAAGAAATATTACCTTTGAAAACAGCGCAGGGCCGGGAACAAAAGTAGGCCAGGCTCTGGCTCTTTATGCCGACGGAGACCGTCTGGTCTTTGAAAACTGCCGCCTTTTAGGGAACCAGGACACTCTGTTTACCGGTCCCCTTCCTCCAAAGGAAATGGAGGTCAACGGATTTATCGGTCCCAAGCAGAATTCCCCCCGTATCAACGGACGCCAGTACTACAAAAACTGCTACATTGAGGGAGACATTGATTTTATCTTCGGAAGCGCCACCGCATATTTTGAAGGCTGTACCTTTTTTTCCAAATACACCGGTAAGGAAATCAGCAGCTATGTAACCGCAGCTTCCACACCGGAAGGACAGGAATATGGTTATGTCATGTCTGACTGCCGGTTTGAAAGCAACTGCCCGGCTGAGAACGCTTACCTGGGCCGTCCCTGGAGAGAGTACGCAAAAACAGTTCTCATCAACTGCTATATGGATGACCACATCTGCAAACAGGGGTGGCATGACTGGAACAAGCAAGAGGCTCATGAACACGCCTTTTATGCGGAATACGGCAGCTACGGCCCGGGGGCCGCTATGGATATGCGGCCGGACTGGATCGTCCGTCTGAAGAAAGAGGATTTAAATAAATACACCAGAGAAGCCGTTCTTTCCGGCGGAGATCACTGGACACCATAAAAAAGAGATCCGGCCACACGCTTGTGACCGGATCTTTTTTTATTTTTCTTTGATTTTAACAATAACTTTTTTGATTGGTGCCGGTTCGCCGGCAGCTGCCTTTGGTTTATGACCATCCCAAGGATGGAATATCATATATTCTCCAGCCTTTACAACCACCTTTAAGCCTGGATTCTCATTGTCGTAAAATACAACATCTTTTTCTTCGTTATAAGGTACACTTACACGCAACTCATCAATCGGTGCATATGTCATGGTCTCAGTACCACGTATCATATACTGGATATCCGTATAATCCCGGTGAGTTTCAAATTTTGCTTCCTCCCAGGGAATCGTTGTATATTCTTGCACGTTGGCAAAAACATTCTTGCCGTCAATCTCATACTTACCTGGCGCCAGCTTCTCTAAGTCGGTGTTTTTCAGAAAATCAATCGCTTTCGCATATCTTCCTTCCACCCCAAGGTTTCTGTAAAAATCAAGGTTCTTTGCTGAGTCAAAAATCATAATCCCACTCTCCTTTAGTGTATCGTATCGTTCGACAGCAGTCCCCGTGGGAACCTGCAGTTAGATCTAGTATACACCTAAAGTAGATTATTTCACAATGTTTTTTATACTTTTATTTAAAAAATTCGTGGTTTCCATGCTGGAATAAATAGGTCAGACGTGAATCAAACCAGCGGACTGCCCCGCTCTTTGATCCTCTGCGGTTCATGAAATATAACGCTCCTTCCGAATAATCTTCTCCAGCCAGCGCACGATCGACACATTGTGTGGTATCGGCTGTTACTTTTACGGTATTGATCCTGCCGTTTGATACCGGCGAGAACTGGGAGGGTGAATAAACCACTCCTCTTACCGTATTCGGAAATTTACCGCTCTTTACGCGGTTTAAAATTACGTTTGCTACAAGAATCTTGCCCTTATCATCACAAACTCCTGCTTCTGCCTGAACGATCCTCAACAGGACCTGATAATCATCCTGTGACACAGACATTGCATTGACCGCCTTTTCTTCTTCGGCCTTTCTGGCTGCTTCTTCTGCTGCTTTTTTCTCTTCTTCTGCTTTTTTAGCTGCTTCTTCCGCTTGCCGCTTCGCCTCTTCTTCCATGGCGATCTGAGTATTAATGAGCTTTATACGGGCCTGGGATTCCTCTTCCAGTTCCTGCTTCTGAATAACCTCTTTAACCAGTAGATTACCGGCTAACTGCTGTGCCTGTATCTTGGCGTCGGTAAGCGCAAGTTGTATTTTTGCTTGTGCAACTGTTTCCTCTTCTTCAGCATTTTCCTCATCAGCAGCATCACTTGGCGCGGGCGTTTCTGCAAACGCTGTCAGCGCATTCTTTCCGCTGCTTCCAAACCCTGTGGAGGTAAAGGCTATTACAGTAATGACAGCCGCTCCCGTCATGAAAACTGCGGATGAACGATACATCTTCTTTGTGACCTTAATGGCCATCCCTCTGAAGAATTGACAAATCTGCTGAAGGATAGAGCGTAGTGTAAGCATACATACTCCTCTTCTCTAATCTCACTTGCCTTGGCTGTGAACACAATCCACAACCGTTTCCGGGTGACAGCCGTTATTATAGAAGAAGCATGTTAAAAAAGTCAATGGGGATTTAACATTTTTGTGATATTTTGACTTTTGAATTTTATTGTATTTTTATTTTTTGGAATAATTATACCATAAATTAGCATTTATACCCCTGTAAATTGTACTTATTCACCTTTTACCTTTTACAATAATGTTACATTTCTGTTAATTATTTATTTTTCCAGCAAAAGCCAGTCCACTTATTTTTTGCTTTATGTAAACTAATCTTGAGTCAGCTGTGTAAATTTGCCCTTAATATAATCCACCAGACTCTGAGGAGAAAGGGTAATCTGCTGGCCTCTTACCCCTCCGCTGACCGCAATTTGAGGATATTTGAGGGCAGATTCATCGACAAATGTAGGATAAAGCTTTTTCATGCCGACAGGGGAACAGCCTCCGCGAATATAACCGGTAATTTTTTGTAAATCTTTCACAGGAATCATTTCCACCTTTTTATCTCCGGCAGCTTTCGCCACTTTTTTTAGGTCAAGTTCCCCATCCACCGGAATACAGCATACCAGATATCCTGTTTTTTCTCCTTTTAATACAAGAGTTTTGAAAACACTTCCATGATCCACTCCCATCATATCGGCCGCATGACTGCCGGATAAATCATGTTCGTCCACTTCATACTCCTTTGTTTCATAGAGAACGCCTGCTTTATCAAGCATACGCATTGCATTTGTCTTCACCATAATATTCCACTCCCTGTATTTTTTTCTAATTATAATACGGCTCTCTTGGAATTTCAATGGCCCAAAGCAAAGGGTCCGCAGCTGTCAGATACAATATCTGACAATTGCGGACTCTTTTTCCATGGAAATTACATCTATTTCTTCTTATTAATATAGGGGAACAGCCCACCGGCTGAAATGATCTCCTGCATAAAAGGAGGAAATGCCTGACCTTCAAAGGTCTCTCCTGTCGATTGATTGGTAATAATGCCGCTGTCAAAATCCACCGAAACCTGATCACCGGCTTTGATGGCTTTTGCCGCCTCCGGACATTCTATAATAGGAAGTCCGATGTTAATGGCATTCCGGTAGAAGATCCTTGCAAAGGTCTCAGCAATTACGCAGCTGACTCCCGCACACCGAATGACTAAGGGAGCATGCTCCCTGGAAGACCCGCAGCCAAAATTTTTATTGGCAACGATGATATCTCCTTTTTTTACCTGGTTCACAAAATCCTTATCAATATCTTCCATACAGTGCTTCGCCAGTTCATCGCCATCTGTAATATTCAAATACCTTGCCGGTATAATCACATCCGTATCCACATTGTCACCATATTTAAAAACAGATCCACATGCCTTCATCTTTGATATCCTCCTATAATCCCAATTCTTCCGGCGCCGATATCCGTCCGGTGACTGCACTTGCTGCGGCTACTGCAGGACTTGCAAGATAAACCTCTGACTCCACATGCCCCATACGTCCCACAAAATTCCGGTTGGTGGTGGATATACACCGTTCCCCTTTTGCAAGGATTCCCATATACCCGCCCAGACACGGGCCGCAGGTTGGAGTGCTCACGATGGCCCCGGCTTCGATAAAGATTTCCAAAAGGCCTTCCCGCATGGATTGGAGATAAATTTCCTGGGTTGCAGGAATCACGATGCAGCGCACATTTTTAGCAACTTTGCGGCCCTTTAATACGGCCGCTGCAACGCGCATATCATCAAGCCGGCCGTTGGTACAGGAGCCGATTACCGCCTGATCCACCTTTACCTCGTCAAAATCGCCGAAGGTCCTGGTATTTTCAGGAAGATGAGGGAAGGAAACCGTAGGCTCTAACTTTGACAAGTCAATGGTATAGACCGTTTCGTATTCCGCATCTTCATCTGCTTCATAGACCTTAAAATCTCGTTTGGAGTGTTCCTTTATGTACTGGACCGCCAACTCATCCACCGGAAAGATTCCATTCTTGCCGCCGGCTTCAATGGCCATGTTGCAGATGGTGAAACGGTCATCCATGGTGAGATTTTTGACTCCGTCACCGGTAAACTCCATGGACTTATAAAGAGCACCATCCACTCCGATCATTCCGATGATATGAAGAATCACATCTTTGCCGCTGACCCATTTGGAAGGTTTTCCGGTCAGTTTAAATTGAATGGCAGAGGGTACTTTAAACCAGGCTTTTCCAGTTACCATCCCTGCTGCCATGTCCGTACTTCCGACTCCGGTGGAAAATGCGCCCAGTGCACCGTAGGTACACGTATGGGAATCTGCTCCGATGACTACATCCCCGGCAACGACCAGTCCTTTTTCCGGAAGCAGCGCATGTTCAATGCCCATTTGTCCAACGTCGAAATAATTTGTAATTTCATGACTGCATGCAAAGTCACGGCAGCATTTGCAATTCTCCGCAGATTTTATGTCTTTATTTGGTATAAAATGGTCCATCACCAGGGCAATTTTATCTTTATCAAAAATTGTTTCCTTATTAAATTTTTCCATCTCTTTGATTGCAACCGGTGATGTAATATCATTTCCCAAAACCAGGTCTAAATCCGCTTCGATTAACTGTCCTGCCTTTACTTCACTAAGCCCCGCATGAGCTGCCAGAATTTTCTGGGTCATCGTCATTCCCATAGTCTGCGTCCTCCTGTTATTTCCTTGAAATGAACCTCTGTCATTTTACTGCTTTACATTCTAGCACACTTATTGATATAATAGAAATACATAATACGAATATTTTATATAATAATTAGTTATGAAACGAGAGGATGTCGAACCATGGAACAAAACTTATCCCAATATAAGATTTTCTTTGAAGTTGCAAAAGCCGGTAACATTTCAAAAGCGGCAAAAGAGCTGTTTATCAGCCAGCCGGCCATCAGCAAGTCCATCAGTAAACTGGAAGGAAATCTGGGTGTTTCCCTATTTACCAGAAACTCCAGAGGGGTACAGCTTACGGATGAGGGAAAACTTCTATATAATCATACAGAAGCCGCCTTTGAAGCACTGCTTCAGGGAGAGCAGGAATTAAAGCGCATTAAGGAATTTCACATCGGCCACTTGAGGATCGGTGTCAGCAATACTCTGTGCAAATATATTCTTCTTCCTTATTTAAAAAACTTCATTGAGAAATACCCTCATATTAAGATCACCATTGAAAGCCAGTCCACAGCGCATACGGTCACCATGCTGGAACAGCATAGGATTGATCTGGGTCTGATTGCAGAGCCTTCCACCCGCCGTCCCCTTTTATTTACTCCGTTGATGGAAATCCAGGATGCGTTTGTCGCAACAAAATCCTATCTCAACAACCTTTATTTAAGAGAAGGCCAGGATGCGGACATTTTTCAGACGGGGAACATTCTGCTTTTGGATAAGAACAATATGACCAGAAAATACATTGACGAATATTTAAACGAAAACCAGATTGTACCCAAACAGCTTCTGGAGGTGACTACCATGGATTTGCTGATCGAATTTGCTAAAATCGGTATGGGAATCGGATGTGTGATCAAGGACTTTGTTCAGAAAGAACTGGACCAGGGGGATCTTGTTTTGATTCCTTTGAAAAAAGAGATCAATAAAAGAACCGTAGGCTTTGCCTATAACTCAAACGGAATGACTACGGCTATGGAGAACTTTTTTGATGCAATGGAAGCCGGTATGAACGGCAAATAAACCCCAAAAAGAACAGGAGCCCCGGATAGGCAAAGCCCATTCCAGTCTCCTGTTCTTTTTAAGTGCAGCAATTGCAGCAATGCAGCTTAGTTATCAATTAATTTTCCGCCGTCGTTCCAGCTGTAAAGCTTACGGAGCTCTGCTCCTACCTGCTCTAACTTATGAGATGCTTCTTTGTTTCTCATGGCATAGAAGTGAGTACCGTTCACCTGGTTTTCTAATAACCAGTTCTTTGCAAAGGTTCCGTCCTGGATATCCGTAAGTACCTGCTTCATGGCTTTCTTTGTATCGTCTGTGATGATCTTCGGTCCGGTAATGTAATCGCCGAACTCAGCCGTATTGGAAATGGAGTATCTCATTCCGGCAAATCCGCTTTCAAAGATCAGATCGACAATCAGCTTCATCTCATGAATACACTCAAAGTATGCATTCTCAGGAGCATATCCAGCTTCCACCAATGTTTCAAATCCGGCTTTCATAAGAGCACATACACCGCCGCATAATACAGCCTGCTCGCCGAAAAGATCTGTCTCTGTCTCATCTTTAAAGGTAGTCTCAAGAACACCTGCTCTTGCGCCGCCCAGTGCCAATGCATAAGCGAGAGCCTTGTCCTTTGCCTTGCCTGAATAATCCTGGTGAACAGCAACCAGACATGGCGTTCCTCTGCCTACCAGATATTCGTTACGTACGGTATGACCAGGAGCCTTTGGTGCGATCATGGTAACATCAACATTCTTTGGAGGAACAATCTGTCCAAAATGAACCGCAAAACCATGAGCGAACATAAGCATGTCGCCATCCTTTAAATTAGGCTCGATGGATTCCTTGTAAAGAGCCGCCTGTTTCTCATCGTTGATGAGGATCATGATGATATCAGCTTTCTTTGCAGCATCTGCTGCGGAATAAACGGTTAATCCCTGTGCCTCAGCCTTTGCCCAGGAACTGCTTCCCTCATAAAGTCCCACAATGACATCACATCCGGACTCCTTTAAATTAAGCGCATGAGCATGACCCTGGCTGCCGTATCCAATCACTGCAATGGTCTTACCCTCCAGTAAGGATAAATTGCAGTCTTCCTGATAGTAAATCTTTGCCATCTTTTATTTCCTCCTCATAGATTGACTCGTAATATATTTTGTTAAAGGAACCATGCCGACGACTCTCTGTCCGTCTTTGGCAATACCTCTAGCTAGCAAATTGCATTATGGCAGATAACGGATGTCGCCGGACCCTCTGGATAAACCGGTCAAACCAGTCCTGGCAAGTTCCAAAATCTCATAATCTTCAAGCAGGTTAATCAGAGCGTCAAGCTTAGACTGATCACCGGTCAGCATGACGGTC
>CAJMPJ010000063.1 GCA_905215155.1 uncultured bacterium | reverse complement strand
ATTCATTTCTCTTAAAAAGAAACTCACCCATGTTCAACAGGCTAAAGCCCATAAACAAAAAGCCGGAAAACAGATTCTCTTTCAATCCGCTTTCCGGCTCTTACTATTTATGTAATTTAAACAATCCTTCTGACGGATAAAATGGTACGGTAAGTTGCTGTTCCTACCTTAATTCCTGTCTTCGGAGTGCTGGCATGGACGATCTGTCCATTGCCGATATAAATGGCGATATGTCCTGCGTAACAAATCAAATCTCCCGGCTGTGCTTCCGAATAAGGCACCTCCCGGCCTGCTGACCGCTGTGCGGTGGAGCTTCTTGGCAGACTGTATCCAAAATGACGGTAAACACTTTGTGTGAAACCGGAACAGTCTGTTCCATTGGTCAGGCTGGTGCCGCCAAAGACGTATGGATTTCCCAAAAATTGAAGTCCATAATCTGCAATCGCCCGTCCCTGGGCGGTTCCGCCGCTGCTCTTGGAAGCGGAGGGACCAGAATATTTGTTGCTGGCACCGGTGGATTTTCTTGTAGTTGAAGTGGATTGCTTTCTCGCAGCCGCTTCAGCTTTTTTCCTGGCTTCCTCAGCAGCCTTCTTTCTGGCTTCTTCTGCCTTCGACTTTTTGATTTCTTCGTTCTTCTTGGCTATGGTCTGGGCATATACAGCCGCGTCCTGTTTTGCCTGGGCTAGCTGGCTGTCAAAATTGGACACTTCCTTTTTCTTCTTGCTAATCAAAGTCTCAAGCTGATCCTGCTGTTCTTTGTATTCCAGCTTCATGCCCTCCATCTCGGCCTTGTCATCTTCAAGATCCGACTTGTAATCCGCAACTTTCTGCTTGGTTTCCTGAAAGTTCACCAACATCTTACGGTCATAATTATAAATGCCTTCCACATACTCTGCTTTATTCAGAAGATCAGACATGTTCTTAACATGAAGGAAAATATCCAGATATTCCGTATCTCCCTTTTCATACATGTACTGAATTCTCTTTTTCATGGCAGCATACTGTTTTTCTTCTTCCTTTTTTGCTTTTTCATAGTCAGATTCCGCCTGTTTGATCTCAGCTTCTTTAGTTTCCATATCATTTTCCAGTACTTTAATATCCGACAAAAGAGCCGTCAGATCAGAAGTCAGTTTGGTTACCTGGCTCTGAGCTGCGTTTTTCTTACTTTCCGCGTCCTTGGCTTTTTGGTTGGCCTCTTCCATCTTTTTTTGTGCTTCCAGCTTTTCTTTTTCTGCTTTGGAAACCGCATAAGCCGGAACCGTCTGGCTGCAAACCATTATACCTATCATCATACTAAAAATAAGCTTCCGAAGTACTTTGACATTCCTTTTACCGCTATGAATGAGTATTTTTCGTTTCATCGTAAGTTCCTTTTCACCGTTTTTCACCGTATTTTCTATTCTATATGTTAACGTAAAACAGGGGTATAATTCAAGTCCTATTTTACAAATTTTAGACTTTTTTTATTTTGTTGTAACATTTTATCATTTATTTGGAAAATCTGTTTAAACAGGCTCAAAAACCTGATTCCCGGATTTTACTTAAAAAAGGCCGCCAAACGGCGGCCCTCTTTTTTAAATATATGGATTATTCTTTTGCAGAAAGATATTCGTGGATTCCTCTTGCGCCTGCACGTCCGGCTTCCATTGCCAAAATAACGGTTGCAGCACCGGTTACTGCATCTCCGCCTGCGTAGACACCTTCCTTGCTGGTCTTTCCATTGGATTCTTCCGCAATGATACATCTGCGCTTGTTGATTTCCAGCCCCTTGGTGGTATTGGAAATCAGCGGATTCGGTGAGGTTCCTAAAGACATGATCACAGTATCTACATCAATCACAAACTCAGATCCTTTGACTGCTACCGGTTTTCTTCTACCGGAGGCGTCAGGTTCTCCAAGTTCCATTTTTACACATTTCATACCATTCACCCAGCCCTTATCATCGGTAAGGATCTCAACCGGGTTGGTCAGAAGATCAAAAATCACGCCTTCCTCTTTGGCATGGTGTACTTCTTCCGCTCTGGCAGGAAGCTCTGCCTCACTTCTTCTATATACAACATGAACCTCTGCGCCAAGACGAAGAGCGGTTCTGGCCGCATCCATGGCTACGTTACCGCCGCCTACAACTGCTACCTTTTTGCCTGCTGCAAGCGGTGTATCATAATCGTCACGGAACGCCTTCATCAAATTGCTTCTGGTTAAGTATTCATTGGCTGAGAAAACACCGTTTGCATTTTCTCCCGGAATCCCCATGAACATGGGAAGACCTGCTCCAGAACCAATGAATACCGCCTGATAGCCTTCTTTTTCAAAGAGTTCGTCAATGGTGACAGACTTTCCTACGATCACATTAGTTTCAATGGTCACGCCAAGTTTTCTCACGTTATCTATTTCCGGCTGTACGACTCTCTCTTTTGGAAGACGGAATTCCGGAATACCATAAGTCAAAACACCGCCCGGCTCATGGAGTGCTTCAAAGATGGTAACTTCATACCCCAGCTTTGCAAGATCGCCTGCACAGGTAAGCCCGGAAGGGCCGGAGCCAATGACAGCAACCTTCTTGCCGTTTTTCTCCTTCGGAGCTTCCGGTACAATCCCATGCTCTCTGGACCAGTCTGCGACGAAACGCTCCAGCTTTCCGATGGAAATCGGTTCTCCTTTGATTCCACGGATGCAGACGCCCTCACACTGGCTCTCCTGGGGACATACACGTCCGCATACTGCCGGAAGTGCGGAAGACTTGGCGATAACTTTGGCAGCTTCTTCTATATTACCATCTTCCACTTCTTTGATAAATCCTGGGATATTGATAGATACCGGACAGCCCCCTACGCATCTCGGATTCTTACACTTGATGCAGCGGGCAGCTTCTTTCCTGGCTTCTTCTTCATTATAGCCCAGACAAACTTCTTCAAAATTCGTTGCTCTTACTTTTGGATCCTGTTCTCTTACCGGTACTTTCTTTAAAACATCCATTACTCTTCACCTCCACATTGACCGCAGCCGCCATGATGGGTATCCCCTTCAACAGCTTTTAAAACAGAACGGCCTTCTTCCGACTTATACATCATCTGACGCTTCATGGCTTCATCAAAGTTCACCAAATGTCCGTCAAATTCAGGTCCATCTACACAGGCAAATTTCACTTCGCCCCCAACAGTTACACGGCAGGCACCGCACATGCCAGTACCATCTACCATTATGGGGTTTAAGCTTACAATCGTTGGAATCTCTAATTCTTTTGTTAAAAGGCAGACAAACTTCATCATGATCATGGGTCCGATGGCTACGCACACATCGTACTTTTTCCCCTGGTTTTGCACCAGGTCCTTGATCACTTCTGTCACCATTCCTTTTCTTTCGTAGGAACCATCGTCCGTGGTAACGTATAAATTTCCTGCCTGTTTTCTCATTTCATTTTCCAGGATAAGCAGATTCTTGGTTTTGGAACCAATGATGACATCAACATCAATGCCGTGTTCTCTCATCCATTTCACCTGGGGATAAACGGGAGCCGTTCCAACGCCGCCGGCTACAAATAAGTATTTTTTATTCTTTAATTCTTCTATATCTTCGTGAACGAATTCAGAAGCGTTGCCTAAAGGCCCTACCACATCTTCAAAGCTGTCACCGGCTTTTAAACCGGCCATCTTTTCCGTACTGGCACCCACTGTCTGAAATACGATTGAAATCGACCCTTTTTCACGATCAAAGTCACAAATGGTCAAAGGGATTCTCTCCCCTCTGTCATCCATTCGAACGATGACAAATTCTCCAGGCTGGCAGGCTTTGGCAATCCGAGGTGCTTCCACATCCATCAGATAGATCTTGTCAGCTAACATCTCTGCTTTTAAAATCCTATACATCTTTATCCTCCTAAAGTCTTCGTGAATATACCCGTGCACTTACCAGAGCGGCTTTTGAACGTTCCGATAAGTGCTACTCCTACCATCTTACCATTTTTAAAGAGCTATGACAATATGTTTAAAAAATAACATTAAATTTTTAACAAACTTTTTTCTGGAATTTATACAAGATTTTTTCTTTGATACATACGAAACGTATAGCATAGATCGAAATACGTCTGTTCATCACTCTCAGCAGTCATTTCCCAGTTGGCATCCTTATCCAGATTGGGGAAATGGGTGTCCGCGCTATATAGATAATCAATATACGTTACGTGAGCTGTATTGCAATAGGGCAGAAACTGTTCGTAGATGCTCTGACCGCCAATGATAAAGCAGTCCTCTTTCCGGTACTTTTTCAGTTCCTCCATTACCTGGGACAAGCTATGGCAGATCACGGCACCTTTTACTTTATAGTCCGGATTTCTGGTAAGCACAATATTGGTTCTTCCATATAAAGGCTGTTTCCCCGGAAGGCTTTCCAACGTTTTTCTTCCCATTACAATTACTTTTCCAATAGTTTCCTCCCGGAAAAGTTTTTTATCTTCCGGAATGGAAACGAGAAGCTGGCCCTGATTGCCGATGGACCAGTTTTTATCCACTGCAACAATGAGATTCATCCGTCCATTATCCTTTCCCTTTTTATTCGTCTGCAAGAATCAATTCCTTTGCATATGGAAGACTCTCGATCCAGCTGCAGAATGTATGCCATTCCACAAGCTTGTGATTCTTCCTTGCAAAATATATATTGATCAGCGTTTCATAATTCATCGTACATGTACGCATCTGGTTGTAGCTAGAGGGAAGAAGCTGGATCATATCATACCAGTCCTCTTTGCTCTTTGTCTCCAGATAGCGGAGACGGATCTTCTCAAGCTCAGCCACTACCGTATCCATAAATAAAAGGGTCTGCTCCGTCATATGATCATGACTGAAATCATTCCGTTCAAAAGGCTTGCTATGAATCTTATGCATGGTGCTGGTGGAGTTTGCCACCGTACCCACTTTATAGGTATCATATTCCTTCCACCAGTAAAGTGGGGCCGTTATATCCACGGATACAAAAATCTGGCGGATGTATTTCCGGTGGTCGGTCCCCGCTTTTCTAAGCCTTTTGGCAAGTCCCAGATCATTGGGTCCTAATATGTATTCCCCCTCTTCATCGTAGCTGCTGTCCATACGATTCCAGCTGTTCATTGGATTTCTGGCTCCCCGGATCGCATTCTCTATATTCATCACGCTTGTTCTCTCACATTTTAACATCGTTTCATTCCTTTCTATCGGTGAACTCTTGTTTGTGCCGCTCTATATTATAGAACAAATTCGTAGTTTCGTCCATTCCTTTGTAACCGCGGAAATTATGGAATTCTGTCCAAATCCCACAGAATCCTGCTTCCTTTTTCATTTTTCTTTACAATGAGCTTTTTCCCAATCTGTTCTTTCAATTCTGTCACATGAGAAATAATACCGATGAGCCGGCGTTCTCCGGCAAGCGCTCTAAGTATTCGCACTGCTTTCATTCTGGATTCCTCATCCAAGGAACCAAACCCCTCGTCAATAAAAAGGGCATCCATGGACACATGACCGGCAGTCCTCTGTATGATATCCGACATGCCAAGGGCCATGGCTAAAGCTGCCATAAAGGATTCGCCGCCGGAAAGGGTCTTTACATCCCGAACCTTATCCGTTGCCATGCTGTACACGTCAAGATCCAGACCGACCTCCCCCTGCTTTCCAAGTGATTCAAACTCTCTGCATTTAAGCAGAAATTGTCCATCCGTCATCTCTTTTAACCGCCTGTTAGCTGCCTGTATCATCTGATTGAAATACTGCCGCTGGACATAGGTCTGAAAATCCAGGCTGACCGTTAATTTTCCATTGGCCGTCCGGTAAAGGTTATGATACAGCACATATTCTTCTTCCAGCTGCTCTC
The DNA here is from genome assembly GCA_905215155.1 of uncultured bacterium. Classification (GTDB taxonomy): domain Bacteria; phylum Bacillota; class Clostridia; order Lachnospirales; family Lachnospiraceae; genus Lacrimispora; species Lacrimispora sinapis. The sequence goes on along the minus strand of CAJMPJ010000063.1, from coordinate 9,750 downwards.
TTTCCTTCCACAAACGATTCAGGGTTTCGTAAGCCTGTCTCATTTTGCTGTGGATTCCGGATATCTTGGTTTCCTCTTTTTGCAGCTGCTTCTGCTTCTCCTGAAGACTGTCCGCTTTTTCCTTCCAGGGAAGAAGGTCGATCCGCTCCCGCCCTTTGGTCTGTTTTAAGTATTCTTCCAGAATGGCCCGGCTTCTTAACAGATCCTTTTCGTACAACTCAATTTCTGTTTTCCATTGGTCCATGGTTTGCGCCGGCTGCTTTGCTTTTAGATACGCTTCTTCGGTTTCAAAGCCCATGGCTTTTAATGCTTCTTTGTATTCCTCTGCCGCCTGCTTTGCGAGCCGTTTTCTTGATTCCAGGTTCTCCATTTCAGAAGAAAGGCGGCCATTTTTTTCTTTCACCGCTTCTGCCATATGGCGGTATTGTTCCACCGCAGAATCCACTGAATTTTGAAGCTCATTAATTGTGTTTTCCAGCCATTTTATCTGGCTGCTTGCCTCCTTTTCTTCCGGATAGGGCAGCCGTTCTTTCCATTGGTTTATTTGTACCAGAGATGCCGCTGCTTTTAAATTCTTTTCCTGCCAGGTATTCCTGGCTCCTTCTATTTGGGGCTCCAGTTCAGCCATTTTTTTCCGGTCGGCCTTTATATATTCCACAAGTTCTTTGAGACACCGGCCAGCTTCTTTTGAAGCTGTCTCCTTTTCTTTTACCTCAGCCAGCAAAAACTCCCCCTGTTTTATTTCCTCTTTCAAACAGTTCTCCAACTGAGAGAAGGACACGTCGTCTTTCAGCCATTTTTTCGATTCTTTCTTTATGTATTCTTCCTGGTGGCGGCAGCTTTCTAATGCTTTTATGCTGGCTTCCACCGCAATGGAGCGAAGTTCCTCTGCCCGGTTTCGCGCTTTTTTTGCCTGTTCCACCATTTCCTGGGTGACTGGTTCATGAGACAAACCGGCTTTTTCCGGATGATGGGTGGAACCGCAGACCGGACAAGGTTTTCCTTCGATCAAAGTCTCTGCCATAATTCCTGCCTGATGGGCTAAAAATACGTTATATCTGTGATTGTAAGTATCTTCAGCCTGCATATAATCCTTTTGGGCTGTCTCTGCCGCTGCCTGACACTGTTCCGTTTTTACCCGGGCCGTCAAAAAATCCTTCCATGCGGCCAGAAGATTTTTTAGAGCCTGCTGCCGTTCTGTAAGTTCATGGTTTCTCTGAATGACGGCTGCCAGTTCATTTGCCGTTTTCTCCACCGCTTCCTTTGAGGACTCATGAAGGTGGATCCGGTTTTTACATTCTGTAAGCTCCGTTTCAAATCCCTTTAATAAGGTGTCTGCTTCTCTTTCTTCCTTTTTCAGCTGCTCGTATTCCTTCCGTGCCTCTTTCCATCTGGCATAAAGGGGCATGGCTTCCTGGAGACGGTTTAAATTGGCCTGTAGACCTGGAATTTCCCTGTCGGCTGTTTTTTTACGTTCCTCTGCTTCTATTTTCACCGTCTCAAGTGTTTGAACCAGGGATTCCAGCTCTTTTTTTAACTGCTCTGTCCTTTGCGCGGAGTTTTCATAATCTCTGTTTTTTTCCGACAGCTGTCCGGCGGCTCCGCTTATCTTCTCAGCCATCTGGGCTCTTATTAGGCGCTCCCTCTTTTGCTGCCAGGCTTCCTTCTGGTCCTCCAAAAGCATGACACTGTTTTGGGCATTTTTCAGAGCATCAAATAATTGATTAATCTCTTCTGCAAGACTGAGATGACTTTTGGTTTCCAATAGCTGTTTTCCCGTCTGTTCCTGCTCCTCATGAAGTATCTGTTCTTTTTCCCGAATCTCTTCCAGGACTTTATTTAAGAAATCTCTGATTTCCTCAGTCTTTGTCTCTTTAAACTCCAAAAGTTCCTGCCAGGCCGAATGATACTTACTGTCCTCTAAAAACTCCATATGCCTCAGCTCATGGATACAAAGCTTTCTGTTGTCTTCCAGTTTTCCGTAATACAAATGATTTTTATCCTTTAATTTCATCTGAATCCGGCTGAAGATACCGGTATTGAAAATTCTGGAAAAAATCTCTTTGCGTTCCTTTGATGATGCGTGAAGCAGCTTCAAATAATCTCCCTGAGCGATCATGGCGATCTGGGAAAACTGATTCTGATCCACACCAATGATCTCCTGCAGCTTTACGTTGATGTCCCGTAAATTACCTGGATATTCCGATCCATCGGGAAGAAACAGAGATGCTTTTGCCGGTACCAGCACGCTGGTATACTCTCCGTTTTTATTTTTCCTTTTGCTGACCCGGGTATAGGAGGGACTTCTGTTGATCTCATAAACTTCTCCACGCTCAGAAAATGTAAGAGAAACATAAGTCTCCTGATCCTCCGGAGCATACTGGCTGCGCATCATGGAGGACTCCCGCTTCTGTCCGCTGGTTTCTCCAAAAAGAGCAAAGGAAACGGCATCAAATATGGTGGTCTTCCCCGCCCCAGTATCTCCCGTAATGAGAAAGATTCCATGACTAATCTTTTCAAAATCCACGATCTCTGTTCCTCCATAGGAACCAAACGCGGACATGATCAATTTCAGCGGCTTCATAATCCCTCCTCCTCCTTTGCTTCCTGGACAATTTGTTCCATAATCTTTTCTGCTTCTTGCGTCATCTCTTCATTCCTCACAGCTTTGTAAAACTGCCGGAATGCTTCCAAAGGATTTAAAACAGGGACCATATCTTCTTGTTCCGTAAGGATTCTTCTGGTCCGTTCATTGTCCACCCGAAGTTCCAGCAAATGGTCGTATACTTCCTCCAGACGTTCTCTGACGCGGTATGGCTCATCGTCATCTGTTAAGGTGATGCTTACAAAATCGTGTCTCCGTTCCTCTGTGCCCCGTTCCAGAATCTCTGCAAGACTTCCCCGTTCCCGCCTTACATCCTGAATACCGGAAAGAGGAAGAAACTCCAATTCAGGAGCATCTTCTTTTCTGTTTAAGGTTACCACGGTGACCGATTTTTTATGGTGCTCCTCACTGACAGAATATTTATAAGGAGTTCCGCAATAGCGGATGGTATCCTTCAGCACCTTCTGGGAACCGTGGATATGGCCCAGGGCCGCATAATCAAATCCAGATAAAACAGAAGCATCCACCCGGTCCAGACCGCCTGCCATAATCACCGCCTGTTCGGATTCACAGGTATCCGGATCTTTTCCTCTGCCCGTATAAAACTGATGGGACAAAATCACATTTCTTTGTTTTTCGTCGATAGTCTCCCGGTCCAGCACAGCCCTTACTGCATTTTCATATCCATCGGGAGGATTTTCTGCAAATAATTGCCGTACATATCCGGGCTTTAAAAACGGGAGAAGATAAAAATTAACAGGGCCGTATTCGTCCTGCAAAACCACTTTTTTTAAATATTCTTCCGGGCTTTTCGGAGGGAACACGGATAGGTGAATCCGGTGCTTTTCCAAAAATGAACCGGCATAGGAAAGCCGTTCCGGAGAATCATGATTTCCTGCTATAATAAGAACCGTGATCTCAGGTCTTATCTCAGAAAGAGCATCCAGAAAATTGCCGAACATGGTATATGCTTCTCCCGAAGGTACCGTTTTATCATAAATATCTCCGCAAATTAAAACTGCGTCCGGATGATATTCTCTTGCATAATCCACAATCTGCTTTAAAACCGCATCCTGATTTTCCTTCAAGCTCCGTCCAATCAATTGTTTTCCTATATGTAAATCGGATAAATGGAAAAATTTCATGCTTCCTCCTTCTCACTTAGTTTTTTTCATAATACCATAGTTACCGGATATTGGTTAGAAAGAGAAATGTGTTTTAAGGGGCGCAACAATAAATTCTGCTATTACGCCCCTTAATTTTATTCGTTTTGAATTTCAATGATTCTATTTAAAAGCTCCTCCAAACCCGGTGTAAAACTCACCCGGACAATTTCTTCAAGATCCCTGGCCTGCTGGATCTCTTCCGGCGTTAATTCTGTTACGGTAACACCTTTTTCATCCATCTCATTTATTAGCCTTTCTTCCTCTTCTACAATGGCTGTCTTATTCCATTCAGAAGCTCTTCGCCCTGCCTCTAAAAGAATATTTTGATCTTCTTCGCTTAACGCGTTCCATTTTTCTTCTGCCATCAAAACGATTCCGGGGCTGTAAATATGACCGCTTAATAAGTAATAAGGAGCAGCCTCATATAATTTGTTGGATATATAGGCAGTTAAGGGATTTTCCCCTCCCTCTACATTCCCATGGATCAAAGCATCTTTTAACTCACTGTATGGCATGGGAACGGGGCGTGCTCCCAATGCGGAAAGAGTATCCATAACAAGCACCGATTCCGGAACACGGATCGTCATACCTTTTAAGTCCTCTAATCCATTGATCTTTCTTGTGGTAAATAAGTTTCGTGCTCCCTCATCTGTATAGAACAAGCCTACCATATTCGCCCCAACCTCTGTGCCTTCTGACAGGAATGCCTGTCCCAGTTCTTCATCCTCCAAAACCTTCCACATTCCTTCCCGGCTGTTAAAAATGTATGGAAGACCAAACAGATTGAGTTTTTTAAATCCATATCCGGTCAGAGCATTGGTATTTCCACGGTACATATCAATGTTTCTGCCGCCTCTGCGCAGATCTCTCAGTGATGTTCTTTCATCCCCAAGCGCATGATTGGGATATATTTCAATTTTGATGCGGCCATTGGACAATTCATCCACATATTCTGCAAATTTATATCCGGTCTGGGTAATAATATTATCTTCCCCATTTACTTCCCCATAGCGAAACGTCAGTTCCGGAGTCTGGTATCTTGTGGCCGCGGCGGCTTCTGCCGTTGCCTGGGCCGCTTTAGCTGCATCGGTCTCAGCCGATGACTGAGCTGCCTTTCTATTGTCTGTGCCGGAATGATTTCTGCAGCCTGTAAGGCTCACCGCCAGGGCTGCCGCAAGCAGCAAACTCAAATATTTCTTCATGTTCCTTCCTCCTGTATCTTCATACAGGTAGTCTTTCCATGAACGGTCTCATTTATTTGCTTTTTGACTTATTTTATAGTTTAAAAATCTCCAGGAATGTATTCCCATACTTCTCCACCTTAAACTCTCCAACTCCTGAAACCGTGAGCATTTCTTCCTTTGTCTTTGGTTTTATAACTGCCATATGCAGCAAGGTTTTGTCTGAAAATACGATATAAGGCGGAACTTTTTCTTCTTTGGCAATTTTAAGACGAAGGTTTCTCAGTTTTTCAAATATAATTTCATCTTCTTTTGTTAATTCTGCTGCTGCACCGTTTGGTTTTTTCATCTTTTTGCTGTTTTTTTCTTTTGGTACAGGTTCCTGTTCCTTTGCCATCTTCATGACTACGGTTTCTTGATCTTTCAGTATGGCTTTGGATTTTTCGGTTAGTTTTACAATGGCATATTCATCGTTTGTTACTTCGAGAAAATCATTTAAAAACAAATGATTCATAACCTGACGGAGTTTATAGGAAGGAACCTTTGCCAGAGAACTGTAATAAGGATTTTCATTCATCCGGTAATTTCTGATCTTTGCCGTATTGGCTCCATGCACCGTATCAATGATGACTGTGGTGCCGTACCGCTGTCTGCTGGACTCCACACAGCCAATCAGTGCTTTGGAAATTGCCGTTACATCCACAGATTCAAACTGGCTGATACAATTGGAACAATTGCCGCAGTAATTCTCTCCATATTCCCCAAAGTACCTTAAAATATAATCTCTTAAACATTCGTTGGTAAAGGAATAAAATGTCATCTTTTTAAGCCTTTCCCGGTCACGTTCTATGACGATCCGCCGGGTGAGAGGATCAAGTTCCTGGTTGTCCTGATTATTATCAACAAACATCTGATTGGTGACTACATCCTGACCGCTGTATAGCAAAATACATTCTCCCGGCTCTCCGTCCCGGGAGCACCGGCCGACTTCCTGATAATAGGATTCCAGATTTTTCGGCATATTATAATGGATGACAAATCGCACATTGGATTTATCAATTCCCATACCAAATGCATTGGTGGCTACCATAATGGTATTCCTGTCAAATATAAAATCATCCTGATTTTTCCTTCGTTCCGCATCACTTAGTCCAGCATGATACCTGGTTGCGGAAAATCCATCTGCATTCAGCTTATCGCAGACTTCTTCCACCAGTTTTCTGGTCAGACAGTATATGATCCCACACTGGTTTGGATGGCATTCCACATAATTTTTCAATGTGGCATACTTATCCTTTGGAGTCTGCACGCCCAGATATAGATTGGGCCTGTCATAGCCGGTTGATACAATAACCGGTTCACGAAGCATCAGAATATCAATCACATCCTCCCGGACCTCTTTTGTTGCAGTGGCTGTAAATGCGCTGATTACCGGCCGTTCCGGAAGTTTTTCAATAAAATCCAGAATTTTTAAATAACTGGGTCTGAAATCCTGCCCCCACTGAGAAACACAATGGGCCTCATCGACCGCAACCATGGAAATCTTCGTGTGAAGTGCAAAATCTAAAAATTGTTCCGTCATTAAACGTTCCGGTGCTACATAAATAATGGGGTATCGCCCTTCCCGCGCGTAGGCCAGGGCCTTATAATACTGATTTGCAGTCAGAGAACTGTTAAGATAAGCGGCGTGAATGCCTGCCTGATTGAGAGTTGTTACCTGATCTTTCATAAGGGATATCAAAGGGGATATGACCAGTGTGATTCCTTCCATCATAAGAGCTGGAATTTGAAAACACAGAGATTTTCCTGAGCCGGTGGGCATAATTCCAAGGGCGTCTTTTCCTTCCAGAATCCCGTCAATGAGCGTCTCCTGACCTTCCCGGAAACGATCGTAACCGAAATAATGCTTTAGTGCCTGAAATTTATCCATAGAACTTTTATTAATGCTCCTTATCATTTGCTTTTCCCATATTATACCACGGTATGGTTAAGTATGCTATATTGGATTTTATAAAATTACGGGGGGATGGGGGGGATGGAGGTGTTATAGATTTCCCAAAGTGCCACCACCTGGTCGTTTGCGGCACTTTGGGGTTAGAGAATTGGATTGATGTTTGTATTTATATCTGTATTATTCTTTGTTCTTCTGTGTTTTTCCGTATTATTCTTTATTCTTCTTTATTTTTCTTTATTCTTCTGTATTTATTGATATTGATTACTTTATTAATTGTTTTGACTGGGAAATGGATTTTATACAATAACTTGACACCTGGACAAGCCAGATAATGGAAATAACAGTGACCGGCATCAGGCCAAAATCCCAGATATTTGCTCCAATAACACAAAACAGCCACAAGAATAAACAGGTTGACTTCACTGACTTAAAAGAGGTATATGCAGATTTATAAATACGTAACTGCTCTGCTTCATCACAGCTATTTTCCCATTCCTTTGCAAACTTCCGATCGAAGACACTTCCTTGTTTTTCAGGGTTTATCTCCTTTTCAAAATTAACGATTTTCTGCTGGGCAATTATGTTGCAGACCACTGCAAAAATAAATCCTCCGAACCAATAAATCATGTCTGTTGTATCTTTATGTTCAAACGAATGAATAAGCAAATAAGACCCTGCTGCAAAGAAGAAAAAGCACAAGATTAATAAAATAGACGTAAACCATAAAGCATAGCTTAAACTGGTTTCAACTTTGTTCATGTCCTCTTCACTTTCGCCATCCCACAACTGATAAAGTTTGCGGCATTTTTTATAGAGATAAATGATAGGAAGCATCAATACGACTGTTAATACAATATTAGCAATTGGGAAAAGCTCCTTTAGTAAATTCAATAGACGATCGGCAATATCAGCAGCAGTGCTTTCCGTTATCATGTTGGATAATATGCCAATTAACAAACCTACCAACAGTGAAAGCAGTATAATTACAGTAAATTTATGCAACGCTTTCTTATCCTCTTTTTTAATTTCATAGATCTTTTCTTTATTCATTTGAATCTTCCTCCTCATAAATGAATATATCTTCTACTGCTACATGGAACACTTTTGCTATTTTTAATGCTAACGTGACAGAAGGCGAATAATCTCCCCGCTCAATCTGGCTGATTGTCTGTCTTGATACTCCCACTAGCTTTCCCATTTCATACTGGTTTATCTTGATATCTGAACGATATTCTTTTAAGCGGTTGTATAGTGGCACTTGGTCTCCTCCTTTATTTTTACTTCTTGGAATTGACAACTATTCTTGTCATCATAGGGGTATTATATCATTGACAACTTTAGTTGTCAATGATAGTGTTCCTGAGATTTTATAAATGGATGGAAAAAGACTCAATCCTCTGTGTAAAACATACCAGAAAGACAGATGCAGCCGGTACGTTTTCCTTTAAGAACCGATGTTTCCAGATTTTAGACCGTGGATTTCCAATCGTAAGTGCACGCCGTGAAATTACAGTTCTTTTAAATCCACGCTTTGGGATACGTGTAGAATACCAGGGGCGAGTTTATGATACAATACGCTATCTAAAACCGCAGAATAAGAATGGAAGCACAAAAATATCTAAGAAGGTTATAAAAACGGTGGAGCCTCATTTACAGCTTCGACACAGCAGCGAAGAATGGAAAAAGATCTGGTGGATGGAAGATTATAATCTATCACTGAAATTTTTGTATGAAATCTTTTTTGAAAAAAAACAGTCGTCTTCGTAAAAGGGCATTGGCCCTTTTACGAAAGTGACATTTTTAAAAATTAATCTTTAAAATAAAAATTGACATTTTCATAAGTTATTGACATTTTTAGGTTTCAGACACGCTTTAGGTTAAGTAAACATCTACATTTTTTTAATTATTTATATACTCATCTTCTAAATCTTGCAAAAATGACTCTAAATCTGGCCAAACAGCTCCATCGATTTCATTACCAGATTCATGATCCCAATACGTAAAACTTAATCCCTCTTTATCAGGAAAGTAAGAACATAACCAAAATGAAAAATAATTATCTCGTCCAAAAACAAACCAATCAGGACTAAATGGTTTGTTTTTAGATTGTTCTAAAGCTATATCTACTGCAAAAATACGGCCAAAAGGCAGTTCTACCTCTAATACAGTTTCGTATAATCCATGCAATATATCGGGTATTCCTTTTAAATTTTGTCTTTTTGAATTACACTCAACTATTTTAACACTATCATATTTATTTTTTAAACTTTTTATATAATCTTCTATTCTTTGCTTCATATTAAAACTTGTATGATGTTTATAGAAGCAAAACACCATAACTTCCTTTCTTTTTAATATCGTGGTTATAATACATTCAGATACTGTGGACTTTTGATTTTTTCCTGTAGCTTGACTACTTGACTGGAGTGTATTGCCGCTACCTTTATCTGAATTGTTTATCAGCTGGATGTTGCCCGGAGTTTTTCTCCTGAGTACTTATTTCATTCAAGTCTACGATGATAATCGTTGGTGGATATCACGGTATCAGACTTTATGAAAGGGAGGTACAACCTCATGATTTATGTTGGCATTGACATTGCTAAACTCAACCATTTTGCCTCAGCCATATCTTCTGATAGCGACATACTCATTGAGCCGTTCAAATTTACAAATGACGGTGATGGATTTCAACTGTTTGTTTCCAAGCTCGAATCTCTCGAGGCTGACGACATCATCATCGGTCTTGAATCGACGGCACACTATGGCGACAACTTTGTTCGATACCTTGTTGTGGATAGGCTACAATAAATTGGACAGATATTTTAAGGTCATGTAAAATAGAAA
>CAJMPJ010000062.1 GCA_905215155.1 uncultured bacterium | reverse complement strand
CACGGTTCCCAGAAGCAGCCCGATGACTAACGGAATAAAAACCAGTCTCAGCGTATTGGGCAGATATTTCAGTCCATAGATAAGACTTTCATTAAAATGAGCTACGTTGAAATTCATCCCATTTCCTCTTTTCCATAATTCATTTTGACATTTAACTGATAGAACAAAAGCCGGACTGCCAGACTGATGATAATATAGATGATGACCACAAACACATAGGCTTCCAGAACGTGCTTTGTGGCGGTTCCGATGGTTTTTGCTCTTCCCATGATATCAGTTACTCCGATGAGGAAAACAAGAGAGGAATTCTGGAATAAGCCAACCAGATCGGAGCCAAAGGGCGGTATGGCGGTCTTGACCATCTGGGGCAGAATGATTCTTCGGAATGTCTGGAATTCTGTCAGCCCGACACTTAAACCGGCTTCCGTCTGGCCATAGGGAACGGAGGTGATGGCACTGTAAAAGATGGCGGAGAGAAAAGCCCCCTGGTTGAGCAAAAAGGTCACATATGCAAAATTTACAGCGCTCCATTCCCTGTTTATATTCGTTCCCAAAGCCGGATCCAAAAGAGCCGGTATGCCGTAATAAACAAGCATCAGCTGAACCAGCATGGGAGTTCCTCTCATGAAGGAGACATAGACTTTCACAAGAGGATACAACACCGGTATTTTCTTTATCTGAACCAATACGATTAAAATCCCGAGAAGCACTCCAAAAACCGTTGCATAGATCACAATCGAAAAAGTCACAGATAAATACGGAAGAATTTTTGGAATGCTTTCAAAAAACCGATCCCAGACAAACAGCTTCTCCATAGGAATTACTCACTTTCTGTATAATCACCGCCGATGACATCTACTGAGATCTGTGCAAGCTTTCCATTTTCTTTCAGCTGTTTTAAGGCACCATCCACAGCCTCCTGCAATTTGGTGTTATTTTTTGCAAATACAAAGTAGGTGGATGAGGTCTGTACCGGATCGCCGGCTATTTTGATGGCTTCTTTTCCGTTTCCGTAACTCTTATTCAGCTTTTCTACATCGCGGGAGGTCATAATGGTGGCATCCCAAACGCCATTTAAAAGGCCGGTAACGGTTTCTTCATCGGTGGAATTATTCACATATTCAATTTTAATGGGATTATCCCCATGCTCCTTATTATAGCTTTCCAGAATATAAGCGGAATTGGATCCTGAGGAGCTTTTTACCTTTTTTCCCTTCAGATCGTCAAGAGAATTTATATCATTTCGGTCTGCTGCAACCGTAAGATAGGTGACATAGGTTGTATAGGGTTCCTTTCCAAAGAGATATTTTTCATCCCTTTCCTTGTTCCATTCATATTGATGTGCTCCAATATCAATCTTTCCTGCATCAAGAGAAATGAGTACATTGGCAAAATCAGAGGTCTTAAATTCAAATTCATATTCCGGAAGCAATTTATCCACTGCCTTTAATACTTCATATTCATAACCGGCAAGATTTCCCTTGTCATCCAGATAGCAATATGGCTCATAAGCATTTCCGGTTCCAACTACCACCTTTGCTGCTCCGCTCCCCGCCGCGGTCTCCTTTTTTCCGCATCCGGTTAAAACGGTTCCGCCAAGTGCTGTTAAAATTGCTGCTAAAATCAATCGTCTGACCCTTTTTTTCATATTTTTCGTTCCTCCTGCTTTATATCACCGATCCATTGGCAATTCCCCTAAGTGAATGATGATGATCCACCCGGTAAAAATATAACACGATTTTATGTATTGCTTCCTCAATCTCCCCATCCACATCAAAAGAGCTGATTGCTTTCCGGTCCAGCTGCTTTTGTACAGGACTTCCGGTTTTTTTGCAAAGCAGGCATCTGCAGTCAGATATTAAATCCACTTTGGGGTTTTGAGGGCCGCTGTCATGGCAGCCGCCACCCTTACATTCCCCTTTTTTCCCGCAGGAGGAGGAAAGTTCTTCTCCCTGCAGTGTTTCCGGGACCTTCCTTCTTTCTATCAGTCCAAACTCTCCATTTTCCCTGACCTCATAGATCAAAAATTCCGATGCCGCTCCAAAATTTAAATCAATCTTTCTCTGGTCCGAAGATACAACGGCTATTTTATATGACATGGTACTCCCTCCATGAAACAGATTTATTAATTGAATCTTGTTTTTGCAACGGAGTAGATATCTTCAATCAGCTTTAACCCTCCGTCATAGCCTGCATAGTAGCTGTTCATAATCAAACGCTCATTGACCGGCCAGGAAACATTTAAAAAATGGCCGTCCGTCTGTTTTGCCACGTCCTTTTCCCAATACCCGCCAAGGATCAGCGGGTATCCATGATAGTCATGGGCTTTGATCTCATTATGTATTTTGTATCCATCGGTTTCAAAACTGACATCTGCCTCAATCCCAAAATTTAAATCTTTAAAATAGGAACGGATGGCTTCCCGATGTTCTCTTGGAGTGTCATCCACGATAAACTGCTTTGCCGGGAAAAGCCCCAGATCATTGACCAGGAATTTGGTGATTCCAAGGGCGTAATGAGCATCGGATACTACGGTAAACTGTTTTGACATGACCCGTGTTTCCAAAAATAGGTCCGCATAGCGCTCGATGTAATAGTAGTAATAAGCCTCTTCCTCTGTGATGATCTTTTCCACCTTTTCCTTTGGCACTCCTGCATACTCTCCCACGGTGCGGAGAAATTTGCTGGTTTCATAGGCACCGATGGGCAGTGTGGGATAATGAAGGTAAGGAATTTTCAGCTTCTGTTCCATTTTTTTCATATTGCCCAGTCCTACCCAGGGAGATATCAAAAGATTGAATTCAGCAGCCGGAATCTTTTTTACATTGGCAATCCCCCGGTTGTATCCGAAAATAATGTTTGGAATCAGTCCCAGCTTTTCAATCAGCTTTTCAAGCTCTCTGAAATTCCCATGCCAGAACTCATCCTGATAAGGTACATCTGCCCAGATGTTCACCAGATTTTTCACACGTATATCTGATTTTTCCAGCAGCTGATCAATGATGGCATCCACCACCTGCTCGTGGCCTTTGTAGTTATTTCCCTTAAATCCTGCGGTGGAGGCATAGATTACCGGCTTTCCCGCATCCTTAAAACCATCTACCACCTCTTCTGTATTATCTCCCACGATTTCAGGAATGCATCCGGTCAAAACCACATATAAGTCCGCATCAATCACATCCAGGGAATGTTTGATCGTGGATTCCAGCTTTTTCACCCCGCCAAATACCACGTCCCTTTCGTTGATGCTGGTACACGGGTAAATATTGGGGGAAAAATAGCCGGAACTCCCGGAGGAATTGGAAAGCTTCTGGGCGCATCCCGGACCGGAATGAAGCACTGGTATGGCACGGTCAATGGCCTGAACGGTCTGCATGGCACTCATTGCACATTTATACCTTTGTTTATCTAATATTTTTGCCATTAGCTGATTGCCTCCTCTAAGAAACTTCCTACCTCCTGCTTATACCACCAGTCGGTATAGGGTAGCTTCACTCGTTTTGCCAGATTCTGTTCAAAGCTCCGGTTGCGTACCGTATCAAGGACCGTATGAGCGAATTCAAGGGTATGCTTATAGCCGAATATCATATATTCATCCGCTACATAGACAGCAGGTGTCCCCTGCTTAATGGCCCATACCGTAGAACCGGGATGTCTGGAAAGATATAAGTCCGGACGGTATTTATTCAAGATGTTCATTACCTCAAAATTCTGCTGGTCCGCCACGCTGGCTTCAAAGTTGATGTCATTTTCAAGGAGATAGCTCATGGCAGGGGGAACATCACCGTTTTCGTATTTCTTATCATAATGCCAGGCAAGAGCCCATACCACTTCAATGCCCAGTTCGTCTAAGACTCTGGTCACCTCAAAGGTGTAGCCAGGTCCCATGCCAAGAACCGCCTTTAGTCCTTTTAATTCCTTCTTTACTTCTTCAATCTGCGGCAGGTAAATCTTTCTCTGTTCCTCGATATAGCGTTCCACCTGAGGGGATTTTCCTGCCACTCTTCCAATTTCCCGAAGCCAGGTCTCAAAACCGGTGATTCCAAGGGGGTTTATGGTACGGATATAAGGCACTCCATAGGTTTCTTCCAGACCATTGCCAAGATAATTTCCCAGGGTTCCGCAGATACAGGTGGTGGCAACGGCTTCTGACAAATGTTCCAGTTCCTCTATGGTAGCATTTGCATAGAGAAAAACAGGATCTAAGTCAAAGTTTTTAAAGATTTCTATGATTTCACTTCTGGCACTTTCGTAAAAATTCTTGAAATTGATGGTATTTCTCTTTTGCTTTGGCGGCTTTACAATTCCACTGAGCACAGCGTGGTCGGAAATATCAAAGCCAGTGGCCCATATCCGGGATTTAAACCCTTCGCAGTGAACCGGAATAACAGGTACGCCGATCTGGTCCTTCACCTCATCCACCACACTGTCAATATCCTCACCGATGATTCCAGTGGCGCAGGAACTGCTGACAAAGATGGCCTTTGGGTGATACCGTCTGTTCACTTCCAAAATAATTTCGGCCAGTGCTTCCGTGGAACCAAAGATGGTATCGTTCTCATTCATGTCCGTACCGATATAGACGGATTTGTTCACCACGCCTCGTTTGGCAGCGACCTGGTTGGTAACGATGTACTGAGAGCTGGCAGTTGCCGAACATCCTGACGGCCCGTGATGGATGACTGCCACATCCCGTATGCCTCCAAGCTGGCTTAAAGCACAGCCGGAAAGGCAGGTACTGGACTGGGAGAAGCAGCGCCCGCAGCCCTTTAAGGTTCCGCACTTGCTCTGGCTTGCAAGATCGTGCAAATCTCCCACATACCCGGTTATGGAACCCAGGCGGTTCTCTCTGGTTGCCAGATTAGAACTTGATAAATTAATCCCCATTTTTAACCTCCAAATCTCCTTTAAGCTTCTTCAAACAGTTTTGTTGACAGATAGCGAAGACCTGTATCAGCCAGCACTACCACAATGTTCTTTCCTTTGTTCTCCGGTCTCTTTGCAATCTGGCCTGCCGCATAAATGGCGGCTCCGGAAGAAGTTCCTACAAGAATACCCTCTGTTTTTGCAGCTTCTCTTGCCGCCTCATAGGCCTGATTGGTTTCTACCTCAATCTTTTCATCATAAATGCTTAAATCCATAGTGAGGGGAATCCTCTCAACGGGTACTCCTTCAAAGGGATGAACACCGGTGATATCCGGCGGAAGCGGGTCCGTCTCATTGGGCAGGGACCCAGGTCCTGGCTGAATGGCAACAATCTTTATGTTTTCATTTTTACTCTTTAAATATTTCCCTGCACCCGATACCGTTCCTCCTGTTCCCACGCAGGCAACAAGGATATCCACTGTCCCGTCCGTAGCTTCCCAGATTTCCGGTCCGGTGGTACGCTCATGGATGGCGGGATTTGACGGGTTTTCAATCTGATTCACAAAAAAGATATTTTCTTCCTTTGATAGTACATGTTTCTCCAGAGCTTTTATGGCAGCCACAAAATCTCCTCCCGTTTCATCAAGCACCTGCTTCACCTCCGGCACCTGGGAAAGCCGGATGGTCTCTCCTCCAAAAGCCCGGATATTCTTAAAGCGTTCTTCACTGACATTATCCTGAACATATACCCGAAAGGCATATCCCTTTGCCGCGGCAATTGCTGCAAGACCAATTCCCGTATTTCCGCTGGTGGTTTCCACAATGGTAAACCCCGGCTTTAACAATCCTCTTTTTTCCGCATCTTCGATCATTGCATATGCAATCCGGTCTTTTACACTTTGATTTGGATTAAAATATTCAAGCTTTGCAATGATTCTCGCTTCCAGACCATGCTTTTTTCCATAGTTCTCAAGCGCAAGCAGGGGTGTCTTACCGATCAGTTCCGTAATTGATTGATGTATTTCAGCCATTTGCATTCCTCCTTAAACCGGTATCCGGTCGATTAGATTTTATAATCGTCATTGATGTCCATAAGCCCAAATTCCAGAAGAATCTCTTCCAGCCTTTCCGAGTCCATGGGTGTGGGGATGGTAAAATCCTTATTGTCAATCACTGCCTGAGCAAGATTTCGGTACTCTGTGGCCTGACTGGAATCAGGTTTATATTGAATCACTGTTTTGCGGTTGATCTCCGCATGCTGTACAATATTATCCCTGGGTACAAAATAAAGGAGTTTGGTCCCCAGTTCTTTTGAAAAGGCCCGGAGCAGATCCAGTTCCCGGTCCACATTCCTGCTGTTGCAGATGATTCCGCCCAGTCTTACTCCGCCTGATTTTGCATATCGTTTGACACCTTTTGCGATATTATTTGCCGCATACAGCGCCATCATCTCTCCGCTGGCTACAATATAGATTTCTTTTGCTTTTCCTTCCCTTATTGGCATAGCGAATCCACCGCAGACAACATCACCAAGTACATCATAGAACACATAATCCAGATCCTCTGTATAGGCGCCCAGATTTTCAAGAAGTCCGATGGAGGTAATAATTCCCCGTCCGGCACAGCCTACTCCTGGTTCCGGACCGCCGGATTCCACACAACGGGTTCCTCCGTAGCCTTCCTTTAAGATACGGTCAAGCTCTACACCATCGCCTTCTTCCCGTAAAGTGTCAAGTACGGTTTTCTGTGCCAAGCCTCCCAAAAGCAGCCTGGTTGAATCCGCTTTTGGATCACATCCCACAACCATAACCTTTTTTCCTTTTTCCACCAACCCTGCCGTCAGGTTTTGAGTCGTGGTGGATTTTCCGATTCCTCCTTTCCCATATATGGCAATCTGTCTGATCTCTCCCATTGTTATAACCTCTCTTTCTTTTCCCTATAAATTGTCGTATAAATCTTCTATTAATGTCAGGCTTCCTCGTTGCTGCTGCCAACCAGGAGCGTCAAATTTTCCTCTTTCATAAGGGATTTGTTAATTTCATACAATTCTCTACTTCCACATATAAAAGAAGTCTTTTTACGGAATCCTCAATGAATCCCGGCAATTCAAACACCAGGGTACCGTTTTTTGCCAGGGCAGCCCTTACGCCTTCCCCGATGTGGCTGACCAGAACATAATCGCAGTCCTTTAAACGATCCGCCAGCTCATAAAGCTTATGATCATCATGCTGCTGCCCCTGGCACACAGGAACCGTCTGCCGGCTTTCGCCGTACCGGAACGTCATATTCCCGCTGTCCGCCTCCACAATATAGAAGACATCCGCTCTGCCAAAATGCAGATTCACCACTTTTCCGTCTGATGATGCAATTCCGATTTTATACTTCATAATCTCCTGCCTTTTCCTTATCCGTGAGAGAAGGTATCACTGCCTGCCACCCGTCTCTCATAGATCATATCTCCGTAATCCTTTCCTCCCAGTAACCCAACTGCATCTGCGCGGCAATGCTGGCAATGTCTGAAAACATCAATGTGCTTTCCTGCCGCAGTTCTGGCTTCATCAATTTCAGCACACACCGGGGCAGGCTCACCGGAAAGGTCGGACTGGGGAATCAGCGGTATGATGTTATAAATGCTGGCACCTGCCTCCTTTACAGTTTTTGCAATTGTTTCAATATGGTCCCCGTTGATGTTTGGAACCAGAACAGTATTCACCTTTACTGTAATGCCGGCATCTGCAAGCTTTCTGATTCCTTTTAGCTGGTTTTCAATTAAAAGCGCGGCTCCTTCGGTGCCGATGTAAACCTTTCCGTGATAAACCGTAAAGCGGTTCAGTCTTTCTTCTATCTCAGGGGCAACTGCATTGACGGTGACTGTTACGGATTCCACGCCTACCTCTATGATCTCCTCCGCCCGTTCATTGAGAAGAAGTCCGTTGGTGCTCATACATTTGATCAACTGGGGGTAATGTTCCTTTATGAGCCGGAAGGTATCAAGAGCGTAATCCGTAGCCAGCGTATCCCCCGGTCCTGCGATTCCGGCGACTGTGATTTCCGGGCAAAGCTTTAATGCTTTTTCTAAAACCTGAAGTGCCTCCTTGGGAGTAAGCACCTTGGAGGTGACTCCGGGCCGTTCTTCATCATCATTGATCTTTCTGTCACAGAACTTGCAGGAAATGTTGCAGCCTGGACTGACCGGAAGGTGGATTCTGCCTGTGTTGTTTCGATTTCCCCCAAAGCAGGGATGGGATTTTTGAAGATTTTGATATGTATTTGCCATTTTGCTCTCGCTTTCTTTCATTTTAGACCATAAAAAAGACAACCCTTGCCTGATATGCTCTTATGGCTTATCAGAACCTCCGGTTGTCCAGTCAGTCCTTTAATCTGATTTTTTCTATTTTTTCGATCTGCACTATTTTTCCATCCTGAATGGTAATGGTAATGGAACCATACTTCACATCTCTCGCCATTTCGTTCACGAGCCTGATGTATTCCTTTTCAGGTTGGGAAGCATTTGAATAAGATATATGAATCACCTTCTCTCACTTTAAGATTCATTCTCAAGCCGGTCATCTGCGAAAGCTGCCGTCTTTCATTCTTAGGTGGTTCCCTTATACCATGCATATGGATCTGTATTTCGTGCATGTTCCTGTCCGTTTCAATAACTTTTTCTCTAATTGATAGAGTTTCGTCATTTCGTTTTATGTCATTAAAAAGCAGGTACCATACTAGTACCTGCCAAACTCCTTATGTCACGGATTCAGGTAGACTAATACATACAAAAATAAGCTGTATTCATACACATATACACAGTTTTACAACAACAGTTCATCTTATCCGTATTTGAAAATTCCATATCTCTGGTCAAAAACGCTGTGCTTTTCATATGTATTGCATCCTTTCTTAAATCCTATTATTTTTATATGTTTGTATGTATAGTATTATAGTATCATCTATTTTAGTTGTCAATATTATTTTTAATTTTTTTGATAATTTTTTACAACTTGTCCCATATTCTGTTTAATCTTTACTTTATAACAAAAAGCGGGATATTGTTTCAAGATAAAGGGAACGGAGAATGGGGGAAAAGGAATCTGTGACAGAACTAAAAAAATCCCCCATACAGGACTTTGCTATTTCATTGTCCTATACAGGGGCACATCAATCACTGGTCAGGCTGCTTAATCAAAGCCCTGACGCACGAAGCAGTGCTTCGTCAATACAGCCGGCAATGTTCTCTCTGCCGATCATCTCTGTAAAGCCGGCCTTTTCCATGATGGACATGGGCTGCTGATTGACATGGGATAAAACCAGGATGACATTTTTCTTTTTTAAGTTCTGGTGAAGCTTCTGCAAGCTCTTTAATGCCGTGGCATCCATTGCGGGAACGCTGCGCATCCGAAGAATCAGCACTCTCTTGCCTTCCTCCAATACCACTTTTGATATTTTATCTGCGGCACCAAAGAACATGGGACCGTTGACTTCAAACACCGATACATGCTTGGGAACCGGTTTTAAATCAATGGGTTCCTTCTCCGGCTCTTCCTGCTGGTCCTCTAAATACTTCCAGCCGCTGATCTCGGCCACATCGGCCATCCGTTTCATGAACAGCAGGGAGGCAAATACCAGGCCTACTCCGATGGCTACAACCAGATCAAATACCACGGTCAAGCCAAAGGTGACAAGCAGTACGGACCAGTCACTCTTCGGTGCTGTTTTCACGATGGAGACAAACTCTCTCCATTCGCTCATATTATAAGCCACCATAAAGAGGATCGCTGCAATCGCAGGCATTGGGATCAGCGCCGCATAGGGCATAAGGAAAATCAGGATCAAGAGCAGCAGCCCGGCATGGACCATACCGGAAACCGGTGTCCGTCCGCCGTTTTTAATATTGGCTGCGGTACGGGCAATGGCACCGGTCGCCGGGATTCCTCCAAACAGGGCGGAACAGGTATTGCCCACTCCCTGAGCGACCAGCTCCATGTTGGAATTATGCTTTCCTCCTGCCATTCCGTCTGCCACCACACAGGAAAGCAGGGATTCCACTGCTGCCAGAACTGCAATGGTGATGGCATCGGGAAGAACCTTCTGCACCATGGCAAAGGAAAAATCAGGCAGGTGAAAGGCCGGTAAGTCAGGGGAAATGGTATACAGATCCCCAATGGTATTGACCGGAAGATCAAACAGCTTCACAGCCAGCGCCGTTACGATGACGGCAATCAACGACGGCGGGATTTTCTTAAAGAATTTCGGCCATATAATCAAGATGGAAAGAGCCACAAGCCCCACCGCCAGGGTCATGGGATTTAAGGTGTGAAAACAGAGAACGATCTGTTTTAATTTTTCCATGGTCTCTATGGGCGACTCCTGAAAGGTCAATCCGAGAAAATCCTTGATCTGTCCGATGAAAATGGTGACCGCAATCCCAGTGGTAAAACCGGTGGTTATGGTGTAAGGAATAAAACGAATGAGACTTCCCAGACGCAGCAATCCCATAAGCACCAAAATGATTCCTGCCATGATCGTAGCCAGGGCAAGGCCATCCATTCCATTTTTTAGGACAATGCCTGCCACAATGGAGGCAAATGCCGCCGTGGGGCCTGCAATCTGCACTTTACTTCCGCCCAGAAGGGATATCACAAAACCAGCCACAATGGCTGTGTAAAGTCCTTGTTCCGGAGTGACACCGGAAGCCAGGGCAAGGGCGATGGAAAGAGGAAGGGCAATGATTGCTACAATGATACCGGATATAAAATCCTTAACAAACTGCTCCTTGGTGTAATGCTTCATTGATAAAAAAAACTGAGGTACCATATCTTTCATTTTTCCTAATCCTTTGTATATTATAAAATTTTTATAAACATTTTAAAATATAATGTTGTAATCGGAAGAATGCAAGCGATTTCGCCATGTTTCTAAATTAATACACAATATCCGGCAAAATTCCCCTCAAGAAAGGGAAAATGGATAGGAAATTTCATCGTTGCTGTCAAAAAGCCTGAAACACTCCTCGTAACCAAGTCTTTTGGACTTTAACTCTTCTGCCAGCAAAAGAAGAGTTACCGAATTGATGGCGGCTCCATGGATTCCCGACCGGACAGAGATAAGATTTAACCGGTCTTTAAATCCTCCCGTAAAGGAACCGGAAACAAATGCAAAGTGAAAACTGGTCACGGATTCATCAAAGATGTTCCACCAGCGGTTGGGATTGAGCATGTCCCTTCGTTCTTTATTCTCTTCGATGTAACGGCACATCTCGTCTGCCTGTTTGATGGGAAGAGAATACCCTTTTCCATAGGCTTTATTGTCTATGATCAGCCCGTGATTACCATAAAAAACGCACACATCAGGCTTTCTGGTATCCCCAAGCCTGGCTCCCTGAAACTCAAGCTCCGAGGTCAGAAGCTCCGCGGTTTTTATCTCATAATCCCGGTCGGAACTGCCGTCAAAGCCCAGGTCCACAAGGATCAGATATTTATGGTCTACATGGGTCATGTGGGTTCTCAAATAATCCTTATACACAGATACTTCTGATTTTACCGGTATCCCGTACCGGCCCTCCTCCGGCAGCTCCAGTCCCCTTATCTCATCCATGATCCGGTAGGTATCCCCTGTTTTTTTTATTTGAAGTCCAATATTGGCAAAGCTTTTGAGGTCATCGAGGATGGTTTCGGTTTCTTCTTCAATCCCTTTGGTGCTTAAGTATTCCTGTATCTGCAAAGGGGAACGGTAATTTCCCTCTAAATATTTAATGATATAAGTCCTTCGGTTTCTTAAATATTCCCGGTCTGCCGCCTTGGTAGCCAGCATGTCCCACATCACCCTCTTTGGAATCCTGGCAAATCTGGATACTCCGGCAATGTGTTTTAAGACGGTCCTTCCCTTTAACGTTAGCATATAAGACTGGGGAATGACAGCAGACGCTCCCCGGCTTCCTGTGGGGGCGGCCACTTCCTTTGGCACTTTCCGGATAAAGCCCATCTGGATCAGCCAGCTGCAGATGGTGCGGACGTACTTGTCACTGGTTCCCTCCGTATCCTGCAGCAGCTTGGTCCTCTCTTCCTTTGTCTTTGCCTCCAAAAGCCCTTCTAAAATCATGTATTGGGGGATAGAGGTAAATCCGGCCTCACCGATGAATCCAAGCCTTGCTCCGATCTCAAACTTCGTCAAATGTTCTTCCTCTGCTAGCAGGGATAAAACCCGGCAAACCGGAGGATAAGACAAAAACGCCGTCTTGAGCACCTCTGCCTCCTCTTCACTTCCTTCTTCTGCCTCCGCATACCGGCGTCCAAGTTCTGATAAAGAACAGACATCTTCTGCTCTGCTGTAATCAAGAAACCCCACGCTGACCGCCCAGCGGAGAAAGGAATCCGCAGGCCAGTCACTCTGGTATTCCTTTCGCTGGCCCGGAAGCACTGCCTGTATAATGCCGGAGCAGGGTGCATTGCTTCTGGTAAAGCCAACAGGCGTTCCTTTTCCTTTCAGATGGAGATACGGAATGAGGATGGTCTCTTCCTCCAACTCTTTGATAAAAATATCTCTTCCGTCTTTTTCTGATATCAGCCTGGGGATTTTATCCGTCCGAAGGAGCCGGTTGATGGGGGAGCCGGGTACAAAGACGGATACCACATTCTTTAAATTTCCCAGGATATAGGCCTCCTGTACCCAGCCAAATGTTCTGTCTGCCACTGTTATTTCCTCTCCGTTTTTTTCTCAAGTATAGCATAGCACAAAAAGATACGCAAAGCGTTTTGGTCTCTCCTCATTTGGTTTGTTTCCATTTCCATTTTGTGCTATAATAGGAAACACGGATTGGAACCAAACGGAAAGGAACAAAAGAACATGGGAAAACTACAGCTGATGTTTCTGGCTTTTATCATCATATCCCTCTGTCTCCATATAACTGCGGGGAGAAAAGACAGAGAGCATTTTAAAAATCTCCTGTCAGGGAACACAGAGCGTGGAAAACGAATCCTTTACCTGGATTATATCCGTCTGATTGCCACTCTTTTTGTCATACTGGTTCACTGTCTGGATTCTTCGGCATTCAGCCATACAAAAACCCTCTTTCCGCGAATCGCCATACAGTCCCTGATCGCCGTATTATTCGTCTGCAACACCCTGTTTATTATGAACAGCGGAGCGCTGATTTTAAACCGGAGGGAGGGTTGTCTGGCACGCTTTTACTATAAGCGTTTCATCCAGGTAGCCCTCCCTTTTTTCTGCTACTATGGCATTTACATCCTTTTATCTTCCCAATACTTTACTTCCGGTTTTTTTAATGGGATTTTAAGAGCAGGAAAGGACATGATGGCGGGTCCCATAGACTGGGCGCCCCACCTGTGGGTGATCTATGTGATTTTGTCACTTTATATCCTGGCACCGTTTTTTTCTATTCTATTAAAGCATCTGCCCGATGGCCTGCTTCACGGACTGGCCGCTCTGATCCTGATTTTCAGGTGCATTGGGGTTTATCTGCCTGTGGCCGGCCTTCCGGTAAATTTCCAGCTTATGATCAGTCCGTGGGAAGGAGTGTTTTTACTTGGTTATTACTTTGCTCATCCGGCTTCCTTTTCCCGAAGACGGCTGTTCTTTTGCCTTGGAGGAATTTCTTTGATTGGTACGGTTCTCTGCGTGGCTCTCCGGGAAGATTATAAAGCCATCCTGCTGGCAGAAGGCGCTCCCATGATGATTCTTCTGGCCGGTGCCATATTCCTTCTGCTGCGCTCTTTGGAATCCCGGCTTCCTGCACCGGGAAGAATCATGGGATTCCTTATCCGGTACAGCTACTCGGTGCTGCTGGTTCACTGGGCCGTACTTTACTTTGTCCATGAACGGTTTGGAACCACTCAAAACCCGGTCTTAACCTTTTTCCTTGTCCTTGTTTGTTCGGCGGCCGCCGCATTTCTCTTTGACCAGACCGTCGTCTACTGCGTCCAAAGCTTTTTTAAAGCACTTGCACGCCTTGTCCGGAGAAAATAGCCGGTCATTCCAGACCGGTTTCCCCGGCAGTCTTGTCCGCTGCGATGGGCCTTACAGTGATTCCGTTGATCTCCACATGCTCACTGATCCCGATTACGATGCATGGACGTCCGTCGATCATCCGGTTCTCCACCAGATAGGTCTTGTCCGGGGCAACTTTTATGCTCACGTCGGTTGTCTTAATCTCAAAGCTTCTTGTATTGACCACATTGGAAGCCACAAAGCCCGCACTTTTTCCATCTCGGGTTTCTTCAAAACGCTGTTCAAATTCTTCCAGTTTTTCCTGGCTGGCACCGTTGTTCTCCAGAAGTTTTTTCATTTGGTATTTGTCCAGGGTAAAGGGGGCGGGCTCATCCTTTGTTTCTTCCAATATCTCATTTAAACTCTCATGAATGTTCTTCACCGTTTCAAAGTCACAGTTTTCTCCCAGAGTCTCCTCTACGATCGCCTGAAAAGTCTCTTTCTGATCCTTTGCCGTCATGGGAATGACACAGCCAAGCAGCTCATCAATCAGCCGTTCCGGCATCTGCTCCGGGTTTTTTATGTAGTACATAAGACCGTGGATGTCCGTATTCCGATCGGTAAAGGAAGGGAAAATAAAACCGGTATCGGGAGCTTCCACAAGCCAGTCCCTGCTTCTGTTTTCGATGGTATTCGATTCTGAATTATAGCAAAGTCCTGCCTTTGACAGCTTCACCGGACAGATGGTACATTGAATGAATTCGTATACAAAATCAGACGCATCAAACATCTCTAAACCATCCGAGGATTTTGCAGGGATATCATACGCACAATGGATTAGGATGATGTAATAATTCTCTCCGTAATCATAGCTTGCAATCACCTTGTCATAAAACTCCTCCAAAAGAGCGTCATCCTTTAACTGGCTGTCCCGAAGCTTTAATAAGAAATTCTGGGTCCCCCCTTCTTCTTCCGCATTCAGAGGGAATTCCATATTCACCATATTTTTCCCGATAGAGCCGGATAACGCACTTTTAAAAATGGTGAAATATTTATACGCCTCCTCTTCCGGAAGGGACAAAAACGCTTCCTTTAATTCCGTCCTTTTGTTCTTTTCCGCATCCACATAACAGCCGCAGATTCTGCTGATGGCACAATTGGCGGGAGTGAAAAGTTTCTTTAATTCATTGGCTTCTTTCTTATTCATATTACGATTTCTCCTATCTGTGAGCTTACTCCCTGACTGGACCCATGCTCAGGCAGGGCTTCCAAAAAAAGCCCACGGACCATGCGGCCTGTGAGCTTTTCCAGCACAAATTCAGTGTTATCATACCATAAAATTCTCGCTTTTACAATATGTGCCAAATCCAAAAACCTGAATACACTGTGATTTTTTTCTGCGGTTTTCAGATACACTCGGTCCTGATTTACAAGGTCCAGTTCTGACTCTCATTCTGGAGCAGGGTCATATGGCGGTAGATTCCTCCGCGTTCAAAAAGTTCCTCCGGGCTTCCCTGTTCTGCCACGATTCCATCCTTTAATACGACGATCCGGTCCGCTTTTGCGACGGTCCTCATCCGGTGGGCAATGATCAGTACGGTCTTATTGCGTACCAGATTGGAAATGGCCCCCTGTACCATGGATTCATTTTCCACGTCCAGGGAAGCGGTGGCCTCATCAAGAAGAATGATGGGCGCATCCTTTAAAAGTGCTCTGGCAATGGACAGCCGCTGCCTTTCTCCCCCGGAAAGAACGGAACCATTTTCCCCGATCACGGTTTGGTAGCCTTTTGGCAGGCGGTTGATGAATTCCGTACACTGGGCCGCTTCTGCCGCTGCCATCACTTCCTGGTCCGTGGCGTTCTT
>CAJMPJ010000061.1 GCA_905215155.1 uncultured bacterium | reverse complement strand
TTCATTTCTCTTAAAAAGAAACTCACCCATGTTCAACAGGCTAAAGCCCATAATACAAAGAAAACGCCGGCTTCTTTAGAGATGGCCAACGTTTTCTTTTGATATAATTATTCAAGTTCCTTAGGAAGCAGAAACATTGTTCACCCACTGGGAGAAAGCCTCCAGATAATTTTTCAAATGATCAAGAGTTCTTTCTGATGTCACTTCGCCTTTTTCGTTGACTGCTTCTGCGATGTTGCTGATATAGGCTTCCGGCTGCTGCATCATAAGGACATTTAAGAATACCATAGGCTGTCTTAACTGATGATTGGCACCGAATGCGCCAAGACTTCCTGGCGTCACGCTGATAATGCCGCCTGCTTTTCCATCCCACGCATTGCTTCCATAGGGTCTGGAACCAATGTCAATGGCATTTTTAATAACCGCAGGAAACGATCGGTTATATTCGGGAGTGACAAAAATGAAGCCGTCAAGCGCTTTGATCTCATTACGGAATCGGGTCCAGGATTCCGGAGTGTTTCCATCCTCATCAAAGTCCTGATTAAACATAGGTAAATCCCCGATTTCAATAATACGCAGGGAAAGATTTTCCGGAGCCAGAGAAGTTAAGGCTTTTGCAACTGCACGGCTAAAAGAATTTCTTCTAAGGCTTCCAACGATAATACCGATTTGCTTTGTACTCATAACAACATCTCCCATCTTTTTTCTATTATGATCCAAACAGCGAAGCCGTTTGGTGATCCTTTTACGCATTTCCTAAAGGAGTTATCTCCATTATATATACCGGACGAAATACCTGTCAAGTATCCTGTTTGAGCGTGGTCTTACTCCAACCGGTCAGTCCGCGAATAAGCTGGTGGATAAATACCGGTCCCCGGTATCCGGTAACAGAGCCACAATGGTCTTGCCTTCGTATTCGGGCCGCTTGGCAAGTTCAATGGCTGCCCATACCGCCGCACCGGATGAAATGCCCACCAGAATCCCTTCTGATTTTCCGATTTTTTTGCCGATATCAAAAGCATCGGCATCAAGGACCGGAATTACTTCATCATAAATATCCTTATTCAGGACATTGGGCACAAACCCGGCTCCGATCCCCTGGATCTTATGAGGTCCTGCATTGCCTGTGGATAATACAGGAGATGCAGCCGGTTCCACCGCTATGATCTTTATATCCGGGTTTTTGGATTTTAAATATTCTCCGACACCCGTTACCGTACCGCCGGTGCCAACGCCTGCAACAAATGCATCCACTGCTCCATCCGTATCTTCGTAGATCTCCGGTCCTGTGGTCTCCCGGTGAACCTTTGGATTGGAGGAATTGTTAAACTGACTGGGTAGAAAGCTGTCAGGAATCTCTTTTGATAATTCCTCTGCTTTTGCAATGGCACCTTTCATCCCTTTTGAGCCTTCCGTAAGGACCAGTTCTGCACCGTAAGCCTTCATGAGGGTCCGCCGTTCCAAAGACATGGTTTCCGGCATCACGATCATTACACGATACCCTCTGGCCGCCGCAACAGAAGAAAGCCCAATACCAGTATTTCCGGAAGTTGGCTCAATAATTACAGAATTGGGTTTTAATATACCCGCTGCCTCCGCATCATCAATCATGGCCTTCGCGATCCGGTCTTTTACGGAACCTGCCGGATTGAAATATTCAAGTTTTCCAAGAATCCTGGCTTTTAATCCCAATGCTTTTTCTATATTCGATAATTCAAGAAGGGGGGTTCTTCCAATAAGCTGATCTGCTGAAGTATAAATTTTTGACATATGTTTCTCTCCATTTTACTTATATATTTTATTAGGTATTTTAATATTACTTTGTATAACATACTTTGTCAACGGGTTTATATGTGCATTCCGTCATTTCTTCATAAATATGTTATATTTTCCACAGAAGGTTCCGACGACATTCCTTTTTCTGGAGTTAAAAAACAGCGGCAATCATTTAACAACATCTAAAAAGTGTTGTCAAATGGTTGCCGCCGTTTATAAGAGGTTGACGCGGTTTATTAATATGTAAATAACTGTACCCAGTACTGTGTTCCGCTTCCGTTCTGCGTATTACCTACTCCGATGTGGGTATAGCTCTTGTTCATGATGTTTGCACGATGTCCTGCGCTGTTCATCCATGCGGTTACTACTTCTTCGGGAGTTCTCTGTCCCCAGGCAATGTTCTCACCTGCTCCGCGGTAATTCACTCCCTGCTCCTTTAATGCGCTTGAGAAGGAACTTCCGTTTGGACGGGTGTGGTCAAACTTAGACTGGATTTCATTGGCTCTTACGGTTGCAGCTTTCTCCACACTTGGGTCAATGGTAAGAGGAGCAAGTCCTTCTTTGGCTCTTTCAATATTCACCAGATCCACCACCTGCTGGGTATAGGTCTTATTGGAGGTGTTATCGTTGCTGCCGGTGTTGTTCCCATTATTGCCAGTGTTGTTGTTTCCGCTGTTGTTGCCGTTATTGCCGGTATTGTTATTTCCACTATTGTTGTTATTCCCGCTGTTGTTGTTATTCCCATTATTGCCAGCGTTGTTATTTCCCTTACCCTGGTTTCTGCAATAATTTAAATAGTCATTGATATCATAAATGTTTGTATTATTTCCTTTGATACCGAACTGCTGCAATTTTGCTTTTAAATCATCGGAATTGCAATATCCATTGATCGCTACCACATTTCTGCCACCAAAAGACGGGGTATTACACCTTACCGCTGCATTTGCTGTTAATGGGATCATACTTGTTAAAGTCAGTGTCATTAATCCAAGTGCTGTTAATTTTCTCAATTCATTTGCCTCCTTTGAATTATTACATTTGTGTTACATTTCTGTTACATTTATATGATATCACTCTTATTCCCATTTTACCAGTGGAAAGAATTGGAATTTTCCTGTTAAGTAAAATTTTGTTATCTTTTTGGTAAAAAACAGCACGATTACTGGGTTTTAGCAATAATCTGCCGGATTTCCCCATATAATAAAGAATTTATTACAATGATACCACCTTCTGCCAGCGGATGGGCATCCAGTTTCTTACATTCCGGTAATAAAAGCCAGAAAATCAAGCAAAATGCCAAATGGAAAATGGAAAAGAACCGAAAACAACAGGCAATAAACCAGCTGATCTAACATGCAGACAGGGCCGGATGAGTTACATCCGACCCTGTTTTGCTTTTCATATTCCAATTTTTTCATATTTCCATTTTATATGATGTAATTATCAGCATAATCACTTTTACAGACCAGATCCGCAATGGTGATCCCGTCAAAGTAATCATTGATCAGTTTGTTTAAGCCTTCCCACATCTCAAGTGTCTGGCAATGAGCGGCCCGATTGCAGCTGTTCGTCTCCCCTTCTATGCAGGAAACCGGAGCAAGGGAGCCTTCTGTGAGCCTTAAAATGCTGCCTACCGTGTAAAATTCCGGATCTTTGGCCAGCTTATATCCGCCTCCTTTTCCTCTCAGGGAAATAAGAAGGCCGTTCTTGCTGAGAATGGATACAATGGATTCCAAATACTTCTCAGATATCTCCTGTCTTTCTGCGATATCCATGAGTGTAATAAATTCTCCGTTGTTATGCTCTGCAAGATCTATCATCAGTCTGATCGCGTAGCGGCCTTTGGTTGAAATTTTCATTCGACATAACCTCCATATTCATAATTTACCACAAGGTTAGTATGTATTTCAAGTGTGACTTTCAGCAAATGATAAAAAATCACTGATCCAGATCGTATTCATCAAGAAAATGATGAACTGTCCCATTTTTCTTATACGCGATGATGGTATTCAAGTTCACATTCTCCACACTTTTAAATATATTTCCCTCGATATAAGGATTGACCTCTTTCAGCTGTTTAATCAGGTTTTTTATCTCCACCCTCTTAGAGCCGGTGCTTCCGTCTGTCCGGCAGGTCGTGCATGTATCCGTAAAACGACAGGCGCACTGGATGAAATGCAGACCATTGTAGTCTCTCCAGCCCTTGATGTCATCCTCCCGGATCAAATACATGGGACGGATCAGTTCCATCCCTTCAAAATTGGTGCTGTGAAGTTTAGGCATCATGGTCTGGACCTGCCCTCCATACATCATTCCCATGAGTATGGTTTCAATCACATCATCATAGTGATGGCCCAGTGCGATTTTATTGCAGCCCAGTTCCTTTGCTTTGCTGTATAAGTTTCCCCTTCTCATTCTGGCGCACAAATAGCATGGAGACTTCTCCACATCGTAAACTGCGTCAAAAATCTTGGTTTCAAATACGGTAATGGGAATGTTAAGAAGTTTGGCATTGTTTTCGATCACCTGACGGTTCATCTCATTGTAGCCCGGGTCCATCACAAGAAAAACAAGCTCAAAAGGGAACTTATTATGCCGTCTCAGCTCCTGGAACAGCTTGGCCATGAGCATGGAGTCCTTTCCTCCGGAAATGCAGACCGCGATCTTATCATTTTCCTTGACCAGCTCATACTCGTTGATGGCTTTTGCAAACCTGCTGAAAATATTCTTATGAAACTTCTTACGCAGGCTTCTTTCAATGTCCTCAAGCCTGGTATCCTGGTCTTCTTCCTTTTCTTTTTCCATGGAACGGATCAGCCATTGACCGTAGCCGCCCTCCAGGCTGTATGCTTCGTATCCTTTTCCCGTAAGATACTCTGCTGCTTCCACGCTGATAATTCCTTTTAAACAATATAAAATCACTTTTTTGCCAGCCGGCGGAATATACTCCCCACTCAAAATGCTGTCCAGCTCCACGTGAATGGCACCTGGTATAAAACCATGATTGTATGCGGTCTGATCCCTGACATCAATGAGCACGCACTCTTTTTCGTTTAATTGTTTCATCTGGTCCAATGACAGAAATAAATCATGAACCTCCGTGCTCTTATCAAGCATGTGATTTCCTCCTCATCTAATCATTATCCCTCTTTGCCAGATCCTTGATCACTTCTCCGGCTATGATAAGCCCTGCCACAGAAGGAACAAAGGCCACACTGCCGGGTATGTCCCTGCGTTCGGTACACTTATGCTTTGCCCCTGGCGGGCAGATACAGTTTGTCCGGCAGCTGATCGACATATCCTCAATGGGCCTGGTTGGTTTTTCCTTGGAATAAACCACTTTAAGTTTCTTGACCCCTCTTTTTTTCAGTTCCCTCCGCATCACCTTTGCAAGGGGACACATGGTGGTTTTATAAATGTCCGCCACTTCAAACATGGTCGGGTCCAGTTTATTGCCCGCGCCCATACAGCTGATAATGGGCACACCAGCAGCCTTTGCCTGCATGATCAGCTCCAGCTTTGCCGTAACGGTGTCCACGGCATCCACCACATAATCATATTCTTTAAAGTCAAAATCAGCCGCCGTCTCCGGTAAATAAAAACATTTATGCATCTCTACTTCGGCATCCGGGTTGATTTCCAAAATCCGGTCTTTCATCACTTCTACTTTATATTTACCCACTGTTTTTCTCGTCGCAATGATCTGCCTGTTAATATTGGTTAAGCATACCTTATCGTCATCCACAAGAACAAAGGAGCGGACACCGCTTCTGACCAGCGCTTCCACAACATATCCCCCAACTCCTCCGATTCCAAAAACAGCAACTTTTGCTCCCATCAACTGACCCATAGCATCTTCGCCAAAGAGAAGCTGGGTTCTTGAAAACTGATTCAACAACTGATTCTACCTCTTTCTTCATATATTATATCTTTTTAGTAGGAATAAAAAAACACACTTCAAATAATTATACTTCTAAATGTGCATTTGGGCAATTGATTTTTACTGGATAGCGAGGGAAACTTATTTTACCGCCAATACGGAAAACATGGGAGTGGAGCCATAGTTGGCTTTTTCCTCCTCAGACCACACCTGTTTCCATACGTGGACATCGGTGGTGACACTGGATATTTTGTATCGTTTCAATACAGAAACATCCCACTCCGGTCTCTGTTTCCGGCTCAGAGGCAGCTTTTTTGCGATGGCTTCCATGCGGTCAATATCCGTACAGGTGTAGTGATCCTGAAAATGCATTTCCTCCACCCGTTTCCGGTCTTTTTCATATTCCTGCCGTTTCGTTTCATCAAATAAATACTGATACCAGTTGGCATCAAAATTAAGCAATATCCCGCCTTTTTTCAAAAGGCGCAGCCATTCTTTATAGGCCAGTTCCGGCTTTTCCAGGTTCCAGGTTAAATTCCGGCTCACGACCGCATCATAGGTTTCTTCCTTTAAATCTGTTTTGTGGGCATCGGAAAGCACCCAGGAGATCCGGTCTTTACAGGCTCCTGCATTCATCTTTGCCCGTTCCAGCATGGAAGCGGTACAGTCTACTGCCGTCACATTAAAACCGGCCTGTGCCAGAATAATGGCAAAAAATCCAGGGCCTGTCCCCATATCCAGGACCTTGATGTTCTCCTTTTTTCCGGGGAAATGGCTGGTGAGGACACTCAGCCATTTATTCTTCTGTTCCGTAGAGAGTTCCTCTTCATTGACTTTGGAATATCCCATGGTCCGGCTGGTCCAGTATTCTTTATTTTCCTCTAACAGCTTCATTTGATTCCCCCTGTTTCCTCACGGTGATTAAAAAGGTCGGCGCTGCCTTGCCGTTTTGCTCCCGCAAAATGCGGGCACCGGCCCCGGTATCACATTCACAGCTTTGAACCCCCAGGTCACGGAGTACAAAAAGATCCCACTCCGGCCTTCGGTTCCGGCTGATGTCCATGGCTTTGGTTATCTGATCGGATTCCATCAGCAGTTCTTCTGTCAATCCTTTATGATATCCCGAACTGCTCCGCGTTTTTTCTCCCTGCTCTGATTCCATCTGAAAAACTTCACGCCCATAGTCCGCATCAAAGTTTAGTAAAACTCCTCCTTTTGAAAGCACTCTTAACCATTCCCGGTAAGCCTTATGGGGCTGGGGCAGGGTCCATGTTAAATTCCTGGCAATGACCGCATCAAACATTTCATCAGGGAATTCCAGCTTCTGGGCATCCATTACCTGAAAGCAGATGGCTTCCTGACAGTCCGCCGCCAGCTTTTTTGCCTCTTCGATCATGGCGGGGGTGATATCGACTCCCCAGACCTCATGTCCTTCCTTTGCAAGGAGCACCGCAAAATACCCCGCACCGGTCCCCACATCAAGTATTTTTAACCGTTTCTCTTTGGGAAGATACTTCCTGATCTCTTCCAGCCAGCGGCCGCTGATCTCATCTTTTAGTTCCATTCTTCGTACGTCCGAAAAGTCCCTGGCACGCCTGGTCCAATACTGTTTTACTCGTTCTTTAATCCGTTCCAATTCTTAAACTCCTATCCATTCCGGCAGATGCCAGCAGTCTTTTTGTATATCCTTCTATGGGATTTCTTATTAAAGTCTCCGGGGTACCGGCCTCCACGCATTTCCCCTGATGAAGCACCAGGAGCTTGTCACAAAAACTGCTTACCAGCACCAGATCATGGGAAACGAAAATAACCGCCATTCCTGTTTCCTCCACCAGCTTTTTTAATAATCGGATCACATCTGACTGAATGGGAGCATCCAGCGCACTTGTGATCTCATCACACAAGAGCAGCTCCGGTTCCACGCTGATGGCTCTGGCTATGGCCGCTCTCTGGCACTGTCCTCCGCTGAGCTGCCAGGGATATCGGTCCGCCAATTCGGGAGACAAGCCGACACGCTCCATCA
Source organism: uncultured bacterium (assembly GCA_905215155.1). Classification (GTDB taxonomy): domain Bacteria; phylum Bacillota; class Clostridia; order Lachnospirales; family Lachnospiraceae; genus Lacrimispora; species Lacrimispora sinapis. Next base: position 8,934 of record CAJMPJ010000061.1, on the reverse strand, counting down.
GTTCATTGATTTTTCTGTCCCTGTCTTCTCTTTTTTTCATTCCGCAGAGGTTTTTCAGGGCCACATGGATGGAATGGCGGATGGAATATCTGGGATCAAAGGATTCGGCTGCATTTTGAAAAACCATCTGCATTCTTCCATAATCTGCTTTCGTCCTTTTAGTTCCCATGGGTTTGTCCCGAAAGAATACCTCTCCTCCGGTAGGGTCCCACAGTCCGGCGATCATTCCCAAAAGCGTACTTTTTCCGCTTCCGCTTTCCCCAACCACCCCAAGGATTTCTCCGGCCTTTACTTCCAGACCGATTTGGGAAAGGGCCAGAAACGGGACCTTTTTTCTTCTGTATTCTTTGCTGACCGCTTCCAGCTTCAGCAAAACCTCCGCTGCTTTCCGGGGAGTGGTTTTCCTCTGCAAACGGACCTTTGGTACTGCGTCCAGAAGTCTTCTGGTATAGAAATGTTTCGGAGCGTAAAGTACCTCTTTAGCGGTTCCCCATTCTACCAGACGCCCCTCATATAGAACGCCTGCCTTATGGGCAATCTGGGACAGCAGCCCGATATTGTGAGTCACTAAAATTATGGCTGTATTGGTATAGGCTCTTATGCGAAGGAGTTCTTCTATTACAAGCTTCTGGTTCGGCACGTCAAGTGCACTTGTGGGCTCATCAGCCAAGAGAAGCCGGGGCTTTAAAAAAAGGGAAAGGGCGATGGCAATCCTCTGGTTCATTCCCCCGCTCATTTCACAGGGACAGCTGTCTAAAATCTCCGGTCCGTTTGCAAGGTCCAGTTTTTTAAACGCCTCAAGCATTTGTTTTTCAAACCCCTCTTTCTGATACAGACCATGACTCTTTAAGGTCTCTATCAACTGCTTGCGGTACGTGCGGATGGGATTAAAGGAGGCTTTGGGATTTTGTACGATCATGCCGATTTCTTTCCCGCATAAGCCCCGAATTTCCCTCTGATTTAACTCCGTCAGATCCTGCTGTCCAAAGCAAACGCTTCCGGAGGAAATGGAAAGCCCGGACGCCTTCTTTGGAAATATGGCTTTTAAAAGAGTGCTTTTTCCGCATCCGCTTTCTCCCACGATTCCCACGATCTCTCCCGGCTTTATATCAAAGGAGATCTCCGACAGCACCTGCCGTTGTCCGTAACTGACGGATAAATTTTTTATGGACAAGACCAACTCATTCATAGCGCTCTCTCCTCACTCCAAAATAGTCCCTTAAAGAATCTCCCAGCATTTGAAAGATGAATACCGTAATAAAAAGAGCTGCTCCCGGAGCCAGGACAGCCCACGGGGCCTGCTGCATATACCCGACGGCTTCGTTGATCATGGACCCCCACTCCGCCTCCGGGACAGAAACTCCCAGTCCCAGATAGGATAAGCCTGCAAACCCCATCATTACGGTTCCAATCTGCAGGGACCCATTTACGATCAGTTCTCCCGCAATGCCAGGTAAAATATGCACTGCCATGAGCTGCAGACCGCCCTCACCGCTTAATCTGGCTGCACTTATGTAGGATTCCTTTTTTATGCCCAGCACAAGTCCTCTTGCAAGTCTTGCATAAGAAGTCCAACCGGTTAGGGCAAGAGCGATCATGGCATTGGTCATAGTTCCCCCAAGGAGTCCTGCAACCCCGATCGCAAGCACCATCTGGGGAAACGCAAGAAAGATATCGCAGATGCTCATTATAAACCGTTCAAAAATCCCTCCGTAATATCCGGCTGCCATGCCAAGGGCTGTCCCTGCTGCCATGGAGGTCATGACCACCATAAGCGCCGAAAAAACAGAGGTTCTTGTGCCCATTAAAACTCTGGAAAAAATACAGCGTCCCAGCTTATCCGTACCGAAGGGATATTGAAAAACAGGAGCCCCCTTCCGGTATAACGCCTGGGTCGCATAAGGATCATTGGGAACAAGAGAAGGGGCCAGGATACTGACCCCGATCAATAGGAAAACGAAAAACAGATAAAAGGCCATCCGCCTTTTGACACTCCTCATCTACAGTTCCTCCAATCTGGGGTCTAATAAATGATAGCTGATATCAATCAAAAAATTGAGCATCACATACATCAAGGCCATGAGCAGAACAAATCCCTGGACCACAGGATAATCTCTCGCCGTTATGGAATCCATCACCAGCTTTCCAAGTCCCGGCCACATAAAAATGCTTTCGATCACCACACTTCCTCCCATCAGAGTCCCCGCCGACATTCCAAGGACTGTAAGGATGGAAATCATGGCATTGCGGAGAACATTGAAAAACAATATATAGTTTCTCCGCACTCCCCGGGCCTTTGCCCCATCCACGTATTCCATCTCCATCTGGTTAAGTACCGCTGCCCGGACCTGACGGATGAGACGGCTGGACAGAGAAAGAGCCAGGGCGAGTGCAGGGAGAAACAACCCCTGAACACTGTTCTTTGCTATGACCGGAAAAAGCTTCATACGAATGCAAAAAAGGTACATCAATAAAACTGCCAGAAGAAAGCCGGGAATGGCATTTCCTGCAAGGCAGAATAACCGGACGGTGCGATCCAGAAATCCGTTTTTCCTCATTCCGCAGAAAATACCAAGAGGCAGGGCAGTCACCAGTGCCAGAAAAAAGGCACTGACCGTTAAGACAAGGGTGTATTTCGTTGCCTTTATAAGCGTTCCTGCCACCGGTGTCCCATCTTTATAAGAGACTCCAAGATCACCACGTAAAAGACCTGACAGCCAGTCTCCGTATCGTACCAGCCAGGGGCGGTCAAGGCCCATCTCCGCTCTGGTCTGATTCAGCACCTCTTTTGTCACAGCTACACCCTGGGCGCTCAATCGTTTTTGTGCCGCATCACCCGGAGCAAGGGATAAAAGAGCAAATGTCAAAAAGGTGATTCCAAATAAAACCGGAATCAAATGCAACAGCCGGCTCACCACATATTTTTTCATAGCCTTCCCCTAATCCATATCGGTCTCTGCGTTTAAAAAGTAAAAGTCAAAAGGATTGTTCTCCGAAATGCCGGTTACCCCGTTCCTCATGACTGTGATCTTATTAAATAAAGCGACATATCCAAACGCATCTTCATCCATGGCGGCCTGAATGATCTGGTCCGCCAGCTGAGCACGCCTTTCCCCATCCGGCTCTTTTTCCAATGCGAGGATCTTCTCCTGCACGTCCGGATTTGAAAAGCCGCCGCAGTTATAAGGCGCTCTCTCTGCCAGCGTGCAGCTGATGAAATAATAAGGATCACCTGCCTTATCTGCGATCATGCAATAAAGAGCGATATCAAACTCTCCGGTTGCAATATAAGTTCCATCCGGGTCTTCTTCGCAGGTCAGCACCGCCTGTATGCCTGCTGCCTTTAATTGCTCCTGCATCAAAGCCGCCAGAGTGTCCAGGCTTCTTGCCGCATAATAAGATACATTTAAAGTCAGTACCTTTCCATCCTTCTCATAATAACCGTCTGCATTTAAGGTATAACCGTCTTCTTCCAGCAGGGCTTTGGCCGCTTTTACATCGGGTTTTCTCTTCCTCACCTTTCCATAAGGCGCTAAGGGACTGAAAGGGCCGTCTGTTTTGGTCACGGTACCGTTTAAATAAGTTTCAATGGCATCTGCATCCACCGTTAAATTCACCGCTTTCCGCAGATTGGAATCCATTCTGTTTTCATTCAATATGTAAAACTGAAGTCTGGTGGCGGGAATCGTGGTCAGATGATACGTCTCAGGCTCCTTCTGATACAGCTCTGCCGCATCGGAAGTCACACTGGTATAGCAGTCGATCTCCCCATTCTGCATGGCCATCAGCGCAGTATCCGCCTCCGGCATATAATAAAAAACGGCACCGTCCAGCTTGACTTTTCCATTCCAGTAGCGATCATTCCTTACCACCTCCATGGTTCCTCCCGGTTCAAAGGAAGATATGACAAACGGGCCGGTAGCAATCAATTCTGATTTCATGTCTTTGCTGCTGTCAAGATCCACAATGGCAAGCTCCGGGCTTGCCAAATCGTTGAGAAGGGTGGGATATACGGTTCCTGTATCAATGGTAAAGGTTTTATCATCCAGTACCCGATAGGTATAACCCGTCAAATAGGCAAAGCGGGGATTGATCTCGCCGGCGGCTGTTAGATTCCGGATGACCATATCCGAAGTCACTGGATTGCCATTGGAAAAAACGGCATTTTTTTTAAGCCTGATGGTCCATAACGTACCGTCCGCTTCTGCACTTTCCGCAAGAAGGGGTTCTATAGAAGACTGGTCCTTCATGAAAAACAAAGCCTCTGTTACCCCGTAGATCGAGGTATACCAGCCCTGATAATCCAAATGGGGGTCTAAGGTCTGAAGTGCAAAGGATTCAGACGTCTTTAATTGTTTCTTCCCCGCAGATTCATTTCCGGAGGCGGATGCTGTAACAGCATTGCTTTTACACCCACTCAAAGAAACTGCCGCAAATACGGCAGCTAAAAAAATCGTCAAACATTTCTTCATGTTATACACCTGCCCCTACATTCACGTTTCCATCTAGTATAGTAGAAACAGTGGATGGGAAACAAGCCTCCCCAGGGGATATTTTTATTTCATAAACCGGTCTATGGCGTTGTTTAAATCGTCTATGGCCTTTCTGTCACCAGATTCAACAGCATCGACAATGCAATTTTCAATATGATCCTTTATAATGACCTTTCCGGTACTGTTAAGCGCGGATATTACCGCAGACAGCTGAACCAGCACTTCACTGCAGTCTCTCCCGTCACTTACCATTCTTTTTACAGATTCCAAGTGACCGATGGCGCGGGATAAGCGGTTTAAAACCACTTTCGTATTCTTATGGGTATGAGGCTGTCCCCCTTCGTGGCAATGGGTATGTACCGATCCATCTGCGGTTGTATGCGTATGATATTTTTTATCTTCTTCCATGATTCCACCTCACTCCTGTCCTTTGTTTATTGTACTCTAAATCTCTGTTTTTCACAAGAACAGGAGGGGGAAATGCTATTTTAAGAGTTTTTAACACAGAAGGGACTGTCCACTACTTACTTTGTGGGCAGCCCCTTCTCACAGCTCTATCATTATTTTACCTGCTGATACAATCCTTTTTCTTCTTTCTGCATCCGGGTTTCAATTGCCCGAATGATTTTATCCGCTTCACCGTAGAAGGAGGCTTTCTCAGAAAGGATTTTTAATTTGGTATTGAATTTGTCTTTGAATGCTGTAAATACAGCCAGTAAATTTCCCATTTCCTTCTGATATTCCCTGGCCATAGTTACCAGTCTTTGGTCACTGGAATGAAGAAAAGAAGGATAGAGATACTGGTCTTCAAAAGACAAATGGATTTTCAGCTTTCCTGCCAGACTGTTGATATGCATTGCCATCTCTGCTGCTGTCTGCTCTAAATCCTGCTTTTTTAACAGCGTTTTTAAAAGGTTCAGCTCCTCTTTGATTCGGTCGTGCTGTTCCATGTAATGTTTTAGTTCCATGTCTTGTTGCTCCCTTCTTTTGTACGATGCCATAAGAGAAGACGGCCTGTTTTACAGACCGTCCCTTGATGACTGCTAGTTTATTTTCTCATGAAGCCAGGTAAGGTAATGATCCTGTACCCCCTGCTCCTTTGCCTGTTTTTCAAAGGTCTCCGTTTCTTCATCCACAGCCTTTTTATGATCTTCGGTCAATGCACGGACTGCAAACGTATAGACAACTTCATCTTCCTTATCAATGTGCCGCTTTAATAAGGCACCATATCCAACTGCGTTTGAAATGATATCCAGCTTATGGTCATCAACCGGATCTTTCTCATACTCTTCTACGGCTTTCTCTAAATCGGAAAGATACAATCTTCCCAGGTCATGCTCCACCAGCATACCGTTCTTAATCAGCTTTTCCGCAACCGGTCCCATATGATCAAGCATATATTGAAACAGGATTTTTTCTTCTTTTCCATGGTGATGTTTGTCCGCATAGTTTCTTCCAAATTCCACACATTCCCGCAGCAGCTTTCCGTCTACCGGTTCTCCGTTTAAGATACCGGAAGAAATCTTTCTCAAAAATGCGGTAAAATCCAGAATGTTTTCATGTTCCTTCATTAATAAATCTATCCCGTACATGATTTTCATCTCCTTAACTCATATACCTGGTCCCCCAAGGGCTGGAACCGGATACCGGAACCCTCAAGCATTCCCTTTATCAACGATTCTCTCAAGGTATCATAATGTTTTACGTCTCCGTGAATCATAGACCAGTAAGCACCGTGGATATCCTGGGCCTGTCTCCAAACCAGCCTGTCTTCTGAATTCTCTACCAGCTCATTGACATGGTCACAGGGCATTCCGTTTAACAGCTTACTGTCCAAATAATCAAAGGCTGCTTTTGCCGATGAACCGCTCTCAACAGGGTTTGATTGACCCAACTGACAGATGGCTTCCTCCATAAGGGGCAGACTATCCGGAATTTTTGCCAGCAGCTCCGTTACTGCATAAGCCAGTCTGTTCTCTACCAGGCTCACTTTTTCCTGAAGCCAGCCGTGAATATTGCCGGTATCAACCAAATCTTCCAAGTTTCCTTCCGGCAGCTTTCCATATCTGCTGTCTGTTTTCTCTCTCAGTTCTCCAAAGCCTTTGTCTTCTGCAAGATCTAAGATCACATCTGTCATTGCATCCTGAAATTGAATCTTATGGTACAACCAGATATGAATCGGTCCTAAAAATGCGCTCATACCGCTCCTCTTTTCTCTTTTTTCTCTTATCTATTATTTGTTCAGTATCTCAAGGACTCCGTCTACGTCAAGTCCGTGTACCATGCAGGCTTCCTCCAATGATTCCATCTGAGAGGAAGGGCAGCCGAGACAGTGCATGCCGCAGCCCATTAAAATCTCTGCTGCGGATGGTTTGCTTCTTAATATTTCTCCGATATACATTTCCTTCGTTATCATGATTAATTCCTCCTAATATGATTCTATATTTTTAATTTTCTTCTGCTCTGATGGCCGGGCATACTCCATACCGTTCCACCAGGAGGGAAAATACACCTGGCGATAAAAACTCCGGCAGGGATGGGCCAAAAGAAATGTCTCTGACTCCAAGGTGCAGCAAGGTCAAAAGAATGCAGACCGCTTTCTGTTCATACCTGGAACGTATGACGGAAAACGAAAGTTCCTTCCCTTTGGTCTGCTTTAGAAGCTGTTTCAAATCATAGAAATCCGCATTTGCCTCATCGAGCAACTCCATGCATTTTAAATTTACTTCACCTGCTTCTAAAACCACAGGAAGAAGCTGCTCCACAGTCAGATCATAGCTGAGGATGGACAGCGCCTTGTAAAAGAAATGATTGACCGACTCATCCTCATATCCAAGGGCCATGGCATGATTCGCATACACCGCCAGGCCTCTGATCCCATATAAGAGCAAAGATTTTAGAGAACGGATCTCTTCCTCGGCATCCCAGATTTCATTCATATCGTAATCAGACGTATTTCCGCAGACGGAAAGACAGCTGCTGCAGTTGGGTGCCACTTTCATTTTTTCTTCCCGCACTTTTTTTATCGTTTCCGCTAAAACCTCATCATTCCAATTCCCATCGGTTATAGTCGCAGATAATCCTTCCACAATGATTCCTGTGGTGGTGGGAAGCTTCTGATGATTTCCACAGGACTTTGCCAAACCGATCAAAGCACCTGTCAGCTCATCCTGCAAACAAAACATCGTTCTATCCATCTTTTTTCTGACCTCTCTGTACCCCTTATTTATCTTAATCCGGTTAAAAAACCACGACTAATAACATTTTAAAGCATTCCTGTGCGTAAACTGCATGAGGCTTTTTTGCCGGCATAACGAGGGTCTGACCAGCCTCTAAAACATATTCTTTTCCATCTACGGTAAACTTACCTCTGCCTTCCAGTACAGTTACCATGGCATCTCCATTGGAATCATGGGAGCTGATCTCTTCTCCCTGATCAAAGGCAAACAGCGTAATGCTTACCGCCCCATTCTGGGCGAGAGTTTTACTTACGATCTGTCCCTCCTGAACCTGAACCAGATCAGATAGTGCTACAATTTCTTCATGTCCTATATTTTTTAAGATTTTTTCTGACATATGACTGCCTCCTCATATTCTCCTTGCCTTTCTATGGCGATTATAATATAATATTTGCATCATTTCAGTTGTTATTACAACATTTTGAAAATAAATTGAAAGGGTGGGACATATGCAGGAATATCTACCTGTTTTAAAAAAATCCAATTTATTCCAAGGGGTTACACCAGAGGAAATTCAGTCCATGTTAAACTGTCTGTCTGCCTATGTGAAACACTATAAAAAAGATGAGTTTATTATCCGGAGCGGAGATTACATACACTTTGTAGGAATGATTGTTTCGGGCGCTGCTCTCATCATTCAGGAGGATTTCTGGGGCAAACGGACCATTATCTCAGAGCTGCTTCCAGGCAATCTCTTTGCAGAGACTTACGCCTGTATTCCTTCCCTTCCCATTGAGATGAGCGTGATCTGTGACAGCGAGTGCGATGTAATTTTTATGGATATGAACCGGATCATGACCACATGCAGTTCCAGCTGTTCCTTTCATACCCGCCTGATCCAGAACCTTCTGTCATCCCTTGCCAGGAAAAATATGATTCTGACGAAAAAAATGCAGCACATGTCCAAGAAAACCATTCGGGAGAAACTGCTTTCCTATCTTTCTGCGGAATCCTTAAAAAGCAATTCTTCCACATTTTATATCCCATTTAACAGACAGCAGCTTGCAGACTATCTCTCCATTGACCGGAGTGCCCTTTCCAACGAACTGAGCAAATTACAGGCGGAGGGGATTTTGACCTATAATAAAAGCAAATTCACCTTAAATGATGAGATTCATAGAAATTGATGGAAAGAACTCCTTCTCTATCAATAAAAAAGTGTCTTCGACACTCTCAACTCCCCTGCCCCTCACTCATGAGGG
>CAJMPJ010000060.1 GCA_905215155.1 uncultured bacterium | reverse complement strand
CCCAGGGCGGAGGCTATCAGGGAAACCGTGACGGAAGACCGCAGGGCCAGGGAGGCTATCAGGGCAACCGTTCCCAGGGCGGAGGCTATCAGGGAAACCGTCCCCAGGGCGGAGGCTATCAGGGCAACCGTGATGGAAGACCGCAGGGTCAGGGCGGTTACCAGGGAAATCGTGACGGAAGATCCCAGGGAGCACGTACCGGAAGAGATGGTGCTCCGAAGAGTTTCGATACACCGATTCAGTCAAAGCCAACCAGCAACAGAGCGGTAAAGAACTCTTATAAAAATGACCGTTTTGATAAGAGAGACAAAGATGATGAGGCAAAGAAAGCTCTGGCAAAGGGCGGCAAAGGATTAAAAACTCCTATCCAGCCACCGGTGCATAAAGAGGCTAAGGTAGAGGAAATTAAAACCATTACCATTCCTGAGGTTTTAACCATCAAAGAACTGGCTGAGAACATGAAGCTTCAGCCGTCTGTGATTGTAAAGAAGCTGTTCTTACAGGGTAAAATCGTTACACTCAATACAGAAATCAACTATGAGCAGGCAGAAGAGATCGCCATGGAATATGACGTACTTTGTGAAAAAGAAATCAAAGTAGATGTCATTGAAGAACTGCTGAAGGAAGAAGAAGAAGATGAGAAAGACATGGTTTCCAGACCGCCGGTTGTTTGTGTTATGGGCCACGTTGATCATGGTAAAACCTCTCTTCTTGATGCCATCCGTCAGACCAGCGTAACCTCCAGAGAAGCCGGAGGTATTACCCAGCACATCGGTGCTTATATGGTAGATGTAAACGGACAGAAGATCACATTTTTAGATACACCTGGACATGAGGCATTTACAGCGATGCGTATGAGAGGTGCCCAGTCCACAGACATTGCAATCTTAGTGGTTGCTGCAGATGACGGTGTTATGCCACAGACGGTGGAAGCCATCAATCATGCGAAAGCAGCAGGCGTGGAGATCATTGTTGCAATAAATAAAATTGATAAACCAAGTGCCAATATTGACCGTGTAAAACAGGAATTATCCGAATATGAACTGATTTCTGAGGATTGGGGCGGAAGCACTGTCTTTGTACCGGTTTCTGCACATACAAAAGAGGGAATCAAGGAACTTCTTGAAATGATTCTCCTTACTTCTGAAGTAAAGGAATTAAAAGCGAATCCGAACCGCCGCGCAAGAGGTCTCATCATTGAAGCCGAGCTTGATAAGGGAAAAGGTCCTGTTGCTACCGTACTGGTACAGAAGGGAACCCTGCATGTAGGTGATACGGTCGCTGCCGGTTCCTGCTATGGTAAGGTTCGTGCCATGATGGATGATAAGGGCCGCAGAGTCAAAGAGGCAGGTCCATCCACACCCGTTGAGATCCTTGGTCTGAACGACGTTCCCAATGCAGGCGAAGTTTTAGTTGGAACTGACAATGAAAAAGAAGCAAGAAGCTTTGCGGAAACATTTATTTCCGAAGGAAAGAATAAATTACTGGAAGATACAAAAGCTAAGTTATCATTGGATGATTTGTTCAGCCAGATCAAGGCCGGCAATGTAAAAGAACTGCCGATCATTGTGAAGGCGGATGTACAGGGATCTGTAGAAGCGGTAAAACAGAGTCTTGTGAAGCTGTCCAATGAAGAAGTTGTGGTAAAAGTGATTCATGGCGGCGTAGGTGCCATCAATGAATCCGACGTTTCCCTTGCTTCCGCCTCCAATGCGATTATCATCGGGTTTAACGTAAGACCTGATGTAACAGCCAAATCCATTGCGGACAGGGAAAAAGTAGATATGAGACTTTACAAAGTAATCTATCAGGCGATTGCAGATGTTGAATCCGCCATGAAGGGAATGCTTGATCCGATCTTTGAAGAGCAGATCATCGGTCATGCCGTTGTGCGCCAGACCTTTAAGGCTTCCGGAGTTGGTACCATTGCCGGTTCCTATGTCCTGGATGGCAAATTCACCAGAGGCTGCAGTGTTCGCATCACAAGAGCCGGAGAAAAGATTTACGATGGTCCGCTTGTTTCCTTAAAGAGATTTAAAGATGATGTGAAGGAAGTAGCGACCGGTTATGAGTGTGGTCTTGTATTTGAAAAGTTTAATGATATCCAGGAAGACGATATGATTGAAGCATATGCCATGGTAGAGGTTCCCCGCTAGGAACTCTCCGCCTGGAATTTAGAAAGATGAGCCCGTATTTGCGGGCTGGTCTTTTTGAAAATGCGGATAAAAGCGAAAGGAATAACATGCGTAAAAACAGTATAAAGAATACAAGAATCAATATGGAGGTCCAGAGGGAATTAAGCCAGATTATCCGTTTGGAAATCAAAGATCCAAGAATTCACCCCATGACTACCGTTGTTGCCGTACAGGTAACTCCGGACTTGAAATTCTGTAAGGCTTATATCAGTATTCTGGGTGATGAGGAAGCAGGAAAAGCTACCATTGAAGGTTTAAAAAGCGCAGAAGGCTATATCCGCCGGGAGCTGGCAAGAAGAGTGAATCTGCGAAATACACCAGAAATCAAGTTCATTCTGGATCAATCCATAGAGTATGGTGTCAACATGTCCAGACTGATAGACGAGGTCACTAAAGACATCAAAGATTAAGGAGGTGGACCATTGAGTACCTTTGATACGATCCTTAAAGATGTAAAGAAAGCGGCCATTATGGGCCATGTCCGTCCGGACGGGGACTGTGTAGGTTCCTGTCTGGCGGTTTACAATTACTTAAATGAGAATTATCCGGAAGTGGAGGCTGTGATTTATTTGGAGACTCCGTCGGATAAATTTGGATACTTAAAAAATTTTAACACCATTGTCAGTGATTTTACGGAAGACAAAGAATATGATTTATGCATTTGCCTTGACTGCAGTGACACCCTTCGGTTCGGGGAAGCGGTCAAATATTTAAAGTCGGCGAAAAAAAGCATTTGTGTGGATCATCACATTACCAACGTAAGGTATGCGGATCAAAATATAGTGGAGGACCATGCCAGTTCTACCTGTGAAGTGCTCTTCGGTCTGTTTGAGGAAGATAAGATCAGCAAAGAGGTGGCAGAATGTATTTACACCGGAATCATTCATGATACGGGAGTGTTTAAATACGACTGTACCTCCAGAAGGACCATGGAAATTGCAGGAAAGATGATGGAAAAGGGAATTGATTTTTCCAGAATCATCGACGACAGCTTTTACCGGAAAACCTATCTCCAGAACCAGATTCTTGGAAGAGCGCTGCTGGAGAGCATAACCTTTCATGATAACCAGTGCATTTTCAGTGTGATCAGCAAAAAGGATATGGATTTTTACGGAGTCACAAGCGGTGACATGGATGGGATCATTGACCAGCTTCGGATTACAGAAGGTGTGGAATGTGCGATTTTCATGTATGAAACGGCCTGCAGAGAATATAAGGTGAGCCTGCGTTCCAACACCAGTCTTGATGTGAGTAAAATTGCCGTTTACTTTGGTGGCGGCGGTCATAAAAAAGCAGCTGGCTGTACCATGACAGGGAGTGTTCATGATGTGATCAACAATCTGTCGGATCAGATCGTAAAACAGCTGGATTAGGAGATAAGGGCAATGGCAGACGGCATCATCAATGTTTATAAGGAAAAAGGATTTACCTCTCATGACGTCGTAGCCAAAATGAGAGGTATTTTAAAGCAAAAAAAGATAGGACATACAGGAACTTTGGATCCCATGGCAGAAGGGGTGCTCCCGGTGTGCCTGGGAAAGGCCACAAAGCTTTGTGATATGCTGACCGATAAAACCAAAACGTATGAAGCAGTTATGCTGTTGGGCATGGAAACGGATACACAGGATGTCACCGGCAAGGTCCTGGCAGAATATCCGGTCGAAGTTGACGAGTCACAGGTAAAAGAAGCGGTACTTAGCTTTTTGGGCCCTTATGATCAGATTCCGCCCATGTACTCTGCTTTAAAGGTAGACGGCAAAAAGCTCTATGAGCTGGCCAGAGCAGGAAAAGAAGTGGAACGAAAAGCAAGACCGGTGGAAATATTGGAAATTCGGGTGGACCGGATAGAGCTTCCCAGGGTTACGATGACAGTGACCTGTTCCAAGGGAACCTATATCCGGACGCTTTGTTATGATATCGGAAGGAAGCTGGGATGCGGAGGCTGCATGGAATCCCTTGTGCGCACCCGGGTTTCCGAATTTTGTTTAGAAGAAAGCCTGACTCTTTCCCAAATTGAAGCACTTAGGGATCAAGGAGCACTGGCGGAGCATATCCTCGCCGTGGACAAGGTATTTGGTGATTATCCGGCTTTGGTCATGAAGCCGGATTTTGATAAGCTGGTGCATAACGGAAACCCTTTTTACCGGAATCAGGCTTTGGGGGAATACACCCATGAGGCTGGACCGGTCAGGGTATATGACAGCAGCAACCAGTTCATCGGGGTCTATGAGCCAGGCAGAGAAGAGGACTTACTGAAGCCCCAAAAGGTATTTCTGGGAGGAAAATAAAGATGGAGTATATAACCGGAACCAGAGAATTTCAGATAGAAGAACCTGCAGTGGTGACCCTTGGAAAGTTTGACGGCCGCCACAGAGGTCATCAGAAGCTGCTCCAGACAATGGCGGAGGTTCAGAAAGAGAAAGGCTACAAGATGGCAGTCTTCACCTTTGACATGTCTCCCAATTCTCTGGAGAACGACGGGTCTCAAAGGGTCATAACCACCAATCTGGAGAGAAAAAATAATCTGGAGAAAATGGGCATTGATTATCTGGTGGAATACCCCTTTACGAAAGAAACCGCCCGTATGGAGCCGGAGCAATTTGTAAAGAATATTCTGATGGGCCAGATGAATGCAAGGACCATCGTGGTAGGAACAGACTGCACCTTTGGCTACCGGGGCGCAGGGAATGCGGACAGCTTGAACCGGTGGAAGGAACGTTACGGGTATGAACTGATTGTCATTCAAAAAGAAAAGGACGATCACCGTGACATCAGCAGTACATATATCAGAGAACTGCTGGATGCGGGAAACATGGAAAAGGCCAATGAGCTTTTGGGAGAGCCTTATTCGATCCATGGAACCGTTGTTCACGGCAATCATATGGGAGGACCGGTTCTGGGATTTCCCACAGCCAATATCGTCCCTGAACCGGAAAAGCACCTGCCCCTTTTCGGCGTCTATATATCCAGGGTTTATATAGACGGTAATGCTTATGGAGGAATCACCAACATCGGAAAGAAGCCCACCGTAGAAGGTGTATCCCCCGTAGGAGCAGAAACTTACATTTATGGTATAAATAAGGATATTTATGGAAAGAATATAGAAGTACAGCTATTGCACTTTGTCCGCCCGGAACGGAAATTCGACGGATTGGAGCAATTAAAAGTGCAGATAGAAAAAGACAGGGATTACGGAATGGAGTATTTAAAGAACCTGTCAAAGCAGTAACAACTTAATTGTAAAAGAGGGGCGGCAATCCCGCCTGGTTCACAATCAAAAACTTGCGAAGGAACGTGCATATGACTGACAAAGCATGGAAGGTGCTGGGCTTTGCCATCGCATGCGGCAGTGCCGTGTGGATGGCAGCAGCAGATGTGCAGGCCGCAGGTGCCGTGACGGCTGTGACTACCGGTTCCCCGGTAGCTGGTATGGAAGTCTATATGGACAAGTATCAACAATCCCAGAAACAGAAGTCAGAAGAAAGCCCGGCCGGTCTTACGCAGGATAAAATTAGATATGGAACCTTTAACACCATTTTCAAAAATATTGGAGTGGCCAAAGTGGAGGATTCCTTAAATATCAGAAAAGAACCAAAGAATGATGCGGAAATCGTAGGAAAATTAAGGAGCCATGCCGGAAGCAGTGTACTGTCCGAGGAAAATGGCTGGTATAAAATAAAATCAGGGCAGGTAACCGGCTATGTGTATGGAGAATACTTAGCCACCGGAAAGGAAGCCAGAGCTATCGCTTACTATGATATGAGGCTTTTGCTCCGTGTAGATACCCAGACCCTCCGGGTCCGCAGACAACCAAATACGGATTCAGAGATTTTAGGCAGAATCCATGAGGGAGAGACGTACCGTTTTCTATCCAGCAAGGACGGATGGGCCAAAATTGAATACAGAGGCCAGACCGCTTATGCTTATGCGCCGGATTATGCCACCATTGCATACACCATACCGGAAGCAGAGAAAAATGATGACATAAGAAACCAGGTCGTGAACTACGCGGTGAAATTCGTAGGAAATCCCTACCGGTGGGGCGGAACCAATCCCAACACCGGTGCAGACTGTTCCGGATTTGTCCAGTATGTCATGGAACATGCAGCCGGAGTCCGTTTAGACCGGACGTCCAGACAACAGGCCGCAGAAGGCGAAGCCATTCCTGCCTCCAGTATGGAGCCGGGGGATCTGCTGTTTTACTCCAGCGGCAGCCAGATTGATCATGTAGCCATGTACATCGGCAAAGGGCAGATCATTCATGCGGCCAACCGAAGGAGCGGAATCAAAATATCTTCCTGGGATTACCGGAAACCGGTGACCATTCGCCGTGTGATCCCATGATGTGGTCTGGCAGCGTATCAATTCCTATCCAAATATGCAAAACAAAAGGACCTGTAACCCATCGCTTTTATGGAAAAGCGTTGATGTTACAGGTCCTTTTGTTTAGATCTCTATCAAACCTTATGTATTATTCCCCATATACTTTCCATTCCAGAATCCCCGTAGATTTGGTGTCTTTTGAATTCATGACAATAGAGATTCCATTTGTGGTTACAGGAGTAAAGGTTGTTGTATTGTATTGATCGACTTCGGTACCCAGACCGTTCGGATTTTCCACATCCTGCCAGTCATTTCCATCCCAATACAAGATACTGTAGGAGGCCGGTACATCAATGCCCTGTCCGTCTTTGAACCAGTAAACATCAATGCCCGAAATGGTGTAGTCTTTTGGAAAAACGTACTGAACCCATTGAGCCCCTGTTTCCGGCCAGTTTCCGTATACAGCCCCGCTTCGGTCACTGGAATTTATAGGATCAATTCCATCATTTAACGCAAAGATTGATTCCCAGTCTGATACATAAGACGCTGAAGGGGTAGCTTGTCCGGCAATGTTTGTCAGCTCCGGCGTTGGATTAGGATTGGTGGAAGATTGAACAAAGGTCATTTCTCTGGCCAAATTGCTGATTTGTGAGATTTCCAGACCAGAAGGTGATTGATTCCACCATTTGGAATCAGGAGTAGTATCATTGGTAAAGGAATCCTTATATCCGGCGTGGAACAAATCTCCGCTGTCCCCGCCGTTTCTGTTGTTCTCCATGTCGAATTTCCCGTCGGCCTGTTCAAGAGAGACCATGAAGTGATTGCTGGGTGTCATGCTGTTCTTGGAATTATCTCCATTTTCATCTACATGCCAGATGGCGAGTCCGGAATCCGGTACGTCTGCATACCTTCCTGTTTTTTGAATGTTTTCGATCAGAAAATATTCATTGGGTTTATTCCCTGACCATTTGTAGGAATAAGAATTCCCGTTATTGTCTGCAACTGCGGTAAAGGTGGTTCCGGCCTCGTAATCATTCATATTTATGGGAGTATTCCATCCGGAAATCACATTTCTGCAATAAGGGTCCGGCGGCACCGGATTTTTTTCGTTTGCAGCAGAGCTCATTAAGCTATATACTCCGGCACCATGAGAATCTCCGTCGTAATCGTATAAATCCGGATATCCATAAATCATATGTCCGCTTTCGTGGCATATGGTATAGATGGATATGTCGTTTCCAATGTCAGACATTTCATATTTCTGGATTCTGGCACCATTGATATAATCTGAATTTGGATACCAGGCTTGATGCGGCCACAATCCCTTTGCCCAGCCTGCGTCAGCGGTTCCTGCATAAAGAATATTGACGGCTTTTAAAAATCCGTTGGAGTCTTTTGTCAAAGTGGAGAGGTCAAAACCTGTGGATTTCACCCATTGGATGGCTTCTTCTACAAGTTCATCAGACCTGCCATAGGAACCTGTCTCTTCATAGATGTCATCGTAATAAGATTTGGGGTGTTTGGCGGTGTAGAATCCCAGCAAAGTATTTGTGTATGTGACTTTTCCGCCGGAGATGTCATAATAATAATCTTTGATGGAGCCGTTATTGTTAAAGCCGGTGTAGCCGGTTGCGTTAAAAAAGCTGTCTAACTGAGATTTGGAAATAGAACTTTTGGTATCAGGAAAATCAACTAAAATGGTCAATCCTTTTACATCACCGGATGATTTTAACTTTAAATCCAGTAATCCAGTGCTGTTTTGATTTTTTGAATCGGGAGTGTTTTTAAAATCCCATCCATGAAGCCTTTTTCTTACCTTATCAGACTTTTCTATAATCGCTTCCTTTTTTATCTTTAAATGTTTTTCCAGATTGTTTTTATCCTGACCGGACTGGTCAATGGAATTGATGCTTTTTGAATCCTCTGACTTATAAACAATACCGGTGGAAACATAATCCGTCTTGTCCTCGTTTAATTTTGCATAACAGATCCAGCCGTTTTCATCACGGCAGAGGGTATATCCGTCCAAACTTTCAATGTGCTGAAAATACTCATCACCTGTAATGTCAACCTGAACTTTCGTCCCGTCTGGCTGAACTAAATCCTGTTTTTTGTGATTATAAGGTGCCGCCAAAACGGTTGAGCTGGTAATTGTAAACATGGTTGCTACAGCAATTGCTGTTGCTAAGTGCTTTATCATTTTGCGCATAAGATAGCTCCTTTCTGTTTTGTCATATGCATATTATAAATCGTATCTTTTGCATGCATTTTAATAGGCTACAGTTCATTTTTATAAATAGTCCAAGGGAATCACCTCATTTCATTTTACTGGATTTTATTTGTTTCTTGTTGATATTATCGTGTTCCTTTTTGTTTAATTAAGATTTGTACTTAAATATTAAGAAATATTAAGAGTTTGTATATATTTTACAAACAAAATGTTAAAAATACTAACAATGACTCGAAATATGTCGAAATATGTCGAATAAGGTTAAACCTTTTGAAATCCAGTAATTATAATTCGGAAAGGGATAAGCAGAGGGAAGAAAAATTGAAATGGGGTTTTTTATTCAGACAGAAAAAGGCAGCGGATGCAAAAGCATCTGCTGCCTTTTTCTAAATGTATGGAGAAGATAAAAATTAATTCTTTTTCTTTCCAAGGTAAGCGGCTTTCACTGATTCATCCGCCAGAAGCTCTTTTCCTGCTCCGGATAAAGTGATCCGTCCGGTTTCCAGCACATAGCCGATATCCGCCGTGTGCAGGGCCATATTGGCATTCTGCTCGATTAAAAGCACTGTCACGCCCTTTTTATTAATCTCCCTGATGATCGAGAATAAATCCTTTACAATAAGCGGTGCCAAGCCAAGAGACGGTTCGTCCATCATTAAGATTCTTGGCTTGCTCATTAAGGCTCTTGCCACTGCAAGCATCTGCTGTTCTCCGCCGGAAAGCGTTCCGGAAAGCTGCCAGCTGCGTTCCTTTAATCTTGGAAAAAGAGTATATACCCAGTTGATATCGTCTTCCAGGCTGTCTTTTCTCAAATAAGCTCCGATTTTTATATTTTCAATGACCGTCATATCCGGAAATACATGGCGCCCTTCCGGTACCAGTGCGATTCCCTTGGCTACGATCCCGGTCGTGTCAACACCGATCAGCTCTTGTCCGTCTAAGGTAATGCTGCTTCCTGCGGCAGGCTTGACAAGCCCTACAATGGACCGGAGGGTGGTGCTTTTTCCTGCTCCGTTGGCACCGATCAAGGTCACAATGCTTTTATCCGGTACTTCAAAAGAAATTCCCTTTACGGCCTCAATCCCCCCATAATTCACTCGTAAATTATCAATCTTCAGCATCGTCGCTCACCCCCAGATATGCTTCAATGACCCGTTCGTTGTTCTGGATTTCCTCCGGTGTTCCCTGAGCAATCAGTTTGCCGAAATCCAGTACATAGATGCGGTCTGAGATCTGCATGACCAGATCCATATGGTGTTCAATCATAAATACCGTCAGGTGATAGGAATCGCGGATCTGTTTGATAAAATCCGTAAGTTCCTGGGTCTCCTGCGGGTTCATTCCTGCGGCCGGCTCATCAAGGAGCAGAAACTTAGGTTCTGTAGCAAGTGCCCTTGCAATTTCCAGACGCCGTTGTAAGCCGTAGGGAAGGGAAGAGGCGATCTCATCTTTTAAATGAAGAAGATTCTGTTCCTCTAAAAGGGCTGTGGTCTCCGCACGCATCCGTTCTTCCTCTTTATGATTCAGCCGGAGTGTGGCAGAGATCACATTCTGTTTGGCCCTCATGTGCTTTGCAATAAGGACGTTGTCAAAGACCGATAGCTGGCCGAAAAGCCGGATGTTCTGGAAGGTACGGGCAATTCCCTTCTGGGTGATCTTATCCGGTGTATTGCGGATCACCGGAAGAGGTCTTGGAACCACTTCGCCCAGATACATTTTCTGCATTTTCCCCTTTGGAGTATTGGATAATATGGTTTTCCCCATAAAATCCACCTGCCCGAAGGTTGGCTCATAGATTCCGGTCACACAGTTAAAGGCAGTGGTCTTTCCGGCACCGTTAGGACCGATTAAGGCAACGATTTCCCCTTCATTGACATCCAGGGTCAAACCGTTTACTGCCACAACGCCGCCAAACTGCATGGTGACATCCTGCATGTGAAGGACACTCACCGGAGTTTTTGCTTCTGCTGACATTATGCATTTTCTCCCTTCTGTGTTTTATTTTTCTTCTTCAGTCTGCCTGGGATGCTGCGGATCAGCCGCCCCAGTCCGTCCCAGGAAAACTCATTATTTCCCATAATGCCCCGGCGGTAGAAGAGCACTACCATCATTAAAAGGATGGAAAAGATGACCATACGGAAACCGGAGCGGAACAATGGGATGTCAATACCTCCGATCGTCAGCGGATTATCAAAGAAACGCAGCCATTCTCTTCCTGCTGTTACCAAAAAGGCGCCGATTACGCTTCCGGTAATGCTTCCGATCCCTCCCAAAACCACAATAAGGAGAATATCATAGGTCATATTAATGGAGAATGTCTTGGAATCAATGGAACGCATGAACATGGCCAGAAGGCCTCCCCCGACACCTGTAAAAAAGGAGGAGATCACAAATGCCAGTTCCTTGTAGCGGAACAGATTCAGTCCCATGGCCTGAGCTGCCACTTCATCTTCCCGGAGCGCTTTAAAGGCCCGGCCGTAAGAGGAATTGACCAAAAGGACCATCAAAAGGATACAAAGGGCACACAGTCCGAATGCCACATAAAGGTTTGGAAATCCAGGAATATTTTTAAGTCCGTAGGAACCGTTGGTCACCTTGTTTAGCTGGGGAGCGGAGATTACGGCCCGGATAATTTCGGAAAAACCAAGTGTGGCAATGGCAAGGTAATCACTTTTTAACCGCAGAACCGGAATTCCGATCAAGGCAGCGATGCCTGCGGAGATCAGCCCGGCAATGATGAGTGCCAGCCAGAAAGGACACTGAAGGTTGGCGATGGCTGGTGCAATCCCATTCACATAATATACACTGGCCCTGCTTTCGACCGGAATGGTAAGAATGGCAACGGTGTAGGCTCCTATGGCCATAAAGCCGGCCTGCCCCAAGGAAAACAGCCCCGTAAAGCCGGTAAGCAGGTTCATGGAAACGGCAACCACAGCGTAGATGGCACTTCTCTCCAAAATGGAGATCTGATAGCTGTACTTAGCACTGTTTGCCTGTAAAATACCAAGAATGCCAATGACGAACAAAAGTGCAATCAGGGTATAAAGTCTGTTTTTGGATATTGTTTTTTTCATAAAAAGCACCTCACACTTTATCGGTTGTTTTCTCGCCGAACAATCCCGTAGGTTTGATCAGGAGAATGGCAATGAGCAGAATAAAGGTAAATGCATCACTGAAGGTGGAATAGCCCATGGCAACCAGGGCGGTTTCACCCAGTCCAAGGATAAATCCCCCGATGACCGCACCCGGTATGCTGCCGATTCCGCCGAATACAGCTGCTACGAAGCATTTTAAGCCCGGCAGGGAGCCGGAGAAGGGAAATACGGTCATACGGTCTGTAAAATAAAGTACAGAGCCGACTGCCGCAAGCAGAGAGCCAACAGCAAAGGTAAAGGTGATGATGCGGTTGATCTTGATTCCCATCAAAGAGGCAGTATCGTAATCCTTAGCCACAGCGCGCATTGCCATACCGATCTTTGTCTTATTGATCAAAATCATGAGCACATAAACAATGAAAAGGGTAAGGACCGGCGTCAGGAAGGTAACAAAGGAGGCGGAGAGTCCGCCGATCTGATAGATCTTCTTTAGACCGGGAAGCTCCGGATATCCCTTTGGCAGGGCAGTGAACAGATATGTAGCCAGATTCTGCAAAAGATAGGATACACCGATGGCAGAGATCATGACAGACATTCTGGGGGCGGTACGAAGAGGGCGGTACGCAATCCGTTCAATGGACACGCCCAAAACCACCGTTACGAGTAACACCAGTGGAATGGAGATAAACCATGGAAAACTTGCCATAGCAAATATCATAAAATAGCCGGCCATCATGAAAATATCTCCGTGAGCGAAATTGATCAGGCGAAGGATTCCATAAACCAGCGTATAGCCAATGGCGATGAGGGCATAAGCACCGCCTAAGGAAATTCCGGTCAGACATTGCTGTAAAAAGGTTGAAAGACTCATGTGGCAAAAAGCCTCCTATCTGTAAAGTATATGGGATAAGTACCTGTTACAAATGGAACGAGTGGGGAAGAAAGTGCGTCCCCACTCATTCGGTGATGATTGCTTAATTGCGGTTTATTTGATTATTTTACCGTAGTAGTTGTCAGGAATTTAAAATTGCCGTCTTTCACGGTTTTGATAAATGCCATATCCTTTTTTGCATCTCCATTTTCATCAAAAGAGATGGTGCCGGTAACACCGTCAATGGTAACTCCCTTTAATGCGTCTTTGATGGCGGTTCCGTCAGCAGAGCCAGCCGTTTCAATTGCTTTTAATGCGCATAAATAAGCGTCATAGCCAAGTGCGGATACTGCCGGAATGATCTCATCTTGTTTCTGCTCTTTTAAATAGGTTTTAAATCCGGAGACAAAGCTGGCGGCTTCATCACTGGCTGGTGCTGCTTCATCAAAGAAGGTGGAGAGAACAATTCCCTCAGCGGAAGCTCCGGCATTTTCAATGATGGTTGAATTCTCCCAGGTATCGCCGGCAGCGATGGTTGCGGTAATCCCAAGCTCACGGGCCTGCTTGATGATCAGGGGAGCCGTGGTAATGGAAGACGGCGCAAAGATGATATCAGGGTTCTGGGCCTTGATGTTGGTTAAGATGGCCTTAAAGTCTGTCTGGTTAGTCTGGAACTGTTCTTCACTGACGACAGATCCGCCTAAGCCGGTGAAGGCTGTCTTAAAGAAGGAACCAAGTCCGGAGGAGTAGTCATCGCCAAGCTGGGTGATGATGGCTGCTTTTTTTGCCCCGTTGTCATTTGCATAGTTTGCCATAACGGTTCCCTGGAACGGGTCCAGGAAGCATACGCGGAAATAGTAATCATTGCCCTGGGTTACCTGGGGATTGGTACAGGAAGCACCGATGGCAGGGATCTTTGCATCTGCAAAAATCTGTCCGGCAGCGATGGAAACACCGGAGCCGTAGCTTCCAAGAACAACGGATACCTTTTCGCTTACAAGCTTCTGTGCAGCGTTGACCGCTTCTGTTTTATCGGATTTATTATCTACTTCTACTAATTCCACTTTATACTCATCTTCTCCGATCTTAACCGTCGGGTGTGTTTGGTTGGCGTAACGTATTCCCAGCACTTCCTGCATGCCGCCGCCTCCGTTTTCGCCTGTGGTCGGTTCAAATACCCCAATTTTGATAACCTTTTCGCCGCTTTTTGAAGATGATGAAGAACCTGAGTTACTGCAGCCGGCAATGAGACTGGTGCTCATGCATGCCGCGAGAGTGAGTGCAAATACTTTTTTTAATTTCATAACATATCCTCCTTTATGTGTATCTCCTGTAAATACAACTGTCTTTCCTGTGGACACACGTTGCATTATATTATAGCAGAAGATGAAAAAAGTGCAAGAAAAAATGAAAAGAAAATAATAATTTAAAGTGAAATCCTCTTTTCCCATCAAAAAAGGAGCCAGGTTCTTTTGCAAGAACCCGAACTCCTTCGTTCTAAAAAATCTTATTTTATTTGTTTTCAACAGCCGCCTTGATGAAATCACGGAACAGGGGATGAGGTCTGTTTGGGCGTGATTTAAATTCCGGATGGGCCTGAGTTGCGATAAACCACGGATGAGACGGGATTTCCACCATTTCTACAATCCGTCCGTCGGGAGAGATTCCGGAAAGCTTCATACCGGCTTTCACCAAATCTTCCCGATAGTCATTGTTTACCTCATAACGGTGTCTGTGGCGTTCATGGATCAGCTCCTCCCCGTACACCTCATAGGATTTGGAGGACTTGTCCAGGACGCATGGATAGGAACCGAGACGGAGGGTTCCGCCGATGTCCTCCACATCGTTTTGATCCGGCATCAAATGAATGACAGGGTGCGTGGTCTGTTCATCCAGTTCGACGGTATGAGCATCGGAAAAGCCCACTACATGGCGGGCAAATTCCACAATGGCCATCTGCATGCCAAGGCATATGCCAAGGAACGGAATATGATGTTCACGGGCATATCGAATGGAAGAGATTTTTCCTTCAAATCCCCGGCTTCCAAAGCCTCCCGGAACCAGAATTCCATTTACATCATGGAAATATTCTTCTGCGTTTTCATCGGTAACCAGTTCAGAATCTACCCATTTGATAGTTACATCTGCCCGGTTATAAACACCGCCGTGTTTCAATGCTTCCACAACGGAGATGTATGCATCATGAAGCTGAATGTATTTTCCTACCAGAGCAATGGTCACTTCTTTTTCCGGATGCTTCCAGTTGTCGATCATGGCAGCCCATTCGGTCAAATCCGGTGCTGGACAGGGGAGTTTTAAACTTTCACAGGCAACCTGAGCTAAGTTTTCCTGTTCCATTACAAGCGGAAGTTCATATAGTACCTCAACATCCAGGTTCTCAATTACATGGGTTTTGGGAACATTGCAGAATTGTGCGATCTTGCTTCGGATTCCGTCATCAAGGGGCAGTTCGGAACGGCATACGATGATGTCGGGCTGGATTCCCATTCCCTGTAAGTCTTTTACACTGGACTGGGTCGGTTTGGTTTTCAGTTCTCCTGAAACTTTCAGATATGGAACCAGGGTCACGTGAATGAGAATCGCATTTTCGTGGCCTACTTCATGTTGGAATTGTCGGATCGCCTCTAAGAAAGGCTGGCTTTCGATATCGCCTACCGTTCCGCCGACTTCGATAATGGCAATCTCTGTTTCAGAGGAATTGTGGTTGCGGTGAAAGCGGCTTTTTATTTCGTCGGTAATATGAGGGATAACCTGTACGGTGCCTCCCCCAAAGTCCCCGCGGCGTTCCCGGGTCAGTACGGTCCAATAGACCTTTCCGGTTGTGACATTGGAATTCTTTGTCAGGCTTTCATCAATAAAACGTTCGTAGTGACCAAGGTCAAGGTCTGTTTCCACTCCATCTTCCGTGACGAAAACTTCTCCATGCTGAACCGGATTCATGGTACCTGGATCGATATTGATATAAGGATCGAATTTTTGCATGGTGACTTTATAGCCTCTGGCTTTTAACAGTCGTCCAAGTGATGCTGCGGTAATACCTTTGCCAAGACCGGACACAACACCTCCGGTGACAAATACGTATTTCACTGACATAACAGTGTAACCTCCTTCTGTGGTGATGGTATGGGGATGTTTTCAAAAATAGAATTATACATCTAAATCAAAAAAAAATCCAGTCTTTTTAAAAAAAACTAAGATAGTAAAGTATAACCAAGTTTATGGTCATATTGCATAAATATAAATGACGAAAATTGGAAAAAATATGCAAATGATATACTTGCAAGAGGGTAATTGGCTATGTTGTATTGAAAAAATAATTTAAGTGTGATAATATAGTATATGTTGTACAGTGTAAGCGCTTACATTGGGTTTTATAGACAATGCCTGGTATTTGTTCTGGCATATTAAGGTTATTCCATTTTACAAAATTGTATTTTGATATTATTTTTAGAATGAGGGGGATACCATGAAAAAAGGATATTTGACTAAAGTTTTGTCTTTTTGCTGTCTGTGCGGAATTTCGCTCGTTACGGCAGGAAGCGCGGCATGGGCTTCTGCTCCGAAGAATTCGGAGACGGCGGGAGAAAGGGCGTGGAAATTTGCATATTTCGGAACGTCAACGAGTGGAAGTGTAAATACCATTAAGGAAGGCAGTTCCATTGATAGTACTGTAAGTCTTACCTCCTGTACCGTAAAGGCAGACGGGAGTATTGATAAGAAGGGAGGCAAGTTCGTTTCTACCGACGGATATGACGGAATTTCCTATTATTATACAAGCATTGATCCGGAAAAGGAAAATTTCTCTTTAAAAGCAGACGTGACCGTTGATTATATTAATCCATCTCCGGACGGACAGGAAGGATTTGCTTTATTGGCCAGAGACAGCATCGGAGAGAATAAGGTCAGTGATAAGGCATTTTATACCAATTCCATGGCAGCCATCGGAACAAAGCTTAGTTATAAGACAGAAGATGGCGAGACAAAAAGCCTGAAAGACGGATTGGGATTCCGGTTCTTTTCCGGGATCAGTTCCACGGAAAAGGCTCCCGAGAAGAATAGTTTTACCGTTCAGGATGGGGTATTTGATCCCTCCATACTGATCAAGAAAAATGAAACCTATACCATGATATTAAAGCGCACCAATACAGGATATCATGCTTCCTATATTAATAAAAAGGGTGAGAAGATGGAGGAGGTCTACTATCTGGACGGTAAAGAAGACCCCCTTTGCAAAATTAATAAGGATAAGATTTATGTAGGTCTGGCCGCAGCCAGAGGATGCAATGTAACCTTTTCAAACATAGAATTTTCTGTAACTGACAGAAAAACTGATCCTCCTGCAATTCCTCGTCCAATCACCTATGTGGAGCCGGATTATGAGATCATATCTGCCTCCAGTTCTGCAACAGGCAGATATCAGGCGGTATTCAAGGCCAACGCAGATGGCTGGGTAACTCCAAAGTTAAATGGATTATCCATGCAGTCTATGAAGGTGAAGGCAGGACAGGAAGTGGTACAGCCCCTTTATCTTAACAAAGGAGAGAACCAGGTAACTATGGTTTTCACTCCGCAAGGATCGTTTCAGCCTGCTTCCTATACGAAATTAAGTTCTTACAGTTCACAGTCTGTTACAAAAACAGTTATATACAAGTCCTATCCGGAATCCGTCATTTATGTTTCTCCGGAAGGAACGGCGG
>CAJMPJ010000059.1 GCA_905215155.1 uncultured bacterium | reverse complement strand
TACGACCTTGCCAAGGTCGGGGTCGCGGGTTCGAGTCCCGTCTCGCGCTCTTCATACAGAAGGTAAAAAGCAGATTTCCAGGTGGAGATCTGCTTTTTTGTGTTCATGTTCACGAATTTATTACTAAACCATTATCAAAAAACGGTAAAATATAACTTTTTTAATTTACTTATCATTTTTTGTGAAAATTGGGAAAAATCATGTATAATAGAAGTAAGCTATACAGTTATTTTTCTATGTGAATAAATTCGGTTATAGTGATGTTGATTTATCAAACGAAGCGAACATACTTTAAGCAGGAATTAAACTCGAATATTAATTTGTTTTTTCCGTCAATGATCTGAGAATTTACAATTTTTAGTTATGAAAGGCGGAAGAAAAGTCTGCTGGGAGTAAGATAAGGAGGAGCGTATGTTGGATAAAGTGATAACGATAAGCAGGGAATTTGGCAGTGGGGGTCGGGAATTGGGTATCAAACTGGCGGAAGAACTGAAGGTTCCTTTTTATGATAAGGAATTGATTGGTCTGTCAGCGGAGGAATGTGGGCTGTCAGAGGAAAAGTTTTTGCGTTATTTTGAAAATATACCTGAACTGCAGAACTCCTTAGATCCGCAAAGTTATCATCCTTTTTCATTTTCTTATGAAATACCGATGTCTGATCAGGTTTTTCTTGCTCAGGCCCGTGTAATCAAAAAGCTGGCGGAACAGGGGCCGTGTATTATTGTTGGCCGTTGTGCGGACAGGGTGCTTGAGGACAGTATTGATCTATTTGTGTATGCTAAAATGGAAGAGCGGTTGAAACGTATGAATTCTTTAAATACCGGCACAGATCCTGATACAATGGAAAACAGAATTCGGGAAGTGGATAAGAAACGGAAGGAATATTATCAATATTATACCGGGTGTGAATGGGGGAAAGCACAGAATTACCATTTATGCCTTAACAGCGGTTTGATAGGTGTGGAGGGGTGTTTTCATACGGCATTGGCCTATTTAAAATGTTTTCTTAAAACCAGTCAGTAAAGAGTGCAAAATGTAAGAATATTGTAATCCGGATTATACCAACTGGATGATATAATTAAAAAAAAGAGAGGAATGGAAGAAATGAATTGGGCAAGTAATGGCTATAAATTCTTTAAACGTCTGATATCGGGCGTGCTAATTTTTGTTATGGCGGTATCTTTGGACATTACCGGCTATGCTGAACCGATTGTTGGACCAGGAGCCGATATTGCGGCTGGTAATACCGGGTCTACAAATGGAGTAAGCATTTATGTGAGTAAAAGGCTGAAGACGCTTTCTTTAAAACAAAATGGTGTATTAATATCACAATATCCGGTTTCTTTGGGGGCATCATCCGCAGAGGGCAATAAAAAGGTAGAAGGGGATTTAAGAACACCCAGCGGAGAGTTTTATGTCTGTACAAGAAATGATAAAAGTGTTGCTTATCTTTCGTTAGGTCTTTCCTATCCGGGAATAAAGGATGCAGAAAGAGGGTATGCGGACGGTATCATTACGAAGGAGCAGCGTGATGAAATAGTGAACGCCAATCTGGAAGGAAAACAGCCTCCATGGGATACACCTCTTGGAGGAGCCATTATGATTCATGGGTGCAGAGTTCCTGGTGGAAATACCCATGGCTGTGTGGCAGTTGATAATGATGTTATGGATGTGCTATGGAGTTATTGCAATTTGGGGGTTCCAGTTACCATAGGACCGTAGATACATAGTTCCCAATATGCGGCAAAATGCTGCTTTTGGGGACTTTTTTTGCAGCTATCCTTGTATTATAAGAGCCTTTGTACTATAATAACTTACATTATGAAAATTACGAAAAGACAGAGGTGGATCGGCCATTGCATTTTTCAGAGAGAATGAACCGTTTTGAGGAAGGAATCTTCTCCAAGCTTTTGGAAATGAAACAGAAGAAGGTAGAAAAGGGAGAAGAGGTAATCGACTTAAGTGTGGGAACACCCAATATTCCTCCGGCAAAGCATATTAGGGAAGCTTTATGTGAGGCTGCGGCAAAGCCGGAAAATTATATTTACGCCATCCGGGACCAGAAGGAGCTTTTGGAAGCGGTTGCTTTTTGGTATAAAAAAAGATATCAGGTAATTCTTGATCCGGATTTTGAGATATGTTCTCTTCTGGGGTCTCAGGAAGGACTGGCTCATATTGCGTTATCTGTTGTCGACGAGGGAGATGTAGTACTTGTTCCGGATCCGTGTTATCCTGTCTTTGCTGATGGGCCGGTGTTAGCTGGAGCAAGTCTTTTTTACATGCCTCAAAAAAAGGAGAATGATTACGTCATTGATTTTGGTGATATTCCGGAAGAAATTGCAAGGAAAGCAAAAATCATGTTAGTTTCCTACCCAAACAATCCTACGTCTGCCATTGCACCGGATTCTTTTTATCAGGAGCTGATTGCATTTGCCAGGAATTATGATATTATTGTCCTTCATGATAATGCGTATAGTGAACTGGTTTTTGATGGAAGGACATGCGGAAGTTTTTTGAGATTTCCGGGAGCCAGGGAGGTTGGAGTAGAATTTAATTCATTATCTAAAACATATGGTTTGGCCGGGGCTAGAATCGGCTTTTGTGTAGGTAACAGAGAAGTGGTTGGGAAAATGAAAGCTTTGAAATCCAATATGGATTATGGGATGTTTCTGCCCATCCAACAGGCGGCCATTGCAGCAATCACCGGCGATCAGTCATGTGTGTCTGAAACAAGGAACGCTTATGAAAAACGGAGAGATGTTCTTTGTGACAGTTTGAAAGAAATAGGATGGGATTTAGAAAAACCAAAGGCAACCATGTTTGTATGGGCAAAGGTACCAGATGGTTTTGAGGATTCGATGACGTTTGCCATGGATTTACTGGATCGGTCAGGGGTCTTGGTAACACCCGGCAGTGCGTTTGGGCCGTCTGGAGAAGGTTTTGTCCGGATGGCACTGGTTCAGAATGAAGATATGCTGAAAAAAGCGGCAGATCAGATCAACAAAAGTGGGATATTGAGGAAATAAATATGAAGAAAAAATATGTATGGATTCTGACTGTCATCCTATATATTCTGTTTATTTATTCTAATTCGATGAAGGTTGCAGAAGTTTCATCAGAGGACAGCGGGAAAATGCTGAAACTGATTCATGGATTTTTCAGTACTTTTGGAGTTGAGGCGTTTTGGCTTACTGAGCATGTCCTTCGTAAAATGGGGCACTTTATGGAATATGCGTTGCTAGGTGTCTTGCTTTATGAATGTTTGAAATCCATTGGAATAGAATCAGAAAAACGTTGGTTTGTTCATATTATTATAGGATATCTGGTGCCGTTTATGGATGAGACTATTCAATTGTTCGTGAAAGGACGTTCTGGACAGATTTCCGATGTATGGCTGGATTGTGCCGGTATAGCTTTTGGTACCTTGTTTGCAGGAGGTGTATTTTTAATCTGCAAAAGAATGGAGAAATTACATGTTGAAAAATTATCGAATGATACTGGAGTATGACGGCACCCGTTATGATGGATGGCAGAAGCAGGGAAACACGGACCGTACGATCCAGGAGAAATTAGAACGTATTTTGGAGCGGATGGCAGGAGAACCTTTGGAAATCCATGGATCAGGGAGAACGGATGCAGGTGTTCACGCATTGGCTCAAGTGGCAAATTTCCATGCAGATGTAAATCTGTCAGAAGGTGAAATAAAAGATTATTTTAATCAGTATCTGCCGGAGGACATTTCCGTAAAACGTGTGGAGCGTGTTCATGACAGGTTTCACAGCCGGTTGAATGCCCAGGAAAAGACATATTTATACCGGATCGAAACCGCTGATAAGAAACCGGTATTTGAGCGAAAATATATTTATGGTTTAGGAAAATCCCTTAATGTAGAGGCAATGAAGCTTGGAGCCTCTCTGCTTATTGGGGAACATGATTTTAGAAGTTTTTGTGCAAACAAAAAAATGAAAAAATCTGCAGTCCGTACAATAAAGAATATAGAATTTGAACAAGATGGGAGCCGTCTATTGATCCGTTTTACGGGAAACGGGTTTTTGTATAATATGGTTCGGATTCTTACGGGGAC
Organism: uncultured bacterium; assembly: GCA_905215155.1. Lineage (GTDB taxonomy): Bacteria > Bacillota > Clostridia > Lachnospirales > Lachnospiraceae > Lacrimispora > Lacrimispora sinapis. The sequence goes on along the minus strand of CAJMPJ010000059.1, from coordinate 15,156 downwards.
ATTAATTGAAGTGGGAGAGGGAAAAAGAAAGCCGGATGAGATAAAGCATATTTTAGCTGCCCTGGACCGGAGTCAAGCTGGATTTACGGCACCGCCGGAGGGACTCTTTTTGGAAAAGGTGTATTATAAGGAATAAAGGAAAAGTCAGAAAGGGAGAACTATGACTGAATTTTTGGTAAGGGCTTTTGTTAAGGATTACAAAAATACGGAAGATGTTCAGGTACGCACAAGGTATGGTCTAATGGCCAGTACGGTTGGAATTTGCTGCAATATTTTGCTTTTTTGTGCCAAGTTTTTCGCAGGTCTTTTGGTCAACAGTATTTCAGTCATGGCAGATGCATTTAACAATTTATCGGATGCAGCTTCTTCTATCATAGGTTTTATCGGAGTTAAAATGGCGGGGAAGCCTGCTGATGAGGATCATCCCTTTGGTCATGGAAGGGTGGAATACATTGCGGCTTTTATCGTGGCATTTTTGGTTATACAAGTGGGATTTTCCCTGTTTAAAACTTCTGTGGGGAAAATTCTTCATCCCGAAGAAATGTCGTTTAAGATGATAACCATAGTTATTTTGCTATTGTCTGTTTGTGTGAAGCTTTGGCTTGGATTTTTTAACCGCACGCTGGGACATAGGATTCAGTCTTCGGTCATGAAGGCTACGGCAGCAGATTCTCTGGGGGATGTTATCACTACTTCTGCAACGATTCTATCGGTTGGTATATACGGCATATGGGGGCTTAACATTGACGGAATCGTGGGCCTGGTGGTATCTGTGGTTGTTATGTGGGCAGGGGTCAACATTGCAAAAGAAACGCTAACCCCACTCATTGGCGAACCCATTGATCCAAAGCTTTATCGTGCGATAACAGAATTTGTGGAAAGCTACGATGGAATTATTGGCAGTCATGATTTAATTGTCCACAATTATGGCCCTTCCAGGAGTATGGCATCAATTCATGCGGAAGTTCCCAATGATGTGAATGTGGAAATTTCTCATGAGATTATTGACCGGATTGAAAGAGAGGCTTTGAAAAAATTTGGGATATTCCTGGTAATTCATATGGACCCGGTGGAGACAAAAAATTCCAGAGTTATGGAATTTGGCACCATGCTGGAAAATGTGATTCATGGAATCGATACCAGAATTTCATTTCATGATTTCCGGCTGACTGATGGTGAAAATCAGATCAATCTGATTTTTGATCTGGTATTTCCACGTGAGTATGACAAAAAGAAAAGAGAACAATTGAAGGAAGAAATTATAAATAAAGTAACTGAGACGGATAAACGGTGCTGTCTGGTCATAACAGCTGAAAGCGGTTTTGGTGTGGAAAAATAAGGGAATAAAAATTTTCCATATTATGCAATAAGATGACAGTAATCCGCATTAACTAAATAGAAAGGAAATCGGAACCATGCTTTTTATGGGATTGATGAGCCTTGACGGGCCTGAAGATTACGGCCGTTTAAGCGACGAAAAACTTCTTAATAAAGTCGCAGATGGGGACCAGGAGGCCTTCCGGCAGCTATATCAGAATACGGATCGTAACATGTACAGTTTTATTCTGTCCATTATAAAGAACCCTCAGGATGCAGAGGAAATTATGCAGGAAGCTTACTTAAAAATCTGGACTTCGGCCAAAAGCTATAAGTCCCATGGAAAGCCCTTGGCATGGATGTTTACGATTGCGCGGAATCTTTGTTACATGAGGTTTCGGGAACAAAAGCATGATTCTGATGTTGCTTTAGATGATTTGACGGGGATGGAGACAGGTGAAGTCTGCCAGGAGATAGAGATGGCGGCGGATAAGATGGTGCTTCTTGCTGCACTCAATATTCTTAAGGAAGAAGAGCGGGAGATTGTTCTGCTCCATACCTCGGCAGGTATGAAGCACAGAGAAATCGCTTCAAACTTAAAGATCCCTTTGGCAACAGCTCTTTCCAGATATAACCGTGCTATGAAAAAACTGGAAAATTACTTGAGAGAGGAGTAGGCTTTGATATGAATCAATCAGACCGCAGACAATTGAATAGACAACAGATCGAAGCCTGCTTAAAGTCTGCCACCCGGGATTTGGTTCCTGATGTTCTGGAACGCATTGATTTAAGTACACCGCAGGAACAGGAAGAGCGTGCAGCCACACCGTCATTTTTTATCAGGCAGAAGGTTATTGCAACTTTGATAGCTGCCTGTTTTTGCATGATTGCCCTGGCTGGAGGAACCTATTCGTATCAGAACGGCAGAGTGGATTCCGTGATTGGAATTGATGTCAATCCCAGCGTGGAACTTTCCGTTAACAGACATAATAAGGTATTGTCTGCTAAGGCTTTGAATAAAGATGCTGAAAGTATTATGCAGCCAATGGATTTAAAGGGCGTGGATTTAAATGTTGCGGTGAATGCCGTAATCGGCGCCATGGTCACCAATGGTTACCTCTCTGATATGGACAATGCCATATTGGTTACCGTAGCCAATGACAGTGTAAAAAAAGCCAAAAGCCTGCGTTCTGCCGTGGTCAGTGATATCCAGAGCACTCTGGAAGAACGGCAGTTAAAAGCGGTTGTATACGATCAGCAGGTGATTGAAGAGGATCATGTGAAGGAATTGGCCGGTCAGTATGGAATTTCTTATGGAAAAGCCTACTTTTTAAAAGAACTGATCGCCCAGAATCCATCTTTAACCATGAACGACATGAAGAAATTATCGTCTATGACTATGGAGGAGATTGCTAAAGTCATAACGGAGCGTGCGTATGCGGTCGGCGGGAAGACCGGAGTCACAGAGGAAACTACTTCAGACCATAAGATTGCTTCAACTGCTGCAAATGAAAAAAGCCAGGAGGAAACTTATGTCTCAGAAGAACCAGTAACAGAGCAGCAGCCTTTGGAGACTGAGAGCCAGACAACCGCACAGAGCAATTCCACTCAGACACAGCCCCCGGCAATTACAATTCCACCTTCGGCAGAAGCATCTTCTTCGGAACAGGAGGTCGTATCCAAGGATAAAATCAAGATTGATTATGTTGATTTTGAGGATGGGTCGGTGATGGTGTATTTTAAAACAAAGGTGAAATGGAAAAATCCTACGGTGTCGGTCAAAGATGATGATGGAAATACTTACTCTGCGAAGGTTACGGATACGGATTCGGATTATTGCGAAATAAGTGTGACGGGATTGGCACAAGGACAGGAATATACCTTTGTTCTGGGTGGAATCTCACCTAAAATCGGAAAACAGACTACGGTAAAAGGAGTCTTTGAGACCCCTGTAATCGGGAATCCGGTTATAGAAGAGCCGGAGGAGAGTGACGAAACTGAGAAGCCTCAAGAAACCAGCGAACTTAAGCAGACGACCAGACCCGGGGAAGAAACTTCTCAAACAGAAGAAACGGAGAGCAGCAGTCAAAAACCTGCCTCACAGGAACAGACGATTAAAAATGAAACCGCCTCTTAAAGGGCGGTTTTTTATAAAAAATTTAAAATAATGCTTGACCAATTGAATATTCAGTAGTATAATACACTCGTTGTGTTAATGGGCTATCGCCAAATGGTAAGGCAACGGACTCTGACTCCGTCATTTCAAGGTTCGAATCCTTGTAGCCCAGTTATTGGACGCTTTGGTTTTTCGTATGATTCGGAAAGTCAGAGCTATTTTTTTGCCAATTTAGCGGATTAGAATTATTTGGAAAAAATACTTGACACATTTTGTAACTTCATGTATAATGAATCTCGTTGTAGTGATGGGCTATCGCCAAATGGTAAGGCAACGGACTCTGACTCCGTCATTTTCAAGGTTCGAATCCTTGTAGCCCAGTTTGTAAACGGAACCTGGTTAGGTTCCGTTTTTTGCTTGTAAAAAACGGTATAGTGTTGTTTAAAATTTAATTTTAATAGAATTCAGCATAAGGCGGAGGAAGGATGTTTTTGGTTTATCTGGACAAGAGCATAAAAATGCTTTATAATGTTATATAATTTTGATAAGAGGTGTGGAATGTATAATTTCGGCAGCAGGGTCCGTTACAGTGAGACTGATGAATATGGAAAACTGACATTGACAGGTATTTTGAATTATCTGCAGGATTGCTCAACCTTTCAGTCAGAAGACAACGGGTTGGGGATTTCTTACTTGATGAAATGTCACAAGGCATGGTGGCTGTCCTCCTGGCAAATTGTGGTGGACCGTTACCCAGTGCTTGGGGAAGAGATTCTTATCAGTACCTGGCCTTATGATTTTAAAGGATTTTACGGCTACCGAAATTTCACCATATGTGATAAGAATGGAGAGTATCTGGTAAGGGCCAATTCGGTATGGTTTCTGTTTGATACAAAAAAAGGCCGTCCGGTTAAAATTCAGCCGGAGGACATCAGGGGGTATGGGAATGGCTGGGAAAAAAAGCTGTCCATGGAGTATGCGCCCCGAAAGATTGAAGTGCCGGATGATTATATGGCTTTGGAACCGGTTACGGTTAGCAAACATCATATTGACACAAACCATCATGTAAACAATGCTAAGTATGTAGAGATTGCCAGGGAAGCTCTTCCAGATGAAATGGAAGTTCATGAACTGAGAGTGGAATATAAAAAAGCGGCAGTCTTTGGAGATGTAGTTTATCCCCGCATTAGCCGGACAAAGGAAGGCTATACGGTTTCTTTGTGTGACGGGGAAGGTTCAGCTTATGCAGTCATCTGGCTGCGGGGGACAATAGAGAGGATATGAAATGATAGAATTAGGAAAGATGCAGACCCTGGTCGTACAGAGGGTCAAAGAGTTCGGCGTTTACTTGGGAGAAGAGGCTGACGGAGAATCATCCGTGCTTCTTCCCAAAAAACAGGTACCGGAGGGTACAGGACCGGGAGACAGGATTGATGTTTTTATTTATAAGGATTCTGAGGACCGTCTGATTGCAACAACAGCAGAACCCAAACTCAAGGTGGGAGAAACTGCAGTACTTAATGTAAAAGAAGTGGGTAAAATCGGCGCATTTCTTGACATGGGACTTGAAAAGGATCTGCTTCTGCCATTTAAGGAACAGACTCACAAGGTCCGCCAGGGCGAGCAGGTACTGGTTGCCTTGTACATTGATAAAAGTAAACGTCTGGCTGCCACCATGCGGGTGTATTCTCACTTGAGCAATGAGTCTCCTTATAAAAAGGACGATCAGGTAACTGGAATTATCTATGAGATCAACGAAACCTTTGGTGCATTTGTTGCGGTGGATAATAAGTATTATGGTTTGATTCCCCGAAAAGAATTTTTTGAAAATTACCGGGAAGGCGATGAAGTGACTGCACGGGTGACCAAGGTGCGGGAAGATGGGAAGCTGGATTTAAGTCCAAGACAGAAGGCTCATATTCAGATGAATGCAGATTCTGAGCGGGTTCTTGAAATTATTGAAAGCCAGTTTGAAGGCTGTCTGCCATTTACGGATAAGGCAGATCCGGAAATCATCAAGCGGGAGTTTTCTATGAGCAAGAATGCTTTTAAGCGTGCCATAGGCCATCTTTTAAAAGAAGGAAAAGTTAAAATAGCAGAAAATAAGATTGAAAAGATTAAATAGCGGGTAAGTAGATAACAGGAGGATTATTTTGGACTCGATAGACTATTATAATAAGTATGCGGCAAAGGAATTTGAAGAAACTGTAAATCAGGACATGTCAGAGATCATGAAGGAATTTACAAGTCTGCTGAATGAGGGGGACACCATCCTGGATTTAGGCTGCGGATCAGGCAGAGACAGTCTGACGTTCTATGACCTGGGGTATGACGTGACGCCTCTTGATGCATCTGAGGAGATGTGCAAGCTGGCAGAGATCCATACTGGTCTGGAAGTGCTACAGATGACATATGAGGAAATGGATTTTGACAACGTTTTCGATGGAATCTGGGCATGCGCATCATTACTTCATACTCCCAAAAAGGAACTGTCGGACATTCTTACAAAAATAGCAAGGGCCTTAAATGACAACGGGATCCTTTATATGTCATATAAGCTTGGGGATTTTGAAGGGTTTCGGGGCAAACGGTATTTCAGTGATTTTACGGAGGAGTCCATGACAGAGCTTTTAAGGGATAATGGCCGTTTTGAGATCTTAAAGCTTTGGCAAACCGATGACGTTCGTTCTGGTCATTCTGACGTACGTTGGTTAAACGTTCTTTTGAAAAAACAATAAAATGACATAAAAATACACAAGGCGGTGCCGAATATTTCGACACCGCCTTGTAGTTTTTTACTAAATATGGGTGAGAATTATCATACACTATCGAATATAGACAGAAATGGCCAAGGCCAACTTTTGTTATTTTGACGTTTCAGTCAGTTTTTTTACTGGTTATACAATTTAGCCAAAAGGCCCAAATGGATTTTGGTAAATAACAATATGGTAAATAAAAATTAATTCATGTATGATTATTTTAAGAAATGGGGGCCGTAGCTGTGGGGGCTGCAGGTTCCGACTAGAGAATATACATTATATTTTTAGGAGGATCAGTAAATGGCTAGTTTATCATTAAAGAACATTGTCAAAAGATATCCAAATGGGTTTGAGGCAGTAAAAGATTTTAATTTGGATATCGCGGATAAAGAATTTGTTATTTTTGTAGGACCATCCGGATGCGGAAAGTCTACCACTCTTCGTATGATTGCAGGTCTGGAAGATATTACCTCTGGGGAACTTTACATTGATGGGAAATTAATGAATGATGTGGAGCCTAAGGACAGAGATATTGCAATGGTATTCCAGAATTATGCTCTTTATCCACACATGTCCGTGTACGATAATATGGCATTTGGTCTGAAACTCAGAAAGACTCCAAAGGAAGAGATCGAAAAGCTGGTTCATGAAGCAGCAAGAATTCTTGACCTGGAGCATCTGTTAGACCGTAAACCGAAGGCATTATCCGGCGGACAGAGACAGCGTGTGGCCATGGGACGTGCCATTGTACGTAATCCTAAAGTATTCCTTATGGATGAGCCGTTATCAAACCTTGATGCCAAGCTGAGAGGCCAGATGCGTATTGAGATCTCTAAATTACATCAGAGACTTCAGGCTACTATTATCTACGTAACACATGATCAGACAGAGGCTATGACACTTGGTACCAGAATCGTAGTTATGAAGGACGGCATTATCCAGCAGGTTGACTCTCCTCAGAACTTATACGATAAGCCAGGCAACAAGTTTGTTGCCGGATTTATCGGTGCTCCTCAGATGAACTTAATTGAAGCAAAGGTTGCTAAAAGCGGAAGTGATGTAACACTTACATTCGGCGGCAATACAATTGCGCTCCCAGAGTCAAAAGCGAAAAAATTAGAGGGTGCCGGATATGTTGGTAAGAGTGTAATTCTGGGAATCCGTCCGGAAGATTTACACGATGAAGAAGCATTCCTTGCAGCTTCTCCTACCAGTATCATTGACGCAACTATCAGAGTTTATGAGTTATTAGGTGCAGAAGTTTATTTATACTTTGATGTTGATGATTCAAACTTTACAGCAAGAGTCAATCCTCGTACAACTGCAAGACCTGGTGATACCATTAAGCTTGCACTTGACTTATCCAAGGTACATGTATTTGACAAAGATACAGAACTTGTTATTTTAAATTAAATTATATGAAATTTTTAAGCAGGCGGGTATGATACTCGCTTGCTTTTTTTTTCTTTTTGCTTTAATATAGAATAAGGTAAATTTACGAAAAAGGAGAATATGCCATGATTTCGAATCAAATACTTCAAACAACCATTGAAGGATTAAAAGGGATAACAAGAATTGATCTGTGTATTTGTGATACAGAAGGAAAGGTTTTGGCTACCACATTTCCTGATGCGGAAGATTATGAAAGTTCCATCCTGGCGTTCGTGGATTCTCCGGCTGACAGCCAGGTAATCCAGGGATATCAGTTCTTCAAGGTTTTTGACGAACACCAGTTAGAATACATTCTCCTGGCTAAGGGAGGAAGCGATGATGTATATATGGTCGGCAAACTGGCAACTTTTCAGATCCAGAGCCTTCTTGTTGCATATAAAGAACGTTTCGATAAAGATAATTTCATAAAGAACCTGCTGCTTGACAATCTGCTTTTAGTAGATATTTACAACAGAGCTAAGAAACTCCACATTGAAACAAATATTAAAAGAGTGGTGTTTATTATTGAAACCCAGCACGAAAAAGATGTGAATGCACTGGAAACAGTGCGCAACTTATTTGCAGCGAAGACAAAGGATTTTGTTACTGCTGTGGATGAGAAGAATATTATCCTTGTAAAGGAAGTAAAAGAAGGCGAGACTTACGACGATTTAGAAAAAACCGCCAATACCATTTTGGACATGCTCAACACAGAGGCAATGACTCAGGTGCATGTTGCATTTGGCACCATTGTAAGCGAAATTAAAGAAGTTTCCAGATCCTATAAGGAAGCAAAGATGGCGATGGATGTAGGAAAGATCTTCTACAGCAATAAAAATGTAGTCGCATACAGCAAGCTTGGAATCGGACGTCTGATTTATCAGCTCCCCCTGCCATTATGCCGGATGTTTATTAAGGAAATTTTCGATGGAAAATCCCCTGATGAATTTGATGATGAAACTCTTACCACCATCAACAAGTTCTTTGAGAATAGCTTAAACGTGTCCGAAACTTCCAGACAGCTCTATATCCATAGAAACACCCTGGTATACCGTTTGGACAAACTTCAAAAGAGCACAGGGCTTGACCTTCGCGTATTTGAGGATGCCATTACCTTTAAGATTGCATTGATGGTAGTAAAATACATGAAGTACATGGAAAACCAAGACTATTAACGCAAGCCATGAGCAGTGCGAAAAGAGGCAGTAACACAGCTGCGTTATGCTTGCATAAAAGCAGCTGTGTTTCTGACTCTTTTCATAGGGTGAAGCCCGTAAACTGAGATGGAGTGAAGCGCAATCGAAGTTTCACTGCGGCGAGAGGGATACATAAATCTCTTTCTCCCTCACCAGAAGTACAAAAGCACAAAGAGTTAGAGGACAGAAATGATAGAACTATGGAATGTAAGTAAAACATATGAAGCCGGCAATAAAGCGCTTCGGAATGTCAGCATAACGGTGGAGGATGGGGAATTTGTATTCATCATCGGCCGCAGCGGTTCGGGGAAATCCACGCTCTTAAAGATGCTGCTCAAGGAAGTAGAACCAACAGCCGGGAAAATTATAGTAAATGATATGAATTTAGGCAAGATGCCCAGAAAATTTATTCCGAAATACAGAAGAAAGCTTGGCATGATATTTCAGGATTTCCGCCTGTTAAAGGACCGGAATGTATATGAGAATGTAGCGTTTGCTCAACGAGTCATCGGTGCATCAACAAGAAATATCAAAGAGTCGGTTCCTGCCATGTTAAAGATGGTGGGGCTATCTTCAAAGTATAAATTTTTTCCTCAGCAGCTTTCCGGCGGTGAGCAGCAGCGTGTTGCCATTGCCAGGGCTTTGATCAACCGTCCGGAGATTCTCCTGGCGGATGAGCCTACCGGTAATTTAGACGGTCACAACTCCATGGAGATTATGAAGCTGTTAAACGAGATTAATAAACAGGGAACTACAGTGATCGTAGTCACTCACAGTCAGGAAATTGTGGACCGAATGAAAAAACGAGTGATTGTGATGGATCGGGGAACCATCATGAGCGATGAGAAAAAAGGCGGTTATACATATGAGAATTAGTACATTTTGGTATTGCCTGAAGCAGGGGGTTAATAATATTTGCAGAAATATTTTGTTTTCTCTGGCATCTATTGCTACAGTTTCTGCCTGTATTTTTCTGTTTTGCCTGTTTTTTTCAATCGTTATTAACGTACAGCATGTGATTAAAAATACAGAAGGTACCGTTGGGATTACAGTATTTTTTGAAGAAGGGCTGGATAAAAATAAAATCACTGAAATCGGTAATAAGATAAAAGCCAGAAAAGAAGTAAAAGAAATAAAGTATATTTCTGCAGAAGAAGCCTGGGAAGAAGCCAAGAAAGAATATTTTGGGGATATGCAGGATTTGGCAGAAGGCTTTGAAGAGGATAATCCTCTTGCCAATTCTTCTTCCTACACCGTATTTTTAAATGATCTGGTGGATCAGAATAAGGTGGTTGACTGGTTAAAGAGTCTTGATGGAGTAAGAAAAGTCAACTATTCTCAGACAGCAGCAGAAGGAATGAACAGCTTAAATAAGGTCATTGGTGTACTCTCTATGCTGATAATCGGTATTTTACTGGCAGTGGCCATATTCCTGATCAGTAATACGATTTCAGTGGCTGCGGCCTTCCGTAAGACGGAGAATCATATTATGAAGCTCATCGGTGCCACTGATTATATGATCCGGGCTCCGTTTGTCGTGGAGGGAGTCATTATCGGCCTGGTCGGAGCCTCCATTCCTCTGATTGCCATCTATTTCCTCTACCGGTCTACGGTTGAATATGTTGTTACAAAGTTCAGTATTTTATCGGGGCTTTTTCAGTTCCTGCCAGTGGAGGCCATATTCCCTTATATGGCGGCAACTGCATTGGGCCTCGGTTTGGGGATTGGATTTTTTGTAAGTTTCTTTACCATTCGGAAGCATTTAAAAGTATAAGAGGAAATGCTCATGAAATTGAAAAAAAGGCTGTTTGCAGCAGGACTTGGCTGCATGATGACCATATCATGTATATTTCCCTCCTATGGTACCAAAACTGAAGTGGAGGAAGCAAAGGAAAAAGCCTCGACTCTCGAAGAGGAAAAAAAGGGAATAGAGTCAACCATAAAAGAACTGGAGGGATTGAGAAATGATGCAGCAGGTTATATAAAAAATCTGGATGCCACCCTTGATTCCCTAAATAAACAGCTATATGCGCTTCAGTCCCGGATTGTTACCAAGGAAGCAGAGCTTAAATCGGCAAAAGCAGACTTGGAGGCGGCGAAGCAGACCATGGACCGCCAGTACCGGGATATGAAATTGAGAATTCAATATATGTATGAGAAGGGTGAGACGAACTACATTGACTTGTTATTTAAGTCGGGCGATCTCACCCAGCTTTTTAACCGTGTGGAATATATCCGGAGCATTGCTGCATATGATAGAAAAATGCTGGAGAACTTTAAACGATCCAAAGAAGAGGTGGAACAGCGGGAGCAGAAGCTTTTAGCGGAGTATGAAGAGCTGAAAACCTTTGAGACAGCGGCCAATGACAAGCAGCAGGATGTGGAACGGCTCATTAAGAAGAAGAATGCGGAGCTTGTAAACTATCAAAACCAGATCAGTGCCGGTGAAGGAAGCTTGGCAGAGCTTGAGAAGGATATTGCGGAACAGGAACAGCACATTAAAAATATGGAGGCTGAGATCCGGAAAAAAGAAGAAGAAGCACGGAAAGCGGCCGAGAAAGCAGGGAAAACGTATAATACCGTTGCGATAGGGAATATTAAATTCATATGGCCCTGTCCTTCTTCAAGCAGGATTACTTCAAATTTCGGCGACCGGGAATCCCCTACGGAAGGAGCATCTTCCAACCACAAGGGAATTGATATTGGTGCTGCTGCCGGAAACAGCATTTTAGCAGCCGCATCAGGCACGGTTACAATATCTACATACAGTTATTCTGCCGGCAACTATATCATGATCCATCATGGCGGAGGTGTTTACACCGTGTATATGCACTGTTCCCAGCTTTTGGTTTCCGCTGGACAGGAAGTTACACAGGGGCAGGTAATTGGAAAAGTGGGTTCTACCGGATATTCTACCGGGCCGCACCTCCATTTTGGAATCAGAGTAAATGGCAGTTATGTAAATCCGGCGAAATACGTTAGCCCATAATGGCTAGATAGGAGAATAGCAGTGGAAAGTAAAAATAAATTTTGGAAGGGTGCCCTGGTCGGGGCGCTTTTAACTGCATTAGCAGGTCTTGTTATTGTAGGAATGTCTTTGGGGATCTTTCTGATCGGAAAAACCGCAATTGATGGAAAAGGGCAGGCTGCGGAATCCGCTCAGGCAGAAAATCAACAGGGGAACTTAGACATGAACCGGATCGCTTCCAAAATACAGACGATCCAGGCGGTAATTGAAAAGTATTATCTTTTTGATGAAAATCTCAATGATGTGGAAGACTGGATTTATAAGGGGATGCTAAATGGATTAGGAGATCCTTATACAGTTTATTATACAGCAGACGAGTATAACAAATTGATGGAAGATACCTCCGGTGAGTATTGCGGGATCGGAGTCATGGTCAGCCAGAGTGCAGATACAGGTATCATTACAGTAACCAAGGTTTTTGAAGGAACTCCTGGCGCGGAAGCGGGAATTCTGCCCGGCGATTTAATTTATAAAGTAGGGAATGAAGAAGTGACGGGAATAGACCTGGAGCTTGTAGTAAAGGATCATATCAAGGGAGAGGAAGGAACCCCGGTTACCATTACTGTTCTTCGTAAAGATACAGGAAAATACATCGACATGACCATGGAGCGCCGTCAGATCACTGTTCCAACGGTTGAGCATGAAATGCTGGCAGATCATATAGGGTATATTTCCGTCAGCCAGTTTGATTCTGTGACAGCGGATCAGTTTAAGAGTGCAGTCGATGATCTGGAAAAGCAGGAAATGGAAAAACTGGTGGTGGATTTAAGAAATAACCCAGGCGGTGTTGTGGACGCGGTAGTGTCTATGCTTGATTATATTCTTCCGGATGATCTGGTGATCAAGGGAGATCCAAACCTTGTGAGAAAAAAGAAGGATAAGACTCTTCTTGTTTATATGGCAGATAAGAATGGAAAGGGAGAGCAGTATTATGCTTCTGACGGTCATCAGATAGATGTGCCCATGGCTGTTTTAGTCAACGGCCAGTCCGCCAGTGCTTCTGAAGTATTCTCCGGAGCTTTAAAAGCCTATGACAAAGCAAAGCTGGTGGGAACGAAGACCTTTGGGAAGGGAATCGTTCAGACCTTGTTTCCTCTTGATAAAGGAACTGCCATTAAAATGACAGTGGCTCATTACTATACACCCAGCGGTTTTGATCTTCATGGAAAAGGACTGGAGCCTGATGTTCCGGTTGAATTGGATGAAAGTCTGAAAACAAAGATTAAGATTGAACATGGGGAAGATAATCAGCTCCAGGAAGCGATCAAAGCATTGAAATAATGTAAATTAAGAAGTTAGATATGAAATTTATAAGCCTCTGATGCCGGAATGAAATTGTTGGCATACAGAGGCTTTTTGTTATTTACAGGATTCCAGGGATTTGATAAATTCTTTACAGGCATCTTCTCTGGTGGCCCAGGAGGTTACCAAACGAATCACGGTGTGGCTGTCATCGAACCGTTCCTGTATGGAAAAGAGAAAATCTTTTTTAAGCTTTGCTATCACGGCATCAGGAAGAATGGGGAACAGCTGGTTGGTGGAAGAATCTGAAAAAAAGGAGTAACCGCAAGATTGGATGCCCTTTTTTAACAGGGCAGACATTTCATTTGCGTGAGCGGCCAGATCATAATAAAGATTGTTCTGGAACAGCTCCTCAAACTGGATGCCAAGAGTCCAGCCTTTTGCCAGCATGGCGCCCCGCTGTTTGATCATAAAACGAAAGTCTGGTTTTAAATCGTGATGATTGATGATGAGTGCTTCTCCATAGAGGGCACCGTTTTTTGTACCTCCAATATAGAAGACATCAGTGAGCTGTGCAATATCTTTCAGGGTTAAGTCATTGACCGGGCTTGTCAGTGCGGAACCCATACGTGCACCGTCAAGAAATAAATACAGGTCTTTCTGCCGGCAGATATGGTGTAACGCCTCCAGTTCGGCTTTTGTGTATTGGGTGCCGATTTCAGTGGAATTGGAGATATAGACCATCTTTGGCTGGACCATGTGTTCATCTGTATGATGGTCCAGGGCCTTTAATATATCAGCAGGAGTCAGCTTTCCGTCTTTTACAGGCATAGCAAGAACTTTGTGGCCGGTGGCTTCAATCGCACCGGTTTCGTGGACATTGATATGGCCTTTATCCGTAGAGATCACTGCCTGCCAGGGGCGGAGAGCCGTTGCAATGGCAATCAGGTTGGTTTGGGTGCCGCCAACGATGAAATGGATATCAGCATCATCACGGCCGATTTCCTGCCGGATCAGCTCTGCGGCATGAAGGCTGTGAGGGTCAAGTCCGTAACCGTCGTTCTGGATTAAATTCTCCTGAATCAAAGCTTCCAGTATCTTTGGATGTGCGCCTTCGCTGTAATCGTTCTTAAAGCTATACATAATAAGTCCTCCTGCTGTTTGATTGTTTGAGAGTTATCATATAACAAATAAGTTTAAAATTCAATCTATTTTTTAACGCATTGCATCTGCGGTCCTTGCCTGTGACTTACTTTGGAAAAATTACCAGGAGAGGGTATAGCCTTATTTTAACTGTATACAATGATTGCTGTAAGTTATGGAAGCTGAAATAGTCCACATATCAGAACTGATGTTCTTTATCCGCTATACTTTTTGTTCCTGCTATGATATAATTTGCATTAAGAGATTTTGGAGGTGAAAAAAATCATGGAGTTCAAATTACACTCGGAGTATGCGCCTACCGGTGACCAGCCTCAAGCCATTGAAAAGCTGGTGGAAGGTTTTAAGGAAGGCAATCAGTTCCAGACATTATTAGGTGTTACCGGTTCTGGGAAAACATTTACCATGGCCAATGTCATTCAGAGAATTCAGAAGCCGACCCTTATTATTGCCCATAATAAAACGCTGGCTGCTCAGCTTTACGGCGAGTTTAAGGAATTTTTTCCTGAAAATGCAGTGGAGTATTTTGTTTCTTATTATGATTATTACCAGCCGGAGGCTTATGTCCCCTCATCAGATACTTATATTGAGAAGGATTCTGCAATCAATGATGAGATCGATAAACTCCGTCATTCTGCCACGGCGGCTCTTTCGGAACGGCAGGATGTTATTATTATTGCATCGGTTTCCTGTATTTACGGATTGGGCAGCCCCATAGATTATAAGGAGATGGTTATTTCTTTAAGGCCGGGTATGATGAAGGATCGGGATGAGATGATCCATAAGCTGATTGAGATCCAGTATGACAGAAACGATATGGATTTCAGGCGTGGAACCTTCCGGGTCAGAGGCGATGTGGTGGAAATATTTCCGTCCTATTCCGGCAGTGAGGCTTACCGGGTGGAA
>CAJMPJ010000058.1 GCA_905215155.1 uncultured bacterium | reverse complement strand
TTCATTTCTCTTAAAAAGAAACTCACCCATGTTCAACAGGCTAAAGCCCATAAAATCAAAGGCTATGATTCTTTCATACTGAATCATAGCCTGAAATATTACTATTCTAATGAATGTACTGCTGTTCTTCTCTTACGTTTTTCCCCTTTAAAAGTTGCGGAACATACTTTAAGGCAAATTCAATCCCATATACCAGTGAAAATGACATTATTGCTGTCATGAGCCATAAAAAGAACAAATGGAACCCATAAGGAAGAGAATTGGCCGGCTCTCCCATTAATTTGATCAGTACAAAAATCAAAAAGTAATTTGCCAGATAAGCCCGGTATGCATATTGGGCCAGAAACCGGAACGGCACTAACAATTTTGAATGGTTTTTGATCAGTACCAATCCAAAGCCATATACAGCAATGATTGCAAAAACATCATAGCAGAAGGTGGAAATTCTTAAATAAAGTGAATTGGATAGCTTTATATGTTCCATTCCGTAAGAGAACATCTCACGGTTTTCAATAAGAAAGAACATACAGATCAAAGGCAAAACGGCAAGCTTGGCCTTTGATACGAAGCTTTCCCATTTCTCAACATTGGAAGAAGCAACCGTTCCCAAAATCGCATAAATGCTGAAGCCGATAAACGAGCGGTCGAAATAAAGCAGTATCGGATTGGTTCTTCCGCCGAATATATAAGTATCATAATAATATACAAATGCTGTATAGAAAATAAATGCAGCCAATAATACAGGGGCGATTTTCTTACGATCCTTTGACAGCTTTGCATGGAGATACCAAAGTACCGGTACCAGTAAATGGAACTGGAACATCATGACCAGATACCAGGTGTGGGGTGCACTGCTGCCCAGCAAATAACCCTTTAAAATATCTTTTACGCTATGATAGTTTGAAAGGTCGATCAATATATAAACCGTAGTCCACAAAAAATACGGCACCAATAATTCCTTCGCTTTGTGGAATACATGGGTCTTATAGGGAACATTTTTTATTTTGCTGATATCAAAGCAGATTGCAAAAATAAAAAAAGGCGCGGAATATTTCACAAGGTCAAGGATCACAACCGATTGAGCCTGTTGGCTGATTGTCAAATCCTGTTTCATCATAGCACCTAAAATTCCCTGCATCATCACTGATAATACTGCAAAAACTTTTAAAATATCAGGAATTGTTGTCTTTGTACTCAATGCCTCTCGATAGCCATTTGAAAATATAACATTGTCTTTTTCCATACTCTTCTCCTGAAAATTCATTTTTCTCTTTCATTCTTTATAAGGATGCAGGCCGATTCGATCCCGCTGTTTAATGCGGAAATACAACGGGCATCCGGAAATTCTTTCTTTGCCATGTTGGTTAGGGTCTCGCCCGGCCCGATCTCCACAAACAGCCTCACTCCGCGTTCATACATTAACGTAGCAGAATCATGCCACCGTACCGTTTGGGAAACCCCCGCTGAAAGATCCTGTCTGATATCCTCCACCGTCCTTAAAACTCTCGCTCTGCAGTTGCCTACAAATAATGTTCTGGGATGGGATAAATTTATTTCTGCCATTTTATCTGCCAGTTCTTTTGATACTCCATTTAAAAGCCTGCAATGGGAGGGGACGCTTACATTTAATAATTTGGCCTTATGAGCGCCCATGGTTCGTGCAAGGGCAAAAACATCTTCAATGGCGGATAAAAGACCAGAGATGACGATCTGGTCATACCTGTTTAAATTAGCAATATAAACGGGGGAGGTTTCTGAATTTACCTGTTGGACCAATTTGCCCACCTGCACCTCATCTAGACCCACGATCACACCCATACCGTAATCTTTGGGATAGCTTTGTTCCATGAGCCTGCTTCGCAAATCCACCACAGAAAGGGCATCCGAAAAATCCAGGCTGCCGGATACGACGGCTGCAGAAAACGATCCGATGGAATGGCCGGCTGCAATGTCCGCATCAGCGCCCTCTGCCTTTAATACTCTTGCAACAGCTACCTCTGAGATCAGCAGGGCGAGCTGAACGGAAACCGTTGACTGCAAGGCTTCCCTGGTATCCAGCTGAAGAATGTCTCTCCCCAGTACCGTTCTGGCTTCTTCTATGGTTCTTTCCACTTCCTCATGCTTTGGAAGTTCATGAAGCATATTGATCTTTTGTGACCCCTGACCAGGGAAAATAAATGCTACGCTCATACATTTCCTCCAACTTTCAGACTGGTTCCCATGGATCTTCTACCAATTTTGGCCCATGGACGGTCCGAAGCAGGAGCTTGCTCCCGCCTCTTGCATATTCCTCCAAGGCCACACTTCCGTTTGGAGTCTCCATCTGTACATCTAACTTTACGGGGAGCTCCGAAATTCTTTTTACAATATCCTTTGCAGTACAGACGGGCAGAACCTCCGGAGTACGCATCACAATATCCAGATCGCTGGTTTCCGTAACCGTATCGGCCTTGCTGGCCAATTCAAAGCCAACACTCCCTACAGGTCCCCATAGGATTTGATAGCTTTTAAAAATCTTATGGAGGGTTTCAAGTGGTTCAAACAGTCTGCTCTTTCTTATATGGCTTCTGGTTCTCCACCCCATCTCTGCAGATATCTGCTCCGGAGTGATGACTTCTTTGATACCGGTGGATAAAACGGCTGCTGCCAGCCTCTGGTTCCGGTTCTCTCCACGGATGCCTGCCGGAATCAGGCCATCTGTAAAAGGGGCACGGCGCACCACCACAAATGGTGCCCGTGTCACAGCCTTTAAAAGCCATTCGGCTTCTGTAAAATCCCCTTGAAGGTCCTTTACCGAACTGATTCTTAATAAATCATGAACTCTTAATTCCATTCTTCCTTTAACTTCCTGCGCACCTTAATGCCGGCGGCTCTTCCCGTAAGAGCATTCTTTGAAGTAAGACGGTTTCTTAAATCCCTTATTCCACTTTTCCGTGTGACTTCAATGGCCTTGTTTAATTTTCCCTTTATGGTTTCAATATCTTCCGCCTTTGGAGCTTCCGGATTGATTCCTTCTACTAATTCTTCCAGGGTGCCAAGAGTTGCATAGGACTGGATGTCATAAGCCATGGAAGGAACCTTTTTGGCTGCTTCATCAAGCTCTTCTACCGTCCGCTTGGTTATTCTTGCCGCAGACTGCTTTGACATTGCATGTACCAATACTCCCGGATCGTCAAGGGCAATGATTCTATTTGCCTGATATCCATGGGTTAAGAACGCACCGGATATGGCTGGTCCAACCAATAAAGAGATGACCGGGTGGCCGGCAAACCTTGCAGTCGCATAGGCATCGACAGCCGCGGCACAGGACTGGAAAATACCAAGCAGCTCTTCCTTATAGCCATAGGCCTGGCTGGGGACATCTACGATTGCAATGATGGGACGCTTCTCAGCCTTTTCTGCATCTGCTTCCACGGCTTCCCTTACGTATTTCGCAATGGTCCAGCCTTCTTCCAATCCCACTTCTCCCTTTCTTGCCCGGGGGAACCTGTTATTGGGATTTGGCACTACCGCAATATAACGGACCTCTTCCCCACCTAATTTACAATCTGCGTGAAGCACGGAGGGAACCGCTCCGGTCTCAGGATCTTTTATTCCCGTCAGCTTTTCAAACCACAGTCTTCCTCTGCTCATTTCCTTTTCCGATGATTCTTTTATCTCTCCGGTTCCGGCAGTCTCTGCATTTAGTAAGTTTTCATCTTTGGACCACATGTTTCTTACGTCCATCGGACTTATTTTTTTAGACGGATCAATGCGTTTGAGCCTTGATAAGAATAAGTCGATTTGTTTGCTTCTAAGCACTGAAGGTTTTCCTTCCTTGACAGCGGTTCTTACAGCCTCTGCAATTGCAGCAATGTCATCGTCTACAAGTACATCTGCAAGACCAATGGCCTGACGCTGTGCGCCTCCCGTTGTATCCCAGATAAGCTTCTTATCTTTGGAGTCGAACTCGGCCACGCCTGCTTCCTGCTCGATTACCTCCGGTCCGTTTAAGGTCATTCTTCCTTCCCGGGTAATGATTATCTTACTGAATAATCCGGCAGTCATGGACATTCCGCCAAAGCAGCCGATTTTTCCAGGGATCACGCCAATTACCGGAACATAGTTACGCAGGGCAACTATGGCGGATTGAATTTCGGCAATTGATAACAATCCGTAATTTGCTTCCTGAAGTCTCACACCGCCGCTGTCATGAACGATGACTGCGTTGGTCTTTATTCCCTGTTCGTTATCCTCAACGGCTCTTTCCAATGCTCCGGCGATTTTGGCACCGGATACTTCACCGATTCCGCCGCCCTGGAACGCTCCTTCTATGGCAATCACCACCACGCGCTCGCCGCAGATGGTTCCGCGTGCCACAACAACTCCGTCGTCACATTGGGGAACAATTCCCTGGGGTTCCAAATGCGGGGATTCCAACCGTTCAAATGGTCCCAGCAGTTCTCTGAAAGTTCCTTCATCAAGTAATGCCATTGCACGGTTACGTGCCTTTAACTCTACAAAACTTTCCTTCATTTTATGCATTCTGACTCACCTCCAACGCTTGCATCAGCCGCAATGTGACCATGCCTGGTGTTGCACCAAAATCATTGATTTCAATGTTTGCAGCAATATCATTCTCTCTGAAAAACTTATCCAGCAGATCCTTCCAGATCTGTCCGAACCCATCAAATCTGGTTCTCACTGTAACATGAGCCTTTGTTCCTTCTACCGGCTCTAACAAAATCTCCAAATCTCCGGAACCTACCACTCCGACATATGCCTTGTTCGGTACAGATTTAGTTGCCGAATAATCAAACGTTAATTTTTCCATATCGAGCCACCTCCAAATCTATTTTTTTCCTGTTTACCAGCTGAAAATCAGCGAAAAATGTTTCACTTGGTTTACCAGCTTCTGAACTTAACCGGCGGTTCATAAAGACCATCGGACCAGTCCACCAGATCATCTATGCTCTTTGCTGCCAGCAGAGAACGTTTTGCATCCGTTCGCTTGATCTTAAGATCCTCCGGAAATGCAACCACGCCGTCTTTTCTCAGCTTTTCCGTGATCTCAGACCCGCTTTCTTTTCCAAGAGGTGTTACCCCTGCAATTGCAGCTAACGCCTGTTTCCGTTCTTCTTCATTCTGAGCTTTGTATAAATACGCGATTCCTTCTTCTGTTACCACATGAGTGACATCATCCCCATATACCATGACCGGTGCGATGGGGAGCTTGGCATCTTTTCCTACTTTTATGGCATCCAGGGATTCTACAAAAACAGGTTTATTTCCCTGCTGGAAGGTTTCCACCATCTGGATGACCAGCTTTTTCCCGCGCTGGATGTCACTTTCGCCTGTTATCATATTTAACCAGGCATCGGAAGCGTGTCTTCTTCCGTGAGGATCGGAACCCATATTCGGGGCGCCGCCGTATCCGGCCAGCCTTCCGAGTGTAACGGTGGAGGAGTTGCCGTAAAAATCCATCTGAAGGGTGGAGCCTACAAATGCATCGACTGCATATTGTCCGGCCACCTGGCACATGGCCCGGTTGGAACGAAGACTACCGTCTTTTCCTGTAAAGAAGACATCCGGTCTTGCTGCAACGTATCGTTCCATTCCCAATTCTCCGCCGAAGGAGTGTACGCTTTCCACCCAGCCGCTCTCAATGGCAGGGATCAATGTGGGGTGGGGATTCAAAGTCCAGTTCTTGCAGATCTTCCCTTTTAAACCAAGGGATTCTCCATAGGTGGGAAGAAGCAGTTCAATGGCTGCGGTATTAAAACCAACCCCGTGGTTTAAGGACTGTATGTGATGCCGTTCGTAGATTCCCCGAATGGCCATCATGCCCATAAGAATGTGCATTTCACTGATCTGTCTGGGATCTCTGGTGAACAAAGCCTCTAACTGGTACGGTTTGTCTGAAACAACAATAAAATCCACCCAGGAGCCAGGAATATCCACTCTTGGAAGTTCCTCTGTCAGCTCATTGACCTGGGCAATGACGATTCCATCCCGGAAAGCGGTGGCTTCAACAATTGTCGGAGTCTCTTCTGTATTGGGACCTGTGTAAAGATTGCCGTGGCTGTCTGCCTTATCGGCTGCAACTAAAGCAATATTTGGTGTTAAATCCACAAAAAGCCTTCCATATAACTCAAGATAAGTATGAATGGAACCGACCTCAATGGAACCGTCCTCGATCATCTGGGCCATACGAAGACTCTGAGGTCCTGCAAAGGAAAAATCCAGCAGTCTGGCGATTCCTTTTTCAAAAATATCCAAGTGCTCCGGCCGTGAAATACTTGACATCACCATGTGCAGATTGTTTACTTTGGCGGAATCCACGTGGCTGAGCGCATCGGAGAGAAAAGATGCCTGCTTTTGGTTGTTTCCCTCTAAAGCAACGCAATCTCCCGGCTGAATCAGAATTTCAAGCGCGTCCACAATTTTATTGGTCGGGATCACCCGTCCCTCTGTCAGACGTTTCATCTTGGAAATCTGTTGCGTTTTTTTGTCACGGCGCGTAGTCCATGAACGTGCAGAACCATTCATTTCATTTGATTGATCCATGTTATATTCCCCTTTCTTCCAGCAACATTTCTTTGACTTAAATATAAACCAAATTTATTTATTCTTTATATGTAATTATAACCTTGAAATACAGGGGGTGTCTAATATATAATAATGTATTGGATTGATACATCAGAATGTATAGAAGGGGGATAAAATGGAATTATTACAGCTTAAATACTTTCAGACCGTAGCACGGCTTGAGCATATGACACTGGCAGCAGAAGAACTTCATATTCCTCAGCCTGCACTTAGCAAAACCATATCATCATTAGAAAAAGAGCTTGGAGTTTTGTTATTCGACCGACGGGGGAAATATATTTACTTAAACGAATTTGGAAAAACATATTTAAAAAGAGTGGATCAGGCCTTGTCCGCCCTTGAGAACGGAAAACATGAACTGGAAGATTTGACCGGCAAAGAATTGGGTGACATAAAGCTGTTAATCCTTTCCGCTTCTCCGTTAATCCCTGATCTTCTGGCTTCCTTTTCCAAACTTCATCCCCACATAAATTTTAACCTGATCCAGCATTTCTCAACTTCTGTCTCCATAACAGATTTTGACTTATGCATCTCCTCATCTCCGTTAAGAATCAATCACATCACCTCTCTCCCGTTGATTACCGAGGAAATTTTCCTGGCTGTTCCGTTGGACCACCGGTTTGCCAGCCGCAAATCCATCAAACTATTGGAGGTGGCTGACGACAACTTTATCAGTCTGACACGGGGAAAGGATTTAAGAACGATCACAGATATTTTTTGTAACGATTCCGGATTCAGCCCTAATATCATCTTTGAAAGCGACGATCCCGCAACAGTCCGGGGATTAATCAAGGCCGGACAGGGGATCGCATTCATTCCGGCAATCTCATGGGGGAATTATATCGGCAATTCCATCTCTCTTTTGCATATTGAGGAACCGGTATGCGAAAGAACCATTTCATTGACCTTTAAAACCGGACATTATCTGTCCCAGGCTTCCTGTTTATTCCGGCAATTCACCCTGGACTATTTTGCCTCCATTGATTCCAAACAGGAACTAAATGGTGAAGCTCTCATCTGAACTCTTATATACCATCCAAAAAACGAGACTGCCAAAGAATTGGACAGTCTCGCTTTCTACTTTATGAATAAAATAACCGGTTTACTGCACTGAAGATCCCACGGATGGAGGCTCTGGTAATATTGGAGCTGATTCCCACGCCGTAGGTTGCCTTTCCTGACTTCACATCCAGCAAGTGGATATAGGAAGCAGCCTTCGCACCGGAACCTGAGGTCAGTGCGTGTTCGTAGTAATCAAGTACCCGGATCTCTATGTCAAGCTCTTTCTCAAGACCTTTTTGTACGGCATCAATGGGACCGTTGCCAACGCCCTCGAAGATCTTTTCTACGCCGTGATCGCTATAGCGGACCTTGACAAGTGTGGAGAATTCCACATCCTCCTCTGCCTCTGTAATCTGTGCTTTGAGGAAATGAATGGGTTCTTTTTTATCGGTGTAATTGCTCTTGAATTCGTCAAGAATCTGCTCTGGAGCAACCTCTCCCTGCTTCTCGGAAATCGCCTGGATAACATCTGCAAACTCCTTGTGCATTCCTTTTGGAAGCTTGAAGCCATAGAAGGTATCCATAACAAATGCCACACCGCCCTTGCCGGACTGGCTGTTGATCCGTACCACAGGCTCATACTGCCTTCCGATATCGGCCGGGTCAATGGGTAAATAGGGAACCTCCCAATAAGGATTCTTTCTGTCCTTCATCGCCTTCAGGCCCTTATTAATGGCATCCTGGTGGGAACCTGAGAAAGCGGTAAATACCAGCTTTCCGGCATATGGATGTCTTGGTCCCACCTCCATCTTGGTGCACCGCTCATAGACATCAATGATCTCACGGATATTTTCAAGATGAAGCTCCGGGTTGATCCCCTGGGAGAACATATTATAGGCAACCGTTAAAATATCCAAATTTCCCGTCCGCTCTCCGTTGCCTAACAACGTGCCTTCCACTCTCTGTGCACCGGCAAGAAGGGCAAGCTCGGCAGCAGCGATCCCGGTCCCCCGGTCGTTATGAGGATGAACGCTCAAAATGATGCTGTCACGGTCTTTGAAATGGGTATTCATCCATTCAATCTGGTCTGCATACACATTGGGCGTGGTCATCTCTACGGTACTTGGAAGATTAAAGATGATCTTCTTATCCGGAGCGGCCCCCCAGGTCTCCTGTACTGCCGTACAGATATCCAGAGCAAATTCCAGTTCTGTTCCGGTAAAGCTTTCCGGAGAATACTCAAGAACCACTTCTCCATCAAAATCCTTCATGTACTGCTTTACCCATTGGGCTCCCTGGACAGCAATGGCTTTGATCTCATCCATATCTTTATGGAACACGACCTCCCGCTGTAAGGTGGAGGTGGAATTATAGATGTGAACAATGGCCTTCTTGACTCCCTTTAAGGCTTCAAACGTTCTTTTCACCAAATGCTCTCTGCACTGTACCAGAACCTGAATCACAACATCGTCTGGAATCAGCTTTCGCTCCACCAGCTGTCTTAAAAAATCAAATTCGATCTGAGAGGCCGCCGGAAAACCGACCTCAATCTCTTTAAAGCCCAGTTTCACTAAAAGATGAAACATCTCGATTTTTTCTTCCACTACCATTGGCTCTGTCAAAGCCTGATTTCCATCTCTTAAATCCACGCTGCACCAGACCGGTGCTTTCTTGATTTCGTTGCCGGGCCATTGTCTCTCCGGATAGTTCAATACCGGTACCCGCTTATATCTTTCATAGTTCAACATGTCTTATCTCCTCCATTATCATTCACTCGTCTGTCTGTTCCGGTCTCACGCCGGATTCTCCTTAAAGCAATGCATCTGTTAAAAGTTTTCTTCAAAACGATCACAGGCTTTGGAGTCGATAAATCACGCTGTACTTCTTGACAATGAACAACGTGGTCTTTATAGGTCTAACCCCATCTTCATCATTCCTTTTCATTAAAATCACAAGCCGTGCTCTGATAATGCGTCACGGTGAAGTGTTATGTTATTATAGCATGACAAAAGAAGGCTTACAACAGAAAAATAAATTTTCTGCTGTAAGCCTTCTTTTGTTATTTACTGAGCTGCAGAAGCTTACTTTTCAGTTCGCCTTCCATTCGGGCAAGTTCTGCTTCCGCTTCCCTGCGTTTTTGTCTTCCTTCCGACTGAATCCGAACCACTTCATCCAACGTGGATATCAGGGATTCGTTGGTCTTTTTAAGGGTCTCCAGATCCACAATGCCCCGCTCCGATTCCCTGGCTGTTCCGATGGTTGCAGTCTTTAATACCTCCGCATTCTTCCGCAGAAGCTCATTGGTCATGTCCGTCACCTCGCGCTGGGCTTTGGCGGCTTCCTCGGAATGGTTGATACCGATGGCAAGCACCATCTGGCTCTTCCATAAGGGAATGGTATTCACAAGTGTGGACTGGATCTTTTCCGTCATCATCGTATCATTGTTCTGGACCAACCGGATCTGAGGTGCCATCTGAATGGAGATCATACGGGTCAGCTCCAGGTCATGGATCTTCTTTTCAAAACGGTTTATCATGGCAGCCAGATCGTTGGCTGCCTGGGCATCCTCCGGAAGACCGCTTTTGGCCGCCCGTTCCATAAGCATAGGAAGCTCCTGCTTCTGCGCCTTCTCAAGTTTTCTTTTTCCCGCAAGAATATACATGGTCAGTTCCTTAAAATACCTGGTGTTTAAGTCATACATCTTGTCCAGCAAAGCGATATCCTTTAAAAGCTGGATCTGATGATTTTCTAATACCTTGCAGATCTGATTGATATTGGCTTCTGCCTTGGCATATTTTACCTTCATGCTTTCCAGACGGTTCACACTCTTTTTAAAGAAGCCAAAAAATCCTTTTTCCTCTTCATCCACTTCAAATCCTTTTAATTCCACCACCACATCCGAAAGCATCTGACCCACTTCTCCCAGGTCCTTGGATTTTACATTCTCAAGGGCTGTTTCTGAGAAATCGGCAATTTTTTTCTGTGCACCGGCCCCGTACTGAAGGATCAGATTGGAATCCCTAAGATCAATCTTTTCTGCGAACTCAGATACGGTCTTCTCTTCCTCCGGAGTCAGGTCTGCTTCCGGGGCAAGGTCTGCCTCTTTAGCCAATGGGACCTCATTACCAGGAACAACTGGGTCTGAAAGCGGCGTCAGAGTCAGTTTTGGTGTTTCTTTCAGCATCTCTTCCATATCTTTCCTCATTCTACTTTCCTCCTGTAAAATCACTTTCTGCAAAGCCATCCTTCTTTAACATGGTCTGAAGCACCGATGCGTCTGTGGTAACATCAAGAACCGCATCTTCATATAAATCATCAAGAAGCCGTTCAAATGCCTTCTGAATGGTATCCAGGGTTTTTTCAATCTCCTCTTTGGCAGAGGTCACATTGTCTCCCCTTGTCCCGGCACTGTCAAAATCCCGGTAAGCATTGACAAGTTTTACGGTGGTGGGAAGGTAATACTCCATAAAACGTTCCATTTCATTGACCTGCTCCGGATGCTTTTTGACGGATTCAAAGATCCGCCGGATCACATCCTCCAGACCAGAGATCTTCCTTGAGATAACTTCTCCGGGAATGGCATCATTGGCTTCTTTTAATGTCCGTAAATAATTTTGCCCTGCTGCTAACATTTTTTCAAAATCTTCGGAGAACGTTTTCGTTTCTTCCTTTGACTCTTCCTGTTTTCTTTCCTTTAATGCTCTCTGGGTTTCCAGATACTGCCTGTATGTGTCTTCGCTTAAAATGAGACAGGTCTTCTGCTCATCCATATACGCCTGGGGGAACACATTCCGCTCGATCATCTTTTGAATGTCCTTTCTGACAAAATCCTTTGATTTCCCCACCAATGGAGCCAGCTCGTCAATGGAACAGTATAACCTTTTTCCTGCCTGCTTCGCATAAAGCCTGGCTCTTTTTAAACGGCTGCCTATAAAAATCCCGCTCCGCAGCATGAGTCCAAAGGTGATGCCCAGGGCACCAAGGAACAAAGAAGCGCCTCCGATCACCCATGCCTCCGGCCTTGCAATGAGAGCGATGATCCACATGACCAGAAAGATCACCAGCATAAATCCCAGGCCGATACCGCCAAACACGGTAAATAAAACTCCGGCCACCCGTTCGCTGTTATTGATTCTGACCACGTCTTCCCCAGGCTTTCCCTGGCGGCCCCGGCCAGTCTCACCTCTTTCTTTCTCACTGGTCTGGAATGCCCGGTATCCCGGCTGCTGACGTTTCTTTTCCTTATCCTTATAAGTTTTTGTTTTCTCATTGGTATGACTTCGGTAGGAACGGTTGTAGGAAAAAGTTCCGAAATTCCCCTGGTTCCTCATATGGCTTCTGGCTTCCTCAATGGCGTCATTGACGGTATCGGAAATGGTTCTGTTCAGTTGTTTAAAATCCATGGAATTAATCGCATTTTCTACCGAATCCAGGATTTTGTCTCCTAAATTTGACGAATCTCTTTTATCCATTCTTCCTGATCTCCCAAAATCTTTCATTTTATAAAATTAATCATATCACGAAAGATATGAATTTACAACGAAGGGGCAACGTAAAATATATGGAAAAGCAAGCCGGCTTCCTGTAACCAAAGCCGGCTTGCTTTCGTTCAATCGTTATTTATGAATATTATGGAATCAAATGTCCCTTTGCCCTCATCACTTCAATCACCTGATCCACGTATTTCTCACAGGTATGGATGTCCTCAGCCTCAACCATCACACGTACCACCGGTTCCGTACCGGACTGGCGGAGTAAGATCCTTCCGCTTTCGCCAAGCGCTTTTGTTACGTTCTCCACCTCTGCCTGAACAGCTTCGTCTTCCTGTGCGGCAGCCTTATCGTAGACCCGTACATTTTTCAGGACCTGGGGGAAAATCTCCAGCTCAGAAACAAGCTTTGCAAGGCTTTCCTTTTTCTCCAGAATGACCTCCATAATCTTTAAAGAGGTAAGAATCCCGTCACCGGTGGTGGCATGTTTGCTGAAAATGATGTGACCGGACTGCTCACCGCCCAGACAGTTTCCGTATGTCACCATATTTTCGTAAACATACTTATCCCCTACTGCCGTCTTATCGTAATCAATGCCTTCCCGTTCCAGAGCTTTATACAAACCGAAATTGGACATGATGGTGGTCACGACTTTGTTGTTCTTTAAGGTGCCCTGCTCTTTCATGTACTTTCCGCAGATATACATGATGCCATCCCCATCCACCACTTCTCCGTTCTCATCCACTGCCAGACAGCGGTCTGCATCGCCGTCATAAGCAAACCCTACGTCAGCTCCCACTTCCTTAACAAATTTCTGCAGCTGTCCGATGTGGGTGGAACCGCAGCCGGTATTGATGTTCAAGCCGTTCGGCTCGTTGCTGATCACATGGGTTTCCGCCCCCAAAGCGTCAAATACATTCTTTGCAATGGCAGACGCACTTCCGTTTGCACAGTCAAGCGCTACCTTTTTATTCTTAAAGGATCTGGTTGCGGTGGAGATTAAATAACCGATGTAGCGGTTTCTTCCTGCCGCAAAATCTACGGTGCGGCCGATCTTATCCTGTGTTGCAAGGGGAAGTTCTCCCATCTCCCCATCCAGATATCGTTCAATTTCAGAAATTACGCTTTCTTCCAGCTTTTCTCCCTTTTCATTCATGACCTTGATCCCATTGTCATAATAAGGATTGTGGCTGGCAGAAATCATGATCCCGCAGGAAAAGCCTTCGGTTCTTACCACGTAGGAAACGCTGGGAGTCGTGGTGACATGAAGCAGATACGCATCGGCACCGGAAGCGGTCAAGCCTGCCACCAGGGAATATTCAAACATATAGCTGCTTCTTCTCGTGTCTTTGCCTATTACGATCCTGCAAACTTCATCCGGCTTCTTCTTTCCGTAGTACCACCCCAAAAAGCGGCCTACCTTATAAGCATGTTCTACGGTCAGTGTGACATTCGCTTCTCCACGGAAACCGTCAGTTCCAAAATATTTTCCCATATATTTTCTCCTTTTTTACCAGTCTGCAGTTTATACAGAATTATATGTAATATACCATACAACTCTCTATTTTTCAACCTGAGGTACCTGGAAGACGCCTGGAGCAAAAGGGCACAAAATCGCAGATTTTACTTTCCATTATTTTCCATTTCTTCTATAATTATCGTTTTTCTTCAAAAAAATACAATCTTTTGTAAGCTGCGCTAGACTTTTTCCTTATTTTTCTATATACTTTAAAATAAGAAAATGTCATTTTGGAGATGCTTATGAAAAATCAGGAATCTGTCATCTATGTAAATATGCTGGGTGGATTCTCCATATCCATCGGAGACAAGGCGATTGTGGATAAGAACAACCAGGCAAAAAAACCTTGGAGCCTTTTAGAATATCTTATTACTTTTCGGGGCCGGGACATTCCGGTAGAAGAACTTATTGATTTATTCTGGAAAGACGAAACCAGCAACAATCCGGCAGGAGCATTGAAAACGCTTATGTTCCGTGTCCGGAAACTTTTAGAACCTCTCGGATATCCTACTCAGGAACTGATTTTCCAGAACCGCAAGGCCTATGGCTGGACAAAAGACCTGACCACCATCTGCGATACCGACCGTTTTGAAGATCTGTGCGTCCAATCAGAAGCACCGGACCTTACTGCAGAAAAGCGTCTTTCCCTTTGCCTGGAAGCATTTTCGCTGTACAAGGGAAACTTTCTTCCAAAATCCGAATGGGAATCCTGGGTGATACCGATCCACACCTATTATCATACCCTATATCAAAAGCTGATTAACCGA
The DNA here is from genome assembly GCA_905215155.1 of uncultured bacterium. Classification (GTDB taxonomy): domain Bacteria; phylum Bacillota; class Clostridia; order Lachnospirales; family Lachnospiraceae; genus Lacrimispora; species Lacrimispora sinapis. Next base: position 5,003 of record CAJMPJ010000058.1, on the reverse strand, counting down.
ATCCTTAAAATGCTTGAGGAAAAAAAGGACTACCCTACCATGATCGACATCTGTCAGCAGACCATTTCCATTGATCCTTATGGGGAAGACGCTCATTATTACCTGATCTGCGCCCTTTATCAGAGCGGAAACCAGCTCATGGCAATGGAACATTACCAGCGGGTCAATGACATGTTCTACAATGAATTTGCCATCACCCCATCCATCCGTTTTAAAGAGCTTTATAAATTGATCAGCGATAAAAAACATGGGATCACCATGGATTTAAGCACGATTCGGGAAATCCTTCTGGAGGGAGGCTCAAACAAAGGTGCTTTTTGCTGCGAACCGTCTGTCTTCCGTGATATCTACCAGCTGGAAACCAGAGCCATTGAACGAACCGGCGATTCCATCTTTTTATGCCTGTTGACCATCAGCAATTTAAAGGGAGAGCTTTTAAAACCGGCGGTTCAGACAAGGGCCATGGACGAGCTTGGGGAATCCATCCGCAACTCGCTGCGCCGCGGGGATATTTTCAGCCGCTACAGCGTCAGCCAGTATTTGATGCTTCTGCCCACCGCCACGTATGAAAACGGGGAAACGGTATTAAAAAGGATCATACAGAACTTTAAAAAAGAGTACTCAAGAAAAGATTTATCAATTACCTATTCGTTGCAGAGCGTTACACCGAATTAGGCTTATGTCCCAAAAGGACAATTATTTACTCATAGGAGGAACCAAATGTTACAGGACGATTTTATCACTCTTACTCTTGAAAAGAAAAAGAATATTGCACTCATCGCTCATGACAATAAAAAACATGAGCTGATCTGCTGGTGCAGGGAACATCTGGAAATATTAAAAAAACACAACCTTTGCGGCACCGGCACCACCGCCCGTATGATCACCGACCAGACAGGCCTTGTGGTAAAAGGATATAACAGCGGACCCTTAGGCGGAGACCAGCAGATTGGGGCCAAAATCGTAGAAGGACGGATTGATCTGGTGATTTTCTTTGCTGACCCCCTGACCGCCCAGCCTCATGACCCGGATGTAAAGGCTCTCCTGCGTATTTCCCAGGTGTATGATATTCCCATTGCCAACACAAAGGCTACGGCTGATTTTATCATCACCTCACCGCTTATGGAAACCACCTATGAACATGAGGTGATTAATTTCAACAAGAATGTTCATGATCGTGCAAATAGTTTATAAAATTCAAATTATATGTTTTAATAAAATAACAAAGGCAGAACCCTTTTACCAGAAAGGAGGCTGCCTTTGTTTTTATTTCCCTATCCGAACACCAGCTTGCACAAGGCCTTGTATTCCTCATAGGCCGGATATTCCTCCATTCCGGTGAGACGCTCTGCAATTCCCTTATAGTACCAGGCGTGTTCCGATTTATTTTTTTCATTAAAACGCTGCCAGACTTTATCTCCCATCAAATAATAGTCTCTTGCAGTGGAGCGTAGGTTGCTCAGCTTGTCCGCCAGTACCAGGATCTTACAATCTTTGGAAGCGTTCTCCAAATGAAGGAGTGTGGCAGTTTTCCGCTCTTTCCAGCTTTTTGATTTATCTTCCGTTTCTTCCATAACCAGCCTGGTCACCCGGGAGCCAAATTCTTTCAATAGCTCTGCTTCGGTGACACCGGCATCTTCCACCACATCATGCAGAAGTGCGGCACAGATCAATTCTTCATCTGACACCATCACGGAAACAATGACTGCAGTTTCTAACGGATGGACGATATAGGGAATTTTCGTCCCTTTGCGGTAGGTTCCCTCATGGGACCTGGCTGCAAATGCAGCCGCTTTCTCGACCATACTGATTCTCCTTTAGTTGTTTCTTAATATAGTAGCACAATTTTTTCTGGTTTAACAGGGAATCTTGTAAAGTTGCAGATAAAATACAGGCATGCATATCCGATAACATTTATTTTTTCTATTCATTCCTGACTGAATTTTTAAAGATGGGGAATAATACCAATGAAGTTTTACTTTTTTTAATAAAAAATCAAATCAGGAGGTTACTTATGGGAATTATCGGTTGGATTATCATTGGGGCATTGGCCGGTTGGCTTGCCAGCATGGTTACTGGAAATAATAAAAATATGGGAGCATTGTCAAATATTGTGGTAGGTATTATCGGCGGTTTTATTGGTGGATTCGTCATGAATCTGCTGGGCGGAGTCGGTGTAACCGGCTTTAATCTTTGGAGCCTTTTGGTTGCCTTTATCGGTTCCCTGATCTGCTTGTGGATCTTTAATAAAATCAACAATAAAAATTAACAATCGGTTTTTATCTGTCTCATCCCCTTCAAACAGGCTTAAACCGGACATCTCGTAAGAATAAATTAAATTATTACAATTTACTGGTTCATCTTGTAAGATTCCCTGTTTTCTGCTATGCTAGGAAACGAAAATACAATCAGGAGGAAAGTGAATCAGTATGAACCAGTATAACAATCAATCAAGGCCAAGCCGCAGGCAGCCAAACTCCCAAAACCGGCGAGATGGGGGAAGACATGGTTTTCTTTCGGTCCTTCTGTTTTATGTGCTGCCTTTTATCGTTATCAATGGTCTGATATTTTTTGCGGTAACGGAAAAACCAAAGGCTGATGTGACCATCGGTGAAAGCAGCGATTATATTTCTACTACCATGGAACTTAAAATCAAATCTCTCCTTCCGATCAAGACCATGGAGGTGTCTCTGGATGGAACACCTGTGGAGATTACAAAAACAGGTTCCAAAACCTACACTGCGAATTTGAAAAATAACGGGGTGCTGGAAGTAAAGCTTACCTGTTTTAATAAAATGAAGACCATTATGTATGACCAGGTCAATGTGCTGGATGATACACCTCCTGTGATCAAGGACAAGTTATTTAAGGACGGGGTCCTTTCCTTCCGTCTGGAGGACAGTCAGTCGGGCGTGGATTTTGGTTCCATTACTGCTTCTAACGAGGACGACCCTGATATTCTTCCGCTTTCCATTGACAGAAGTACCGGGCTTGTGATGTTTGAGATCAAGAAAGAGAATTTAACCATTTCCGCAAAGGATAAGATCGGCAATGAGATGCATATCACATATAATCCCAAAGGGGAGAATATAGAAGATGAGGAAATGGATGGCATTTGAGAGAAAAGAGACTTTTAGAAGTCTCTTTTCTGTTACCTGGTACGTCCGTATAGATGAGACAGTTCCCGGCATCTGGTTTGTATTTCTTCGGTCAGTTCACCGGACAGAAGGCGCCAGCGCCAGTTTTTTCCCAGGGTGGAGGGTTCGTTGATGCGGGCTTCGGAGCCCAGGCTCAAGTAGTCCTGTACGGGGATTATGGCCAGACGGGCCACACTTGAGAGGGCCAGGCGGATGTAGTTCCAGGAGATCTGGTCTTCGGTCAAGGTTGATGTGTTTATGTTTAAATAGTTGTTTGTGTAGGCCCGGTCCTCGGAGGACAGGCTTTGATACCAGCTTTTTATGGTATCGTTGTCATGGGTCCCGGTGTATACCACACAGTTTTGTGTGTAGTTATGGGGGAGGTAATCGCTTTCCTCCCAGGAGTTAAAGGCGAATTCCAGGACCTTCATTCCGGGATAACCGGTTTCATTTAAAAGAGCCCGCACCGAGGGGGTCAAAAAGCCTAAGTCCTCGGCTATGATGTCCAGGCTGCCGAAGGTTTTCTTCAGTTCCTGGAATAAGCCGATTCCAGGGCCTTTTTCCCAGGTTCCGTTTATGGCATTTTCATTGCCGGCGGGTATGGAGTAGTATTCGTCAAACCCTCGGAAATGGTCTACCCGGACCACATCAAAGAGAAGAAAGCTGTATTCCATCCGCTTTTTCCACCATTGGTATCCGGTTTCTTTGTGATATCCCCAACGGTAGAGGGGATTTCCCCACAGTTGTCCCGTGGGAGAAAAGCCATCCGGCGGACATCCGGCTACCGCTATTGGATTTTGGTTTTCATCAAATAAAAACAGTTCGGGATGGGACCAGGTGTCTGCGCTGTCAAATGCTACATAGATAGGTATATCTCCGATGATCCGGATGCCCTGGCTGGCGGCATAGGCTTTTAATTTTCCCCATTGCTCCTTAAATTTTATTTGAAGAAAGCCATAGAAGCCGATCTCTTCTTCCAGATGCTGTTGGTAATGAGACACGGCCTCCGGGGTCTTTAACCGGATATCTTTATCCCAGTAAATCCAGCTTTTTCCGTTAAAATGGTCTTTTATTGCCATGTAGAAACAGAAAAGAGACGTTTCTTCCATAAGAGAAGCGGCCGGTTCCTTTGAGGAATGGCCCTGTTCTCTCCAGCGGGAATAGGCTTTCTTTAACAGAGGGAAACGGTTGTAATACAGCTTTTCATAATCAATATCCCGTGGATTCTCCCCAAAATCCGCCCCTTCACACTCCTCCCCAGTTAAAAGTCCTTCCTTTATCAGCTCCTCCAAATCAATAAAATAGGGATTTCCTGCAAATGCAGAAAATGACTGGTAGGGCGAGTCTCCATAGCCGGTGGGACCAAGAGGCAGGATCTGCCAGTACTGCTGCCCTGCTCTTTTTAATTGATCAATAAATTCATAGGCTTCTTTTGAAAATGCTCCGATCCCGTACTTTGACGGCAGACTTGCGACCGGAAGCAGCATCCCGCATTCCCGCATAAGTAATCTCCTTTTCCTCATCAAGCGCTGCGATTTTACAGTAAAAACATTGATGATTCAACAGTAACACGCAAGGAAAAGAAATACAATCGGTTTTGATGAACTTCGTAATCAAAATCTATGAATTTCGATATGGAATGTTAAGAGAAAAGAAATACTTTATCTATTTTTTTCCTGTAAAATAAAGGAATAAAAGGAGGGATTTTATAATGAGAAAAATTAATAAACCATTGGCCGCTATTTTTGTTGCTGCCTCCGCACTGAGCCTTACGGCATGTGCAAAGACACTTCCTGCTGCAGCAAATGCTGCCAATGTGTCCGTTGATAATAAAGCTGCAAGTACCATTCAGGTACAGAGCACCGA
>CAJMPJ010000057.1 GCA_905215155.1 uncultured bacterium | reverse complement strand
ATAATGCAAGCCCCGCCCCGCACAAGGCACCAAACAAAACCCTGGGAAGCCGTATGTTCCAGATGATCTGATACTCCGGTCTGGTCCACCGTCCGGCTTCCAGTTCCTTACCGCCATGAAAAATTTGATCCGCGAGAACTCCATAAACGGTAGTCAGGGGGATGTCTGCAGAGCCTTTGGCAATGACCAGCAATACAGAAATGAAAAGCAATAAAATCAGGATGGGAAATAAAAGAATTCCTCTTGTATTTTTCCTTGTTTCCTGTCTCATTTTTCAAACTGCTCCGGGTAGAAATATTCCGCAAAGGTTTTGCAGGCATGGGAAGCACGAATGTCCTGCATTACAGCGACCAGAGGTATGGTCAGGTACGCCTGTTTTTTTACGGCAGTCACATCAGCAAGGGCTGGGTTATCATTGACAAATGCCATTTTCTCTTCGATGGTCTGCTGTCCGTAATCATTAAAGATAATAATATCAGGATTTGTCTGAACAATGGTTTCCACACTGGTATGAAACCAGCGGGAATCGGCCATATTTCTGGTCACATTGATTCCTCCTGCCAGCTCAATGAGATTGCTCTGCAGTCCCGCTGATGTGGTATAGAGCTGATTCCCTTTAAAACTATCCATAACGAATACTTTTACTTTGTCTTTTTCCCCGATTCCGGATACGGCCTTCTGGACACCGGCAATTTCCTGCTTCATCTGTGCGACCAACGCCTGTGCCCGGTCTTCCACCTTAAATATTTTGCCAAGATTTTCAATGTCTGTGTAAACATCTTCTATGGTTTCATTTTCCATAATGGTGCCGGTTATGGTATAGCAGTTAATTCCCTTGCTCTCAAACATCTCATAGCTGCCCCACTTGCTTTCCTGGAAAGAACTGATCTGTCCGATGATCAGATCCGTATCCAATGCAACCGCATTCTCATGGGAAGTATCTATCTCCTTAATGGAACGGAATTTTTCTTCCAGTTCCGGGAGAGGCGCTTCCGCTTTGTTTGCCGGAACATTCTTTCCGGCTATGTAATCCTCCAGTCCAAGCATAACCATATTTTCCGCACTGTAAAGATTACAGCAGAGCACGTTTTGGGGCATGGATGTAAAGGTAATGGTCCTGTCCCCATTTTTTATAACCACCTCCCCATATTCCTCTGTGCTCCCTGCTTCCGGCGAAGAGGACTCTGTACCATTTACTGAGGCCGTAACGGAAGAGGCTGGTTTTTCCCCGCAGCCTGTGAGGGACAGTGCCAGGACAGCTGCCAGGGCAATCATTTTCTTTTTCATCTTTGGTCTCCTTTTTCTTGCTTCATGATTGATATAGGATATATCCTATGATCCATAGTCAGGATTTCAACCGGAAAACACAAAATAAAAACCCTTAGCATTTGCCTGAACCGCAAATACTAAGGGTATTAACCTATTCGAACAACGAATCCATCATCAGGCGTACAAAAACAATACCTTGTCCGTTCCTGACATGATCCATAATCGCTGTTCCCATCGTCATCCGCGAGGAAATCACTGGAAACTACGGCAGTTCTTCTGACTTAAGCGTTCTGATTTGTTCCTCAGCAGTTTTTTTACCTTCCCAAGATCTCTCTCAGTGGCTGGAATCATCCACAAAAAAACCAACGCTATCACAGCAGCGGGACTATGCAGGAATCTCACCTGGCTTCTCTATTAATCGGCACATGGCCGAACCGTAATTCTTTCTATGAAATTCATAGGTATGATAACTTATAAAAATTATATTGTCAAGTCAATCTAGTACTTTCCTAATGAATTCTCTGAACGGTATGAAATATCTTCTGCCGGTACAGAGTCCCTCACTGGAACCGATCTATTGGTAGAAAGTTTAAACTTAGCGAGTTCATCGCGCAGGACTTCGGCCTGTGCAGTCAGTTCCTCACTGGAGGCAGAGCTTTCCTCTGCAGTAGCCGCATTGGTCTGCACCACTGCAGACACCTGTGATAATCCCTGGTTGATCTGTACGATTGCCTCCGTCTGATCTAAGGAATCTGATTCAATTTCCTTTATGGATGTACTAACCATAGAAGCCTTCTTTGAAACTTCATCCAAAAGCAACAGGGTTTCGTTGGCTATCTTTTCTCCTTCCAATACCTTGCTGTTGGATTTCAAAATCAAGTCTGCGGTCTGTTTCGCTGCTTCTGCAGATTTTGCGGCCAGATTTCTGACTTCATCCGCAACCACTGCGAAGCCTTTTCCTGCTTCTCCTGCTCTGGCTGCTTCCACAGCTGCGTTTAAAGCCAGTATGTTTGTCTGGAATGCAATATCTTCTACAAGCTTTGTAACCTTGGATATTTCTTCCGAAGACTGGCTGATCTCCCTCATTGCCGCATTGAGGTTTTTCATGTAGTCATTGCTTTTGAATACACCGTCTCCAGCCTGTTTTACATACTCAGTGGCTTTACGTACAGAGACAGTATTCTTCTCCGCTTTCTCTGTTACGCTTTGAATGGCAGAGGACAATTCCTCTATGGTGGCGGCCTGCTCTGTGGCACCTGAAGCAAGTGCCTGGGATGCGTCTGCAACCTGTCCGGCACCGGAATTAACCTGGTCCGCAGATGATTGGATGACCAACATGGTTGAATTCAGTGCCGCTGTAGTCTCGATCAGGGACTGTTTAATTGCAGCAAAATCTCCTACATAATCCAAATCAACGGAAATGCACATATCCCCGTGGGAAAGCGATGTCAGCTTTGCAATGATATCTTCGATATATGTCGTAAGTCTTTCGTTGGTATCCCGAATGCTTGCAGCCATACGGCCGAGTTCGTCTTCACTCTCATAATGGATTTTTTTATGAAGATTTCCTTTTGCCATTTCTCCGTATACTTCTTCAATTTCTCTGACTGGAGTAAGAATGGCACGTACCAGTACAAAAATCACACCCCCAGTGGCTAAAATGGCAGAAATCAGAACAACAATCAAAGTTATCCAGGACTGTGAAAGAATATTGCTGGTTGTTTTTGCTTGTATTGCTTCTTTCTGCGCACCTGCCGCATTCATGTCATCCATGAGTTTGGCAATCTGGTTGAATGCCGGTACAAACTCATCATAGAACAGAGCGTAAGCTGTTTTTGTGTCTTTTTTCGTTGGATCTTTAATCAGATCAACAATCTTTTTGCGGGCTGCTTCCGCCTTCGTTACATATTCCATTACCTGGGCAATGTTTTCATCATTGGCTGAACTGCGCTGTCCGGAAGAAAATGCTTCCATGTTCTTCTTAAAGCCTTCGACGCTCTTGTCCGATAAGTCAAGAGATTCCTGATAATCTTTACCGACTTCTTTATCTATGATTGCCATCACCAGATACCGCTGTACGGAAACCATGTTGACCTGTGCAGTTAAATTATAGGTGGTAAGCGGGTAAGTGAATTTTGAGTACATTCTGACCTGCTCTCCAATACGGGATATGCTTATGGCTGAAGTAGCCATAGACACAACTAATATGATAAATACAATTCCAAATCCTACCGTAAGCTTCCATTTGACCGGCAGCTTCTTTAGAAAAACTTTTGGTTCTTTTTTCTCTTTCATAATATACCTCCCATTGCGTTTTGGTAACCCGTCACTTACTCTTAATGCGTTTCGTTTTCATTCACAGGCTTTGCTTGATTTCATGTTTCTATTGAATTTTTTTATTTAAATATTTTTGTAAAAATGCAGTTACCGCAGCATCTGCATTCATACAGATAAGCTCTATGTCTTTTGCTTCTGCCTGCTCCACATGGATTCCAAGGCTGACGGATACCGGCTCCCCGGAAGCTTTGCAGATTTTTTTTGCGATCTTCTGTGCCAGTTCTGCATCTTTATGACCAGGCACCGTAATTGTCCATAAATCACAGCTGGACAGCTTTTGGCCATGGGCCTTTCCCCCGGGTGATGCCAGTGCCACACCCCCAAGATGGGGTTTTTCGCCTCCTCTTACGAAGACAACAAGCCCCCATCCATCTGTATCGTGAACCGTTACCTCCACAACATGTTTCCCTTTTCCACAGGTTTCACTTATCATAATCATACAGCCTTTCTTAAAAACGTTTTCCCCCGTCTCTCTCATGCTCTGTTTTGGTCAGTTTACACCATTCCACGGAACAAAGCCTTTATGTTCAATCCCAAACTGCATCAGTACTTTCCCCACGACATGATTAATCTGGTCATCAAGAGATTGAGGATTATTATAAAACGTCAACATGGGAGGAATAATTGTGCAGCCCAAATCAGCGGCCGCCGCCATATTGCGAAGATGTATTTTGCTGAGTGGCATTTCTCTTGTACATAGGACAACTTTTCTGTTTTCTTTGATACAGACATCTGCCGCACGTATCAGTAAATTATCGGTATATCCACTTACGATGCCCGCCAGTGTTTTCATGCTGCAAGGCATGACGATCATACCGTCAGTCTTATAGGAACCACTGGAAATGGCCGCCGCAAGATTATGCACATCATAAAATTCATCTGCATAATCAAGCAGCCGCTGAAACGGTAAATCTGTTTCCAGTTCCCAGCTTAGTTTTGCAGAATCAGATACCACCAGATGGGTCTCACAGCCTTCCACTTCTTTTAACGCGCGAAGTAAATAATAGCTCATGATCACCCCGGTAGCACCGGAAACTCCAATAATTATTCGCATTGATTCACATCCTCTTTTTGTAGATTTGCCTCTATATCAGTCCAAGAAAAGAAAACCATGATACCGCAAAAATAACGGTCAGAAATACAGGCACAAGCAGAGGAATTCCCATCTTCATGGTTTCTTTCTGGGTATACATTCCGTTTTCTTCTCCCAATCCCACCAATACATTCAGATGATGGAACGGCATCACATAATGGGAATAAATCACCAGGTAAATAATGGCTGCAACGACAAATGGATCGATTCCCAGCGCATTGGTACAAACAAGAACCGCAGGGACTACGACTCCCATTGCGGCAATGACCGAACCGATAAACATGTGAATCACAACTGCGATGACACCAATAAAAATCGCAAGCATAAAGATATTTTCCGGCATTTTTTCAGGTAAAAGTGTAACGGCCAGCCAATCATTCAGCCCGGTTTCTGCTCCCACCTTTCCGATGGCAATGGCTGCGGTAAGAAATACCAGCACATGGACGGGCACCTCTCCCCATTCTTTTGCCGTCAAAACATTCCCAATTACAGGAAGGGACAAACACATGGCCACGGCAAACGTCACCCAGCCCACATCCAAACCGGTAACCCCACTGGTAACCCATAGGATGATAGCAATCACGATCCAGATCAGTGTCCGTATCTCTGTTTTACTGATCTTGCCCAGATCTGACTGTGCCTTTTTCACCTCTTCAAAATCCATATGAACTTCCTTTGTTGGTTTGAATAAAATAAAAATCAAAAGGATGTTCAGCAGACTTAAAAAGATGGCCGGAGGACCCATGATCACAAACCAGCGCACAAAGTTAATGCTTTCTGTGGAATAGCTTATAACCAAAGGATTGATAATGGATTCACCGGTCATAAATATAAGCGATACCGGAACCGAAGCAGCAAATACGGTGAAGCCTACTTTAACGGCATCCTCTTTTGGCAGCCCGGCCGCCTTTATGATCACGGACATCACGGACATGATGAGAAAGGCCCTGGACCATGGATTCGGGATCAGCAATGATAAAATAAGCGTCAGCACAAAAATCCCTATAATAATGCTTTTCCATGATTTTACAAATTTCAGTATGTACATATAAGAAATCCGTTCTCCCAGTCCTGACCGTTTCACCGCGGTCGCAATCATGTAAGCACCGATAACCAGCCAGAGTGTGGACCCCGTCCAGCTTGCAAATATTACCTTCGTATCAGCCAGTTTAAGAAGGCACAGAGAAACAATATAAAAACCGCCAACGTATCCCGACTGGGCCACTTGCGTGGCCCACCAGACTACCGTCATCAAAGTCAATCCAAGAAATACCTGTCCTTCCCATGCCAGCCCGTTCAGTGGAAGGAGCAAGGCAGCGATCAAAACAATAATGCCGCTGAAAAAACCTATAACCTGCTTATTGCATTTCATCGTAAAAGCTCCTTTCTTTTGAGGTATACTGCCGCCGGGGTTATTTATCAAGCGGAGGAATGGGAGGGATCACGGGCAGTTGATCAATCTGTTCCCTGGTCAGTTTGAACTTATCATGCACATTGGGAGTTTCTGTGGAGCGCCAGGAATAAAAGCAATCCATACATTCGTAAACTTCCCAGACATTGCCAACCGGTGAAGTTGCAATTACTTCAATTTTATTGCCGTCACAACGTGGACATTTCATATTTCATTACCCCTTTTCTCATTTGTTATTTCATGTTAGACATCAGATCCCGGATCAGTGCCTCATACTTCTCATAGCCAACAGGTGGTTCCAGCAGTTCCACTTCCCGCGGATTCGGTTCCGGGTCTTTCGGTGTGGTCGCATCAATGATGAGCTTAGAATGGATTCCGGCCGGGTAGGAAGAAGGATCCAACGGCATTCCCGGACAATTGGGGATCACCACCACGTCCTTATCCGGACGAACTCTGGTCGTCAGAGCCCACATTACCTGGGGCAGGTTGAATGGATCGACAAATTCATCTACGATAATAATGATTTTGCTGTAAGAACCTCCATGAGGGGTGGAAAGCAGACGGAAAGCGACTTCCTTTCCGAATCCTCCGAAACGTACCTTGGTCGATATGATACATCCGATTCCATGGGTATACATGGCATTGACTGCCTGTACCTCTGGGAAATCCCGTTTGATCTGCTGATAAAGAGGTACGGATGTATTGAGCGCCATCAAATAATCAATCTCTGTCCAGGGAATTCCAAGATAAAGATTTTCAAAAATCGGATTGGTGCGGTGTGTCACATGGGTAATGGTGATAACACACTGGCGCCGGGAACCGGAGTAGGATCCGGGGAATTCTCCAAAAGGTCCTTCTACTTCACGAACACGAGGTTCAATATATCCTTCCAAAACCACTTCAGACCCGGCAGGAACATATAAATTATCATAAAGATCCGATTTTACAATCTGTGTCGGTACGCCATCCTGCAATGCTCCCACAAATTCATATTCATTCTCCGTATACATTACAGGGGTGGATGCCATGTAAGTGACCAAAGGACTGTTGCCCACAGTGATACAGATCGGAACCTTTTCATTTTTCCGTTCCGCCGCTTCCAGCTGTACGGCAATGTCATGAAATGCAAGTGCCTGAATTCCCACCCGGTTTTTCCCTTTGACCTGAATGCGGTATGTTCCTACGTTCAGTTTATCAAAATTATCCGGTTCATTGGGATCAGCTGTGATTATGGATGCCTTAGAGAGAAAGAATCCGCTGTCCTGCTCATTGATCCTGTAAAGGGGGAGAATTTCAAAAAGATTGATCTCATCCGGATTATCAATGGTATTCTCCTTACAGGGAGCATTCTCTCTGGAAAGAATCTCCGGTTTGACGGGGAACCTGTCCCAGCGGCGGTTGATTTCAAGAAACTGTTCCTTGGTAGAAGCTGTTTTGTTCATACCAAGCATCAGTGCATGATTCGCCCATGACCCATGCACATTCGTCACAACGCGGTAGGGATACCCCTTAACCTTTTCAAAAAGTACAGCGGGACCATTTTCGATATTTGCCGCTGCCCTTCCTGCTGCTGCAATATCGGGTTCTGGATTTACCTCATCCTTAATCCGCACCAACTGTCCGTTTTCCTCCAGTGTGGAAAGGAAACTGCGCAAATCATGATATACTTTTGCCATAAATCTTCCTCCTAATCTTATGTAACTGCTTGTGATTTCCGGTTGGTTTAACCAACTTCCCACATTATAAACATACATAATTTTTATGGCAATTCAAAAAAATGCAAAGGCATATTCCAAAATAGAAACGCATATAATTGTTAGTATTATTATATTTGGAGAAACAAACGAAAAAACATACTATATTGACAAAATAAATGGTTGAAATAAACATAAAGTCTTGTCATTGTATGTCGAATTGTGTCGAATTATGTCTTTTGAGTGTATTCGAAAATGTCAAAGGAAAATAGCAAAATCATATTCTCCTTCTGCCCATTCTGTATTATAATATCTTTGATGACAAATTATCTTAAAAAAGATGGTTTTTTATTATTTTATAACTAGAGTGACTGCTTCATATTGCATATGTAGCAGGAAGGGGGCAACACTTATGATCAAATGGATCGATGATTTTTTGGCATTAGCGGAGCATAAGAACTTTTCTACCGCAGCCGACAGTATTTACATATCACAATCAGCTTTATCTAAGCACATAAAGGCGATTGAGAATGAACTTGGTGTTGTATTGTTTACAAGAAGCAACGCAAAAGCAGAACTTACGGAAGCAGGAAATATATACCTGGAGTATGCGCTCAATATCCGCAAATGCTCTCATGAACTCCGTTTTAAATTAAATAAATTCGGAATCTCTCCCTGTGTCTACCGGTTGGCCGTTGGTACGATACCTTGCCTGGCTGAAAGCGGGATCATGGAGCCGCTGCTCCAATTTCAGGAAAAGAACTGCAATTATTCCATTGATATTATGGAATCAGATCAAAATAATTTATTAAAGCAGCTTTCTCAAAAGGAGATTGATGTCGCAATCTGCCGTCTTGATTTTCTTCCCGATAAGGGCTATGAAGCTTTGCCCCTGGTAACCGATGAAATGGTACTTGTATGTAATAAGGATACCTATCCATTTGAACAGGGCAGCGAAATTGATCTGGCTGGTTTTAAGTTGGAAAGTATCTACACGATCTCTAAAGATTCCGATATTTACAAATTGGCTAAGAATCAGTTAAATCATATTGGATTCAAAGGTGAGCTTGCAGGAACTTTTCCCAGGCATATGATGATTTATCCACTTTTGGTTCAAAAAGGAGGTTGCGCCATTCTTCCCAAGCAGCTGGCGAATCTTCAGCTTTTCCCCCAATTGACGTATTACCGCATCAGAAATGCAGTAACAACTCAAATTGGTCTTGTTAAACTTTTACCCACTGATGAGAATCCTCAGCTATATGAAAAAGCCAATGCACTGATGGACTTTTTTAAAAGTTTATAATGCTTCTGACATTAAAAAAACCCTGAATTTCTTTTATTCAAAAAAGAAACCAGGGGTTTTGAAGTTTTATGTGTTTTTTACAATGACGCATTCAATAACGTCTGCTGCATGTTCACAGGTATCACAGCATTTCTCCAGCTGCTTATATACCTCTGACCATGCGATCGTCTCCAGCGGATCACCGCTTTTCGTATATAATTTACGGAATGCCTGGATATATAAGTTGTCCCCAAGCTCTTCCAAGCGATTGATTTCTACAATATCCTTTAGGATGGTGCTGGATTTACGGAAATTAGAAAATTCAGTTACAACGCTGCTCACTTTTTCACAGCACTGTCCAACCACTTTAAGCATTTCCATTGCCTCAGGGGTGATGGCTTTGATATTATACATGTAAATTTTAATTAAAACATCTTCAATATTATCGGTTATATCATCAAGCTCTCTTCCCAGTGCAATGATATCGTCTCTCTCTATGGGAGTCACAAAATCCTTTGCAACTCTCTTCATAAGTTCATGGGTATGTCTGTCACCCTCAGATTCCAATCCATGGAGCTTATCCAGCTGTTCTCTTAGCTTTTCCGGATCAAAATCCGCCAGAATCTCCGTCAGTAACTTTTGGGTCTGCAGAGCAACGTCTGCCATCTTGACAAACAGTGTGAAATAATCGTTGTCACTTCTTCTTGCCATGTTTCTTTCTCCTTTCAGAACCGCCTCACACTAAAAAATTCGCAAAAACAGATGTGTCATCAAAAAGCCAACCAAACCGCAACCTGGAAACGTCAAAATCCATGCAAGCGCCATCTCTCTGGCAACGCCCCAATTCACTGCGCTGATTCTTTTTGATGCTCCTACGCCCATCATTGCCGTGGTCTTCGTATGGGTCGTACTGACCGGCATACCAGTCAAAGTGGAAAGCAGCAAACAGGCAGCCGCCGCAATGTCAGCAGAAAATCCCTGATATTTTTCCAGTTTTACCATACTCATGCCAACAGTTTTAATGATTCGCATACCACCAATGGAAGTTCCCAGTCCCATAACAAGGGCACATAAAATCATGAGCCAAAGGGGTACCGCAAAGGAACTTTCATTGCCATTGCCTCTGGCAAGAAATGTACCGAGTAAAAATACACTCATAAACTTCTGGCCATCCTGGGCTCCATGCATGAATGCCATAGCAGCAGCACCTGCAATCTGTGCGCCCCGGAAAAATGGCTGTGCTGCTCCCCGGTCGACACGTGCACATAACCGTTCGGTCAGTTTTGTCATGATCCAGCCCAGACTAAATCCCAAAATCGCAGAAGCAAAAAGCCCGTATATTACTTTTACCCATTCACTTCCATTGACTCCTGCCAGACTTCCGTGAAGCGCAATTGCAGAGCCGCTGAGACCTGCGATCAGTGCATGGCTCTCGCTTGTGGGAATTCCAAATTTCCAGGCGAGAACTGCCCAAAGCACGATGGCTGACAACGCCGCACAAAGTGCAGTCAGTGCATCACCGGTCTGATTTGCTCCCTGTCCGAAGTCGACCATATTATAGATGGTCATGGCAACCGTAGCATTTACCGAGGTCATAATTAAAATTCCGACAAAGTTCATCACTGCCGCCATTAAAATCGCTGTTCTGGGTTTTAAGGAGCGGGTGGATACACAAGTTGCAATTGCGTTCGGTGCATCTGTCCAGCCATTCACAAGAATCACACCCAATGTCAGAACAGAAACAATCGCAAGCGGAAGATTTTTTGTCAGTTCCTGCAAAAACTCACTTAAGGTAATACCCAAGAAATCACCTCCAAAATTCGCGCTGCAGCTCCCATTATCTCACTGCAGTCACCGTATTTCTTTCATGGATTGTATCATTTGCAACTATCTTTCATCCAAATAAGAGGTTTTGTCTGCTATATTGCAAAACCATATAATTCAGAGCTTAAATAAGGTATATTTAATCGCAAAAAATGACAAACCTTAGTAAGTATAGCATAAAGAATAAAACAACACAATCTTGATTGTAAAATTTAATTCAAAAAAATTTTAACATAATTTTACATTCTATGGTATGATGCTTTTGAATGTGGTATTTTCATGATGTGAGAATTTGTATCATGAAGCATTTCTCACTTTGTTGTATTTACAACAAACAAAACAAAACGATTATGATATGATAGTACTCACAATAAGCAGTGTATAAATAACCATTTAATAAAGGAAAGGATAAGACTATGAAAAACGATGTAAAAGCTACAGATACTATATATGATATCACTGAAAAATATCCGGATACTATTAATTTCTTCGTTGCAAATGGTTTTGAAAACCTCAGCAATCCCGTTATGCGCCGCACACTTGGTAAAACCGTCACTCTGGAAATGGCACTTTCTATGAAAAAGCTCAATCAGGAAGCCTTTATGCAAAAACTGTCCGAAGCCATCGAACAGGCAGCTCCGGATCCATCTGCCGGACTCGCACCTATGAAAAAGGAAAATGGAGGCGATATCCGCATTGAAGGAGTACTGCCCTGCCCCATACGCCTTCCGTTGATGGAAAAATTTGAATCCTGGCTGGAAGCACACAAGGAAACCCTTGGTTATACGGTAGACTATGACTTAAAATCTGCGAACCTGGGTCTTGACGATGTGAAAGAGCGTGTGATTGCCGCAAATGGCAATGCCGATCTGCTTTCTGATCTTTATATGTCCGCAGGATTTGATCTTTTTTTTGATAAAGGGCTGATGGGACGTTATGGGGAAGCCGGTGAATTTGAGGATATTTCAGGTTTGGATCAGATCAATCCTGATTTTGATAATGATCGCATTTCCTTAAAAGATCCCAAAGGCCAGTATGCCATCATCGGTGTGGTCCCTGCCATTTTCATGGTTAATATAAACGCTCTTGGTGACCGTCCCATGCCGGAAAGCTGGGCGGACTTAATGAAGCCTGAATTTGAGAATAGTATCAGCCTTCCAATGAAGGACTTGGATATGTTCAATGCATTTATCCTTCATATCTACCGTTATTATGGAGAAGAAGGAGTGGAAAAAATGGGAAAATCCCTTCTCCGCAGCATGCATCCGGCTCAGATGGTTAAATCCCATATCTCAAAAGGCGATGCCAAAGTACCGGTAATTTCGGTTACACCTTACTTTTTTGCAAGCATGGCAGATGAAAAAGGCCCGATGCGTCCTGTTTGGCCGAAAGAAGGTGCCATTATCAGCCCTATATTTCTTCTTGCCAGAAAAAAGAACCGGGACAAGGTAAAGCCTTTTGTAGACTTCCTCTATTCCAAAGAAGTGGGCGAGATACTTTCCTCCAACGGAAAATTCCCTTCCACCAATCCACTGGTAGACAATCATTTAAAGGAAGGCCAGAATTTCATGTGGCTTGGCTGGGACTTTATTCACAATCACGATATCGGCGAACTGATAAAGACTGTTGAGCAAACGTTTTATCATGCCGCAGAAAAGGAGATCTTATGAATCTGATCATTTTTTCGGGGCCTCCTTCCTCCGGGAAGACCTCAATCATATTAAAAGTCATTGCCTCTTATAATAGAAGAAACATAAAAGTGGGAGTTGTAAAATTTGACTGTTTGTATACCGATGATGATCTGGCCTATGAAAAAGCCGGGATTCCCGTAAAAAAAGGCTTGTCAGGAGCTTTATGTCCGGATCATTTCTTCGCCTCTAATATAGAAGAAGTGGTTAATTGGGGAAATCAGGAGAAGCTGGATCTGCTCATTACGGAATCCGCCGGTTTATGCAACCGCTGTTCTCCTTATTTAAAGGACATTAAGGGGGTTTGTGTGATTGATAATTTATCCGGCATCAACACACCAAAAAAAATCGGTCCCATGTTAAAATCCGCAGACTTTGTTGTAATCACCAAAGGCGACATCGTATCCCAGGCAGAACGTGAAGTTTTTGCCTCCTGCGTAAGTTCTGTCAATCCTCGCGCAGTTACCATGCATGTCAATGGATTAACGGGACAGGGAGCCTATGAACTTGGCACTCTTTTATACGATGAAAGCCAGGATATTCAAACGGTTCAGGGCATGAAGCTGCGCTTCCCCATGCCTTCTGCCCTTTGCTCCTATTGTCTTGGAGAAACCAGGATCGGGGAAGCGTATCAGATGGGTAATATTAAAAAGATGGATTTGGGGGCTGATCAATCATGATAAACCAGACACTGGAGCAAATATTAAAAGAATATCCCTTTGCTCTGTCATACTTTGAACAGAACAAACTGGACATCACCGGCTATGAAGGACAAACATTTGAAGAATTCCTGGATCATTTTTCAATAGAAGAACTGGAAGACCAGGCCATTGACAAAGAAAAACTATTATCGGATTTTCCTGTTTATATCGAACAGATGCAGGCTTTTCTTGGAATGGAAAAGAAAAACCAGGTCCTTTCCATGACGATTTTAGCCGGTCATGACAAATCTGGCAATCCGGAAGGGTTTGCAGAACTTACGGTGCATACATCACAGATCATTTCCATCGTCGGCCCAACAGGTTCAGGAAAAAGCCGTCTGCTTGCCGATATTGAATGGGCAGCCCAGAATGATACACCAACCGGAAGAAGCATTTTGATCAACGGAGAGACACCGGACAATAAATGGCGTTTTTCCTCCAATAACCGTCTGGTGGCACAGCTTTCTCAGAATATGAATTTTGTGATGGATCTTACCGTGTATGATTTTTTGAACATGCACGCAGTCAGCCGTATGGTGGAGGACCCGCAGTCCGTCATCGAAAAGATCATTAAAGCAGCCAACCATCTGGCCGGAGAAAAGTTTGATTTGACCACTCCTGTTACCAGCTTAAGCGGCGGTCAGTCAAGAGCCCTTATGATTGCGGATACTGCGATCTTAAGTTCCTCTCCCATCGTGTTGATTGATGAGATTGAAAATGCAGGGATCGACCGGAAAAAGGCACTGGATCTTTTGGTATCTTCCGATAAAATCGTACTCATGGCGACCCATGATCCCCTCCTGGCCCTTATGGCGGATAAACGGATCGTCATCAAAAACGGCGGGATCAGCAAAGTAATTGAAACAACAAAGGAAGAAAAAGAACTGCTCGATAAGCTTGAAAAAATGGATTCTCTCATACAGAATGCAAGACAGGAACTGCGTAAAGGCAGTACATTATCCTCCCAGATCTTAGAATAAATCAAATAAACAAAATTGCTGCAATACATCTGGAGGTTCTTGTCCATTTGTATTGCAGCAATTTTGCTTTGTACTTTTTATCTTACTGTAAATTTCTCTACGATTTTAAGAAGCAGCTCTACGACTTTTTCCATTGACTGAACCGGAATAAATTCAAATTTACCGTGGAAATTATAACCGCCGGTACACAGGTTCGGACAGGGCAGCCCCATATAAGACAAGCGGGCGCCGTCTGTTCCTCCGCGGATCGGTGTGACCTGAGGCTCGATTCCCAGTTCTTCCATGGCGGATTTTGCAATGTCGATCAGGTACATATGCGGCTCAATTTTTTCTTTCATGTTATAGTAGCTGTCTTTTAACGAAAGTTCTACGGTGCCGGCACCATAACGGCTGTTCAAATATTCCTCCACCCGTTTGATGAGTGCTTTCTTTTCTTCAAATTTCACCTTACTGTGGTCACGGATGATATAATCCATGCGGGCCTGTTCCACGGTTCCAGCCATGGAATCCAAATGGAAAAAGCCTTCATACCCTTCTGTATACATAGGATTTTCAAATACAGGCAGCATATTGTGAAATTCCATGGCGATCAGCAGAGCATTCTTCATCTTCCCTTTGGAAGACCCCGGATGGATGCTTGTTCCGTTGATCCGGACTTTTGCAGAAGCGGCATTGAAATTCTCATATTCCAACTCACCCAAGCCGCCGCCGTCAACCGTATAAGCCACATCCGCATTGAATCCCTTTACATCAAAGAAATCAGCACCTCTTCCCACTTCTTCATCCGGAGTAAAGCCGATACGGATGGTTCCGTGAGGTATCTCCGGATGAGATAAAAGATACTCTGCCATAGTCATAATCTCAGCAACACCTGCTTTATCATCCGCACCCAGGAGAGTGGTTCCGTCGGTGGTAATGATATCCTGGCCTTTGTATTTTAATAAGTCCGGAAAATCACTGACCTTCATGGTCAGACCTGTTTCCTGATTCATGAGGATATCGCTTCCGTCATAATTCTTTACAATCTGAGGCTTCACTCCCGCGCCGGAATAGGCAGGAGACGTATCCATATGGGAAATAAATCCAAGGACTGGAATGGATTTTTCAACGGTAGCAGGGATGGTGGCATAAACATAGCTGTGTTCGTCAACCACCACATCCTCTGCTTTCATGGCACGAAGCTCTGCTGCCAGTTCCTGGGCCAATAACCGCTGCTTTTCCGTACTTGGAACTGCTTCCACTTCATCTTTTGACTGTGTATCAAAGGATATATACTTAAAAAAATGATTCAATACTTCTGACATAATGATCGCCTCTTTTTCTTCAATGATTTTGTGATTGCTTTATTATACCATAGAGGCTTTACACTGTCTACGCTCCTGCATCGGTCTTTTCCCTTCCATACCATCAAAAAAGCCGGAACGTACTTCGTCCTCCGGCTTTTTATGTCTGTTTAACGGTTTGCCAGTTCTCTGGTAATATCCTCCCAGGTCACTCCTTTTTGTGCCATCAAAACCATCATGTGATAAAGAAAATCTGAGATTTCGTATTTGACTTCTTCCGGGTTTGGATTTTTGGCAGCGATGATGATTTCAGTAGCTTCTTCTCCCAGTTTTTTGAGAATCTTATCCATTCCCTTATCAAACAGGTAATTGGTATAGGAACCTTCTTTGGGATTTACCTTACGGTCAAGAATTACCTGTAACACTTCTTCAAAAACTTTGAGAGGGTTGGAATCCTGGTATTCCTTTTGCACAAGATTCTGATAAAAACAGCTTCTTTTTCCTGTATGGCAGGCTGCACCAATTTGATTGACCTTTGCAAGCAGGGTATCATTATCACAGTCCAGGGATAATGATTTTACATACTGGTAGTGGCCGGAGGTTTCTCCCTTTTTCCAAAGACTTTGGCGGCTTCGGCTGTAATAGGTCATGCAGCCGGTCCTCAAGGTTTCATGAAATGCCTCTCTATTCATATAGGCCAGCATCAGCACTTCTCTGGTCCGGTAATCCTGGGTGATTACCGGAATCAATCCATCGGAATTTAATTTGAACTGATCAAATGCTATGGAGCTCTCAAAGGTATCCACCTGAATTCCCTGAGATTTTAACTCCTGTTTTACATCCATGCAGACACACCCCGGTTCAAATGCAGTCACAAAGCCCTCCACTTGATTGATGTTAAGAGAAGCAGCCATAATCGTCCGATCTTCGCTGGAGCCGGTGAGAAGAAAATGTTCCTCACAGTCAGAAACTGCACGAAGAGTGTCCCCGGTGATCTTAGGGTCGCCCAATATCATAACGGAAGCACCTAACTGGGCATATTCTGCGGCCCGGTTAAGATAAGAAGCATCCGGCAGATATGCATAAATCTTATCGTCTCCAAACCGGTCTGCCGCTTCCTTCAGCAAATCCACATTTTCTTCGATCCCTGCATCTAAAAAGGCGGCCTTTGATCCTGCATACAAATATTTTTTCACATCCTCCAGCCGCTTCACTCTGCCTCCTGCGATGACCGGAATATCGGAGAGCCTTGCAACCTCCTTCATGAGGCCGATGGTTTTTTCATGATCTTCTTCTGTTTCTGATAAATCATAAAGAAAAAGCTCATCGGCTCCGCTGTCTCCGAAATAGCGGGCAAGGGTCAGCAAATCCTCCTCATAACAGGTCTGTATATGATTCAGTTTGACTGCCCGGCCATTTTTTATGCCGAAACCTGCAATCAGTTTTTTGCACTCCATCCACTTTTCCTCCCCTGATGGTCTTCTCTTTCAAAAGCATCAATGGCTTCTTTTAAATCAATCCGGTTCTCATACAATGCCTTTCCGATAATTGCACCATGTATGCCTGCATTGTAAAGTTCTCTTAAATCTTCCATGGAAGACATCCCCCCGGAAGCGATGATATCCAGTCCCGTTTCTTCCGTCAGTTTTTTTGTATATTCCACATTTGGCCCGGACAGCATGCCGTCTCTGGCAATATCCGTATATACCACATGTCTGATTCCGTATTCTTTCATTTGGTTTACAAGCTCAGAGGCCGAAACATCACTGAACTTTTCCCATCCTTCGACTGCCACCATTCCGTTCTTCGCATCAATCCCGGCGACCAAGCGTTCCTGTCCAAACTTATTCACCATATCCCGGATAAATTCCGGATGCTCAGCCGCTTTTGTTCCAATAATGACGCGGGCAATCCCCAGTGCAAGCATGGCTTCTATGGCTTCTTCACTTCGGAGGCCGCCGCCGATTTCTATGGGGATCGAAACAGTATCCACGATCTTTTTAATCACGGCTTCATTGACGGAATGTCCGGCCAAGGCACCGTCTAAATCTACCAGATGGAGGTAGGAAGCACCCTTGGACTGCCACTTTACTGCAATCTCTTCCGGTTTATCCGAATAAACTGTAATTTCTTTAAAGGCTCCCTGTTTTAAACGGACGCACTGCCCGTTTTTTAAATCAATGGCTGGATATAGCTGCATATGGATTCTCCTTTATAGTGTACCTTTTGTAGATAAAACGCCGTTAATTCTTCCGTCCAGCATGGTGGCTTCATCAAGTGCCTTTGCAAAGGCCTTAAAAATCCCTTCTATGATATGATGGTTATTCTCTCCATCCAGCTTTCTTATATGCAGATTCATCTCACTTGCACAGGAAACGGCATAAAAAAACTCTTTTACCATCTCAGTCTCAAAATCCCCTACCCGTTCTGCGGTAAACGGTGCATCAAAACGGAAATAAGGTCGTCCGGACAGATCAACGGCGCAAAGAACCAATGTCTCATCCATTGGAAGTATCATGCTTCCGTACCGTTTGATGGAGGTTTTATCCCCAAGCGCTTTTTTAATGGCAGACCCAAGAACGATTCCTGTATCCTCTATGGTATGATGGGTATCCACTTCCAAATCTCCCTTTACGACCACATCCAGATCAAAAAAGCCATGGCGTGCAAAGCTGTTTAACATATGGTCAAAAAAACCGATGCCGGTTTTAATTTCCGCTTTCCCGCTGCCATCAAGGTCAAAATTCATCTTAATATCGGTTTCCCGGGTCACCCTTGAAATATTACAGCTCCGTCCCATATTCCACTCTTCTCCCTTTCTCCTAAGATTCTTCCTTCTCAAACCGGACCTTGACCGAATTTGCATGTGCTGTCAGATATTCTGCATTTGCAAAGGCTTCAATGTCTTTGTGAACCTCTTTCAGTGCTTCCTTAGAATAGAATACGATACTTGACTTTTTGATAAAATCATCCACGCTTAATGGGGAGAAGAACCGGGCGGTCCCGTTGGTCGGAAGCACATGGTTTGGTCCTGCAAAATAGTCTCCCAAAGGCTCTGAGCTGTACTCTCCAATAAAAATGGCTCCGGCATGACGGATTTTTGTCATGTCTTCAAACGGATTCTTTGTAACGATCTCTAAATGCTCCGGTGCGATCTCATTGACTGCGGCAATGGCTTCCTCCATGGAATCTGCTACCAGAATATAGCCATAATGATCCAGAGATTTTTTAATGATTTCAGAGCGGGACAGTTCATTGGCAAAGGCTTCTGCTTCCAGTGAAACCTTTTCAGCCAGTTCCCTGCTGGTCGTTACTAATATAGCGGAAGCCAGCTCATCATGCTCCGCCTGGGAAAGAAGATCTGCAGCAACAAAGCGGGGATTGGCACTTTCATCTGCAAGCACCAGAATCTCACTGGGTCCCGCAATGCTGTCAATGCTCACATGTCCGTAAACGGCTTTTTTGGCAAGGGCTACAAAGATGTTTCCCGGCCCCACGATTTTATCCACTCTGGGGATGGATTCCGTTCCAAAAGCCAGGGCAGCGATGGCCTGTGCTCCGCCAACCTTATACACTTCTGTAACGCCGGCTAAATATGCCGCCGTCAGCGTTACCGGATTGACTTTTCCATCCCTTCCAGGCGGGGTTACCATAACAATACGGTTTACACCAGCCACTTCTGCCGGAATGATATTCATGAGAACAGATGAGGGATAAGCGGCCTTGCCGCCTGGAACATAGACTCCTGCACGTTCCAACGCAGTAACTTTCTGTCCAAGAATCGTACCATTGGGCTTACTGTCAAACCAGCTGTACTGCCTTTGCTTTTCATGAAATTCCCGGATGTTTTTCATGGATTTTTTCATAACTGCCAAAAGTTCAGGATTTACTTCCTTACGTGCTTCCTCGATCTCCTGTTCCGTCACCCGGATATTCGCTGCATCAATATCCGCTTTGTCAAATTGTTTTGTATACTGAAATACGGCTTTATCACGGTCCTTTTTTACCGTATCTACGATTTCCTGAACGGTATCCGCGTAAGCGGAGTATTGATTGGGGTCCCGCTTTAATAGATCAGCAAGAATATTTTGTTTGGAAGCTTCGTCTAAGGGAACAATTCTCATTGGTTTTCCTCCTGCAGTAAATTTCTCAGCTCATGGATCAGCTTGGTGATTCTGGCATTCTCCCGTTTCATACTCACCTGGTTTACGACCATACGGGCGGAAAGAGGACAAATTTCCTCTAAAACTGTAAGACCATTTTCTTTTAAGGTGGTTCCGGTTTCCACG
>CAJMPJ010000056.1 GCA_905215155.1 uncultured bacterium | reverse complement strand
CCACGTATCTAGCTTGGAAGGCTAGTGTTCTACCATTGAACTACACCCGCAAAGGCAATCGAGAAAAACTTGTCTATCTCAGTTTTATCTCAGTCGGGGTGACAGGATTCGAACCTGCGACCTCCTGGTCCCAAACCAGGCGCTCTAGCCAAGCTGAGCCACACCCCGAAGGTATTTCGCGTCTTTTGTTTCTTTGCTTTTTCGCAACGCAAGAGTTATTATATATGATGGCTATGGTTTTGTCAACAATATTTTAGAAAAAATTTCAAATTCATTTTTTGTCTTGTATTTACGGGATTTTTTTGGATTTTGCCCCTGAAATGGGAGGAGCCGGCAGAAACAAATTCGATGTTCCTGCCGGCTGAGTATGAAAAATAAAAAGTCAATATTAAAAGGGTGGGGTTCCTTTACATTTATTAGTATATCTGGAAAATGTGTCGGAAGTTTGACCAGGCCATAAACATTTCATAAAGATTCGAAAGGAATTATAAGAAATAATTAAAATAATAGGAAGATTTGCTTTTTGTGACCAAAAACCCTGTTTTTTCGTCTTTTTTTCTAAAATGTACAAGCAGAGCCTGGTAAATTTATTAAGAATTCTTTGGGTTTCTTTCAGTTCCTTTAATCCGCTATACATTTGTAGTCCCGCATGGTATAATTCACCTCGTCACCAGAAATGAAATTGTATAAAAGGAGTGATTATTATGAGAAGAAAAAATTTGTTGGCAGTAATTGCTGCAGCTATGACCGTTATGATCGCAGCTACCGCCTGTGGAGCAAAAGATAATACAAAGCAGCAGGAATCATCCAAAGAAGCAGCGGCTACTGCAGCAACAACAGAATCAAAGGCAGAGGCTGAAAAAACGTCTGAAGCAGCATCTGAAAGCGGAGAGACCGAGGAGGCAGAAAGCGAAGAGACAACCGCTTATGTGCAGAAAACAGCCGGTGATGCCGGAAGCATTACCTCTGGTGTATTTACCTCCAAATCCGGTAAATACCAGATTACCCCTCCGTCTGGCTGGAGTGTGGATGAAGACGGAGATGAGAGCAACGCAGCATTTACCTCTCCAAACGGCAAAGACATTTTGGAGGTTACCTATGTAGAAGGGGAAGATGCGGACGGAGCACGTGAGGTTTATCCTGAAAGCATGGAGGAGTACAAAAATCTGGTGAGCCGGGGAGATGATATGGAATTTGTCCGTTACGAGGTAAAGAACGGGGCAAATGGAAGCCAGACATTCCGTTATGCAATCCGTTATACAAATCCAAAGGATGGCATCCGGTATTATACCATTTCCGGTTCTTATGACGCGGCGGCTAAGAAATACATCAGCGCTGCAGGTTCCATTGAATCGGAAGACAATGCAGTGGTCGACCAGGTCGAAGCTGCCCTTGATACATTAAAACTGAAATAACTGGGTTTATGTAAAGAACAGCCGCTGCAAAGTTGCAGCGGCTGTTTTTTACAGTTTTATAAGGATTCCGTTCAGGAGTCCGGCATCCTCTTCCTGATGCGTGCTTATGATGACCAGCTTATCCTTGGTGCATTCCAGGATGCGGCGGATCACCATCCGTTTGGTATCTTCGTCAAGTCCGGTAAATGGTTCATCCATGATGATCATCTCCGATGGGACCCATAAGGCTCTTGCGATGGCCACCCGGCGCTTCATGCCTCCGCTTAACGTGGATACGGGCCGGGATAAGGATTCCTCCGGCAGGAGCTTTAAAAGGGCTTGCTTTGCCAGCTTTCGGGTCTCTTTGGAAGCCCCGGCAGTTACCATAGTAAGGTTGTCAATAGGAGTAAACGCTTCACAAAGGCAGTTTTCCTGAAAGACAGCGGCAGTTTTTATGCCGGTTATCCCCTCCGTATGGCCGGAATCTGCGTTTTCCAGTCCCAGAAGGATTCGGAAAAATGTGGTTTTCCCCGATCCCGATGGTCCCATCAGGCAGTAGATGTTTCCCGATCGAAGGGTGAGATTTACACCGGTGAGGACCTTCAGATTCCCGAAAGCTTTGGATAAATTTCTGATATTAACCTCCATGTATCAGTCCTCCTGTCTTCTTTGGAGAAAACAGCCCGGAGCAGCCATGGCCAGCAGCCTCAGAAACAGAGCTTCAAACACAGCACTGATGCCAATGATGACCAGCGTCCAGGCAAATAAATCCGCTGTGCCCAAGTAAATCTTTGCCATATACAGCTTTTCTCCGATGGAATGGCTGGGAACTCCGATGACTTCCGCAGCGATGCCGGATTTAAAGCTCATGCCCAGAGCCACCCGGCAGCCGCTGATGAGATAAGGAAGCAGGGCAGGGCGGTAGATGAAAAGAAGCTTTTTCTCTGGCGTCATGCAAAAAACCTTTGCCATCTCAAGCAGGTTTTGGTCGGCACTTTTTATTCCAGCCATGGTATTGATATATATAATAGGAAATACCACCAGAAATGCGATGAAGACAGAAAGGTTCTCAGACCCAATCCAGATCAGTGCCAGTATAATAAAAGAAGCAACGGGAACGGATTTTAAAATGGTGATTACCGGCTCCAAAAAGTCTTCCAACAGAGGGAAACGGCAGGCAGCCCCTCCGGTCAGGATTCCGGCGGCAAAAGCAAGAAGAAATCCCAGACTGATTTTTCCAAAGGAAAAGGCGATGGTCTTCCAGAAGTCTGCCATGAGAGCCTGGGCAAACAAAGCACGGACCACTTTAAAAGGACCTGCCAGGAGGATGCTGTTGGATAAGACCATGCTTACCGCCTGCCACAGCAGGAGCCAGAAGAGGATCATACCGGTCCTTTTCAACCGGAGAAGGGCTGCTTTCATAGGTGTCTCCTTCCTGTTTGAAACGAACTAGGGCATGTAATAGAAGCTGTCCTCCGGAAGGGTGCCGCCGATGGAGGACGGTTCCATGTCGAAAAGGACGTTTAAGTATCCGCTTAAAAGAGATTTCATTTTCTCTCCATCCACATAGGTAATGCTGCAGTAGGGAATGGCCTTTTCTGCAATGGGAGCTTTTTCAATAATTCCGGCAGATACCACCAGAGCTGCTGCTTCTTTTTCATTGGCATTGACATAGTCCACAGACTTTTTATGTTCTGCCATAAAAGTATCAACGGCCTCTTTATGGTCCTTTAACACTTCGTTCCGGCAGATGGTAACGCCTGTGACAAGACTTCCGCCGTCGTCTCCTGCCTTAGCATCCCATTCCTTTGTTAAATCAAGAACGATTTTAAGGCTGTCATTCTGTGCCAGGGCAGCTGTTACAAAAGGCTGGGGCAAAAGACCTACAGCTTCCGGTTTTTCTTTCAGGACAGAAGCCACTTCGGCTGCCTCGGATTTATATTCCAGAGTCACATCATCGGTTGTCAGGCCGTTTGCCTTCAATACATGCTGCAGAGCATAATCAGGAGTGGTTCCCTTTCCGGTTAAGTAAACGGTCTTTCCTTTTAAATCCGCCGTGGATTTGATGGAGCCGTCTCCGGAGATTCCGTAGAGGACCCCAAGGGTGTTGATGTCAAGGACGGTTATGTTCCGGTTGGTTTTTGTATAGAGAATAGAAGCCATATTGGCAGGCACCAGGGCCACATCCAGATCGCCGCTCACGATTTTTCCAAGAAGTTCGTCTGCTGCTGTCACCATGGTAAATTCATAACTGCCTTCGGCGTTTCCCTTTTGAGACTTGTCCATCAATTCTACCAGTCCCATGGAGGTGGGACCTTTTAAGGAACCGACCTTTAAGGAATAGGTGTCATCTGCCTTCGCAGAGGATGAATCCGTTTTTGCTGTGGGTTTGGTATCCGGGGCGGTTTTTGCACTGTTTGCGTTACAGCCGGTCAGGACTGCAGCAGCCATTGTAAATGCCATTAGTATGGATATTGCTTTTTTCATAAGTTTCCTCCCTTTTTTGTATCTGTTTATAAGAATAAAATCCTCCGGAAAGGAGGTTTCAACAGGATCAGTATATCACCGTAAAGTCTCATTTGTCAAAATGTTGATGCAGATTTGGCGGGATTTGTGTTATACTGATTATAACCTGTATCATGCTTACTTGGCAGGAATGTGAAGGGAGAAAAACCATATGAATCAAGTATATGAAAAATTACAGAATTGTTTCAAGAGTGTCAGGGAAAAAACTGATTTTATTCCGGAAGTAGCTCTAATCCTTGGCTCCGGTCTTGGGGAATACGCAGAGGAGATCGAAGTGGCTGGGACCATTGATTATAAAGATATTGAAGGCTTTCCCGTATCGACCGTAGCCGGTCATAAAGGCAGATTTATCTTCGGTTATGTAAATAAAGTCCCGGTTGTCATCATGCAGGGACGGGTCCATTATTATGAAGGTTATCCCATGACCGATGTTGTGCTGCCCACCAGACTTATGGGGCTGTTAGGTGCCAAAACACTGTTACTGACCAATGCCTCCGGCGGAGTGAACAAAGAATATAAGCCAGGAGATTTCATGCTGATAAAGGATCATATCGCAAGTTTTGTCCCCTCTCCGCTGATTGGAGAGAATATCGAAGAACTGGGTGCCAGATTCCCGGATATGAGTGATATTTACCGAAAGGAGCTTCGGGCAATTATTAAGGAAGCGGCAAAGGAAGAAGGCGTGGACTTGAGGGAGGGCGTTTATATGCAGCTTTCCGGTCCGGCTTACGAGTCTCCGGCTGAAGTACAGATGTGCCGGATCCTGGGAGCGGATGCAGTGGGCATGAGCACTGCCTGCGAGGCTCTTGCAGCCAATCATATGGGAATGAAGGTATGCGGTATTTCCTGCATTACCAATATGGCCTGCGGGATTACGGACCAGCCCCTCAGCCACGCAGAGGTACAGGAAACGGCAGACCGGGTGGCATCGCTGTTTAAAAAGCTGATAACAGCTTCCGTCACAAAACTAGGTGAGAGATAAGAGGAGGACCGGCCAATGTGCCGGTTCTTTTTATGCCCTGCACACAGTCCTTTGAGGAACCGGGAAGGAAAAAACATGGCAAATGAAAGCGTGGAAGTCCCGGGAAGAAAACAGGCATTGCAGGGAAAAGGTGTATCCCAAAAAATACACCTAATCGGTAAAAATTTATTGATAACATAACTGCAATATGCGATAATGATTCGATGGGGGGAAGTGAAAACCAGGGGATAAAATGGGAGAAAAGGTAACAATTACATATTACTAAATTTATAGAATATTTACACGGCCACATTGGTGGAAGTAACAGGAGGAAAATTATGGCATCAAATGACGCAACATTGCATCGGATTACGCATCAGGTATTGCTTGAAGTGGCAAAGCTTGTCTGGGAGGACAAAATCGAGGATGGAAAAAATGAAATCCCTTATCATATCATTCCGGGACCCAAAGCCCAGTTCAGGTGCTGCATCTACAGAGAGAGAGAGATTATCAGGGAGAGAGTCCGCCTTGCAGAAGGCTTATGCCCCAGCGGGAAAGATACGAAGAATATCGTTCAGGTCATCAGTTCTGCCTGCGAAGGCTGTCCCATCGCCCGTTATGTGGTAACGGATAACTGTCAGCTCTGTATGGGAAAGGCCTGCCAGAATTCCTGTAATTTTGGTGCGATTACCATGGGGCATGACCGTGCCCACATTGACCCGGATAAATGCAAGGAATGTGGAAAATGTTCCCAGGCATGCCCTTACAATGCGATTGCGGATTTGACCCGTCCTTGTAAGAAGAGCTGTCCGGTCAATGCAATTACGATGGATGAAAACGGCATTGTTGTTATAGATGAGAAGAAATGCATCCAGTGCGGAGCCTGTGTGACCGGCTGTCCGTTCGGAGCGATTGGAACCAAGACCTTCCTTACAGATGTGATCCGTTCGATCAAGGAAGGGAAAAAGGTGGTTGCTATGGTGGCACCGGCAATTGAAGGCCAGTACGGCCCGGATATTACCATGGCAAGCTGGAAGACAGCGTTAAAGAAAATCGGCTTTGCAGACATGGTGGAGGTCGCTTTAGGCGGTGATTTAACTGCCGCAGCCGAAGCCGCAGAATGGGCGGAGGCTTATAAAGAAGGAAAGAAGATGACCACTTCCTGCTGCCCGGCATTTGTAAACATGATCAAGCAGCATTATCCGACGCTTCTTGATCATATGTCCACTACGGTTTCCCCGATGTGTGCGGTTTCCAGAATGTTAAAGGAACAGGACCCGGAGACTGTTACCGTATTTATCGGACCTTGTATCGCAAAGAAGAGTGAAAACCTGGACCCGAATGTAAAGGGCAATGCGGATTTTGTTCTGACCGTTGGGGAGGCTTATGCCATGATGCAGGCAAAGGGTGTAGATTTAGAACCTGAAGAGAATACATATCAGCAGGCTTCTGTTTTTGGAAAACGGTTTGGAAACGGCGGAGGTGTAACTGCAGCCGTGTTGGAATGTTTAAAAGAGACCGAAGAGAATACGGATATCAAGGTCATGAAATGCAACGGTGCCTTGGAATGTAAGAAAGCATTGATGCTTTTAAAGGTAGGTAAGCTGCAGGAAGACTTTATTGAAGGTATGGTATGTGTGGGCGGCTGTGTCGGCGGCCCTGCCAGATATAAGAATGAAAACGAGGCAAAGAAGGCACGTGATTTACTGATCGGCCAGGCAGATGCCAGAGAAGTTCATGAGAATTTAAAGAACCAGGGTCTTGAGACGGTTCCTATGCACAGACATTAAGAGAAAAGCTATGGGCTGATCCCGTTTGGGAAAGCTCATAGCTTTTTTTCTTACATTCCGGAAAACTGATTTTTTACTTTGGTTATTTTCTGCTGCTCTGCCTGTTCCGTGGTATACCAACCCTTTGCGGACATTTTCTTGTAAATGTCCTCCTGCATACACAGACTGTCTTTTAAAGCGGTATCAAACGTCTGATGTACGTTCATGGTAGGGGATTCAATGGTACCGTGCATATACAGGTCACACACTCCCTTGGTGGTGTTAAGCAGGTTTTCCATTATACATTTGTCATCCATTTGCGGTTCCTCCTTACACTAAATTATAGAAGCTGTCAAAAAGCTGCTGGTGTTTTTGCGTTAATTCCTGTACGCATGCTTTTAATTCCGGATCCTGCAGATTCTGTGCGGCATCCTGAAATTGTGTTTTTAAAAATTTCTCATGTCCGAGAGCGTCTTCGATATAGATTAATTCCTTTGGGCTCATTTTTATCACCTCCAACGTTAGTTAGTATGGAGATTTTTATCCAAACCATTCATTTTCTTATCAAATCTTTTATCATTTTGAATTTTATTCCTATTAAAAACTCCCTAAAGTGCGGGAAAATGATCTGTTTTGCTGAACGTTTCAAATGGTTGTATGCAATGTGCATAACATTACGGATATTTGTACAATTATTTTGTGTAAACTATTGCAATAGGTCGAATGTTGTAATATAATGTCATCAGAGAGAGCGAAAGCTTTTTATTTTTTCCCTCCAATTGTATACAGGTATCCAAGTATACGATTGGAACTTTGTTTTACGATGAATTTTTATTTACCAATGCAGTACAGTATTAGAAAATAACCGGTTTATTGTACCGCAAGAGTGCGAAAATCCAGGAAAGAAATAAGGAAACGATAGCTGTCTCTTATTTTTATTCGATGCATTGTTTGAATTATTAAACAACTGTGAAAATTTTTTTAATAAGGAGCGAGGAGAGTTGAAGGAATTAAAATGTAGTATTTATCGTGGTGGAACCAGCAAGGGTGTATTCCTTCTGGAGGAAGATTTAAAAAGTCTGTCAGATGACTTGGATCATGTGTTGCTTAAAGTGATGGGCAGCCCTGATCTCCATCAGATTGACGGATTGGGGGGAGCGGTATCTACAACCAGCAAAGTAGCCATTATCTCCAAAGAGACGGAAAACCCATGGGATGTAAACTATACATTTGCCCAGGTATCGGTGGATAAACCGGTTGTATCGTATGCGGGCAATTGCGGTAATATTTCTTCTGCGGTGGGGATTTTTGCGATTGAAAACAAACTGGTGGAGATCAAAGATCCGGTGACCGTTGTTAAAATTTACAATACAAATACAAAAAAGGTCATTGAAGAAAGAATTCCAACGCCCAATGGTGAGCTTGTGTACACCGAGGATTATAAAATTGCCGGTGTTCCTGGAAAAGGTTTAAAAATAGATTTAAAGTTTTTAAATCCTGCTGGTTCCTTGACCGGAAAGCTGCTTCCTACCGGTAATAAGACTGATCTTTTGCAGGTAGACGGAGTTGGCCAGGTGGAAGTGTCCATTGTTGACGCAAGTAATCCGTTGGTTTACGTGGATGCCAGAACGCTTGGACTGACCGGATACGAAAAAGTGAGCGACATCGACTCGAATAAGGAATTATTGGATCAGCTGGAACGCATAAGAGGAATGGCTGCCATGAAGATGGGATTGATCCGTGATTTGGAAAAAAGTTCCACAGAATCACCGGGAGTTCCCAAACTGACCTTGGTTGCTCCGCCAAAGGATTATTATACCGTTGAGGGAGAACTGGTCAAAGAATCTGATTATGACTTGTCTGTGAGAATGATGAGCATGCAGAAAGCCCATAAGAGTATTGCACTTACCGGCGCCCTGTGCACGTTTGCGGCATGTGCCATACCTGATACGATTCCCAACCGTCTTGTGAAAAAACAAGCGGGTGAAAGCCAGAAAAACACATTTGACTTAGGTCATAGCAGCGGGATTATTGGGGGCAGCATTGAATATAAAGCGTTAGACGAAGAAAATATAGAGGTGCAATCGGTTACGTCGTTCCGTACTGCACGCAAAATTTTAACCGGTACCGTATATTTTGTTTAAAATACTAATTCGAGGAGTGTAAATTCTTATGTTGGCTTTATTAGGGTATTTAATGATCATCGTGTTTATGATCTTACTTTTGAGAAAAGTGATTTCTCCGTTTGCAGGCTTGATCCTGGTTCCATTGGCGTTTGGGTTTATCGTAGCTGCCTATCAGCATGTATCGTTTTTAGACGTTTTTGACTGGATTTATCAAGGTCTTTATTATCAGTTTGCCGGCGGAAAAGTGAAGTCCGGTGTTGCACCTACCATCACACTTTTACTGTTTGCCATTTTATATTTCTCAATTATGCTGGATGTTGGACTGTTTGATCCACTTAGCAAAATATTGATTAAATGGGCAAAGGGTGATCCGCTCAGACTTTGATTTGCCACTGCCGCAATTTCCATGGTCGTGTCATTGGATGGCGACGGAACCACAACCGTTCTTATTGTAACTGCAGCGGTATTATCCCTGTTCAAAAAGATGAAGATGAAGCAGTTGTATCTGGCAGTTTTGATTGCGATTCCAAACTCAATTATGAATCTTGTTCCCTGGAGCGGGCCCATGGCAAGAGCCATGCCGGTTTTAAACATAGGTCCGAAGGAATTCTTTGTTCCGGTGATTCCCGGAATGATTGGAGCGATTTTTTTAACCATTTATATGGCATACTCTTATGGCAAGAAAGAGCGGGCACGTTTGGGATACACTTCCGGCTCCAGTATTGTGAATGACAAGGATCTGGAAAATATTATTGCTTCCATAAATGCAGATCCGGAAGGCTTAAAAGCACCCAAATTATTGCTGTTCAACTTTGCATTGACCGTATTAATTATGGTTTTATTGATTCTTGATGTTATCAATGGGGGAATCTTATTCCTGATTGGTACTGCAATTGCAGTCATCGTCAACTTTAAAGATCCAAATCTTCAGGCAAAGAGACTTACGGCCAATGGTGCGGAAGCATTAGGACCGGTCAGCCTGGTTTTTGGTGCCGGAGTCATCATGGGAATCTTAAATGGAAGCGGCATCAGTGCAGCCATGGCACAGCAGATCGTATCACTGCTGCCCCAAAGCATGGGTGGATATATTCCGTTATTGCTGGCACTGATCTCATTACCAGGTTTGTTTTTCCTTCCAAACGATGCCTTTTACTTCGGAATTCTGCCTGTTATTGCACCGATCGCATATAGCTTTGGCGCAACTCCGGTAGATATCGGTGTTGCATCTTTAATGGGACAGGCCGTTCGTTTTGCCAGCCCGCTGGTTGCGTTCCTGTATGTCCTGGTAGACCGTACGGAAGTAAGCTTCGTGGACTATCAAAAAGAATATTTAAAATGGGGAATTCCCAGTTACTTTATCCAATTATTTATTGCGGTCGCAATTGGAGTGATTCCGGTGCCATTTTTACGTTAATTCTTTGTTATCAATTTTAAATTATATCAACATGCGGGTTTTCTATTGAAAACACAAGGAGGACTAATATGATAAAATTATTCAATAAAGGCGCATATCTTGTGGGCGGTAAGGAACTTATCCCCGAAGAAACGATCGCAGAGACAGAAACCTACAGCAAGGAACCGATTGATAAGGAGCAGGCAAAAGAGGGGACCATCACCTACAGCATACTGAAAAAGCATAACAAATCAGACTCCATGAAGGAACTGCAAATAAAGTTTGATGCCATGACTTCACACGATCTGACTTACGTGGGCATTATTCAGACAGCAAAGGCCTCCGGTATGAAGGAGTTCCCGATCCCCTATGTTTTGACCAATTGCCACAATTCCCTGTGTGCAGTAGGGGGAACGATCAACGAAGATGATCACGTATTCGGATTATCCGCTGCAAAAAAATATGGCGGAATTTTTGTACCGCCTCATGTTGCTGTTATTCATCAGTTCATGCGGGAGGCAATCGCCGGCTGTGAAAAAATGATCATTGGTTCTGACAGCCATACCAGATATGGTGCATTAGGTACCATGGCCATCGGTGAAGGCGGCGGCGAGCTGGTTAAGCAGATTTTAGGTGACACGTATGATATCCAATACCCAAAGGTGGTAGCTGTTTATTTAGATGGAAAACCAAAGCCGGGAATCGGACCTCAGGATATTGCGCTGGCCATTATCGGACAGGTATTCAAAAACGGTTATGTGAAAAATAAAGTAATGGAATTCGTTGGCCCCGGTATCAAAAACCTTTCCACTGATTTCCGTAATGGAATTGACGTAATGACAACGGAAACCGCATGTTTGACCTCTATCTGGCAGACCGATGAGGATACAAAAGAGTTCCTGACCATTCATGGAAGAGGCGGAGATTACAAACGGCTTCAGCCAGACCAGGTGGCTTACTATGATGGCGCAGTCTATGTGGACTTGAGCAAGGTGGAATCCATGATCGCACTGCCGTTCCATCCAAGCAATGTTTACTCCATCAAAGCCTTAAATGAGAATCTGTTCGATATCCTTCACGAAGTGGAAGAGGATGCAAAAAGACTGATTAACAATCCGAATATTGATTTTAAGCTGACAGATAAAATCCAGAATAACCGCTTGAAGGTGCAGCAGGGAGTGATCGCCGGATGTGCCGGAGGAAATTATAATAATATTGTGGAGGCGGCTGACATACTGTCCGGTGCCAATGAGATTGATATGGATTACAGCCTTTCGGTTTATCCTTCTTCGGTTCCGGTATATATGGAGCTGGCGAAGAAAGGCATCGTTTCTACCTTAATGGCAGCAGGCGTGGTTGTGAAAACTGCTTTCTGCGGTCCCTGCTTTGGTGCAGGAGACACTCCGGCCAACAATGGACTGAGCATCCGTCATACCACAAGAAACTTTATTAACCGGGATGGCTCAAAGCCGGGCAACGGACAGATGACTTCCGTAGCGCTGATGGATGCCCGTTCCATTGCAGCAACCACCGTAAACA
Organism: uncultured bacterium; assembly: GCA_905215155.1. Classification (GTDB taxonomy): domain Bacteria; phylum Bacillota; class Clostridia; order Lachnospirales; family Lachnospiraceae; genus Lacrimispora; species Lacrimispora sinapis. The sequence goes on along the minus strand of CAJMPJ010000056.1, from coordinate 8,801 downwards.
ACGGTTTTCTTACTCCCGCAACCGATGTTGTGGACGATTATCCGGTATACGATTACAATTATGATGATTCTGCTTATCAGAAACGAGTTTATCAGGGCTTTGCGCAACCTCAGAAAGAGGAGGAACTGGCATATGGACCTAATATCAAGGATTGGCCGGAGATGAGCGCATTGGGAGAACACGTATTGCTTCGTGTTTGTTCAAAAATTCTTGATGACGTTACCACTACGGACGAGTTGATTCCTTCCGGTGAAACCGCTTCTTACCGTTCCAACCCACTGGGATTAGCGGAGTTTACGTTATCAAGAAGAGATCCGGAATATGTCGGAAAAGCTAAAAATGTGGCTGTTTTAGAAAAGAACAGAAATGAAAAAGGGGAAGTGCCTTCTGAACTCGCTGATATTTATAAAAAGATTGAATCCATCTGTCCGGGCATTAATGAGCCTGCATCCATAGAAATCGGCAGTGTCATCTATTGTACAAAGCCAGGGGACGGTTCAGCCCGTGAACAGGCCGCCAGCTGCCAGAGAGTATTAGGAGGATTGGCAAATATCTGTAAGGAATATGCCACCAAGCGTTACCGTTCCAATGTGGTCAACTGGGGAATGCTGCCATTTCAGATGAAAGAAGAACCGAACTTTGAAGTAGATGATTTTATCTTTATACCTGGAATCAAGGAAGCAATTTGTGCAGGCAAACAGGAGATAACTGGATATGTTCTTGGAGACACCCCAAAAGAGATCCACTTGTATTGGGAAGGCTTGACCGATAATGAAATAGAAATCATACGTTCAGGATCTTTGATCAATTACAATCGGAATAAGGAATGAAAGACAACGAAATAGCTGAAGTGTTAAAGGAAAGACTGGAAACCCCATTGATTTGGGGTTTCCGGTCTTTTTCTTCCGTGAGGAAGAAGAAAACGCCGGATATGTCTGTCTGTGTCAATAGATGAGTATGGACATCGACTGCTGAAACGCTTATAATATTCTTTGGCGGGAATTATTCCGGTTCTGGGAAGGAGTGCCCTCCGTAAAATTGATTGTATCCTGACATCATAAAAAACGACAGAAATTTAAGGGAGCATGCTTATGAATGAAATATTTGAAAAGATAGAAACCACTGATTTGAGGCCGATTCGGCAAATTGTACTTGAAAGGCTGAGGAAAGCCATTATGAACGGTGGACTCAAACCAGGAGACCGATTGGTGGAAACGTTTATTGCCGATGGGATGGGCATAAGCAGAACTCCGGTAAGAGAGGCTTTCCGGCAATTGGAAATCGAGGGACTGGCGGAGAACATTCCCAGAAAAGGAACGATTGTAAAAGGGATTTCCAAATCAGATATATTAGAAATCTATGAGATCAGGGAGGTTCTGGAAGGCTTGGCGTTCCGGCTGGCATGCTCTAAGATTTCGGAGGAGAAACTATCAGAATTAAAAAGCAAGTTATCGGAGATGCAGCAGTGCCTTGATGAAAACGATATTGAAAAGTACTGGATTTTGCATGGAGAATTTCATGACTGCATTGTACAGTTAAGCAATAACAAACGGCTGATTGACCAGATGAAGCAGATTTACGAATATTTATCGAAGCTGAGAAATTTCACTTTAGTGATGAATAAAAGAAGAGCCGTGGCGATGAAGGAGCATCGGGCATTGATTGAAGCTTTTGAGAAAAAGGATGAAGCGTTAGCGGAGCAGATTGGCAGAGAGCATACGTTAAATGCCAAGAAATTTCTCTCTAAAGAAATTCACTTATTTTAAAAAGTGTTGTTAAAATGGCGGTTCTCTTTCATTTTTGGGTTTCTGTGCAGCGGATAATGCAGGCAGGGAAAGGGGGAAATGAGAATGAAAAAACGATTGCAATGGTTCTTTATTTTAATGACAGCCGTGCTTGCGGCGGCTTTTGTACCGGCAGCTGCTTTTCCGTCCACGGCAGAGGAGACAGCCGCGGCTCTTGATGAGACCGATGTGCATAATGGCTGGATCAATGAAAACCTGGGACCCGGTGTTGCCAGATGGGTGGATGAAGATGGAACTGTTTCAAAGCAGCCTGGAAAAAAGGAGGAAACTTCTGAGGCCCAGGATCAGCAGGAAGACACAGAGCCTTTTGCAAAAGAAAGGCAGATTGATCCGGCGCAGCCTATGGTGGCACTGACGTTTGATGACGGACCTTATGCACCTGTGGGAAATGAGATCATGGACAGTCTGGCCAGGTATGGAGGAAAGGCTACATTTTTTGTGGTAGGAAGAAGGGCACCTGCCTATAAAACAGAGCTTCAGCGTATGGTGGCTGAGGGACATGAGATCGGGAATCATACATTTGACCATAAATATTTAACAAAATTAAGCAAAGCTCAGATACAAAGCCAGATCGACCGCTGCAGCGATGCTGTTTTTGCCGCTGCCGGAGTCCGGCCTGCGCTGGTAAGACTTCCGGGAGGCCTAAAGAACCAAACGGTTTTGGAAAATGTTAAAGCTCCCATGATTATGTGGAGCATTGATACCCTGGACTGGAAGACACGGAATGCCGAAAAGACGGTTCGTTCGGTGATGAGTCAGGTCCGGGATGGGGATATTGTGCTGATGCATGAACTTTACCCGGAAAGCGGGGCAGCAGCACTGGAGATCATTCCCCAATTGGCTGCTGCAGGCTACCAGATGGTTACGGTAAGTGAGATGGCCAAATACCGGGGCGGAGTGGTTCCGGGAGGAGTTTATTCCCGGTTTTCCCGGTAAGTGAAAAGGAAAAGGAGCAGTTTCCTACTTTTCATCGCAAACCTGAAAAATATAAAACTTTAAATAATAAGAGGTTTCTTCGCCGGACCATAAAATTGGGTGGTCGGCTGCCTGGGTCCGGTATTCCACCTGGCGGAGACGTTTGTGGACGTTTGCGGCTGCTTCCCGTATGGTTTTGGTGAAAAGCTCCGGAGTCATGAAGTGGGAGCAGGAACAGGTGGCTAAATACCCTCCGTCTTTGACCAGCTTCATACCCCGGAGGTTGATTTCCCGATAGCCTTTGACCGCGTTTTTTACGGAGTTTCTGGACTTGGTAAAGGCAGGAGGGTCCAGGATCACCACGTCAAATTGTTCCCCCTTTTTTTCTAACTCAGGAAGAAGCTCGAATACGTCCGCGCACTGGAATTTCACGCGGTCGGATAAATGGTTTAACCGGGCATTCTCTGTGGCCTGAGCCACGCCAAGTTCAGAAGCATCGACTCCAAGAACTTCCGTTGCTCCGGCGATTCCTGCGTTTAGGGCAAAGGAACCGGTGTGGGTAAAGCAGTCTAAGACCCTTTTCCCTTTGCAGATTTTCTGCATGGCCAGACGGTTGTATTTCTGGTCCAGGAAAAATCCGGTTTTTTGTCCGTCCTTTACGTCTACCAGATATTTGACTCCGTTTTCTGTGATTTCCACCTTGGTATCAAAGGGTTCGCCGATGAAGCCTTTGACCCGCTCCATTCCCTCCTGGAGACGGACCTTGGCATCGCTTCGCTCATAAATGCCCCGAATCTCGATGCCATCTTCCTTTAGAACTTTTATGAGTTTTTCCAGAATGAGCGGTTTTAACCGGTCGATTCCAAGGGCAAGGGATTCCACCACTAAAACGTCGGAGAACTTGTCCACCACGATTCCGGGAAGAAAGTCTGCCTCTCCGAAAATCACGCGGCAGCTGTTGGTTTCAGAAGTGGTTTTTCGGTATTCCCATGCATTGCGGACACGCATCTCAAGAAATGCCTCGTCGATTTTTGTGTCTTTTTTCCGGGTCATCATGCGGATTGTGATTTTTGAATTTGTATTGATAAAACCGCGGCCTAAAATGTAGCCGTCAAAATCCTCCACGGTCACAATGTCTCCATTGGTGAATTCTCCGGTAATGGTGTCGATCTCATTGTCATAGATCCACATGCCTCCGGCTTTTAAAGCGCGGGCTTCCCCTTTTTTGATTCTTACAATTGCTGATTCCATGAGTGATTTACTCCTTCTTATGATTGGATTTGTTTTAATCTGCAAAACAGCCGGTATAACGGCTGAAACAGAATGAGGGCCAGGACGAAATTACCGATCCCGTGAACAAGGTCAAAGGGGATTCCGGCGGTCCACCAGATAAATGCGGCTTCCGGTCCTGCGGTTATGAGGTAGGACAGGGAGCAGAAAAAGCCGAACAGCATTCCGAATATTCCGGAAAGAATGGCAATGCCAAAAGGCTTTGGGGTACGGGCTTTGAAAAAGAGAAAGACGAAGGCCGGGAGTATGGGCCATACATAGAAGTAGGAAAACCACCACAGCCCGAAGCCGTAAACCAATCCTTCCAAAGCAATAAACACGTACAGGATCAACCATACGTGTTTTTTAAATACCAGCGTATATAAAATTAGGAACAGGGATACCAGTTCTACATTGGTGACCGAGGCCAGGCTTATCTGGCTGATGAATAAAATGGCGCACAGCAATGCATCCCGGACCAGTTCCCCTGTGGTCAGCCGCGGGAAAAATTTCATGGCTTCTGTTCTCCGGTGCCTGCAGGGGTGTACTGGAACGTATAACGCTCTCCGTCTTTGATGGGCTGCTGGCTGACCCCATAGCTGCATGGTTCCCCGTTTAAAAGGAGAGACCAGTAGGCATGATCCTTTTGGTAATCTGCTTCTTTCCCGTTAATGGTGGTGACCATAAGGCCAAACTCTTCGCTCTGCGTTCCTTCGACTTTAAGGCCCGGAATGGTTTGAATGGCTTCCAGCAGATAATGAGCTTCCGTTGTGGCCTGGTAATGCTCTTTCATACCGTTAGGGTATATAACATCAATGGTAATGTTCTTGGTTCCAGCCATAGGAACCGGTCTTGTAAAATTATATATGACCAGCAGCAGTGCCAGGACTGCGATGGCAGCGCAGCCTCCCAGTAAGGGAGAAAGCTTTTTGCGTTCATTCATAATCTGCTTACTTCCTTTTACTTAAGTTCAATACTTGCATAAGTATAGCATAGATTCATGGCCTGCCGCAAGATTAGAATTTCCATCTTTTCTTAAAATGTCCATGGATGTATAATAGAAAAAGACTTTAGATAAAAGGTGGATAATTTATATGAGAAACGAACAGATTGTGGAAGATATAAAAGCTTGTGAAAAACTTTTGATCGGAATCGGAGAAGAGTGGACTGCCAAAGGAAACGAAGACATTCAGCAGCTCTATGAGAAACTTCAGGGACTGATTCAGGATAAGGATTATTTTATTGTAACAACAGTGACCGACGGAGAGATCAGAAAGTCCTCTCTGGTCCAGAGCCGGATCGTGGCTCCCTGCGGCAATGTAACATGGAGGCAGTGTTCCAAGTCCTGCAAAAAGGACATATGGGAACCGGGGGAGATCCCGGATGACATCTGTCCCCACTGCGGACAGCCCCTGACAGGAAATACCATTGAAGCCGAAGATTATATCGAAGAGGGGTATTTGCCCCAATGGAACGCCTATACCAGATGGCTTGCCGGCACCTTAAACAAACGGCTGCTCCTTCTGGAGCTGGGAGTCGGTTTTAAGACTCCCACGGTCATCCGCTGGCCTTTTGAAAAGACGGCAGTGATGAATAAAAAAGCCCATTTGTACCGGATTCACGGCAATTTTGCCCAATTATCAGAGGCAGTAAAAGGGAAAGCGGACTCGATTTCAGAAAACTCTTTGGAATTCATCCGAAAATTGTAGGAATTTTTTGCGTTGTGCATTGGGGAGGACTGTGCTAAAATGTTGAAAAAAGGCGTAAAGAGGTGGCTGCCATGATTGCGATCATAGACTACGATGCTGGTAACTTAAAGAGTGTGGAAAAAGCCCTGGTATCTTTGGGAGAAAAACCGGTCATAAGCAGGGATAAGGATATCATTCTTTCTGCGGATCATGTGATTCTGCCTGGGGTAGGAGCTTTTGGAGATGCGATGGAAAAGCTCCGTCAATACGGACTGGTGGATGTGATCCGTCAGGTCGTTTCAAATGGGACTCCCTTTCTTGGGATTTGTCTTGGACTGCAGCTTTTTTTTGAGAGCAGTGAGGAATCCCTGGGGGGAAAGGGCCTTGGCCTGCTTCCCGGAAGGATTGTTAAATTTCCGGATACCCCTGGGTTAAAGGTTCCCCATATGGGCTGGAACTGTTTAACTATTAAGCCGGAAGCGAAACTTTTTAAAGGGATTGAATCCGGGTCATATGTTTATTTTGTCCACTCATATTATTTAGAAGCCGGACAGCAGTCTGACGTGGCGGCTTCCTCGGAATACGGGCTGACGTTTGGCGCCTCTGTGGAACGGGGAAATTTATTTGCCTGCCAGTTCCATCCGGAAAAGAGCGGAGATACCGGCCTGAAGATCCTTAAAAATTTCACCCAGCTGACCTAAGGAGGTGCCGGATGCTTACAAAAAGAATTATACCATGCCTGGATGTACATAACGGAAGGGTGGTAAAGGGTGTCAATTTTGTCAATTTAAGGGATGCAGGTGATCCTGTGGAGATCGCCGCCGCATACGATAAGGCCGGTGCCGATGAACTGGTATTTTTGGATATTACAGCTTCCTCTGATCATCGGAACACGGTGGTGGATATGGTACGCCGGGTGGCGGAAAAGGTATTCATTCCATTTACCGTAGGCGGAGGAATCCGTACGGTAGATGATTTTAAGCTGCTTTTAAGAGAAGGTGCCGATAAAATTTCCATTAATTCGTCTGCACTCAACACGCCCAGGCTCATTTCCGACGCTGCGGATAAGTTTGGCCGCCAGTGTGTGGTCGTTGCCATTGATGCCAGAAGGAGGGCCGACAAAAGCGGCTGGAACGTATTTAAAAACGGAGGCCGGATTGATACCGGGCTTGATGCGGTGGAATGGGCAAAAAAAGCGGATCAGCTTGGAGCAGGGGAAATTCTTCTCACCAGCATGGACTGCGACGGAACCAGGGAAGGCTATGATGATGAATTAAACCGTGTGATCGCAGATACGGTTTCTGTGCCGGTCATCGCTTCGGGAGGTGCAGGCACAATGGAGCATTTTCGCCATGCCCTTGTGGAAGGAAAGGCAGATGCGGCATTGGCGGCCTCTCTGTTCCACTACAAAGAATTGGAAATCATGGAATTAAAACGGTATTTAAAGGAAAAAGGAATACCGGTAAGGATTTAAATGCAAAGGAGAAAAAATGGGAGCAATTGAGAACGACTGGCTGGCCCCGTTGAGCGGGGAGTTTAAAAAGCCGTATTACAGGGAACTTTATCAGAAAGTGAAGAAAGAATATGAAACGGGCAGGGTTTTTCCGGAACCCGATGATATTTTCAATGCCTTTCAGTTTACACCTCTTTCCAAGGTAAAGGCAGTGATCTTAGGTCAGGACCCTTATCACAATTTTGGTCAGGCCCACGGGCTGTGTTTTTCCGTAAAGCCGGATGTGGATATTCCTCCGTCTCTTGTGAATATCTATCAGGAATTGCGGGATGATTTAGGATGTGAGATCCCCAACCACGGTTATTTAAAAAAGTGGTCGGATCAGGGCGTCATGCTTTTGAACACGGTGCTGACCGTTCGTGCCCATGCGGCCAATTCCCATCAGGGAATCGGCTGGGAGAAATTTACGGATGCGGCCATCCGGATTCTTAATGAACAGGACCGTCCCATGGTATTTCTCTTATGGGGGCGTCCGGCTCAGAACAAGAAGTCAATGCTTACCAATCCCAGGCATTTGATACTGGAAGCACCCCATCCAAGTCCGCTTTCCGCTTACCGGGGATTTTTCGGCTGTAAGCATTTCAGCAAAACAAATGCCTTTCTGGAGGCCAATGGAGTGACACCGATTGACTGGCAGATTGAAAATATTGAATAAAATGGGGGAAAGGCCATGAATATTTTAGAAATTTTGAAAGTGCTTGTACTTGGTATTGTGGAGGGTTTTACCGAATGGCTTCCCATCAGCAGTACGGGCCACATGATTCTGGTTGATGAGATCATCCATTTAAACCAGCCGTCTGCCTTTATGAATATGTTTCTGGTTGTGATCCAGCTGGGAGCCATCTTAGCGGTGGTTGTCCTATACTTTGATAAGCTCAATCCATTTACACCCAGCAAGAAACCGGCACAGAGACAGGATACACTGGTATTATGGAGCAAGATCATTTTGGCCTGTATTCCTGCAGCGGTCATCGGCTTTCTGGTGGATGACATTTTAGATGCCTATCTGATGAACGGCTATGTGGTCGCAGCAACCTTAATCATCTACGGCGTATTGTTTCTTGTCATTGAAAACAGGAACCAGTACCGGAGCTTTGATGTTCAGAAGGTGAATGACATTTCCTATCAGACAGCTCTCTACATCGGGCTGTTCCAGCTGCTTTCCTTGATTCCGGGCACATCCCGTTCCGGTGCCACCATTCTCGGTGCCATGATCCTTGGATGTTCCAGAGCAGCTTCTGCGGAATTTTCCTTTTTCCTTGGAATTCCGGTCATGTTCGGTGCCAGTCTGTTAAAGGTCGTGAAATACGGAACAAACTTCAGCGGGAGCCAGATTTTCTATCTGATCCTGGGAATGATTGTTGCGTTTGTTGTTTCCGTATATGCCATCAAGTTTTTAATGGGATACATCAGACAGCATGACTTTAAATTCTTTGGCTACTACCGGATCGTTCTCGGAGCGGTAGTGCTGCTGTATTTTGGTGTGACGGCTGTTCTTGGTCTGTAAAAAAAAGAGCAGAGGAAAACGGCTGGTTCCGCTTTTCTCTGCTTTTTTCTTTATGGGCTTTAGCCTGTTGAACATGGGTGAGTTTCTTTTTAAGAGAAATGAAT
>CAJMPJ010000055.1 GCA_905215155.1 uncultured bacterium | reverse complement strand
CAAAACATTTTTCATCGTTTCCCGATGTGTTTTGGAAGAAGTTTTGCCGCCGTTTTCAGCGGCGAATTATATCATACCAATGCAGGCGACATTTGTCAACACTATTTTACATTATTTTTTAAACTATATTTTTAAACAAGAGCCAGAACATGTCCGGCTCTTGTTTTACCTTTTATTGAGATACATATAATATCCTTCCACCCGACGCAGTAACAGGGGATAAAAGATCTCCTGTATTCTCTATTGTAAAAGTCTCGGTTGTTGCAGCAGTTATTGTTCCCTCTTCCGTTTTAGGAACTTCAAACGTTACTTCCTGCGTCTTGGCAGTACCTGTAGTGGAATCTGTGAGCAAGGCATAGTAATAAATGCTGGAATTAGCAGCGTAACTAAATGCGGAATCATTGGTAAACGATATATCAAAAAAAGCATCTGACACACTTGAATTGAATGCAGTTGCGTTGGTTACTGATATTTCAATTGCCATATATAATATCCTTTCTATCTTTTTATTTGCCAGGCCAAACAATTGTGCCTAATATAAGTATATTCCTAATATAGAAGAGTGTTTCAGTGCCCGTCCTGTATACTGATACATATATTAAACCAGGAGGGATTCACATGAGTTTCATTGATATTATATGTAAATATTCTGGAAGCTTTTGCAGCAATTGCTATCAATACAATAATGATGCTTTAATTGTAGGTCAATGTGGCAAATGCAGAGAAAACATATTTCTGTACTTTGATCTACAGCCTGATTTTTATTTAGGTAAAATCAAAAATTCCCGTTTAATTCTTTATAAGCTTCCCGTCTGCACCCCCAGTCATGTATGCAGACCATATTTCAGCGATTCATATTGCTTATACCCTTTAACTGACTTTTTCAATATATACAGTAACCACTTTTCAAAACCTCAATTCGATTATAAATATGAAACCTGTTTTATGGATGACATCAATTCCAGCTATACTGAAATTGATATAACGCAAATCACACAAATTTGGCATAACGAACAGTTAGAGAATAAGGGATTAATTATCACCAGTCCAGGAAATGGTCTTCCGCTTTTTTACGCAGGACATAATTTCAAAATTCTTTCCATGCGTCCAATGCTTCGGGTTACCTATGAAAGTATTCCAGGATTACCAATTATGAAGCAGGTTCCATGTACTGTTGAAATTAATCAGCATTTTTGAATTTGGGAAAATGCTGATTGATTTTCAGCTAACAGATTTCTCAATATTAATTATCAAATTTATGCCAAAGATTCATATATTATAATTTATGCTGTTATCTATTTGTCTGGCTTGTGATCACCAAATGCAGCATCCGTTTAAATTTGTATCAATAAAAGTCAAATATTCTTACATACCAATCTTTTTGAAAGACTCCCCAGAGCATCGCTTACTCCAAACAAATGAAGGCGATTAAAAGTTTTTATTTATAGGAATAGATAGATGCTGCAGCTACACCTCTAATACTTTTATTTGATTTTAAGCTGAAGTACCATTTTAAAAATTCTTTTTTACTTAATTGCTTCACTTTCTTATATTTTTTTAATAATGTTAGTTATAGATAACTCGAATATAAGAATCTATGAAAAATATGAAAATAAGGATCATTTCCATTGCAACCGTGGCGGAAGTAATCCTTTTATTGATATTTATTTAAAAAATACGTTTTTTCTATAATCAATACGTCTCTCCTTTTTCATTCTGTTAATGCACTTCTTTCAAAACAATTAGTCGGCCATTTTCTGTCTACTCATATTGATTAATCATCTTTTTCCTTTCATAGAAGTATATTTTAACAGGGCCAATATTTGTCAGGTATAGAACGCACGCTCATCATATGGCCTCTCCTATTTTGTTCAAGATTTCCATAAGCAGTCTGCGTCAGTATATTAGCTGTCACCAACGATACAGACCAACATCTTATTTCCTGACTAAAAACTTTGATATTTTTAAAAATAAAAGCTTTGTTTTTTATTTGCAATAACAGTTATAAGCGAAGGTTGGTCTGCGATATATGAACTCGCTCTTGCCATAGAATCTGATATATCCTTCAAACAATAGACGACACGTTTTATAGACTCATCATCCGCAAATTGAAATATATTTGATTTTCTTATAATCCCAAAAGTTTCTTTTATTTATTCTCCATGTGTATTCTGTTAGTCTTCACCAACCCTTTTTCATTTTTTTGAAATAAAAGTAGATCACTGTTTGATTTTTTAGCTTATTAAAAAATCGTTTCCCACTACCTGGTTATATTTAAAACTTGCACTTGTTAGAGTTGCCCATGAGATCAACAAAAAAGCAGACTTCCAACTGGAAATCTGCTTTTTACCTTCTGAATGAAGAGCGCGAGACGGGACTCGAACCCGCGACCCCGACCTTGGCAAGGTCGTACTCCACCAACTGAGCCACTCGCGCATAACTGATCTTTGAATTCTGTTCGTTTCAACGATGGTAGGATTATATCATATTTTCCCGGGAAATGCAAGAGGTCAAAGAAAAATTTTATGGTTGTATTTCCCGGCTATGCATGATACTTCAGCTTGGTCTCGACCAGAAAATCCACACCCAGTCCGTCGGTTTCCCGCCTGGTCCCTGCTTGCTCATGATCGAATAAATCTGTATATTTGGCTACCAGCGTCCGTTCTTTGTTGACCAGCCGGTTTAAGTGATGATTCAGCACCCCGTGAAGGCGGTCGGAATCTTTTGCAAGGATGGCGTCCACCAGATCCCTGTGCTGCTTCACAACGCCTTTTTCAATACCGGAATCCGCCATGGCGAGAAGCCGTATTCTCCGGTAATGTCCGGAATTGGCTTCTAATATGTCGTTGCAGTAGCCTTTGTTGGCTCCATCATAGAATATAGAATGGAAATAAGTATCCTCTGACAAGAATGCGCGGATATCGCCGCTTTTTTCCAGCCCCTCCTGCCGTTCCAATGACATCTCAAGGGCTGTAATGGCCTTTAAATTGCACACTGCCATAAACTCCAGCATCACGTTTTCTTCCACGCAGGTTCTTAAAAACCGCTCATTCCTCACTTTGTCATAATCGATCTTGGATATCATGGTTCCCCGCTGGGGCAGAAAAGTGATAAGCCCTTCCTTGGAAAGGCTTATCAGTGCATCACGTACCGGGGTCCTGCCAACCTGATAGGACTCGCTGATGTCCTTAATGCTGAAAATCATTCCAGGGCGCAGCCTTAAATCCAGTATATCCGTCCGCAAAACATCATAAATAGATTCAATCTGGCTGTTGTCTGTTTCGCCCATCAATGCCTCCTGTTAAAAGCTTAATACTTCCCTGTACATCTTCAGGGCTTCATCTGGACTATAATTATAATACAAAAGTATATCTAAAGCAAATGGTGAATATGAAATTCCATTAATTTTTTTTGAAAAATACATCCCTCCGATCTCAGACAAGGTCCGGATTGTGGATTTATTCTTTAACCCAAGGAACTTCCAGAGGGTGATTTTCTCATTTTTGGTATAAATCCCCTCTTCTTCCTCTTCTAAATAATGAAAGATCTCATGGCCCAGGATCAGCTTTGTCATCTGTTCCTTTGATATCAAATCGGATAATCCCCCCTGTTTTACTGCCCGTTCCATGGGTTCCGTCATGATCTCTATCCGGTCCGGAGGTGTAAAAAGAGCAAACAACACCCGGTCCGCAAGCTGCCCTCTTTCCGTAAACTCCACCTTGAGTTTGAGTTTTTCTGCCATTTCCCACGGATTTCGGGTCCCCAATCTATTTGCGGCTTGATCTGCCATATCCTCCCCGCACCGGATGGACCGCCTGATCATAGATTCTTTTTGTGTTCCATCTATTTTATCACGAAGGATATCCCGGGAGAATGCATACATTCCCCAGGATTCATCCTTCACCTTAAACAGCTCCTGTGCCATACTCTGCAGCTGTGTCTTTTCCATTTCCTTCTCCAAACGCTTTAGCTCTGCTTTCTGTTGGCTGCTACTACAAGGATCTCTTCATCCGCCTCCAAAGCGGAGATTTCCAGATCCACAAGCAATTCCAGCTGTTCAAAATCAACGGCTGAAAAGTCCATGACACGGGCCCCCATACAAAGATAGTAGTCCGGTCTGATAATCAGGTCGGTCTGGTACACGGCCATATCTTCCCATAGCTGCTTGATCGCACTCATGCATTCTGCGGCTGTGGTCTTTACGCACATACCTCTTCCCCGCTGGACCTTTATAAAGCCCTTCTTATCTATAATACGGATCGCTCCTGCAAAATCGGTACCGGTCTGATCTCCATATATATAGAAATAACCGGAGCTTACCAGAAGCTTTGCGTCCTCATCCGCGATTCTCATATCTTCGGCTGCCAAATGCCGGGCTTCGGCTTCATCGCATTCTTTTAACAGATCGGCTGTCTTTACTTCCGTAGAACCGGTTGCTATGGCGGTTACCTTGGAGGTCTGAGGATCAATTTCAATATGGATCTCCACCGAATCTGCCGTTGCACCGGATTCAATGGCTTTATTTAATGCCTCGTTCTTGATGGACTTAATATCTTCTTTTGATGGTGACGGAATGATACGTTCCACCACATCACGGACCATGGAAAGGGCTACACCGATGGAGGAAATCACTTCCGCATTTTCAGGAATGGAGTATTTGACTCCCATTTTTTCGCTGAAATAAATGATCAGGGAAGCGGCTCCTCCTCCAACTCCTACCAAAGATATCTGATCCTTTTCCAGCTTGTATTTTTCTGCCAGCTCTAAGATCACAGGTTCGATCTTCAAATAAGCTTTTTCCATGATCTGCTTGGCAATGTCTTCCGGGGTGGTGTTACAGTAGTCCGCAAGGGCTTTCATTGCTTTTCTGGCTGATTCCACATTTCCGTAAGAGAAATGCTCTTTCTTTACCAGTCCCAATACGTTAGCCGCACAGGAATTGGTTATGGTGACTGCTGATCCGTCTTCCAGCCGAATTCTCACATAATCAGCCGGATCTCCTGGTTTTGGAGAGAAAAATTCCACGGTAGGGTTTTTGATCTTCTCAGTATCCGTAAATACGGAATAATCAAGCCCTGCAATATGGGCGGAACGGGGACCCACGTCGATGATTCCCTGTTTGTTTGCGCGGACCATGGACCCTCCGGCCACCCCCAGCACTCTTACATCAAGTGATGAAATATAGGTAGGATGTCCTCCGACAATGGAATAGTCAATGGCGGGACGTCCGTTTTTGATTACTCCGATGTTGGTGGTGGTTCCGCCTACTTCAAAATAAACGCCGTTTGATGCTCTTAAATACATGAGAGAGCCCATAACAGAAGCAGCCGGACCAGAAAGCATGGTAAGCACCGGCCGCTTTTTCATTTCGGAAATCTCCATAACACCGCCGTCGCCACGCATGATCATCAGGGGTACAAATACTCCGGCTTCTCTTACGGATTCTTCCGTAGACGTGGCGGTATCGAGCATCTTTGGCAGGATGGAAGCGTTGATGGCTGCTGTTCTGGTGCGTCTGGTCAGGCCGTAAAGTTTTGTGATATCGGAAGCCATGGTGGTGGGAATGTTTTTCTCACTGGCCACCTCATAGACCTCCTGCTCCGGGCCTCCGTCATCAACACCAAATGCCATGGAGGATACGAAAACCTGGGCACCTGACTGCTTCATGGATTCAATGGTATTTTCGACCACGGTGCGGTCCATCTTTTTTACATTGATAAACTCATTGATGATCTTGATCTTTTTTTGGTTTCCCAGATCAATGTCCGGAATCTTTGTCTGTCTTTTTGCCAGAAATCCTTCCATGCCTCCCTTTGCCATACCGATTACACCGACTACAGCCACATCGCCTTCGATCAGGGCATTGGTGGCCTGTGTGGTGGAGTGGGCAACGAACACTACATCCTCGGGACTGATTTCATTTTCCTTTAAGCAGTTCTGAAAGGACTTTACAACGCCTGCCGCTACACCTCTGGGATCATCATGTGTTGTTTTCACCGAAGACTTCCCAATGATTTCGTGGGTGGCATTGTCAATTGCAACCGCTTTTGTATGGGTGCCTCCCACATCGATGCCCATTCTTACTGATCTTCCCATTTTAAGAATTCTCCTTTCTTTGATCCCTTTTCGAGGGAACTGGCGAAGTCTCTGCCAGTTCCGTTTATTTTTACAGTAAGCCGCCGTAAAGTACAAATACTGCGATACAGCAGATCACACCGATGATCCAGCCGGCTGGTATGGACATCTTCATGTAATCTTTCGTGGATACCTTGGTGTAACCAAATCCCCATGCCACCCAGGACTGGGTGATATCCAGATGCTGAGGTGCGATGGTTGTGATTGCAAACAAGGGGAATAAGAATGCAACCGGTGCGTTGGGGATTGCGGCCACTACGACTGCCAGAATCGCGGTTCCTGAACCAACCAGATTCAAAGGTCCCCGGAAGAAGCCAAGGGGTGTCAATACCGCAAACGTAATCGCCAGCAAAAGAGCTGTCTTGGGAACAAATCCGCCCAGGATGGCTGTAAAATAAGGTGCTGCATACGTCGCCGCGTTATTAAACATGGACAGCGTGAGCAAAAAGCCAACCATTGGTGCCACATCAATGGAACCGTCAGTAAACAGTTTTGCAAACAGTCTGCAGATCTCCGAATAGCTTCCCTTCATTTTTCCGGTTGTAACAAGTGCAAAGATACCGGATAAGCAGAATCCAAGGATGATGGGGATTTTAAATGCAACCACACCGATGACCGGCAGGATTACTGAGATCCAGGAAATAGCCGGAGCATTGTCGTTTGAAGAAGCAGAAGAGGCCGCCCATGCATGGGAAGTCTTCTTATTCATAGAGAAATTTGATACAATCAGTACAACGACCAGAGCAACGATCATGCAGATCAGGCCGATCTTAAAATAGTCGTTATAGGTGTAGGCTTCTGCTGCCGGATTAAATCCCGCATAAATGGTCTGATACTGCTTGAAGTTTACAATATTGCCAAAGATACCTGCCATGATGGAGCCCATGAAGCTGAACATGGCAACCGGTGCCGGGATGCCGAGTGACAGCATGATGGGTAGCACGATAACTGCGATTGAAATTACCGGACCGATCCCTGTCATGGACATAAAGATGATGGCTGTAACCACACAGAGCAGTCCCATGGTGATTCTTGGTTTATCGCCGCCAAGCTCAACCACCTTACGGATCAGTGTTGCCGCGATTCCGGTATCAACCAGGACCCTGCCGAAGAATGCACCGAAAAATACGTTTACTAAAATTGATTTTGCATAACCTGCCGGACCATCTGCGTACACATAGGTCAGCACATCGATGAGTGATTTGCCCTCCATTGCTGAATTTGGGGAAAATGCATTTCCCACCAGCGCAAGTACGGTCCAAAAGGTAGCCATGACTGCAAACCCCACCATAAGATTGAGTCCCTTCACACAGTACCAGACCATGCCAAGGAAGGACAGAATCATGATAATACCGATGATTACATTGATGTTCATACGAACCCTCCTTAAAATAAAATGTTTGATTGGTAACCCGCAGAAGATAAATACCCCCTTCTGCCTCCCCTGCAGAGGCTTTCGGCCAACTGCTGATACTAATATATTAGTACTAAAATATCAGTCTGTATATGGTGATAATCCCGGTTTTTCGCTTTATTTTTTGTCGAATTTTCATAAAATATAAGAGATGTATTAGATTTGTTTCTGCATTTTTTACACTTATAATTTCCAATAATTCTCATATATATTACAATTAATATATTAGTTGTCCATTTCTCCTTTTCCTTTATTTTACCCATAACCAGCCATTCTAAAAGTTCTTTCCGGATTCATTTTTGCCAGACAGAATGGCTGGCAAGTCATCCCGTATTTTATTCTGAAGCCTGGAGCTTCCAAACGCACCGGAACCGTAGATCAAAAGTACGGCTTGTCTCAAATGATCCATAGGAGGATGCCTTTCTCCAGGATGACAAAAGAGGCTGCCGCAGATTCATTTTGCGACAGCCCCTTTTAAAAAAGTGTGTTTTTATTTTATTTCTGAGGATAAAAACCAGAAGGAACTTCATTTAAATTAATAAGGATATTTTTCATCTGAGTATAGTGTTCCAGCATTACCTTATGGGTCTCACGTCCGATCCCTGAGGTCTTATAACCGCCAAACGGTGCTCCCTCCGGTATGCTGTTATAAGTATTGACCCAAATACGGCCTGTTTCCACCGCTCTGGCAACTCTTATGGCCCGGTTAATATCTTTGGTCCAAACGGCTCCGCCAAGACCGAACTCACTGTCATTGGCCATCTTAACCACCTCATCTTCTGTCTTGAACTTGATGATGCAGGCAACCGGCCCAAAGATTTCTTCCTGTGCAACTCTCATATCATTTGTTACATTCCCAAGAAGGGTTGGTTTTAAGAACGCGCCTTTATCAAGGCCATTCTCTGTCAGCTTCTCTCCGCCGCAAAGAACTGTGGCACCTTCGGCTTTGGCTATCTCCACATAGCTTAATATCTTCTTTAACTGACCGTTGTTGATTTGGCTGCCCATCTGGGTATCCGGGTCCAGAGGATCGCCAACCTTCACCTTATGAAAGCGTTTTACCGCTTCTTCCACAAATTTATCATAGATGCTTTCCTGTACGAAAACTCTGGAACCGGCACAGCATACCTGGCCCTGATTGAAGAGAATCCCAAGCTGGATGCCGTCCATGGCCATCTCCCAGTCACAGTCTTCAAAAAAGATATTGGCAGATTTGCCCCCCAGCTCAAGGGTTGCAGGAATCAGCTTTTCTGCCGCAGCAATTGCCACGCTCTTGCCTACTTCCGTAGAACCGGTAAAGGCCAGCTTGCGGAAGCCTTCATGTTCCAGCATATACTGCCCGGACTTGGAGCCAGCACCTGTAATTACATTAAATACACCAGCCGGAATCACATCCTGAGTCAGCCTTGCCAGTTCCAGCACACTTAACGGAGTTGCGCTGGAGGTCTTAAATACGGTACAGCAGCCGCTGGCCAGCACCGGTGCCAGCTTCCAGGAAGCCATTAAAAACGGGAAATTCCAGGGTACGATCTGACCGACCACGCCAATGGGGTCTTTTAAGATCAGGCTCAGCGTATTTCCATCAAGGATATTGGCACTTCCTTCGTCAGCCAGGATACATCCTGCAAAATAACGGAAATGCTGGGCTGCCAGGGGAATATCCACATTCATGGTCTCTCTGATGGGCTTCCCGTTATCCAGGGATTCCACGGTAGCCAGATGTTCTCTGTTTTCATCTATGATATCGGCAATCTTATTTAAGATGACGGCCCGTTCTTTGACCGAAACATGCCTCCATGTCTCAAATGCCTTCCAGGCTTCTTTGACCGCTTCGTCAACGTCTTCTCTGGTCGCTTCCGCACAATCTGCAAGAAGTGTCCCGTCTGCCGGGGAGTGGGTGGGGAACGTTTTGCCGTCGGATGCATCCTTCCACTGTCCTCCTATTAATAACTGATATTTTTTCTGAATTTCTATGTTCGCCATAAAAAATCTCCTTTCTGATTCCTCATATATGTGTCTGCAACCCTTCCGGATTGATTTGTGTCTGTATTGTTCATTATATGCACGGAATTATATCTGTCAATTTAGTTATTTATTTCACATCTGTTTGACATTTATTTATCGGATTCCGCTTATTCTTTAACAAAGGAGTTTTTCTATCTCGGCAGAATTTCTTTTGATATTATCTGATTTCATAGAGTTGAAATATGGTTATAGGGCCTTTATTTCCTTTTTCACATACATTACCTTCCGTTTTTTCCTGATTGTCATTAGGTTTTGATATCATTTTCACAATCTTTTTCTACTCTTTTTCTTCTGAACTTTCATATTCCGATCCTATGATTGGGTTTTTTTTAACAGAATACGAGGTTTTTTCTTAAACTCTTTTCTTAAATTTAATTGTTCCCAATTTTATTGATGTTTTTTAATAAAATTTTTCTTTTGTTCCTCTTAATTTATCAATTAATCTGATTTATGTTAAATTTATAACACATGGAAATTGAGATAAAAGTTTTTACGTTTTTCATATTACTGATGATAAAATTTATATTGCTCTGTTATACTCAAGCTATAAATTTTAAAAATACAATCTCTCAAGTCCAAAAGCTGATGGTGTTCGTGCTTACCATGTTCTTGTACGGACTTGCCACATTATTCACCGAACTAATTCCAAAGTTTCAGGTGGATATCTTGGATTTTTCCCTGAAATATAGTTTTTACCCCGTTGAATCTGGTTATCCTGTTTGCCCCCTATCCGGTGCCCCGGAGACTGCCACAGGCAAGCTGGTATTCAACGAGAAGTGGTTGAGGCTGGTTCCCTCGGTCAGCTTCTTTTGTTCCGCCTCCGGCAAAGATAAACACAGCGGCATAGTTCTGTTTTAATGCAAGCATGAAATGGTGTTTTGAAAACATTGTTGATATATAAAAAGAGGGAGGTTACAAAACTCATGTAAATTGGTTTTGTAGCACTCCCTATGTATGCATAACAATCAATGCATTATAACCACTTCTCTGGATCTGCTGCCATTTGCCGAAATGACTCTACAAATTTCCCAACATGGCAGCCATCGCAAACCGCGTGGTGGCACTGGATGGCAAGTGGCATCAGCGTTTTGTGGTTTTCCTTCTTATATTTTCCAATGGTGAAAATGGGCAGCAGATAGCCTCCATCAGAAAAAACATTGATATTAAAAGCTGTAAAATCCAGCCACGGAACACTGGAAATGTTAAAAACATTGTCTGGAATTTCCTCTTGAGGGAACAAAACTCCGGTGGAATACTGTGCGGTATCCTTTATATAGGCTTGATAAAATGTTTCAAAGCAACCATCAAACTTCGACCACACGGCGGAAAATGTTTCCGTTCCCGGATTTAAAACTGTATACATTGGATTTATGACTTCCCAATAGCCTAAGTGTCCATGTTCATTTGTTGTCATCCGAAACTCCGTAAACTGATTTACAACGGTTGCAAGCATATAGATTTGAGCAGGATAGCTTTTTATTTTTTTCTCTTTTAATCGGACAATCAAGCTGGATACATCAATATCCACCGTCACGCTATAGGAGCACCGCATATTATTTTTATAATGCTCGTAGTGGCTTTTTCTAACCCATTGTTCCATTGGCATTTCAATAAAATTCATAATATTAGCCTCCTAAAACCTCCTATAGCCGTATCCCAAAATCCAGCTTCATCTCATACTGAGTAACTGTATGATAGAAACCAGCGGCCGAAACAAAATAAAGCATTGCCTTTGAACGGGTATCAATATTTAAAATTTTTATTTGATCGGAATCCGTCTGTTTAATTAAATCTGCCAGTATGCTGCTGCCAATGCCTTTGTTTCTCCATTTCTTATCCACAGCAATCTGAGGAATTTCCCCGGTTGACTTATCAATTATTCCATAACCGGCAATATGATTGTTTTTCCGCACAGCCGATATCATAAAACTCTCTGATATTGCCTCAATGGATTGAATGGAATTTTGCCAGGAAGGAGGATAATCCCAAAAGCTGCCAAACAGTTCCCAATCCGGGTTTAAAATGTGTTCTGTCTGATGAATCGGATCGAATCTGTCATTTCCTCGTTCCATCTGACAGCACAGAAATTCTCTCTCAACCGCGAATCCATTTTTTCTATAAATATTTGCTGCAGAGGTGTTCGATGTCAGCACTTCCAGAATATATTGTTCCGCTCCTGAATCAATACAATATTGTTTTGCTGTCTGAAGCATATGTTTCGTGATCCCCTGTTTTCTAAACTGGGGTATTACCCCGGTTCCCACATCATATGCCGTTGCTTTTCCATTCCACTTTCTGCAGCCATTTAAAATGAACCCGACCAGACAGTCCTCCTCAAAGGCTCCCACGGATACATTAGGATCAAAGCCTTTTCGTTTCAGCATCTTTTCAAATTGGTCAAATGACAGATCCATGCGAACCGGATAATCGGAAAAAACGTTTAAAAAAGCCTGGTATATTGTTTCTTTTTCTATATGAATGAATGAGTCATAATGCAGCATTTACAATCCCCCTTTGGATTATGATAGTTATTTTCCATACCTTTCATCGCTTACACTCAGTAAAATAACGTATATTCTCCTTGATTTTAACATGGATAAAACAAAAAGTCATGTATGAGTACAAATCCTCATACATGACTTTAATTTGTGCTCATAGTGCAAAAAAGATTTTTCGAATAGCAGCAACTGACAGCCCGACTGACAAATTAAAGTTTGTTAAACCAATCTCATATATAAAATTGGATAAGGATTTCCTTGCTCGTCTGTGTCAGTTCTTTTATAAACTTGAAATCCCATGTGTTCATAGAAGCTTTTTGCTTGCGGATTTTGTTCATTCACGCCTAATTCGTTTATAGAATAGTTTTCCATCCCATAATGCAAAAGTTGTTTTCCCAATCCCTGTCCCCTATATTGTGGGGAAATAAAAAGCATTTCCAATTTTCTTTTTTCAATTCCCATAAATGCAACAGGCTTCTTTTCATTATTGACTGCAATAATCAAATGAGCTATCGAATTTAAAGCCTGCGGAATATACTGCGCTATATTTTTAATCTCTGAATCAGATAAAAACAAATGGGTTTCTCCAACTGATTTATCCCAAACTTCAAATAATTGCTCTATTAGGATAGGATTCAATTCATTGATTTCAATCAGCTTCATATTTTATGGCTCCTTCTCAAACTCCCGCTTATCTGTTTGACTGAATAAGTCTTGAATTTATAATACCACATTTGATTACGTAAAAAAAGACATAACATCTCCTTGGCGGAAATGCTATGTCTTTCTGTGAGCCACGTCAATTCTGGATATCATCCTATTTTGAGATGTGGATTTGAACTATAGACCAAAACACTATATTCAGTGAGTATCATCAATTAATTGCAGAAACTCTTTAATACCAGCGTAATATTCTCTATCAGCAAGCTGTCGTGGGGCAAATAAACCAGTTAACGTAGTAAATAGTTTGGAATTAACCAAATAAGGTCTTAGCATATAATGATCCGTTGAAGATATCCAAGTGACGCTTAAAAATTCCTCAGAAACTTCGTTTTTATATACCCGCTTTGTATCATTACTATCTACATGAATATCTTTTCCACCTAAAAATAGTTTTACAGGACTGTAGAAATACTGTATATCTTCCGTAGCGTCCGATTTGTAATTCTTTGATATAAAATTCCAACGTTCTTTTGTAATGCTTTTGTCTGCATTTTGATTGTTATGGTATTCTTCATATGTTGCATTCTTATCTAGCATCGATATACTCCATAAAAACTCTTCTTTTGCTTGCTCCTGATCTTTAAGAGATTTACCTTCCCTTTTCATTTCGGCCAAAGTATTGTATAAGCCCTGATCCACCCAATTGATAGCTGGTGCAACGAGTATATTAAATGCAATATTTTTATCCTCACGATTGATTTTAGGGATAACCCAACCGGCTTGGCTGGAACCCCACAGTCCTATTTTTTCCAAGTTGATTTCAGGGAGAGTCCTCGCCCAATTGATGACTTCCAATGCTTCCGATGCTCTATCTTCCATTGATTGTGTCAGCCAGTTACCCGAAGAACCATCAATCCCGGGTTTGCTCCAAGAAAGGGAAGCATAGCCCAAACTAGCCAGTTCTTCCCACAAGGGATTATATTGACCGTTGTAAGAGGCATTAGCCGGTCCATCACCATGAATGAAAATAACTAGGCCAACCCTTTCTTTCATTTCTTTTGGCAATACGATACTCCCATTTAGTACACCTTTGGAAGTTGGTATTTGAACAGAAGTAACTTTCATATCAAAAGTATTTTGCTGTATTATAACGACTATGCAGACAAGAATAAAAATGATCATGCCTGCAATCATTTTAATTGCTTTTTTCGTCATTTATATAACCCCTTTACATTCTGCTTTTTAGGTTTTGTTTTTTTACTGCAAAATGTGCTATCAAATTAAAAGCTTTTTCATAAAAATCCATTGATTAATTCCTATAAAAAATTTTTTCGAACAATGATTAATATGCTTAATCTCTTGAAATCCCATTCTGCTATACAAATGTTTTGCAGAATTATCAGCTGCGACTGCCAAAGTCAAAGTAGAGTAACTCATTTTAATTAGTAGTTCTTCGCAATAGGATATAAGCTGCTCTCCGATGCCCTTTCCACGCATGGATTTGTCCACAGCGATATGCTCAATATAGCATTCTTGGAAATTGAAAATTTCCAGTATGGATAGCTTAAATAGGAGTAGGAGCATATTTAAAAGCCCGTATTGGCGTATCAGATTGAAAATTGGGACTTTTTTTCGATTTTTTGGTATTGGCCCATATCGTATGAGTATCACGCCTACTATTTTTTCATTCACTTTTGCAACAAAGTGTAAATAGCCGGGGTCTTCAGCTTGTATATCCCAAGTGGAGTATAAGATGCTTTCTATCTCACTTTCATTCAGGCTTTGCCGATGCAAGAATTTACTCTTAAAAGAACTGACTAATAGAGATATAACTTCTTTAAAATCTTTATCTTGATATTTTTCAATGCTGACTTGCATGTAACCATACCTCCTTTGCAATTATCATTTATTGATGTTATACTCATTATAAACCCTCGAGTTGGTCAAGGGTCAATACGCGAATATAGGAGGAAGTATGGAGAAATTCTTAAGAATCGGGCAAGTAAGTAATTTATACGGAATATCGCTTGATACGTTACGCTATTATGACCGCAAAAACTTATTAAAACCAATGGTTGATAAACAGAATGGATACAGGTACTATTCTTTAGAGCAGCTTGATACATTAGAAATGATTTTGGTTGGAAAACACCTTGAAATACCTTTAGAACAAATCAAGGAAAAGGTAGAATCTGAAAGTATAGAAGGCTATCTGGACATGATGCAGGAGCAAATTCAGTTTATAGAAGCCAAGAAAGAGGCACTAACAAAACTTGTCCAATATACCACTAAAATGACAAATATGCTGACACATATACAGAACCACACAAACGACAAAACTTTTTCTACGGTTACTTTAGAAAAAAATGTGGATGTTACCATTTTCCAAGTCGATCTTAAAAATGTTCTGAATACCCAAACAACTACAATGATAAACGGAATAGAAGCCTTTGAACAATGGGTCTTTTATTATGTGAATGAGGAAGGAGCAATTACAGAAAACACCCAAGTTGTAGGTCTCTCCATTCATAGTGACATTGTTCATGCGAATGAAATATATAAAAATCTGGATGAAGCAACAAAGCAGGACAGCGTGTCAAAATATTATTTATACGGTGCTTACAGGCACATTAGCTTTTGGGGGAATGAGTCTGATTTAAAGGAGTATCTATATCTGCTTTGTATGCATTTCAAACTAAGAGAGACTACTCTTAATATCAAATTCAGATTTGCTTTACTTCATAAGGATATGAAACACGAATATTGGGCTGACATCTATTTTCCAAATAAGACAGCTGGTTGATATTAGTTTCATATTGAAGATGGCAAGCCCCGCATGTTGAGGAGTGCCTTGCTCAACCCCTGCGACTTCGGGCCAACTTGGACCCAAGTCATTTATTTCTCCTGCTCGCTTTCTTTTCCGAGGCTGAAATGTCTTTCAGCTCATCCTTGTTTTCATCAAGCAGCTTCATAATGGCGTCTTTCATTTTTCTTGGTTTTTTTCTTGCAGAAATACTGGCTGGATAATGGTGGCTTTCTTCTGCCCTTCTAGCTTCTCCTGTTTTATGATAAGAACAAAGTCCTTTCACGAATAGGAGGAAAATTCTATTCAGTTTCACAGTTTTGTGCAACTTAATTTCATTGCTTATAACAAATTTATGATCGTAGGATTAGAGCTTTTATAAATACCCTCTGTTCACTCTAATTTATCATAGAAAGCAAAAAAGTCATGTATGGGTTCAAATCCTCATACATGACTTTAATCTGAAGCGGGTGATGGGAATCGAACCCACGTATCTAGCTTGGAAGGCTAGTGTTCTACCATTGAACTACACCCGCAAAGGAATTTTAAAACGTATTCAAATGTGCAAAAGGCACAATGCCCAAAGCCGGAATCGAACCAGCGACACGAGGATTTTCAGTCCTCTGCTCTACCAACTGAGCTATCTGGGCTAACCGGTCGGAACACGAGTAATTTTACAGGATTTTCTTCTTTTTGTCAAGAGAAGTTTTCTAAATTATGTAAAAAATATAACAAAAAAGTATTATTCGTTATTGGGAGTTCACTGCAGATTTTGGCTACAGCTATATTCGGATGTATATGGACCAGGACAACCGGTTTATAAAAATATGGGAGGAGCTTAAATGACCGTTTTGCTGCCCGAATTGGTAAAAGTTGGTGTTATGTTTCTGCCTCCATTTGGGAATTCTGATAAATGATATCAACAAGATTGGAGAATCCTCATGAAAAACGAACCAGTATTTATGACAGACCAAAACCACAACATCATTCTGGAAGCCATTTTAGGGGCGCCCAATGCTGCAATTCCAGACAGCTTAAAGCCATTTGACATTCTGGAACCAAACACCTCTGACGGAGCAGCCGAAAAACATGCCCCTGTCATTGAAACCAATGGAAATCACGTAACCGTCAAAGTGGGGAATGTATTCCACCCCATGTCCGAGGAACACAGCATCACCTGGGTATGCCTTTATACGAATGCCGACTGCATAATGAGAGTGAATTTAGGAAGAGACTGCGAACCGGTGGCCCATTTCACGTTAGAAGACGGTGATTCTCCCAAGGCCGCTTATGCTTACTGCAATCTTCACGGATTCTGGAAAACAGAAGCCTGAGAAAAAGGAGCTTACGCTTCAAGAGAAATCTGATTTTCTCTATGAGGCATAAGCTTCTTTTTTCCACATCATTGACCGAAATTCAAGGGTTCATCCACAAATTTTCTGATACTTCCCGCCTTTCGTTCTGTTATCTTATCCCCTTTTTCTATTCTGCCGCAGAGCAGAGGGCTATGTACATCATAAAGAAGCCTTCTCCTCTTTACAGAGGCCTGACTGTCATTGGCATAGCAATACCGGCATCCCGCGGGACAGGTATCATAGGTTCCTATCTCCACGCTTTCCATACAGCCGCATCCCTTCCTCTGGTTCTTATCCTTCCGGTTCCTGACAGGCACTCCAAGAATCTGTTCTGCCAGGACCGGATCAATACAGCTCCCCGGAAATACCCCTGCCTGGCTTAAATCAAGGCTTTCTGCACAGGCCTCCACTCTCATCCCCCAAAATCCTGCAATATCCGCCATTGCTTTGCTGATACAAAGCATCCGCTCCTCGCTCAACGCCTCTACCTCAATGCCCCTCATGTTACGGGCAGTTTTTCCGTACCAGTCAAGAAAGCTGATGGTAACCTTCCCGGTATAGCCCTGCAGCGCTTTCGCAATCTGCTCAAATGCCCGTAAATGATAGTCTTCCTGATACCTGCTGTTTACAAAAATGGGGTCATACCGCCATACCACTTTATCTGCACCAATAAGGTCTGCAGTCTGGCAAAAAATACGCAAAAGCTCCTTTTTATCCGGAAGCCCCGGCTCGATCTCCCTGCCATATCCAGTGAGTGTAAACTGGATATAACAAGGAATAGGGCCCAGCTTGGATAACCGTTTCAGCATTGGTTTTGGATTTTTCGTCCAGAATACGATCAGCTCCACCTGATCCGGAGACAGATCAATTTTACTGATCTGATGGCTGTTCATGGGATTTTTCACATAGAGATACCCCTCATTTAACCGGTTAAAAAACCATTCTGAATAATATTGGGGAATATCCGTCCGCCTGCTGGCACTGAGTATCACGTGACTCCTCCTCTGCTTTTATACAAATAAAACTATTATACGAGGTCACAGCATCTTTTTCAAGCGTTCCGTATGATCCTCTTCCACTTTCAGCAGGTCCTTCATAAGAGAAAGGATATCCTTATCCGCCTCACCTTCATATTGGCTGATCCGTTTGCTGCAGTCAATGATCCCCATGGTTGCGCCCTGTATCAGCATCTCCGCCATATGGGAAACAGATTTGTCCTTAAAAGTCTTCATGTCAATGGCAAGATATGCCATGATCTTTTCCAAAGCCCCGATATCCTTTTCCTCTAATCCATGCTGGTTTAAAAGCTCTTTTGCCTTTTCATGGATCTGAGTATACTCTTTCAGCTCTGCACTCAAATGCTCCTGAAAGGCTTGATTCTCTGTTATAGCCAAAAGCTTCTTTACCGTCTTTACCCCCATCTCAGAATTTTGATAAATAAAATTTAACAATTCCGCATCTGCATTCATAAGTATCCCTCTTTTCTTTTTCTCTTATTATGAGAAAAAAAGAAGGAATTTATCATAAAACGGTGGAGAACTATGCCTTTTCTTTATCACCCTCTGCCTTGCAAAGTTTAAACTTTTCAACCTCCTCATGCAGGACCCGCGCCTGTTCTTCCAGTTTCTCACCGGCAGAGGAGCTTTCCTCGGCTGTTGCTGCATTGGCCTGAATGACCGCAGAAACCTGGGATAATCCCTGATTGATCTGTTCGATGGAACGCACCTGATCCATGGAGGAGGCTTCCACTTCCTTCATGGCCTGCTCCACCTGATTGGCCTGTCCGGCGATTTCCTGGAATACTCTTCCCGTCTCCTCCGTCAGTCTTTTCCCTTCTGAAACCGCCTTTACGGACTGCCCGATCAATACGGACGTCTGCTTTGCCGCCTCTGCGGACTTTTCCGCCAGATTGCGCACCTCTCCGGCAACTACAGCAAATCCCTTTCCAAATTCTCCTGCTCTGGCTGCTTCCACCGCCGCATTCAAAGCCAGGATATTGGTCTGGAATGCAATGTCCTCAATGATTTTTGTGATGTTGGATATTTTTTGGGAGGATAGACTTACTTCACCGATTGCGGCCTGAAGGCTTTCCATATGCCGGCTTCCTGCATCGACCTTCTTTCCCGACTGGCTGGCATAAGCGGAAGCCATGCGCACGTATTCCACGTTTTTCTCTGCCTGTGTATAAACCGCCTGTATGGAAGAATCCAGCTCCTCCACCGCAACTGCCTGTTCTTCACTTCCCGAAGCAAGCGCATGGGAAGAACCGGAAACCTGTCCCGCCCCGTTTTTTACCTCTTCTGCCGTGATCTGGACCTGTTTCAGTGTATCACTCAAACGAAGGGAAATGGTTTCCATGGTGGTTCGTATGCGGTTGAATTCCCCCGGATATTCACAGCTGCTCTGAACCGCCAGATTTCCATAAGAAACCTCCTGCAGATAGAAGGAAATATCCCCAATGATCTCTTTATATTTGCCCGCCATTTCATGGATCTTTTCTGCGATACTGCCGATCTCATCATTTCGTTCCACGGTCAATTCAAGGTTTAAATCTCCGCCGGAAAGTCTCTGCAGGGAATCCACCACATTTCCAATGGGCCTGGTAATCCGGTTTATAATTCTCAAAACCGCAAGGACCCCGAATATCAGGGAAAATAGTCCCAGAACACCTGCGCTGATGACGGAAATCTTTATTCCGGACATGAATTCCGATTGAAGAGCCGTTACATTGACTGACCAGCCGTTGGTATCCTTGATGGGCGTATACGAACCGATCTTTTTTTCTCCATTTGCTTCATAAAAACGAAACCCGGTCTCTCCCTGAATCATCGCTGTTTCCAGTGCCGCAGTCTCATCGTTTGCCCCCGGAGCTTTTTTGGCATCCTCGATGCTGTTTTGCCTTGCAAGTACCAGAGAAAAGTCATCGCTTGCCACCTTTGCCCCATTGCGGTCCAAAATGTAGGTACTTCCCGTAGTTCCCAGCTTGGCATCAGAAATTATGGTTTCAAACACCGAGTAAGGAATGGTAAGCATAACTACAACATCCCCAAACGGATAGGCATACTGAAAGGAGGCAGAATCCTTCTCAATGATCGGGTCCGACAGAAACGGAGTCCCACCCCTGGCCTGCTGATATGGAATATTATCTTCATAGGATGTCCCGCTGGCAATGGACTTTCCATCCGAAGAAATAATATCAATCTTATTAAGCCCGTACTGAGCGCTTGAAATGTTTAGGAAAATGCCGATGTTGCCTCCACGTTCTGCATTTCCTTTCTCATACAGCGCAACGGACTCTGCTATGATGGAATATTCCTTTAACTGCTGTGTGATCTTTTCTGAAACCAGCTCCGACGTTTCCGCAAGACTCTTCGCCAGCGATCTGTGAGCGGTATCATAGATAAAATAAATGGAACTTACAGACAACAAAAATACAATGACTGTGATACAGCCCATGGTAAACAGGACCAACTCTTTTTTAATTCCCTTCCGACGTCTGCTCATCCTTTATGAACCTCCAATATATGATTTGTAACTTAACCCTCATTAAACTTATAAGGATTTTATCTATATATCGGATATAATTCAGATATCAACAGCATATTTGCCAACATTTTACACCATTTTTTCAATTTTTACCTGCAATATACACATTTTTTACAATTCCTGCCAGCCCATTTACAAAAGAAGACACAAAAAAAGATACCCATCTTAATTGATAGATATCTTCACCCTAAATGCCGGCGACCGGAATCGAACCGGTACGGGAGGTAAGTCCCGCAGGATTTTA
>CAJMPJ010000054.1 GCA_905215155.1 uncultured bacterium | reverse complement strand
GTTGGTCCGGTATCGCCAGAAGGTCCAGTGTCGCCGATGGGTCCAGTGTCGCCGGTGGGTCCAATATCCCCCGTAGGTCCAATATCTCCCGTAGGCCCAGTAACGCCAGAAGGTCCTATGTCACCGGAGGGTCCAGTATCTCCCGTAGGCCCAGTATCGCCAGAAGGTCCGATGTCGCCAGTGGGCCCAGTGTCACCAGAAGGTCCGATGTCGCCAGTAGGTCCTATGTCGCCGGTAGGCCCAGTGTCACCAGAAGGTCCGATGTCGCCAGTGGGTCCAGTGTCGCCGGTAGGCCCAGTGTCGCCGGTTGGTCCGGTATCGCCAGAAGGTCCAGCATCGCCGGTAGGCCCAGTGTCACCAGAAGGTCCAGTATCCCCTGTAGGTCCGATGTCGCCGGTGGGTCCAATATCCCCGGTAGGTCCAGTATCTCCAGTAGGCCCGGTGTTTCCCGCAGGTCCGGTGTCGCCGGTAGGCCCAGTATCCCCGATAGGCCCAGTATCCCCTGTAGGCCCAATGTTGCCGGTAGGCCCGGTGTCGCCGGCGGGTCCAGTGTCGCCAGAAGGTCCGATGTCGCCAGTGGGTCCAGTATCCCCGGTAGGCCCAGTATCGCCAGAAGGTCCAGCATCGCCGGTAGGCCCAGTGTCGCCGGTCGGTCCAGTATCTCCGGAGGGGCCAATGTCGCCGGTAGGCCCAGTGTCACCAGAAGGACCGGTATTGCCAGTGGGTCCAGTGTCGCCGGTAGGGCCAGTGTCGCCGGTAGGTCCGATGTCGCCAGTAGGCCCAGTATTCCCGGTAGGTCCAGCGTCGCCGGTAGGTCCAGTGTCTCCCGTAGGTCCAGTGTCGCCAGAAGGTCCGGTGTCGCCGGTAGGCCCAGTATCCCCGGTAGGCCCGGTATCGCCAGAAGGTCCGGTGTCGCCAGTAGGCCCAGTATCGCCCGTTGGTCCGATGTCGCCGGCGGGCCCAGTATCCCCGGTGGGTCCAGTGTCGCCGGTGGTTCCGGTATCGCCAGAAGGTCCGGCATCGCCGGTGGGTCCGGTATCGCCAGAAGGCCCAGTATCCCCGGTGGGTCCAGTGTCGCCGGTAGGCCCAGTATCCCCGGTAGGTCCGGTATCACCAGAAGGTCCGATGTCGCCAGTGGGCCCAGTGTTGCCGGTGGGTCCAGTGTCGCCGGTAGGCCCGGTGCCTCCCGTAGGCCCAGTATCTCCGATGTCGCCGGTGGGTCCGATGTCGCCAGTAGGCCCAGTGTCACCAGAAGGTCCGATGTCGCCGGAAGGTCCAGTAACGCCCGTCGGCCCGGTATCGCCAGAAGGTCCAGTATCGCCGGTGGGCCCAGTGTCGCCGGTAGGACCAATGTCGCCGGTAGGGCCAGTGTCTCCGGTAGGCCCGGTATCGCCAGAAGGTCCAGTATCTCCGTTGGGTCCAGTGTCTCCGGTAGGCCCAGTGTCACCCGTTGCTCCGGAATCCCCGGTAGGTCCGGTATCCCCAGAAGGTCCGATGTCACCAGTGGGTCCAGTATCGCCCGTAGGTCCGGTATCGCCGGTAGGCCCAGTGTCGCCAGTGGGTCCAGTGCCCCCGGAAGGTCCCGTAACGCCGGTAGGCCCGGTATCCCCAGAAGGCCCAGAATCGCCAGTAGGCCCAGTGTCACCAGTGGGTCCAGTGTTCCCGGAAGGTCCCGTAACGCCGGTGGGCCCGGTATCCCCAGAAGGCCCAGTATCACCAGTAGGCCCGATGTCCCCGGAGGGTCCAGTGTCGCCGGTAGGCCCGGTGTCTCCCGTTGGTCCGGCATCGCCCGTCGGTCCAGTGTCGCCAGTGGGTCCCGTAACGCCGGTGGGCCCGGTATCCCCAGAAGGCCCAGTATCACCAGTAGGACCGATATCCCCGGAGGGTCCAGTGTCGCCGGTAGGCCCGGTGTCCCCCGTCGCTCCAGTATCACCCGTTGGTCCAGTATCGCCCGTCGGCCCGGTATCGCCCGTCGGTCCGATGTTGCCCGTGGGTCCGGTGTCCCCTGTCGGTCCGGCATCACCAGTGGGTCCAGTGTCCCCCGAAGGTCCAGTGTCGCCGGTAGGCCCGGTGTCCCCTGTCGGTCCAGTATCACCGGTAGGCCCAGTATCGCCCGTAGGCCCAGTGTCGCCGGAAGGCCCAGTGTCGCCGGAAGGCCCAGTAACTCCAGTAGGCCCGGTATCCCCCGAAGGTCCTGTAACGCCGGAAGGCCCAGTATCCCCAGAAGGTCCAGTGTCGCCGGTAGGCCCAGTGTCCCCAGAAGGTCCTACGTCACCAGTGGGTCCAGTATTGCCAGTGGGTCCGATGTTGCCGGTAGGTCCGGTATCGCCAGCCGGTCCAGTATCGCCAGTCGGTCCAGTGTCCCCCGTAGGCCCGGTAGGTCCAGTGTCCCCCGCAGGCCCGGTATCCCCGGTAGGCCCCGTATCCCCCGTAGGCCCAACCGTCTCCCCATTATTTTCAATAACTGCCAAGATCCCCCTAAGTGGAACCTGCATAGAAAAATAAACAGTTCCTGAACTTGTATTAACAAGTGAAAGTGTAAGAGGAGGCGTTGTGACATCAATAATTCCAACTCCATAAACTTCACCCGTTTTTATGGGAGAAACTCCAGATATAAATTGCCCTTGTGATGTGCTTATTGCAAATGAAATGCCGGTGGTTGATGCGGATGATTGAGTGGATAACCACCAATGTACCATATACTGACCGGGTTCGAGAATTTGTATTTCTCCGGTAGACGGATTGTAGCTGATATTTCCAGAAAGATAGGAAACCGAATCAAAAATAACATTGGCTCCGTTGTCTACCGATAAAGCCGTATTTAAATTAACTTGTATTGCGGTAATGCCCATTGTTGTCCCCCCTTTTATTATTTTAGGGATTCATAATAAATTGGTTCCTGTACTTGTATTCTATGCGTAGAAAAAATTAAGGTAACTTTCCAAGCGGCGGGAGAGGGCATCAGCCACCAGAGAATACTTCTAATTGATTCGATGCCTGAGTTTTATAAAAATATCAACAATCATCAAAAAAGTTTAGGATTGACCATTCCCCCTCATTGAAACAAAACATAAATAAAAGTATAATTATAATGATCTCATTGCAAAATAGAAAGAATTGTACAAGATCCGGGGAGGAATTATGAAAATCAGGGCAGTAGTGGTGGATAATTCAGAAGAATTATTGGTAAAGCTGACATGCATTTTAAAGGAAATAAAAGAAATCGAGCTGTGTGGAAGCTTCCGTGAAGCAGTCACAGCCATGCAGTATATCAAAGAGAATCAGATCAATCTGGTATTTTCAGATGTGGTCATGCCGGACATCAGCGGCATCACGCTTGCGGCAAAGCTTTATGAATTACCCGAACCGCCGGAAGTAGTGCTGTTATCCGGTATCCCAGGGTTTTCCCTGGAGGCATGGAAAATCCGGGCTTACGGATTTATTATAAAACCATATACAAAAGCACAGATTATAAAAATGGTTGACCGGTATAAGAAAGAATATGGAACATAAACATAAAATCTATTTCGGATTAACCCTGGGTCTGGAACACGGTGGTTTCATTTTAATGGACGAACCATGTTTCCTATGTTATAATATAAAGATAGTGAAAAAAGACCCTTTTTTTCCATAAGGAGAAAGACATGAAAGAGAAGTTTAAAATAAGGGGGCAGCTGCGGACTTACATGCAGTGGCCGCTTTATCTGAGTGCACTGTGGATTGCGGCCAATGCAGTGATTGGTGCGGTCAGTGCAAAAGCGGGAATTATCATGGCCTTGTTCACGCTTCTGTATATTGGAATCGCAGTCTGGCTCTATGTTTACAGAAGAAAACGTCTGCTTGGCGGTCTTGTGGAATTTTCCGCAGAGTATTCCTGGATGCAGAAGAATTTTCTTGCGGAATTGGAACTTCCATATGGAATCGCAGATGTAGACGGACGGATTCTGTGGGGAAATGCAGCGTTATCCGAGGTTTTAGGAGAAGAAAAGCCTCTAAAGGCCACCAAAAAAAATCTCATGACCCTGTTTCCGGAGATAACCAGGGAAGCGTTAAAGCTTAAAGATGGTACCGCTGTTCTTCATACCACACGCAATGACCGGAATTATCAGATTCGTTTAAAAGCAGTTCTGATGAAGGCCTCATCTGAAAATACCGCTGAGACCGAGGATATGGATTCTGCCGAAGAGATGCTGGTGGCGGTCTACCTTTTTGATGAAACAGAGATTCTTACTTATAAGAAAATGGTAGATGACCAGAAGATGGTGGCAGGTCTTATCTATCTGGATAATTATGACGAAGCGCTGGAAAGTGTGGAGGAAGTCCGCCGTTCTCTGCTTACGGCATTGATTGACCGTAAGATTACAAAGTACATCACCAACATGAACGGGATTGTAAAAAAGCTGGAAAAGGATAAATACTTTATCGCTATCAAACAGTCCTATATCGGCGAGCTGAAGGAAAACCGCTTCTCCATTCTTGAAGAAGTCAAGACGGTCAATATCGGCAATGAGATGGCGGTAACCCTAAGCATCGGCCTTGGTATGAACGGAGACAGTTATTACCGGAATTATGAATTTGCAAGAATTGCCATAGATATGGCACTGGGCCGCGGCGGTGACCAGGCTGTTGTCAAAGACGGTGCCAGGATTCAGTTCTTTGGAGGGAAAGCACCTCAGGTGGAAAAGACAACCCGTGTGAAAGCCCGTGTAAAAGCTCATGCATTGCGGGAACTGATGGAGACAAAAGACCGTCTTTTGATTATGGGACACCGTTTGACCGACGTAGATTCCTTTGGGGCGGCAGTTGGTATTTACCGCATTGCCACAGCCATGAATAAGAAAGCCAACATCATTATTAATGAAGTGACAACCTCCGTGCGGCCCATGCAGGAACGGTTTATCGGTAATCCTGATTATCCGGAAGATTTGTTTTTAACCGGAGCAAAAGCAGCAGAACTGGTGGATGCCAATACGATTTTAGTGGTAGTCGATGTGAACCGGCCAAGCATTACCGATGCACCGGAGCTTTTACGCATGGTTAAGACCATCGTGGTTCTGGATCATCACAGACAAAGCAGTGAGATCATTGATAATGCGGTCCTGTCTTATGTGGAACCCTATGCTTCCTCTGCCTGTGAGATGGTTGCGGAAGTCCTTCAGTACATTGCTGACGGAATCAAGATTAAATCCGCAGAAGCAGATGCGCTCTATGCCGGAATCGTGATTGATACCCACAACTTCACCAATCAAACAGGCGTAAGGACCTTTGAAGCGGCTGCATTTTTAAAGAGAAACGGTGCAGACGTGGTCCGTGTGAGAAAATTGTTCCGGGATGATCTGGAGGATTACAAGGCAAAGGCAGAAGCGGTCCGCGAAGCTGAGATTTTTGAAGGCTGTTTTGCGATCAGCGTATGTCCCTCAGAAGGAATCGGAAGCCCCACTGTAGTTGGCGCTCAGGCGGCCAATGAGCTGCTTGATATTGCCGGAATCAAGGCCTCCATTGTCATGTCCCATTACAACAATACGGTGTTTTTAAGTGCCCGTTCCATTGATGAAGTCAATGTTCAGGTCATGATGGAAAAGCTGGGAGGCGGAGGCCACCGGACCATCGCAGGCGCACAGCTTGCAGATGTCAGCATCGAAGAAGCCAAAACCCGCTTGAAAGCGGTTATCAAAGAGATGATAGAGAAGGGAGACGTATCATAATGGATATTGTATTATTGGAAGACGTAAAAGCATTAGGAAAAAAAGGACAGATTGTAAAAGTAAACGACGGATATGCAAGGAATTATATTCTCCCGAAAAAGCTGGGGATTGAAGCCACTTCCAAGAACTTAAATGACTTAAAGCTGCAAAAAGCCAATGAAGCCAGAATACAGGCGGAGCAGTTAGAAGCAGCAAAGCAGCTGGCAGCCAAACTCGGAGAATCCTCAATTACTTTATCCATACGGGCAGGAGAAGGCGGCAGAGCGTTTGGTTCCGTATCCGGAAAAGAGATTTCCCAGGCCATTCAAAGCCAGCTTGGATTTGAAATAGACAAGAAGAAGCTGATCCTTCCGGAGCCGTTAAAGACATTTGGCTCCCATGAGGTTCCGATCAAACTGCACAAAGAAGTAACTGCAAAGCTGATTGTTAAAGTAGTAGAAAGCTAGGAGGCAAAACCATGGATGACGCCCTGATCAAACGGGTGCTCCCCCACAGCATCGAGGCAGAGCAGTCTGTCATCGGTTCCATGCTGATGGACCGGGATGCAATCATTGCGGCTTCCGAAATCGTTTCTGCAGGAGACTTTTACCAGCACCAGTATGGAATCATGTTTGAGTCCATACTGGAGCTTTTTAATGAGAATCTGCCGGTGGATTTGGTGACCCTTCAGAACCGGTTAAAGGTAAAGGATGTCCCCCCGGAAGTATCCAGTCTTGAGTTTGTAAGGGACATCATTACCACGGTTCCCACCTCGGCCAATGTGAAATCCTATGCCAACATTGTAAGGGAGAAAGCCGTGTTAAGGCGGTTGATTAAGGTAAATGAAGAGATAGCCAATACCTGTTACGCTGGAAAAGAGTCTTTGGAAACCATTATGGCCTTAACGGAAAAGACCATTTTTGATCTATTACAGAACCGCAACTCCGGTGAATTCGTTCCGATCCGGCAGGTTGCCATGAATGTGTTGGAAAAGATCGAGGAGGCATCGAAAAACCAGGGTACCGTAACCGGTATTCCCACCGGTTTTATCGACTTAGACTATAAGACCTCCGGTTTGCAGCCTTCGGATTTCATCTTAATCGCGGCCCGTCCCTCCATGGGTAAGACAGCCTTCGTACTGAACCTGGTGGACCATGTAGCCGTAAAAAAAGGTCTGCCGGCTATGATATTCAGTCTGGAGATGTCAAAGGAACAGCTGGTAAACCGTATGTTAGCCATGGAATCCAACGTAGATTCCCAGAAGCTGAGAACCGGTACCTTATCCGACACAGACTGGGATGCAGTGGTAGAAGGAATCGGAGTCATCGGCAATTCCAAGCTGATCATTGACGACACCCCCGGTATTTCCATTATGGAACTCCGTTCCAAATGCCGGAAGATGAAGCTGGAATACGGTCTCAGCGTAGTCATCATTGATTACCTGCAGCTGATGAGCGGAAGCGGAAAAGGCGGCGAAAACCGCCAGCAGGAGATTTCAGAGATTTCAAGGTCTTTAAAAGCCCTTGCGAGAGAACTCAACGCCCCTGTCATCGCCTTATCCCAGCTCAGCCGTGCCTGCGAAACAAGACCCGACCACCGCCCGATGCTGTCCGATCTGCGAGAGTCCGGAGCCATCGAGCAGGATGCCGATGTGGTCATGTTTTTATACCGTGATGATTATTATAACAAAGATACAGATATGCCGAATATTGCGGAAGTCATCATTGCAAAACAGCGTAATGGTCCCATTGGTACCGTGAATCTGGTCTGGAGACCGGAGTATACGAAGTTTGCAAATATGGCCCGGCAATAAGAAAGCGTTTGAAAAATTTTAATACCCTGATGGTGACACGCAGAAAGCAAAGCGTTGTGTTACTATCAGGGTATTTTAATTTGTTGGCATAGATATCTGCGATAGAATGGTCAAAATGTGTACCGGTCTGATAAAAGGAGGTATTTGTATGCAGCTGCAGCAACGATTCTATTTTGTTAAGATAACAGAATTTGAAAGATAATAACAATATTCTTTTATTTTTCAATTATATTGACATTCCTGTTCTTGTTTGATAATATCTATTAACATATAAAGTATATATGAAAATATGCTAATCCATTTACACAGGATAAAATAAAAAAGCATTCGGATTGGATATAGTTATCAGTGATCCATAAAATGCAAGCAGGAGGAAACAAAGTGAAGAAAAGGTTATTGACCATCCTATTAGCCGCAGCAGCATTGACCACAGCCTGCAGCAGCTCCCAAACAAAGCCGTCCGACGGTTCTGCCCCAACAGCAGCCAATGAAGTGAAAGTTGAAAGCAAGTCAGAGGATACGGCTCCGTCTAACATATCAAAAGGCGGGAATATTATAATTTCAGAAACTGCAGACCCACAGAATGTAAACCCATTGTTTGTGGTGGATCAGACTAGTTTTGATATGCAGCAGGCGCTTTACAGCCCGTTTTTTGAAATCGTAGGCGGAAAGCTCTATTATGGAAACGGCATTTCTGAGCGTGTAGTTTCAAACGAAGACAGCAGTGTGTTTACTCTGACGTTAAAAAAAGACTTAAAGTGGCATGACGGACAGCCGATTACAGCCGACGATGTGGTATTTACCCTGCAGGTTCTGGTTGACCCTGACCAGAAAGTACCTTATTCTTCTTACGGTATGATCGACGAAAAACCCATTGAGGCAGAAAAAGTGGATGATCTTACGGTTAAAATCAAGCTGCCTGCTTCCTCCGCCGGGTTTTTAGGAGGCTTGAGCCAGATTTACTGCATACCCAAGCATATATATGAAGGTGTCAAAGACATCGGTTCCAGCGATTTGAACAATCATCCCGTGGGCAGCGGTCCCTTTCAATTTAAGGAATATAAATCAGGACAGTATTTTAAAGTAGAACGATTTGACGATTGGTTTAATCCCGTATATCTTGACGGCATCACCTTCAAAATCGTAAAAGATGCGAATTCTGCAAACGCAGCCTTAGCGAGCGGAGATATCAATGCCCGCCTCATCAGTCCGGAGGAATATGAGACCGTATCCGGTTATAAAAATGTAACCATATATTCCTACAATTCGGGCCGTGTCAATGCATTATTCATGAATCAGAATAATGACATACTGAAGGATGTCCGGGTACGTCAGGCCATCAGCTACGCACTTAACAAAGAGGAACTTACACAATTTGCATTTACTTCCTCGAAGTTTGCCACACCTGCCTATTCTATTCTGACACCAGATACCTTATATTACAAAGATAATTTAACCAAATATGACAATGACCAGGCCAAAGCAAAACAGCTGCTAAAGGAGTCCGGTCAGAGTGACTTGAGCCTGAATCTTATGTACATCTCCACCAATAAGACCATGGAAAATGAAGCATTGTATATCCAGTCAAAACTTGCAGAAGCAGGAGTTACAATCAACTTAAAGCCTATGGATGAATCCACCTTTAAAAACAAGATCCAGGAAACGGATTCCAGGGATTTTGATCTTGTCCTTCATTACTATACATTAGGAGAAGAACCCAGCCTATATTCCGATATTTCCTCCTCTGACAGCCGTTCCAACTACTCCCGTATTCAAGATAGTGAGCTTGATGCGTTATGGCAGAAGGGCAACACGGTTTCTGACGAAACAGAGCGTCGAAGGACATATGAAGAAATACAGACGCTGATCAATGATAAGATGTATATTTATCCCATCGCATACTCCAATGGCTTTTATGCTGTGGATCAGGCATTCAAGGGATTCGATCGGGCGCTCCTGAAAACCATTTATTATGACTAT
Source organism: uncultured bacterium (assembly GCA_905215155.1). Taxonomy (GTDB): domain Bacteria; phylum Bacillota; class Clostridia; order Lachnospirales; family Lachnospiraceae; genus Lacrimispora; species Lacrimispora sinapis. Next base: position 12,888 of record CAJMPJ010000054.1, on the reverse strand, counting down.
TCTCAGATATATACCACATCAGGACAATAGATCAGGCAGGAAATATCGCAGCAGAACACAGGTTATTATACGGATCGCGGACGGCTGGACTCATACCTCCGGTTATGAGTGTTCCCCGGATGATTCGATAATAACCTGCCGTTGTTTTAAGAAGTATCATGTTTCAATCAGATTTTTAGTCTTGGAGGCAGATGATGAAAAAAGCAGCAAGCCGTCTTTTTCAATGTGTTTTAACCATGTTTCTTGTTTCGGTTATATGTTTTATTTTGGTAAAGGCCGCTCCTGGAGATCCGGTCCTCATCTATGTGGAACCGAATATGAGTGAACAGTATATTGAAAGTCTAAGGGAAAGCCTTGGGCTGAACAAACCATTATATGAGCAGTATTTTATCTGGCTTATTAAGATCCTTCAGGGCAATTTCGGCAATTCCCTGATGAATAACCGGCCGGTGCTGACCCAGATTCTGGAACGGTTGCCGGCAACTGCCATACTAATGGGAACCAGCATGATTCTTGGATTTCTGATTTCCATCTTTTTTGGGCTTTATTCCGCAAAGCATAAGAACGGCTGGTTTGATAAAATAACCAGTATGCTGTGTTACGTGGGAATCTCCGTCCCAACCTTCTGGTTTGGGATTCTTCTTATCTACATATTCAGCGTAAACAATAGACTTCTTCCAAGCATTGGAATGCACAGCGAAGGCGTTACCTCATTTTCCGATCTGCTCCTGCATCTGCTCATGCCTTGTGCGGTGCTTACCTTTGTAAATGCTTCACAATACATTCAGTATTTAAGAAGCAGTACCATCACTGAATTATCTTCGGATTACGTCATGGTTCAAAAGGCATATGGCATGAATGATTCCGGGATTCTCTTCCGGCATGTACTAAAGAATGCCATTCTGCCGATGATTACCGTACTGGGAATGAGCCTGCAGTCTCTGGTATCAGGTGCGATCATCACGGAACAGGTTTTTGCGTGGCCGGGGATCGGACAGCTTGCAGTGACTGCGGTTACCCAGTTTGATTATCCTCTGATCATGGGAATTACCATGTTTACGGCACTTCTTGTAGTGACCGGCAATCTGCTGGCGGATATTCTTTATACGGTATTTGATCCGAGGATTCGGAAAGCAAACTACTAAGGAGGCAGGCAAATGAGAGAAAATTTTTTGAAAAATATAAAAACAGGCTTTAAAACCAACCGGCTGGCAGTTCTCGGCGCCGGGATTATTGTCCTGTTCACACTGTTGTCTGCGTTTGCATTTCTTTATCCCGTGGACCCCAATGCCATCAGTGTCACCGACCGGCTGGCAGCCCCAGGTTTTGGGCACCCCTTTGGCACCGATGATATGGGAAGAGATTATTTTACCAGATGTCTTTATGGAGGGAGAGCCTCCCTGCTGGTTGGCTTCCTGTCCATGATTTTATCCACCTCCATTGGGGTGATTGTTGGAACCGTCAGCGGCTTCATGGGCGGAAAAACCGATGCGGTCCTGATGCGCTTTGTGGATGCACTTATGAGTCTTCCCACCTTCTTGCTTATGGTTGTGATGAATGCTTATTTTAAGCCGGGCATAAAAAATGTGATCCTCATTATCGGCTTCCTGACATGGATGAATATCGCCCGAATTGTCCGGGGAGAAACCATTTCCCTGAACCAGAGGGAGTATGTGATCTATTCCAGAATTTCCGGTCAGAAAAGAAGGAGTATCATTTTCCGGCATATTATTCCCAATATCATGCCTGCCATCATTGTTTCGGCGACCATGAACATTGCAAATGCGATATTAATGGAGTCTGCACTGAGCTTTTTCGGACTTGGGATCGTTCCTCCCACAGCGTCCTGGGGAAGCATGTTAAGCAAAGCCCAGGGGTATATTGCAACAGCCCCCTACCTCGCATTTTTCCCAGGTCTCCTGATTCTGCTTACCGTTATCAGCTTTAATTATCTGGGTGAGGTAACACGAAAAATATTTGAAACGAAATAGGAGGATCACCATGGATACATTGTTGGAAGTCAAAGATCTGGGGGTGTCATTTTACAGTGACAGCGGTGAGACAAAAGCGATAAAAAATGCCGGTTTTCTTATAAAAAAAGGAGAATTTTTCGGAATCGTCGGGGAATCAGGAAGCGGAAAAAGCGTAGCTGCCAAAAGTATACTGAAGCTGTTACCGGAAAATGGAAAAATTAATAGCGGTATGATTCAGTTTCAGGGCAAAAATCTCTTAACACAAAGTGAGAAAGAGCTTCAGGCCATAAGGGGCAGGGAAATCTCCATTGTATTTCAGGATTCCCTTTCTGCGTTAAACCCAGTCTATACCATTGGCAGCAAGCTGATAGAACTGCTTCGCCGCAATCACAAAATGACAAGGTCACAGGCAAAAGCCCGTGCCATAGAATTATTGACGGCAGTTGGCATCAATGACCCGGAGAAGCATTTAAAAAGCTATCCCCATGAATTATCCGGAGGAATGCGCCAGCGTGTCATGATTGCAATGGCGGTCAGCAGCAGCCCAAAGCTGATGATCGCAGATGAACCTACAACAGCTCTTGATGTGACGATTCAGGCCCAGATCCTGAACTTGTTAAAAAAAATACAAAAAAGCTCTGGAATGAGTGTAGTTTTAATTACCCATGATCTTGGTGTTGTGGCCCAGATGTGCGGCAGGATTGCCGTCATGTGCGGGGGATATGTGGTAGAAGAGGGAACGGCAGAGGATATCTTTTTTCATTCCCGCCATCCGTATACACAGGCGCTGATTGCCAGTATGCCGAAAGTAGGAGAGGAACCGTTTGTTCCTTTCTTAGAAAAGCCGGTCAACGATAAGGAAGATGATTTATGCCCGTTCTTAAACCGGTGCGCAAAATCGGACCAGCGGTGCGAAACGTGTCTTCCTGAATTTTATCAGGAGCATGAGACTCATTATATCCGTTGCCATAGAAAAGGAGAAATTAAATGATGGGAGAAACATTGATCGAAGTAAAAAACCTGGAACTTCATTTTAAGCAAAAGTCCTCCAAGCTGTTTTCCTTTCAGCCCGAATGTCTCAAAGCGGTCGATAAGGTCAGCTTTCGTATCAGGAAAGGAGAGACCTTTGGTCTGGTGGGAGAATCCGGCAGCGGAAAATCCACCATCGGAAAGGCGATTCTCCGGTACTATACCCCCACCGGAGGCCAGATCTTTTATCAGGGAACGGAAATTGGTCACAGAAAAGAGAGCCAGATGCTTCCTTACCGCAAACGAATGCAGTCTATCTTTCAGGACCCTTACTCATCTCTTGACCCCAGCCACACCATACGGGAAATCATTTCCGAACCAATGGAGATTCATAAGCTTTATACGCCTGCAGAGCGGAAAGAAAAAGTGGAGAATATGATCCAGGTGGTGGGATTGAAACAGACGGATCTTAATAAATATCCTCATGAATTCAGCGGCGGGCAGAGACAGCGTATATCCATTGCAAGAGCCTTAACCGTACAGCCTGAATTTATCGTATGTGACGAACCAATTTCAGCCCTGGATGTATCCTTACAGGCCCAGATCATACATCTGCTGGAAGAACTTCAAAAACAGTATGGGCTCACTTACTTATTCATCAGCCACCAGCTTCAGGTCGTCCAGAAGCTATGCGACCGGATCGCAGTGTTATATCTGGGGAGTATCCTGGAAACCTCAGATTCGGAAACTATTTATAAAAACCCGCTCCACCCCTATACCAAAATGCTCATATCCTCCATCCTTCCGCCTGATCCTACGGTAAATGCTCTGGATGAGATTGTCATCGAGAGCGGCGTCCAGAAACGGACGGAGAAGGGCTGCAAGTTTAAAAACCGCTGTCAAAGCTGTGTGGAGCGATGCCAACAGGAAGCTCCCTCTTTGAAGGAAGTGGAGCCGGGGCACTGGGCAGCCTGTCATAATCTTTCCTTAGTTTAAGAATTTAGATGAAGTTTTCCTTTAAAAATATTCATTTCCTATTCATAATCCGTATCAATCCAGCATATGATATAAATAGTAAGGTTATGAAAACTTAATGAACCAAAGGAGAGGATATAACTATGGCTGAGATACATTACTTAATATCGGATGCATCGCGCAAAGTCGATGTGGAATCCCATGTCCTTCGATACTGGGAGGACGAGCTTCAATTAGACATTCCCAGAAATGAGATGGGGCACCGGTATTACACGGAGGCCCACATCCGTTTGTTCAAGCAGATCAAAGACTTGAAGGAAAAGGGATATCAGTTAAAAGCCATTAAAACAGCGCTTGATAAGGTCATCGAGGACAGTGAAGACCCCGTCATCCCCGATGATTTACTGGAAGGCCAGATCACCCAGGAGTTGAAAGAGGGCGGGATCTCTGGTCAGGAGGGCGAAACGGGCCTAGACGTACATAACACAGCGCAGGTTTCCATTGCTCAGGGTAAAATGGAACAGTTTCAGGAAATCATGAATCACATCATTGGACGAGCCTTAGAGGTTAATAATGAGCAGCTGAGTCAGGATGTGAGCTGTCTGGTCAATGATAAGGTCATTAAGGAAATGCAGTACTTAATGAATTTAAAAGAAGAAAAAGAAGAAGAGCGTTATAAGCAGTTGGACGAGCTTTTAAGAACCTATCAAAAGGATAATAAAGGCCGTGCAGAAGCGGCGGCTTCTAAAATTCCATTTTTCAACCGCAAAAAGAAGTTCGGGAGAAATGGAAAAAAGCTATAACCTCACACTACTTTCAGATAAAAAAAGCAGATAGACCTGCTATGGCAAAAATCCGCAGTTGCCACTGAAAGTGTAAACTGCGGATTTTATGTCAGGCAATTACTTTTTACAAGCGTTTACAAAATTCTGAAATAATCGAAACGCCATTTCATCTTTCTCCCATAGATATTCCGGATGCCACTGAACCCCAAGAAAAAAAGGATACCCGGGCATTTCCAAACCTTCAACCAGTTGGTCCGGAGAATAAGCCGTAGCTCTAAGACCAGGGGCAACGTCCTTTACCGCCTGATGGTGCATGCTGTTGACCTTTAAGGTCTTTTCCCCGGTCAGCTTTGATAAAAGACTGCCTTCTGTGAGTGTGACCGTATGACTGGGGATATTGTAGCGGAAGGGCTGGGAATGGGCAATGGGGAACTCCTGCTTTACCTGAGACGAAATGTCCTGCCAGATCGTACCGCCAAGAGCGATGTTAAGGATCTGGATTCCCCGGCAGATGCCAAAAACCGGTTTTCCAAGCTCCAGAATGAGGGGGAGCAGGGAAAGCTCCATCTGGTCTCTTTCATAAGAAACATTTCCGCAGTTTGCGTGGGTCTCCTCTCCAAATATAAAAGGGTGGACGTCCGGGCCGCCGGTGAATATAAAACCGTCCAGCTCCTGAGTCAGTTGTTTTAAATCTTCTTCGGAGGCTTCTAACGGCAGTACCACTGGAATGGCTCCGGCGGTTTTTAATGCCTTTAAATAGGTGGGGCGCATTTTGATATCGTGATTATCTGTATCGTGAATGGGAGTCAGACCAATGAGGGGCTTTCTCATACAGACAACATCCTTTCTTTCTTTTATCACGGCAGAAGAATGGGAGATACAACAAAATGCCTCCCCCCAAAAAAGGGAGAGGCATTTATGTATTGATAATTAAGCTTCAGAAATTGCTCCAGTTGGGCAAACGCCTTCACAAGCGCCGCAATCGATGCAGGAATCAGCATCAATGACAAACTGAGAGTCGCCCTGGCTGATTGCACTTACTGGACACTCACCTTCACAGGTTCCGCAACTAACACAAGCATCACTAATAACACGTGCCATGATAAATAACCTCCTTATATTCTATACATTTTTCTATATTTTATACTATTAATAAAAATTAATCAAGTAGCAAACAATGTATTTCATGTATAATTTTAGGAGCAAGGAGGGTTAGTTTTGCCTAATCGCATGTCCCTGATTCCGCTTAAAATGATCTTTTTCGCGGCAATGGCGGCTTCCTGGGATAAAGGGGGAACATCCTTTAAAGGATAGTCCATTCCAAGGCTTTCATATTTGACCTTACCCATGTCATGGTAAGGGAGAACATCCAGTGCTTTGACATTCTTCAGTTCTCCGATAAAACGTCCAAGCCGGTATAAATCAGCAGCCTGGTCCGTAATGTTCGGAACCACCACATGCCGGACCCAGACAGGTACAGACATTTCGTCTAAGAACCGGGCAAAGTCCAGGATATTCTCATTGGAATGTCCGGTCAGAGGCTTGTGTTTTTCCGAGTCAATGTGTTTGAGATCAAGCATGACAAGACTGGTGGAGGCAAGGAGCCGCTCCATCTTTGCAAGAAGCTCTTTGTCCTCCCGCCGGAAGGTGATCCCTGAGGTGTCCAGACACGTATGAATGTCCTTCTTCCTTGCAGCCTCAAAAAGTTCCGTTACAAACTCAAGCTGCATGAGCGGTTCTCCGCCGGTGGCCGTGAGGCCGCCGCCCCGGTAGAAATTCCGGGACGACTCATATTGTTTTAAAATCTCTTCAACTGTCATTTCCGTACCGCCGGCCATCTTCCAGGTATCCGGGTTATGGCAGTACTGGCAGCGCATGGGGCAGCCCTGGAAAAAGACTACCATGCGCACGCCCGGTCCGTCAACGGTACCAAAGCTTTCAATGGAATGGATACGTCCTGTCATGATTGATTCGCCTTCTTTGCTTTTGTTTACATATTGTCGTGGAACGTACGGGAAATTACTTCATCCTGCTGTTCCTTTGTCAGTTTGATAAAGTTTACGGCATAACCGGAAACACGTACAGTCAGCTGCGGATAATTTTCCGGGTGCTGCTGTGCATCTAAAAGAGTTTCGCGGGTGAAGACGTTGACATTTAAGTGATGTCCGCCTTCTTCTACATAACCATCTAATAAGTTTACAAGATTGTTTACCTGAGCTGTACTGATATTTGCCATAGTGTTATCCTCCTTATGTGATTCATCTGTGTGTGTTTAATCTTCCCCATCCAGGCCCAGGAAAAGAGTAGGCACTTTACATGCCTGATCTCCCTCCGCACAGTCCGTGGAATTCAGGGTAGTTACTGTTTTCGCCATTGTCTTATCGGCGTTTATGGTACCATCCTCTGTGACCTTAATGTTCATGTGCCCGCCGTTGCCGGTCATGAATTCATCAAGCATGGAGACGATATCATCAATTTGTTTGCTTTTCGGATCTGCCATAACAGCCACTCCTTATTTCTGGTCTTCGCTGAGAGCCAGTTCTAAATCTACCTCTAAATCTCCTGAGAAAATCTTATCTTCCTTGCCAAGAGCACCCGGAATGATGGAGAAGGTATTGGAAATACCATCCTGAGCATCCTTAAATGGAAGCTTAGCAACAGATGCCAGGGAAGCGACAGCACCGTGAGTATCTCTGTGGTGCATTGGGTTTGCACCTGGTGCAAAAGCATCGCCCTTCTTACGTCCGTCAGGAGTTGATCCAGTGTTCTTACCGTATACTACGTTGGAGGTAATTGTTAAGATCGAGGTGGTAGGAATACCGTTCCGATAGGTGTGGTTTTCCTTTACATAGGTTAAGAATGTGTGAACCAGATCATGTGCGATTTGGTCAACACGGTCATCGTTATTGCCGTATTTGGGGAAGTCACCTTCTACTTCATAATCAGTGACAATGCCATTTTCATCGCGGATGGTTTTTACCTTTGCAAATTTGATTGCAGAAAGGGAGTCAGCCACAACAGAAAGTCCGGCGATACCGGTAGCGAACCAACGGGTTACTTCTTTATCATGAAGAGCCATCTGAATGCGCTCATAGCTGTATTTATCATGCATGTAGTGAATGATGTTCAAAGCATTCACATAAACGGAAGCCAGCCATTTCATCATCTGCTTATAGGATTCCATCACCTCATCGTAATCCAGATATTCGGAAGTGATGGGACGGAACTTCGGACCTACCTGTTTCTTTGTGATCTCATCCACACCGCCGTTGATTGCGTATAAGAGACATTTTGCAAGGTTGGCACGAGCACCGAAGAACTGCATCTCTTTGCCGATTCTCATGGAAGATACACAGCAGGCAATGGCATAATCATCGCCGTGGGTCACTCTCATTAAATCATCGTTCTCATACTGAATGGAAGAGGATTCGATGGAGGTCTTTGCACAGAAACGTTTGAAGTTTTCCGGAAGTCTTGTGGACCAGAGAACGGTTAAGTTCGGTTCCGGAGCAGTTCCAAGGTTGCTTAAGGTGTGCAGGTAACGGAAGGACATTTTTGTTACCAGGTGACGTCCGTCGATACCAACACCGCCGATGGATTCGGTTACCCAGGTAGGATCTCCGGAGAATAAATCGTTGTATTCCGGTGTACGGGCAAACTTTACAAGACGAAGCTTCATAATGAAGTGGTCAACAAATTCCTGGATCTGTTCTTCGGTAAAGGTTCCTTCTGCTAAATCTCTTTCTGCATAAACATCAATGAAGGTGGAAGTACGTCCTAAGGACATTGCAGCACCGTTCTGGTCTTTCACAGCAGCTAAGTAAGCCAGATAAGTCCACTGGATTGCTTCCTGTACGTTTGCTGCAGGCTTGGAAATATCGAAGCCATAGATGGCGCCCAGCTTCTTTAAATCTTTGAGTGCACGGATCTGCTCGGATAATTCTTCCCTGTCGCGGATCACTTCAGCGGTCATTGTGCTTGGTGTGGTGTTTTTCTGTTCTTCTTTATCTTCGATCAAACGGTCGATTCCGTAAAGAGCCACACGCCGGTAGTCACCGATGATACGTCCGCGGCCGTATGCATCCGGAAGTCCTGTAATGATATGGCTGGAACGGCAGTCACGCATTTCCTGGGTGTAAGCATCAAAAACACCGGCATTGTGTGTCTTTCTGTGTGTAGTAAAGAATTCCTTGATTTCAGGATCAAGGGTATATCCATTGTCTGCACAGGCCTTTTCTGCCATACGAACGCCGCCGTAAGGCTGCAGAGAACGTTTGAAAGGCTTGTCGGTCTGGAAACCGGTGATTTTTTCTGTTTCTTTATTTAAATATCCCGGTCCGTGGGAAGTGAGTGTGGAAACAACCTTTGTGTCCATATCCAGCACTCCGCCGGCTTCCCTTTCTTTTTTTGATAATTCCAGAACCTGTGCCCAAAGATCACTGGTTTCTTTGGTTGGTCCTGCAAGGAAAGAATCATCGCCGTCATAAGGAGTATAATTCTTTTGTATAAAGTCTCTGACGTTGATTTCACGTTCCCAAGCGCCGCCGTTAAAGGCTCTCCATTCTGGTCTCATAGTAATGTACCTCCATAAAAGTTCATTTTATTAAGTAGTATAAAAAACAAGTGTCGGCAAAGATGTTATTTCCTACAATCTTTGTATGAATACATTATATATGAATACTGTATACAATGTCAATCCTTCTTATTGAGAAAATCTTTCCAAAAGCGTTTATGGGAAATGGAATTTGTACTTGCTTATTAAAAAGAAAAGTATTATATTATAAAGACAATATGTACATTTATTTAAGGAGGTATACAATATGCAGATTGATAAAGATATGCTGATTGGTCAGTTGCTTCAGATTGATGAAAGTATAGCACCGATTTTGATGCGTTCAGGAATGCATTGTCTTGGCTGCCCTTCCTCTCAGGGAGAGTCCTTGGAAGAAGCCTGCATGGTTCATGGAATAGACTGTGATGTTCTGGTTTCCCAGATCAATGAAGTGCTGGCAGTCAGATCATAAGTTTTTAAAGGAGGCGGGCCGTTAGGGTCAGCCTCCTGTGTTTTTTCTCTCTTTATTCCTTTCCCGGTAATGCGGCTGTAATGGAATCTAAAGTGGATCAGCCGGTATTTTAAAATCTTTCAATGGGGCCATTGCCCTTCACGTATGCGGGGGAAAATGAAAATTTTTATCGAAATCCCCCGTTTTTTTTTGTGAAAAATAATGGTTGCGAATGCAACTAATATGTGATAAGCTGTTTACCATCACTCAAAGGAATAAGGCAGGAGTCTGAGTGACTGGAGGTGAAATGGATGAGCCAACACAGGGAAATCGGGAAATACATCTCGATCCTCCAAAGGCTGAACAATATGTACTATGCAAACGAATTATTATCTTACCAAATAGGCTGTGGACAACAGTTTTTTTTATTGCAGATTTTTAAGTATCCTGGCATGAATCTGCAGGAACTGGCGTCTTTTGGGCATTTTGATAAGGCCACGGCTACCCGGGCGGTCAAGAAACTGGAAGAAGAGGGGTATGTTCTGACAGAAACGGGGACAGAGGACAAGCGGGTACGCAGAATTTATGCGACGGAAAAAGCAGAGCCGGTGGTAGAAAAGACATGGGAATGTGTGGAAAATTGGGAAAATATAATTTTGGAGGGATTTACAGAAGAGGAACGTGATGGGGCACAGCAGATGCTGATAAGAATGGCGGAGAATGCCCGCAATCATATGATAGAGCGCAAAGGAAAGGAATAACACAATTTATGGAACAAAGTAAGATAAAACAAGGGGCCAACCCCTTGGGATATAAACCGATCGGACAGCTTTTGATGCAGTTTGCCATGCCGGCAATCATCTCCATGCTGGTAAATTCTATTTATAACATTGTTGACCAGATCTTTATCGGACAGGGAATCGGGTATCTTGGCAATGCAGCGACCACCATCGCATTTCCCATCGTCACCATTGTTTTGGCGCTGTGTACCCTTTTGGGAGCAGGCGGAAGTGCCTTTGCAGCCATTAAGCTGGGAGAAAAAAAGGAAGAAGAGGCAGAAAAAACCCTTGGTACGGTATTTGTGCTGACCATACTTGCCAGTATCATCGTTATAGTTCTTGGTTTTCTGTTCATGGATCCGATGCTGAAGTTATTTGGAGCCACCCACAATACCATGGATTATGCAAGACAGTATACCTCTGTAATGCTCCTTGGCACTCCCTTTAACATGATAGCTGTGGTGCTCAGCAACATGGCAAGAACGGACGGAAGCCCGGCCCTTTCCATGCACGCAATCCTTGTAGGAGCTGTTATCAATACAATTTTAAATCCTATTTATATCTTTATTCTTCACTGGGGAGTCAGAGGATCTGCTTTGGCGACCATAACCTCACAGTTTATCTCAGCGGCATTTTTGGTATCATATTTTATCCACAAAGGAAAAAATATGAGATTCCGGAAAAAATATATGCGTATTGATCCTGAAGTGATCCGATCAGCACTTCCTCTTGGCATCTCCAGCGGAATCACCCAGATCGCTTCCACGATTTTGCAGGTGGTCATGAACAATTCCCTGGTCTATTACGGAAATCATTCTGAAGTTGGCGGAGATGTGGCATTGAGTGCCATGGGAATTGTCAATAAGATCAGCATGACTCTTGTATCCATTTGCGTTGGAATCGGTATTGGTTCCCAGCCCATCCTTGGGTTTAACAAAGGAGCCAATCAGACGAAGAGAGTCAGAAAAACCTTTGTTCTTGCAGCTTTTGCCTCTACCATGGTTTCTGTAGTGGGCTGGGTTGCCTGTCAGTTGTTCCCAGGCCCTATTTTAAGTATGTTCGGCACCCAGGATGTGGAGTTTTCCCTGTTTGCGGTCCGGTGCTTAAAGGTATATATGCTCGGTATTTTTACTGCCGGGTTCCAGGTAGTGGTGACCAGCTACTTCCAGTCGACCGGGCAGCCTTTAAAGGCATCTGTGCTGTCCATGCTGCGCCAGCTTTTGTTCCTGATCCCGCTCATTCTCATCCTGCCTCTCCATTTTGGCCTGGACGGAATCTTATTTGCAGGACCGGTCGCCGATATATCTTCAGCGCTTATTGTCAGCCCGTTTGTCATATATGAACTGAAGAAGCTAAATAAAATGTGCAGGAATTCTTAATGCCGACTGGGTAGGAAAGGGGAGTTTTAAACCATGAGTTTCAAGATGGAGATGGAAAAGTTTTTTGCCAAAATGGGAAAAGCGGATAAAAAAATGGCGCTTGCTTTGGAACAGCCAAAACGGGGGACCGGCGAGTTGGAGCTTCTTCGATTCACCAAAAAGGTCCGTGTTAAAACCTGGGACGCGGACGGTTTTTGCGGAGTCACCATCAATGGCAGCTATACGAAAAATGCACATATTCTGATGCTGCCAGGTGGTGCCTATACCTTGGAACCCACGGGGCGGAGCCGGGAAATAGCCGAGTATTTTGCGATGGAAGAGCGGATGCGGGTATCCATCTTTCAGTATCCTCTTGCACCGGAATACACGGCACTGACGGCTCACCAGTGTCTGATCAAAGCCTATACCGGTCTCATCTGCGAATATCCGGATGATGAATTTTATCTGTTCGGGGATTTTTCCGGCGGCGGACTTGCTCTTTCTTTTTTGCAGGAGCTGCGGGACATGGGAAATCTTCCCATGCCCGTAAAGACGGCGGTGGTATCTCCCTGGCTGGATATTTCGTTAAATAATCCCAGAATAAAAATTGCTAAAAAAACCGATCCGGTTCTGCCGGTGGATGCTTTAAAAGCGGCGGGAGCCAGATACTGCGGGCCTTTAGAACCGGATCATCCGTTTGTGTCTCCGATTTTCGGGGACTGGAATCATCTGGGGCCAATTCTTATATTTTCAGGAACCGAAGAGATTCTGACGCCGGATTGTGAGCTTTTGGCGGAACGAGCGGGCACCTTGGAGGGGACAGAGCTCATTTATAAGAAAGGTGCCGGTATGCCCCATAACTGGATCATGACTGCCAGCAAAGAAACGGAGGCTACCTTAGAGTTGATTTCCTCCTTTTTTCAGGAAGAGCATATGGAATTTTAAAAATGAGGTTCGACCCTTTTTTACAGGATCGAACCTCATTTTTAGATTTATGGGCTTTAGCCTGTTGAACATGGGTGAGTTTCTTTTTAAGAGAAATGAAT
>CAJMPJ010000053.1 GCA_905215155.1 uncultured bacterium | reverse complement strand
AGCAAGGCTTCTCCGATTCCCCTTGAAGAAGCGGTGAAATATGCGATGCCTGGGCAAAGCATATATCTTGCACCTGGCACCTATTACCTTTCCGGCCTTAACATGGAACGGGGCATTGACGGTACGGCAGACCAGATGATTCGTATGGAAACTGACCCTTCGGAACATAGCCGTGCGGTTTTTGATTTCCAGAGAAAGGGTACCGGTGTTCAGCTTTGGGGAAGCTACTGGCATTTAAAAAATATTGATATTACCAATACAAAAGACTTAAAAGCAGGACTTCAGGTAGCAGGAAGCCATAATACCATTGATCAGGTAAATGCTTATAACAACGGAAACACAGGAATCCAGATCAGTGGAACATCGGAGGAACCGTTTGAAAAATGGCCTTCCAATAACCTGATCTTAAACTGCAGTTCCTATAACAATTCAGATGCTGCAATGGAAGATGCGGACGGGTTCGCAGCAAAGCTGACCTGCGGGGAAGGAAATGTATTCGATGGCTGTATCGCAAGCTATAATGCCGATGACGGCTGGGACTTCTTTGCAAAAGTAGGAACCGGTACCATTGGTTCCGTCACCATTCAGAATTGTGTTGCATACAAAAACGGCTATATCATCAGAGACGGCCAGATTATTGATGCAGGAAACGGAAATGGGTTCAAAATGGGAGGATCCGGCCTGCCCGGTCATCATGTGCTGAAAAACAGCATTTCCTATGAAAATAAAGCCAAGGGAATTGATTCCAACTCCTGCCCGGACATTGAAGTTTACCGTTCCATTTCCTACAATAATGAGGGACCGAATGTAGCTTTGTACAGCAATAAGGGAATCCCAACTGCATTTAAGGCGGACGGACTGATTTCTTACAGGGATAAATACCTTGATGTGGAAGAAAAAATTGATTTAAACGGTCAGGATGCCTCGGAGATTTACACCGATAACAATTATTTTTATCATGGGGGAAAATCGGTGAACAGCAAAGGAGAAGCAATCAGCGCCTCCATGTTTGAAAGTCTTGATACCAAAAGGATACCGGAGCGTCTGGAGGATGGCTCCATCGATATGAAAGGACTTCTTACACTGACCGCCCTTGCTCCTCAGTATGCAGGCGCAAGAAAAGGCGGAACACCGGAACGGCCTGTGGTATGGGTCGTGGGAGATTCAACAGTCAGTGCCTTCCAGGATGATTACTATTATCCCCGGCACCAGCTCCTTAAGCTTTGTTTCCACGGAACAATATAAAACGCTGTTAAACGGCATGAAATCCGGTGATTTTCTTATCATTGGATTTGGCCACAATGACGAAAAGACAGAAGCAGAGCGGTATACAAATCCAAACGGAGGAATCGGTGACGCAGGGTCTTTTAAGAATTCCCTTTACACAAGGTATATTAAGAAAGCCCAGGATGCCGGAGCCACTCCGATTCTGTGCACGCCCATAGTCAGAAGAAATAAAGATAATAAGTATGACGGTCCCAGCGGCCACATTACCTCTGATCAGGTAACGGATCAGGGTACATATCCCGGCGGTGATTACGCACAGTCTATCCGTGATCTGGGTGCTGAGACAGGAGTAACCGTGGTGGACTTAACGGCAAGAACCAGGGCAATCTATGAGCAGCTTGGTGCAGAAGGGGTAAAAGACCGCCATGCGTGGACTTCCTCCAAAGAAATCAGCATTGATGATACACACACCAATCTTTACGGAGCTGCCTGCAATGCCTGGCTGGTGGCGGATGAACTGATGAAGAGCAGCAATCCGTTAAAGAATTTTATCAGACCGGGTGCTGCTGCCCCCAAAAGCCAGATGCTTACGGTCAACCCTCAGTATAAGGAACGGGTCTATGTTAGACCTTCCGGTGTCAGTGCTCTCTGGCCGGTCATTGATCCGTGGAAGGGAACTGTGTTTGGCAACGCAGGAGGAGACGGAAGCATTAATAAAGATAATTTTGCACTGGAAGCCGGGGAAAACGGAAGCATCCGCATAAGGGCAGGTGTTTTCACTTCCAATAAAGCCGGAAAAGGAGTTGGTAAGATTTCTTCATTAAAGCAGACAGGAAGGAGAGCTTCCTGTCTGCTTTTTGCGTGAAGCCTGGTCTCAGCCCCCAAAACTTTCTTTTTTGCCGGTCTGAGAGACATCGCGGGCTGCTTTGACAGAGACACACATCTGGCTTGTTAAAGGTGAAAATTCTGACAATAAAGAGAGCCATGACTCTGTAAAAAATTTGACATAATCTTCACTTATCAATAATAATTAAGTGTGCTTATGAGCAAAATAAATAGTACAGAAAATGACACAATTCGTATTGACAAGCCTTAAAAGAATGTTATACTGGGTAATGTAAATTTTACATTTCATAAGGGTTGACAAAAGCGTCAGATATGTAGAGACAGTATCTGACGCTTTTTTAAAATCAACCCATGCACATGATCGAGGAGGATTAGGTTATGAAATCAAAGAAGTTGGTTGGTCTGGCTTTGGCAGGTATTATGGCTCTGTCATTAACAGCCTGCGGTAGCTCCGGTTCCCCATCCGCCACTGGTTCAAAGAACACAGAAAAGCAGGCAACAGAAGCTGGAAGCACAGAGTCTGCCGTTCCCAAAGGTCCGATTGCAAAAGAGGACATTAAGGTGGGCTTTATTTATATCGGTGATGAGAATGAAAGCTATACGGCCGCTCATTATAACGGTGCTCTGGAAATGAAGAAAGCCCTTGGCTTATCCGATGACCAGATCATTGTAAAGTGGAATGTGCCGGAAGATGAAACCGCAAAAGATGCAGCCATGGATTTAGCGGATCAGGGCTGTAACATTATCTTTGCCAACAGCTTTGGCTACGAATCCTATATTATAGAAGCGGCCAAGGAATATCCGGAGGTGCAGTTTTGCCATGCCACCGGCTATCAGGCGAAGACAAGCGGCTTAAGCAATATGCACAACTATTTTACCAATGTTTTTGAATCACGTTATGTATCCGGTGTGGTGGCAGGTCTGAAGTTAAATCAGATGATTGAAGAAGGCAAGGTTAAAGAGGATGCAGTTAAGATCGGTTATGTGGGTGCTTATCCATATGCAGAAGTGATCAGCGGCTATACCTCCTTCTTCCTGGGAGTGCGTTCCGTATGTCCACAGGCCACAATGGAAGTAAAATACACCAACAGCTGGGGAAGCTTTGATCTTGAAAAAGAAGCTGCCGATGCTCTGATTTCCGGCGGCTGTGTTCTGATCAGCCAGCATGCCGATACCACCGGTGCTCCTGTTGCCTGTGAAGCGGCTGGTGTTCCGGACGTAGGCTATAATATTTCCATGCTGGCAACTGCACCTAAGACAGCACTCACCTCCGCGTCTATCAACTGGGCTCCCTATGTCACTTATGCGGTACAGAGCGTCATTGACGGCAAGGCCATTGACACAGACTGGTGCCAGGGGTACAAAGACGGAGCAGTTTCTATCACAGAACTTAATAAGGATGTGGTGGCTCCGGGAACGGAGGAAAAGGTAAAAGAAGTGGAAGATGCGATCAAAGCTGGAACGCTTCACGTATTTGATACCTCTACTTTTACGGTAGGCGGCAAAAAGCTGGAAACCTACAAAAAAGATGGAAGTGATGTGGAATATATCTCTGACGGATATTTCCATGAGTCTGAATACGGTTCTGCACCGGCATTTGATATATTGATTGATGGAATTACAACCATTGATAATTAAATGCTCAGACGGAAATGAGTCAGACTTAAAAGCGGCGCCAGATACTTTGGCCCCGCTTTTTGCTATTAAAGAAACGGAGGTTCCCCGGTGAACGAAAATTATGCCATTGAACTGAAAAATATCACCAAACGGTTTGGCAAAGTAATTGCCAACGACAAAGTCTCCATGTCTGTAAAAAGAGGAGAAATCCTTTCCATTCTGGGTGAAAATGGAAGCGGAAAAACCACGCTCATGAATATGATATCAGGAATCTATTACCCGGATGAAGGACAGATTGCTGTGAACGGAAAAGAAGTGTCCATACGGTCCCCTAAGGATTCCTTTGATCTGGGGATTGGTATGATTCACCAGCACTTTAAGCTTGTGGACGTATTTACGGCTGCGGAAAACATCATTCTCGGTCTGCCGGGCAAGGAACTGCTTGACCGAAAGGCAGTGACCGAAAAGATAAACGGACTTACGGCAAAATATGGATTTGATTTAGACCCGGAACAGAAAATTTACACCATGTCTGTTTCCCAGAAACAGACGGTCGAAATCGTAAAGCTCTTATACCGCGGGGTGGACATCTTGATCTTGGACGAACCTACCGCTGTTTTGACTCCCCAGGAAGCGGACCGCTTGTTTGCAGTGCTCCGCAACATGAGAAAAGCAGGCCATTCCATTATAATAATCACACATAAGCTCCATGAGGTTCTCGCCTTATCTGACCGGGTATCAGTCCTTCGGAAAGGCCGGTACATCGGAACCATAGAAACAAAGGAAGCGACGGAAGAAACCCTGACAGAGATGATGGTAGGGAAAAAGGTGGACTTAAATATCGAACGTCCTGATCCGGTTTCTCCTGAAAAACGTCTGGTGGTAAGCGGTCTTAGCTGTGTCAGCAAGGAGGGAGTAAAGACTCTTGAGAATGCTTCATTTACCGCAAACAGCGGGGAGATCTTAGGAATTGCCGGTGTGGCAGGAAGCGGACAGAGAGAGCTGTTAGAGGCCATTGCAGGGCTAATCCCTTCTTCCTCCGGTTCTGCCGTATACTATCCGCCGGAGGGAGGAGAGAAGGAACTGACCGAAATGAGTGCCGCCGAAATTGCAAAGGCGGGAGTCCGGCTTTCCTTTGTTCCGGAGGACCGTCTGGGCATGGGGCTTGTAGGAACCATGGATTTAACGGACAATGTCATGCTGAGAAGCTACAAAAAAGGACGCTCCTTTTTTGCAGACCGCAGATCACCGAAAGCTCTGGCGGAGCAGCTAATTCACGAGCTTGGAATCGCTGCCCCGGGAACCTCAATTCCTGTCAGAAAGCTATCCGGCGGCAATGTACAAAAGGTGTTAGTAGGACGTGAGATCGCTTCGGCGCCAGCGGTGCTTCTGGTGGCATATCCGGTCCGCGGTCTGGACATCCATTCCTCCCATACCATCTATCACCTGCTCAATGAACAGAAAAAAAAGGGAACCGCCGTTGTTTGCGTGGGAGAGGATCTGGATGTACTGATGGAGCTGTGTGACCGAATTCTCGTGATGTGCGGCGGCACGGTCAGCGGGATCGTAGACGGAAGAACAGCAACAAAAGAAGAAATCGGAAAGCTGATGATGAAAACAGGAGGAATTTAAAAATGATGAAGGGAAGAGAGCCGCTTTTCCAAATGACAAAGCGGGAATCCATGGAACCTTGGAGGGCATGGGCGATCCGTCTGATTGCAGTTTTTCTGTCTCTGGTCGTATGCGCACTGGTGATTGTGGCACTGACAGGACTTAATCCTCTGGAAGTATATAAAGGAATCGTGGAGGGTGCCATCGGTACCAAAAGGAGAATCTGGATGACCATCCGTGATACTCTGGTCCTCCTTTGTATTGCGGTGGGGATCACACCGGCATTTAAAATGAGATTCTGGAATATCGGGGCAGAAGGACAGGTGCTGATCGGTGGGGTTACCTCTGCGGCCATGATGATTTATTTTGGCAATACCCTTCCTCCTCTGGTTTTATTTCCTCTGATGTTTTTAGGAAGTGCTGTGGCAGCCATGATCTGGGCTTCCATTCCTGCATTTTTTAAAGCATACTGGGACACCAACGAAACCTTGTTTACCCTGATGATGAATTATGTAGCCATGCAGGTGATCACCTTTGGAATCATTTTCTGGGAGAATCCCAAAGGTTCCAATTCCGTGGGGACCATCAATTCTGCAACCAAGGGCGGCTGGCTCCCCAAGCTATTCGGCTTGGAATACGGCTGGAACCTGGTCATTGTTTTAGGACTGACCATTGCCATGTTCTTCTATTTAAAACACAGCAAACAGGGATATGAGATCTCCGTTGTGGGAGAGAGCGGAAATACCGCCCGTTACGCAGGAATAAATGTGAAAAAAGTCATTATGCGTACGGTGGCGATTTCCGGTGCTTTATGCGGCATTGCAGGTTTCATTATTGTAAGCGGTGCCAGCCATACCATCTCCACCAGTACCGCAGGCGGGCGTGGTTTTACAGCGATTATTGTTTCCTGGCTCAGTAAATTCAACACCTTTGCCATGATTTTGGTTTCATTTTTCCTTGTATTCATGCAAAAAGGGGCCGGTCAGATTGCTTCCCAGTTCAATTTAAATGAAAATGCCTCTGATGTTATTACAGGTATCATCCTGTTCTTTATTCTGGGCTGTGAATTCTTTATTGACTATCAAGTGAGATTCCGGGGCGGGAAACGTCCATCGGCAGAATAGGGAGGAGTGAACCATCATGGAATTTTTGGTAATATTTATTCAAAAAGTCATTGGTCAGGGAATTGGTATCCTGTACGGAGCACTGGGAGAGATCCTGACAGAAAAATCCGGTAATTTAAATTTGGGAATTCCGGGCATGATGTATATGGGAGGCATTGCCGGACTGATCGGTGCATTTTTATATGAAAATTCTGCTGCAGATCCAAATGGGCTCATCGGGATTCTTATTTCCTTTTTCTTTGCTTTTTTCTGCGCTGCCTTTGGAGGATTGATCTACAGCATTCTCACCATAACCTTAAAGGCCAATCAGAATGTGACCGGACTGGCACTGACGACCTTTGGCGTGGGCTTTGGTAATTTTTTCGGAGGTTCTTTATCAAAGCTTGCAGGCGGTGTGGGACAGATTTCCGTTGCTGTGACAGGAGAAGCATTTAAAACACCGATTCCCGGACTGTCAAAGCTGGGGTTTCTTGGGGAAGCCCTGTTTTCCTACGGTTTTCTGACTTATCTTGGACTTATCCTGGCAATTGCACTCAGCTTTTTCTTAAACAGGACCAGAAAAGGTCTGAACTTAAGAGCCGTTGGAGAAAGTCCTGCAACCGCAGACGCAGCCGGAATCCATGTAACCGCCTATAAATATCTGGCTACCTGTATCGGCGGAGGTTTGAGCGGGCTTGGAGGCCTGTATTTTGTCATGGAATACTCCGGCGGTACCTGGACGAACAATGGGTTTGGAGACAGAGGCTGGCTGGCCATTGCCCTGGTGATATTTGCGCTCTGGAAACCGGTAGGTGCCATCTGGGGTTCTCTGCTGTTTGGCGGCCTGTACATTCTTTATTTATATATCCCCGGCTTGAGCCGCGGAACCCAGGAAATATTCAAGGCCCTTCCTTATGTCGTAACTATTATTGTTTTAATTATTTCCAGTTTAAGGAAGAAAAGAGAACACCAGCCGCCGGAAAGTCTCGGTCAGGCTTATTTCCGGGAAGAACGGTAAATACATTTATGAGAAATAAAACCAGTCCGGCTGTTTATAAGGATTTTATAATTCTTTTCTTGATTTATGGGGAGACTGACACTATAATGATAGAGATATAGAATGGGTAGAAACTATCCGGATTGGAGACTTTACACAGATGGATAACAAGAATCAGAATAAGATGCCGAAAAACGCTCAGGCAATCGTCGTATGGGTCACTACGTTTCTGATTGCGGTGGCAGGGATCTCTTATCTGCACAATGCAATTACCACCAGGACCAATAAAGAACTGAGTTATGACACCTTTATGAATATGGTCGATGACAAGCAGGTTGAATCGGTTCATGTAGATGATACGAAGATTATCATCAATCCGAAGAAGACCTGGGAAGGATATAAACCAGGAGTTTCTTATTATACGGTGCGTATGGATAATGATTTAAACCTTGCGGAACGTCTTCGTGATGCAGGTGTGGAGACCGTCAGAACCCGCCGGGACAGTAATTTCTTTATACAGACCATTGTCAGCTATCTGCTTTTGTTCGCTGCCATGGGATTTTTGCTGAATTTCATGATGCGCCGGGTAGGCGGAGGCGGACTGATGGGGGTTGGAAAGACCAACGCCAAGGTCTATGTGCAAAAGGAGACCGGAATCACCTTTAAGGATGTGGCAGGTGAGGACGAGGCCAAGGAATCCCTAACGGAGATTGTTGACTTCCTTCACAATCCTGGTAAATATACAAAGATCGGAGCCAAGCTTCCCAAAGGAGCCCTGCTCGTAGGACCTCCAGGAACCGGAAAGACGCTTCTGGCCAAAGCCGTTGCCGGAGAAGCTCATGTTCCTTTTTATTCTCTGTCCGGTTCTGATTTTGTAGAGATGTTCGTAGGTGTAGGTGCATCACGTGTCCGTGATCTTTTTAAGCAGGCCCAGGAATCTGCGCCTTGTATTATATTTATTGATGAGGTGGATGCCATCGGAAAAAGCCGTGATTCCAGATTCGGAGGCGGCAACGATGAAAGAGAACAGACCTTAAACCAGCTGCTTTCTGAAATGGATGGATTTGATTCCTCCAAGGGACTTTTAGTTCTTGCGGCAACCAACCGTCCGGAGATTTTAGACCCGGCCCTGCTGCGTCCGGGACGTTTTGACCGCCGGATCATTGTGGATAAGCCTGATTTAAAGGGGCGTGTGGATATTTTAAAGGTTCATGCAAGAGATGTACTCCTTGATGACAGCGTTGATTTGGATGCCATTGCTCTTGCAACATCGGGAGCCGTTGGTTCTGATTTAGCCAATATGATCAACGAAGCTGCCATTTTAGCGGTAAAGAACGGCCGTCATGCTGTTTCCCAAAAGGATCTTTTTGAAGCAGTGGAAGTGGTTTTAGTCGGAAAAGAGAAGAAGGACCGGGTACTCAACAAAGAAGAACGCCGTATCGTATCTTATCATGAGGTCGGCCATGCATTGGTCAGCGCCCTTCAAAAGGATGCGGAGCCGGTACAGAAGATCACCATTGTTCCAAGAACCATGGGAGCCTTGGGGTATGTGATGCAGGTGCCTGAGGAAGAGAAGTTCCTCAATTCCAAGAAAGAGCTGCACGCCATGTTAGTCGGTTATCTTGCCGGACGCGCAGCGGAGGAGATCGTATTTGATTCCATTACCACAGGTGCTGCCAATGACATTGAACAGGCCACCAAGGTAGCACGTGCCATGATCACCCAGTACGGCATGTCTGAGAAATTTGGTCTTATCGGTCTGGCCGCTAAGGAAGACCAGTACTTAAGCGGACGGACGGTCATGAACTGTGCGGAAGCCACTTCTTCCCAGGTAGACGAAGAAGTTATGAGAATGTTAAAGGAGGCTTATGAAGAAGCCAAGAGCCTGCTCATGGATAACCGTGATGTCATGGATAAGATTGCGGAATTCTTAATCGAAAGAGAAACCATTACCGGTAAGGAATTTATGAAGATCTTCCGGGAAGCAAAAGGAATTCCGGAGCCGGATAAAGAAATTGAGGAATCGGAGAACGAAGACAAATCGGAAGAGTCTGACGGCCTTACGGATTGGTCAGTGGAAAAAGAAGATACAAAAGAAGAAGATTCTTCAAATGGAACTATAAAAAATTAAAGAAAGAGACCGTTGTCAGCTTGTGCCGCAGCGGTCTTTTTTTTTGATTTATTTTCAAAAACTAAGGGGATAAAAACAAAATTTCAACAAAATTTCAACAGTAATTTACAGTATTTGACAATTATCTAATAAGTGTTATATAATTCATTTAAACCAAATATGAATAAATTTTTGCTATGCAAAAAAAGGGAGGGATATGGCTATGGTGGAAAAGTTTCGGGTATTTCGTAAGGGTTTAAGTAAGTCAGAGAAAGGCCAGGATTCAACAGGAAGGAAAAGGTCGATTAAAAAGACTTTATTAATAGGAATTATTAGTCTTTCCGTTTCGATTTCCGTTCTTTTTGGATCGGTCAATGGGTTTTTATTTTATCACAATACGTTAGATAATACCAATTTGAGGCTCATGGAGTCTGCGGAAAGCTACAGTCAGGTGGTTGAGAATGCCATAGGAATCTATAAGACAAAGATTGAGTCGGTTGCTCAGAATATTACATCTGCCGGACAGAATAAAGAGGTTCTGGATAAGATGGCAGAGCAATACGGATTTGTGGCTTTGAATCTCATCGACTCCAACGGGAAAGCCACCACTGGGACCGATGTGAGCAAACAGGATTATTTTGTCCATGCAATGAATGGAGAGACCTACATTTCATCTACCATCAAAAGTGAAAAACTGGGAAAGACCATTCTGGTGATTGCAGCCAAGGTCAATAACGGACGTTTTAACGGGGTTGTGGCTGGTGCTGTTGATGCGGATGCCTTCAGCCGTATGATCGACGGAGTATCCGTTGGGGAATCAGGCTATGGATTTATCGTGGATAAAGCCGGCAAGGTGATTGCGCATAAAAACAGAGAGACCGTGGAAAAGGAAACCAATTATATTGAGCTTGGGAAAAACGATAAGGCATATTCCGTACTTTCCGCCAATATTAAGGATATGATTGCAGGAAATACGGGAATCAGGGAATCCACCTTCAAGGGGAAGGTTTTGATTATGGGATATACGCCCATTAAAAACACGGATGGCTGGTCCATTGCAATTGTATCCGATAAATCGGAGATGATGTCAGCGTTCTACCGTTCCCTTGGAATCACCGCAGGATTGACGTTTCTGATGATCGCACTGTCGTTCCTGTTTGCATTCCGGATTGCCTCCCCTATCGTAACTCCAATCATTCATCTGGTAAAACGGATCGAGTCTTTGGCAGAGGGAGACTTACATACCGAAGTACCCCAGGTGAATTCCGGGGATGAGCTTGAGGTCCTTTCCCGGTCATTTACAGGTACGGTGGAGACACTTAATCATTATGTCAAAGAGATTTCCCAGGTTTTAAGCAGTTTGGAACATGGGGACTGCACCGTTACGACAACCCAGGATTATAAGGGGGATTTTGTACAGATCAAGGATTCCTTAAACCGGATCACTTTAAACTTAAATTCCGTATTTACTAAGATCAAAGAATCTGCGGAGCGGGTTGCGGATGGGTCAAGGCAGATATCAGATGCGTCCCAGGCACTTGCGGCAGGAGCTACCGAGCAGGCGGCTACCGTAGAGGAACTCAGTTCTTCCGTATCAAACGTATCCAACCGTGCCCAGGAGAATGCAGAGAATGTCAAGAAGGCCACAGACTATGTAAAAAAGGCCGGACAGGGAATGAACGAAGGCAATGTCCATATGGCAAAGCTTGATGAATCCATGAAGGAGATTGGGCACGCTTCCGAGAAAATTTCAAGCATTACCAAGGTGATTGAAGACATTGCGTTCCAGACAAATATCCTGGCTTTAAACGCGGCCGTAGAATCTGCCAGAGCCGGTGAAGCCGGTAAGGGATTCGCAGTGGTAGCGGATGAGGTGCGTAATCTGGCAGGTAAATCCGCAGAGGCAGCCAAGCAGACGGCAGAGCTGATCGGCCAGTCCGTACAAACCGTTTCAGAGGGCGGAAGGATTGCTAATGAAACGACCCGTATATTAAAAGAGGTGGGAGAACAGGCCGCGCTGGTGGAACAGGCCATTCAGGAGATCGCCATTGCTTCTTATGAACAGGTGGAGGCCATTGATGAGATTAACCAGGGCTTAAATCAGGTATCCACAGTGGTCCAGACCAATGCGGCTACGGCGGAAGAAAGCTCTGCTTCCAGCGAAGAGTTAGACGCTCAGGCTCAGTTATTAAAAGAGGAAGTGGAACGTTTCAGACTTCAGGATACCGGTACTTCAGCCGTAATGGAGTACGGTTCTTCTGAGACAGGAGATACTGCAGCCGGCGATTCTTTCAAGGATACATATCGGGAGGAAGAGACGGCGGAGCACCGCTTCTCAAAATATTAAGCCAACAGCTTTCTGCAGGGATTTGTCCCTGCAGAAAGCTGTTTTTGCATAAGGACTGGAAAAAACACAAGGGGCATAATGTTATTGTAAGAAATGGAGATTTTTGCTATAATATAAAAAGAAGCCTTAATAAAGACATAACGGCTGTCATGAACCTGTGATAGCCGTTTCTTTTTGTCCGTTTTTTAAGAAAAACGGCTGGGAGAGGAAGCGAAAGAATTATGATACTGATGAATGAAATACCGGACCGTTTCTGGGGATTGTTCCGCTCCGTCAACCGGTCCACTTACATAGAAGCTTTGCTCAGGATCAATGAGGAATACGAATACAGCAACTACTTTCTAAGCAGAGAGGTCTGTCTTCAGGTGTTGGATGAATATTTTCTTCAAAAGCGTTTTGTAATCTGGCAGGATGAGCTGGAGGACGAGTCCGATGAGACAGAGCCGCCGGCATCCAGAGTGTTAAACTGGCTTTTAAGAGCCGGATGGCTTCGTAAAGTCGATGACTATGCCTCCATGACGGTCCATATTGTAATCCCTGATTATGCGGCTGTTATGATCGAGGCATTTTTTAAGCTTACCACAGACGAAGAAGATGAGACCCAGATTTATATCCAAAATATTTACGCCATATTATTTTCTCTGAAAAATGATAAAAGAGCCAATATCAGTCTTTTAAATACCGCCTGTGTCAATACCAGGCGGCTCAATAAGACGCTTCAGGACATGCTTCACAACATGGATAAGTTCTTTGCCAGTCTGCTGGAGAAAAAGGAATATGGAGAGCTTTTAAAAGACCATTTGGAAGGGTATGTGGAGGAAATCGTAAAAAAGAAATACCACATTTTAAAAACCTCAGATAATTTCTATTTGTATAAGAATGATATCAAACGGTGGATCAGTGCCATGCGGGAGGATGTCCCGTGGATGGAGGCAATGAGCATTCGCAGCCAAAATAAGGTGACTGCCGCGGAGGTTTCAGAGAAGCTGGATCAGATTGAGCGGGGCTTTGATGACATCGAACACCGGATCGCCAATATGGACAAGGAGCATTCCAGGTATATCCGGGCAACCGTCACAAGACTGAATTATCTTCTAAACCAGGAGGATAACATGAAAGGTCTGGTCATCCGCCTTTTGAATCACCTTTCCGAAGCAGAGGATCAGGAGGCAGCGATAGGTGAGGCGGGCAGTCTGATGAACCTATCCCAGGTATCCATACTATCGGAGCATGCTCTCTATAAAAAGAGAAAGCCAAGGTCTGTCTTTCAAGAAACGCTGGTTCCGGATGAGGTGTCCGAAGAGCTGTCCGCAGAGGAGATTTTAAACTTAAACCGTTTAAAGAACCGTTACAGCAGGAAAGAGATCGAAGCCTACCTGGAAGAGCATATGGAAAATGGCCGCATGGAGGTGACGGAGCATACGGTAAAGACAGCGGAGGATTTTGAAATGCTGATACTGGCCTATGATTATTCTACCAGACAAAAAAGCATTTACCAGGTGAAAGACCCGGACCCGGAAATGATAGACAATGGAAGATACCGCTATCCCAGGCTGGTGTTTGTAAGGAGGAAAGAATCATGACATACGAAGAAACCACTGGCACCATGGGCCAGATTCCATATTATGATGCCTTGAGCCAGGAGGAGAAAAAAGAAGTCACAGACGGCTTAAAGATACTCCTGCGCCAGACCTTTGTGCTGGAGCATAAGTACGAGAAACGTACCGGACGCTTCGCCTATAATCCGGAATTTAGAATCTGCAACAAGCATCTGGAATTTATCCGCACCTACCTTGCGGTTATCGGTGTGACTGTATTGGAAAACAGCCAGCTTGGGATCATTTACCTTCAGGGAGAGACTACCATGGGAGACAAGCTCCCGAAGCTGGCCACCCTCTATCTTCTTGTGTTAAAGCTGATTTATGACGAGCAGATGGCTGAAGTGTCCACCAGCGTCAATGTGTATACCACATTAAGTGAAATCCACGAAAAGCTGGGAGGCTACCGGCTCTTTAAAAAACAGCCTGCTGCTACGGAAATCAGGCGTACCATCGCATTGTTAAAGAAATATCAAATTTTGGAGCCCTTGGAGCTTTTGGAGGATTTAGAAGGAGACAGCCGGCTGATCATTTATCCCTGCATCAATGTAGTGCTTTTTGGGGATGATGTCCGGGGCCTGTTAGAATCATTTGAGGAAGGAGATGACAGCGATGACGAACCAGAAATTTGAGGCTCTTTCCAGAATACTGTTAAACAACTGGCATTATATTAACCGGAAAACCCTATCCTTTCATAAGGAGATCAATTTCTTTACGGGACATTCCGGCAGCGGAAAATCCACGGTAATTGATGCCATGCAGATTCTTCTCTATGCCAACACCGACGGACGCGGATTCTTTAATAAGGCAGCTGCCGATGATTCGGACCGGAATCTCATTGAGTATCTGCGAGGCATGGTCAACATTGGAGAGAATAATGAATTCGCCTATTTAAGGAATCAAAATTTTTCCACTACCATTGTACTTGAACTGGAACGGACGGATACCAAGACGTTTCAGTGCATTGGCGTAGTTTTTGATGTGGATACCTCCACCAATGAAATATCCAGGAAATTCTTCTGGCACAAAGGTCCCTTATGGGACAATGGATACCGGACTTCTGACCGTGCCATGACCATCGAAGAAATTACAGCCGCCCTTCGGGCCAACTATTCCAAAGAGGAGTATTTTGCAACCTCCCATAATGAACGGTTCCGCAGACAGCTCTACGATGTGTATCTTGGTGGTCTGGATTCGGAGAAATTCCCTCTTCTGTTCAAACGGGCCATTCCCTTCCGGATGAACATTAAGCTGGAGGATTTTGTGAAAGAATACATCTGCATGGAACAAGACATTCATATCGAGGATATGCAGGAAAGCGTCATGCAGTACGGACGTATGCGAAAGAAGATCGAGGATACTTCCATTGAGATCGGCATTTTAAAGGATTTATCTGATAAATTTGAGACGGTACAGCGCCTGGAAAAGGAAATTCATAAAAATATGTATTTCTTCCGCAAAGCGGAGATCCTGGATTACCAGGTCAGGATACAGGCGCTGACGGATAAGATCCGGTTCGCCAAAGAGGATTACCTCCGTCAGGAGGAACAGAAAACGGGTCTGGAGGGCCAGATTCATAATTTGACGGTTCAGGGAGAGGAGCTGTTAAGGCAGATTTCCTCCACCGGATATGAAGATTTAAAGAATCAGTTAAGTTCTACGGAGGAACTGATAAATCATTTGAATAAAAGTGCTGTCAAGTGGTCTCAGGCATCAGAAAGGCTTGGGCAGTGGATAGAAGAAGAAACCACCTCAAACCAGACCATTTGGGACATTGAAGCATTCCAGGAAAATACTGTGGATGAGGAGACTCTGGTCCGTCTGAAACAGTCCATTTTAGAGCTGCAAAAGGAGACGGAAGAAACGAAGAGGGAAGCGGAGGCCGCCCTTCGCGATATCCGCAAAAAGGAACGTCAGACCACCGAGGAGCTGGCCCAGCTGAAAGCAGGAAATAAGGCATATCCCAAGTACCTGGAACGGGCCAGAGCCATCCTTCAAAAGCGCCTTTTGGAGGAAACGGGCAAGGCGGTGGAAGTCCATGTGCTGGCGGATCTTTTAGACATCCGCGATGAGACCTGGAGAAATGCAGCAGAAGGCTATCTGGGCAACAATAAGCTGTCTCTGGTAGTGCCTCCGGCCTATGCCAAAGCAGCAATGGCTGTTTACGAGGAACTGGACCGGAACGAATATTATAATGTAGCGGTTCTGGACACGGAAAAAGCCTCTCAAACGGCCAGCGAAGTGGTAGCTGGTGCCTTATCGGAAGAAGTTATCGCCGGTGAAGCCTATCTGCAGCCATACATCGATCTTCTTTTGGGAAGGGTAGTAAAATGCCGGGACCTTGATGAACTGCGCCAATGCCGCATCGGAGTGACTCCGGATTGTATGCTTTACCATACCTTCCGGCTCCAGCGCATGAACCCGGACAATTACACCAAGTTTGCTTATATCGGCAAGGACAGTGTCCGCAGAAGAATCCGCCTTCTGGAAAAGAATCTGCAAGCCCTGGCTGAGGAGAAAAAGCCTCAGGAGGCCATTTTAAAGGAATGTCAGAGAATTCTTTCCATGGAGGGACTGGCAGAGGATACCGGAGTCTATTTAGAGTGGCAGCAGGATATGGCTGCTTTAAAGCAAAAAGAAAAAGAGAAAAAGAAGCTGGAACAAAAGCTTGAGAAATTAAAGGCCCGGAATGTCAGTGAATGGGAAAAGGAGCGGGAGGCCGTCCTGACCCTTTGCGAAGGAAAAAGGGCAGAGCAACGGGCTGTGGACCGTCTGATGTTTGAATGCAATGGTAGAATCGAAGGCTTTCAGAAGGAGATTTTGCAGCTGCAGGAGGAACTGGTTATAAAGACGAAGGCTCTGGAACCGGAGGAAGAACTGGAGGCAGAAGGCAGACAGTACTTTAAAACGGAGGAACTGCCAAGATATGACCGGATGAAGGATAAATTCTTTGCAACTGCGAAGAAAACGGAGGAAGCCAGGGACGAAGCATTCCGTGTGCTCGTGGCAGCCAGAGGAGAGTATGCCAGGAAGTACCCCAACCGGAACTGTTCTTTAACGGCAAAGGATAATCAGGAGTACGACCGTCTGCTGGAAATCATGGAATGCGGAAATTTAGAGGAATATAAGAAGATGGCAGCAGAGCAGGCCAAGTCAGCGGTGCTTCATTTCAAAGATGACTTCATGTTCAAGATTCGGAGTGCCATAAGAGATGCCCTGCAGCGCAGGGATGAGCTGAACCGCATCATCAGCCGTCTGGATTTCGGCAAGGATAAATACCAGTTTGTCATTGGAAAAAATAAAGGTCCTGACGGAAGATATTACGATATGTTCATGGATGATTCCCTGGAAGTCAATCCATCCCAGCTTACGGATTCCGTGGATGACCAGATGAATCTGTTTACCATGGAACATGAAAACCAATATGGGGAGATCATCAACGATCTGATCAATATTTTTATCCCCCCTGACAATGCCACACCTGAACAAATGGAAGAAGCCAAGCGGAATATGGACCGGTATGCGGATTACCGCACGTATTTGTCCTTTGACATGCAGCAGCTGATTCAGAATGAGGATGAGGTCATTAAAATCCGTTTAAGTAAAATGCTTAAGAAAAATTCCGGCGGAGAGGGGCAGAACCCCCTTTATGTAGCGCTTCTGGCAAGCTTTGCACAGGCATACCGTATCAGTTTATCTCCGAAGATACAGAGAAACCCCACCATACGTCTGGTGGTGCTTGATGAGGCGTTTTCCAAGATGGATGCGGAAAAGGTGGCAAGCTGCATTGAACTGATCCGTGGACTTGGTTTTCAGGCAATTATCAGCGCCACCAACGATAAGATCCAGAATTACGTGGAAAATGTGGATAAGACCTTTGTGTTCGCCAATCCAAATAAGAAATCCATTTCCATTCAGGAATTTGAAAGAGAGAGTTTCCCGGATTTGATGCGGGAACTGGATGAAGAGGATTCTTAACATAGTTACACTTATGAATTTGACAGATTGATAACTGTTTTGTTATGAATGGATGCGATTTCATAATTTCTTCTGCCTGGTTTCAGGTATATAATGAACAAGGTGTGTATTTTTTGATGTCGGAGCGTCTGAAGGTTTACTCTTATTGGGTTAAATAATAGGATTAACTGATATCGAACAAATGTTTGCAATCCGAAATAAAATGTGTTATAATTGGGAAAATCGGTTGTTATTAATGAGAAATGGGACCGGAAGGCCCCTATTCCCAAGCAGTGATATCAGGATATCAGTTTATTACAGGAGTACATTATGGCAAAACAGTATATTAAGATAAGAGGTGCCAACGAGCACAACTTAAAGAACGTTTCCGTGGATATTCCAAGGAATGAGCTGGTTGTTTTAACCGGCTTGAGCGGATCGGGAAAATCTTCCCTGGCTTTTGATACGATCTATGCAGAAGGGCAGAGGCGTTATATGGAATCTCTGTCCTCTTATGCCCGGCAGTTCTTAGGACAGATGGAAAAGCCGGATGTGGAGAACATTGAAGGACTTTCCCCGGCTATTTCCATTGACCAGAAGTCCACCAACCGCAATCCCCGTTCTACCGTAGGAACGGTTACCGAGATTTATGACTATATGAGACTTCTCTATGCCAGAATCGGAATTCCCCACTGTCCCAAGTGCGGCAGGGAGATCCGCAGGCAGACCGTAGACCAGATGGTGGATCAGATTATGGAACTGCCGGAGAGGACCAAGATCCAGCTTCTTGCCCCTGTGGTAAGAGGAAGAAAAGGTGAACATGCAAAGGTATTGGAAAGTTCCAGAAAGAGCGGTTATGTAAGAGTACGCATTGATGGAAATCTTTATGAGCTTTCCGAAGAAATCAAACTGGATAAGAATATCAAGCACAACATTGAAGTGGTCGTGGATCGTTTGTCCATACGGGAAGGAATAGAGAAACGTTTGACGGATTCTATTGAGACGGTGATGGAACTGGCGGACGGATTGATGGTGGTTGACGTAATTGACGGAACCCCCATTAATTTCAGCCAGAGCTTTTCCTGCCCGGACTGCGGCATCAGCATTGATGAGGTGGAGCCAAGAAGCTTCTCGTTCAACAATCCGTTTGGAGCCTGCCCGGATTGCTTCGGACTTGGCTACAAGATGGAATTTGATGAAGATCTGATGATCCCGGATAAGAGTCTGAGCATTGATGAAGGGGCCATTGTAGTAATGGGGTGGCAGTCCTGTACGGACAAAGGAAGCTATACCAGGGCCATCCTGGAAGCTCTTTCTAAGGAATATAATTTCCGTTTGGACACTCCTTTTGAAGACTATCCCAAGGAAGTCCATGATGTTCTCATCTATGGAACCAACGGAAAAGAAGTTAAGGTTTATTATAAGGGACAGCGTGGAGAGGGAATTTATGATGTGGCATTTGAAGGGCTGATCCAGAATGTGTCCAGAAGATACCGGGAGACGTATTCCGAGGCTTCCAAGGCGGAGTATGAAACCTTTATGCGCATTACTCCATGCCCTACCTGCGGCGGCATGAGACTGAAAAAGGAGTCTCTGGCAGTTACGGTTGGCGGTAAGAATATTTACGAGGCCACCAATATGTCCATTGTCCGTTCCCGTGAATTTATTGACGGACTGGAGCTTACCCCTATGCAACATGCCATTGGTGACCAGATCCTTAAAGAGATCCGGGCCAGGATTTCATTCCTGATTGATGTAGGACTTGATTATCTGACCTTGAGCCGTTCCACCGGTACTCTTTCCGGAGGAGAGGCCCAGAGAATCCGTCTGGCGACCCAGATCGGGTCCGGCCTTGTGGGGGTTGCTTATATTTTGGACGAGCCGAGTATCGGCCTTCACCAGAGAGACAATGATAAGCTGCTAAAGACCCTTTTGCATCTTCGTGACCTTGGCAACAGCGTACTTGTGGTAGAACATGATGAAGATACCATGATGGCCGCTGATTACATCGTGGATATCGGTCCTGGAGCCGGAGAACACGGCGGTACGGTAGTGGCAGTTGGGAATGCAAAGCAGATCATGAAGAATAAGAAATCCGTAACAGGAGCTTATTTAAGCGGACGCATTAAAATCCCGGTCCCCAGGGAGCGGAGACAGCCGACCGGCTTTTTAAAGGTCAAGGGAGCTTCGGAGAACAACTTAAAGAACATTGATGTAGAGTTCCCACTGGGCGTGATGACTTGTGTAACAGGTGTATCCGGTTCGGGAAAGAGTTCCCTGGTCAATGAGATTCTTTACAAATCTTTGGCCAAGAAGCTGAACCGGGCAAGAACCGTTCCCGGCAAGCATCAATCGCTGGAAGGCGTTGAACAGCTGGATAAGATCATAGCCATAGACCAGTCCCCCATTGGGCGGACCCCAAGATCCAACCCGGCCACCTATACCGGTGTATTTGATCTGATCCGTGATTTGTTTGCCTCCACCCCGGATTCCAAAGCAAAGGGATATTCCAAGGGACGTTTCAGTTTTAATGTAAAAGGCGGACGATGTGAAGCGTGCAGCGGTGACGGTATCATCAAGATCGAGATGCATTTTCTTCCTGATGTCTACGTTCCCTGTGAAGTCTGCGGAGGAAAACGCTATAACCGCGAGACCCTTGATGTAAAGTACAAAGGCAAAAGTATCTATGATGTATTAAACATGACCGTGGAAGAGGCTGTAAAATTCTTTGAGAATGTACCTTCTATTGCAAGAAAGATTTCCACGCTTAACGAGGTAGGACTTTCCTATGTCAAGCTGGGTCAGCCCTCCACAGAACTTTCGGGCGGAGAAGCCCAGAGAATCAAGCTGGCTACGGAATTAAGCAAACGTGGAACGGGTAAGACGATCTATATTCTGGACGAACCGACCACAGGGCTTCATTTTGCGGATGTCCACAAGCTGATTGAGATTCTGCGGAAGCTGTCTGATGGCGGCAATACGGTTGTAGTCATTGAACATAATCTGGAAGTAATAAAAACCGCCGATTACATCATTGATATTGGTCCTGAAGGCGGGGACAAAGGCGGTACCGTAATCGCACAGGGCACGCCGGAAGAGGTGGCTCAGTGTCCTGGTTCCTATACAGGACATTATATAAAAAAGTATTTGGAGTAAATCTTAAAAATCCATGTTTTAACGGAAGTTATTTAAAATACCGGAGATTCCGCATTTCAAAAAAGCTGCTGTTTTTTAAAGCAGTTTCTGGAAAGGCGGGATTTTCGTGTATTTCCTGGTATGGATGATATCATTATATCATGAATGGAAGATGATATCGGGATTGATGTTTTTGGGGGTTAGGACAGACAAAAGGAGATGCTGGCAGCAGGGGGATGTCTGCCAGCATAATGTTGAGAAAGTAATATGAGAAAATGGCATTTCTTCTTTACAAGTATATGTTAGCCTATCCCTGTGAGGAAATGTTGTAGAAAATGTGAAATAACCGTGAATAATAAATCAGGAAAAAAGCATTAGATTAACGTGATAAAGTCAATTATACTCTTTTTTGTCAAAATAAGAAAATACTTGTCAAGCCAATGGAAGTAGAATATAATGTAACCCAAAGCGCTATTTGTTAAACATGAAATTAGGAGGAATACCCGTGAAAAGAGAAATGATTATCGTTCTGGATTTCGGCGGTCAATATAACCAGCTGATTGCCAGAAGAGTCAGAGAATGCAACGTCTACTGTGAGGTCCATCCTTACACACTGTCCATGGACAAGATTAAGGAAATGAATCCCAAAGGAATTATTTTTACTGGTGGTCCAAACAGTGCATATAAGGAAGAATCTCCTCGCTGTGAGAAAGAAATCTTTGAAATGGGCATCCCGATCCTGGGGATTTGCTATGGTTCCCAGTTAATTGCACACATGCTTGGCGGTAAAGTATCCACAGCTCCGGTCAGCGAGTATGGTAAGACTGAGGTGGACGTAGAAGCCAACAGCAAAATTTTAGAAAATGTAAGTCCAAAGACCATCTGCTGGATGAGTCATACGGATTATATAGAAAAAGCACCGGAAGGGTTCCGTGTTACTGCCCATACACCGGTTTGTCCGGTTGCAGCCATGGAATGTGAAGAACGAGGCATTTATGCAGTACAGTTTCATCCCGAAGTTATGCATACTCAGGAAGGAACCAGGATGCTTTCTAATTTTGTTTTCAATGTCTGCAAATGCTCCGGTGACTGGAAGATGGATTCTTTCGTGGAAACCTCCATTCAGGCGATCCGGGACAAAGTCGGAAACGGCAAAGTGCTTTGCGCATTATCCGGCGGCGTAGATTCCTCCGTTGCTGCAGTTATGCTGGCAAAAGCGGTTGGAAAACAGCTTACCTGTGTATTTGTTGATCACGGCCTTCTCCGCAAGAACGAAGGAGATGAAGTAGAAGCCGTATTCGGACCCAAAGGCCAATATGATTTGAATTTTATCCGCGTCAACGCTCAGGACCGCTTTTATGACAAGCTGAAGGGTGTAGAAGATCCGGAGACAAAGCGAAAGATCATCGGCGAGGAATTTATCCGCGTTTTTGAAGATGAAGCAAAGAAGATCGGTACCGTGGATTATTTTGTACAGGGAACCATTTATCCAGATGTTATTGAATCCGGTCTTGGTAAATCAGCCGTGATTAAATCCCACCACAACGTGGGCGGACTTCCGGAGCATGTAGATTTCAAGGAAATCATTGAACCGTTAAGATTACTCTTTAAGGATGAAGTAAGAAAAGCAGGTCTGGAACTGGGCATTCCAGAATATCTGGTATACCGTCAGCCATTCCCTGGCCCAGGACTTGGTGTTCGTATCATCGGTGCAGTGACTCCTGAAAAAGTAAGAATTGTACAGGAAGCAGATGCGATTTATAGAGAAGAGATTGCAAAAGCAGGCGTAGACAAGGGACTTGGACAGTACTTTGCAGCGCTCACCAATATGCGTTCGGTCGGCTGCATGGGAGACGAGAGAACCTATGATTATGCCATTGCACTTCGTGCGGTGCTCACTTCTGATTTTATGACCGCAGAGTCTGCGGAACTGCCTTGGGAAGTTCTTGGGACTGTGACTAGAAGAATTGTAAATGAAGTTAAAGGCGTGAACCGAGTGCTGTATGATTGTACGGGGAAGCCGCCGGCTACTATTGAGTTTGAATGATTGGAAAAAACCTCGGAACCCGCATAAACACTGGGTTTTCGAGGTTTATTTTTGCCTTGTGACATTGCTGTGACATTAATATAATTTTATAGAGGTTTTTTGAAGCAGAAGAAAAGCATATTGTGAAATGGGCCGGTACATGTTATAATCTTCCATGAGCACCGTGTACAGGGTGGAAGCCTCCCAACTTGCAGAAGAGGGGAGGTGATGCATATGGATACATACCAGGCCTTAAGTATATTATTTTTAGGCGGGTCATTCCTGATCGCATTACTGACCTACATAGATAGGAACAATAAGCGAAAGTAAAAATGCCTACCCTGTCAGCCAACAGGATAGGCGGTGTCCGTAAGGACGCTTAATCTCTAATTGGGCTTCCACCTTGTGGGCGGTTGCTCTTTTATATTGTTATTATAAATCATGTCTTTGGAAATTTCAAGGCCTACAGTTATTTTATGACTGCGTAAATTTATCTTCGGATTTAATGGTGCAGAGTTCACCCACGATGCTCTGATAACGTATCAGGCAATGACTTCAAAGAAGGAATTCACAAGGCTGGTGGATCGTTTGGAAGAATATCTGGAGGACGA
>CAJMPJ010000052.1 GCA_905215155.1 uncultured bacterium | reverse complement strand
TGGTGATACCGGACCTACTGGCGACACCGGACCTACTGGCGACACCGGACCTACCGGCGACACCGCACCGTGTATTTAATGACAACCACAGAAAACTGCATAAATACAGGGTTTTCAAACGGGTAAACCATTCCTATCCCGGTGCGCGGCATAATATCTATTTTCTCTTTTGCCTTATCCGAGTTTTGAATATAGTCAAGGGCTTTGCTCAACGTACTTTTAATAGGCTTATTTTTTGTAACCGTCATATCTCATAAAGCACCTTCTTGATTTCCTTTACGTCCTCCTGATATGCGCTGACTGTCACATTGATGCGCTTTGCTATCTGATTGATGTTGATTCCGATGTTCTGTATCTCTGTGGTCTTTGCCTTTATGTCGGTATGGTGTACTTAAATGATATATCCATCAATTACCATTTTCCACAGATGCACCATTATCAGCTTCATTTTTTTCATGTTTAAGAAGGGGGATCACAATTTTTTTACTTGACATTGCCATCTGGCTTTCTTGGAATTTTAATAAATTACTTTTTATTATATAATCATAATTATTTACAATGTTAATTGTGTAATATATAATGACATTACAATTAGTTGTAATATAATTTTACATTTTGGAGGTGATGTCAATGTTTCATTGGGCAACATATTTTTCTCTATTTTCAGCTACAAAAAATTGTGTATCTAGGAGGTTATGAAAATGAAATACAAAAAAATCTTTAGCTTTGGAAAGTACATCTGTAACAACTGCTTTTGCTGCGAGTAACACAGAAAATCTGACTTTGAATTCTACTTATAGCACTGAAAGTACAGAAAATAATAGTTAAATGCAACCACAAGGTATTAAAGGAAAAGCTGAAGATGGAATGCAGGCTTTTTTAAATCAAAAGGCATGGATTCAACTGTTGCTTACTGTACTGCAAAAACTATTGGTTTTATATTCCCATAAGGGTAAATGATACGTCAATGAACCTGGGGATTTTTTTAGCATTGATTTTGTTATTGATTTTTGTCTATGTTATTTATTAAGAAAAAACGGAATAATTATGTTATGCTATCCATTTTTCTGTTATGGTCTATGCTCTGGTTTTTTAAAGGATAAAGCGGGCAACAAGTACTTTTTAAAATTTGTTATTTCTTAATAAGTGTTGTAGTACTTGCTACCCTATATGTTGCTGTTACCAAAATATTTGAAAAAAGTAAAATCTAAGTAGGGAGTTTATTATGGGAAAAATGATTAAAAAGTTATTAAGTTTTACGTTAATCTTTTCATTGGTAATGTCTATGAACGTTAAGGCACTGGCAGCCGAAACACCTAAGACATTATCTAACGCTAATAACTATTCAAATGACCTTTCTCTGCCGGTTGCAGAAAATGAAATAGTAAATGATGTACTTAATAAAGTCATTGATGACTCTTTTAACTCTAATGGCAAAGTAAGCTTACAAAGTGCTGGATTGGCTTGGGGACCTGTTAAAGTAGGTAATCTGGAACTTAAAATAACCAATCCACATACTGGATATGTTCCTGGTATGGGGAACGTAAACCATATTAATTTTCATATTGCTAAAACAAGTAACGGTAGAGATATCGCTAACTATCATATTGTTAAATATTCATCAGGAAACAGCAGTTGCCTTTATGTATATGAAAGTGTATCTAAAAAAGTTGTAATAGATAATTGTTATAAGAATTGGACATCCGCTGTTGGTGATATTGTTGCCGCTGCTAAAAATGTAGTACAAGCTGCGTTATCAGAAGCTGATTGGCTTGCAACTATTGCAATTTGGGGCGTAGTTATTGTTGTAATTGCAGACTTATTAATACCTATGGATCCGGTACCTGTTATTCCACTTTCAGACCCAACTTTAGTTAATTATTGATTAAGAAGTTATAAGGGGCTGTTCACTACAGCCTCTTTTACTAACTCATAGACGATTGAGTTAAAAAGTGCTAATCTATACTAAATCACATTGTAATGCCAAGTTTACACCTATTTAAAATGGTTGATTTTAAATAATATCAATGGTTTCAGAGAAAGATAATATGTACGATTTTTTCACATGGCATTTTACGTTACTATCCTCATTAAGGAGAGAAAGAAATGAAAACTATACAAGTTCAAATGTTAGACCGTAATGTTAATTCTGACTGGTGGAAAAAAATTATTCATCATTTTGTAAAACAGGGAGATAAATTTGAAATCCGTTGTTGGAATGAAGAATACAAGGAAATTAAAAAAGCCTTGACTTATGGTAGTCTTTTTCAGGACGAAAGTAATTATGAAACAGTAATTAAAGGTGTTGTATCAGAACAAATGATAAAAGAATTCTTGTCTATGCCTGAACCGATGGATAAAACTATTTACAATAAAATGACTATTTTTTTTACAATCAATATCGGCGATAATTTTTGTAGTACTCATTATGGCACTGAATTGTATTTGTATAATGTGTCCGATGATGAAGTAGAAGTTTTTAATATAATCATGACCCCATGTTGGGAAAACTTTAGTATTTCAATAGAAGAACAAAGCAGGAACGACTAATGACATATTTTATTGTAAAGCAATTATAATGTAAGAACGGAAATCAGTAGTAATCTGTATTCTGTTCTTTTTTAAACTCTAGGGAACATTAAAATTATACCTGCCAAATATTAAAAATGGTGTTTTGGCCGGTGTTCCAATGTACCTAAATATTTAATCCTCCAAAACCATTAGGTTGGGGAGGATTTTTTATGTGTTGTGCAATACATTCTATACCGCTGCACATTTGTTGCAACCATATTAAGTTATCTATATAACCTTTTTGTACATCAACGTGTCATTCAAAAGTTATATGATAATTATTACAGAATATTCTGTCTATCAAGACGAACAGACATATCATCATATAATTGCTAGTAATTTACTTTTGCCCGGTTGCACGATGCAGCCGGGCATTTTGCAAATCAGCACAGTACAGTACTGACGGACAAGCGGTTTCGCATATGCTGTATTGAATACTTAAAAGGAGGGGGAACAAATGTTGACAGTAAAACAACTGGACGAAATGAGCCTGTCAGGAATAGAAAAGATAGATAAAACCGGGCTTGTGGATATTCGTAGAATCAAAATTGACACGAACCTGCCCCCGGAACAAAGAATGTTAAATTATTTAGAACAGGTAAAGAACCCTTATTGCTTTTTGTGCGGTGACAGTGCCGTTCGTGTAAGATTTGAGCCTGCGGGTGACGAGCTAAAAAGTAAGCTGAAAAACTTTTTTATCAGTTTAAAAAAAGTCTAAATAAATTGAACTCACACATCATATACAATAACTTTTAAGCTCTATGGTATAATTATAATGTGATTATAGAGGACGGGAGGTATAATGGCTCGTGTAAGAAAAAGCCTTGATAAAACCAAACAAATCCTCGCTCTATGGAAAGCAGCTTTGTATATCCGGCTGTCCAGAGAAGACGGAAACGACGAAAGCTACAGCGTAAAAAACCAACGTCAACGATTAAACGAGTATTTGAAAAACCTCATGCTTGTGGAAAAAATCCAGCTTGTGGACATTTATATCGACGACGGCTGCACCGGCACAGACAGCGACCGGGAAAATTTTCAGCGTATGCTTGAAGATATTGACAAAGGCATTGTAAATTGTGTCATAGTCAAAGACTTGTCGCGTTTGAGCCGTAATGATTGGGAGTGCAAAAAGTATCTGCAACATCTATTTGTTGTAAAAGATGTGCGTTTTATTTCTTTGGAGCTTCCCAAACTGGATAGCTACAAAAATCCTGATGAAGTTTACGAAATGGGCGTTTCTATCCAGAGTATGTACAATGAAAACCACTGCCGGGAAACCTCAATCAAAGTCCGGGGAACCTTTAACATGAAGCGCAAAAAGGGTGAGTTTATCGGAGCATTTGCACCATATGGTTACTTAAAAGACCCTGACGACAAACATTGCTTAATTGTGGATAATGAAACCGCCCCGATTGTGCAGGATATTTTTCACTGGTATGTCCGTGACGGAATGAGCAAAAACGGGATTGTTAAAAAGCTAATCGGCATGGGAACCCCTTGCCCTGCCGCTTATAAACGGCAAAACGGCATGAAGTACCATAATCCCGCCATTTTGAATAATGAACCGTTATGGTCTGCCCGCAGCATTACCGCTATTCTTACCAATCAAATGTACTTAGGTCATATGGTGCAGGGAAAGCAGAAAGTAAAGAGCTATAAGGTGCATACAAGGATCAACACACCTGAAAGCGAATGGTTCATTGTTGAAAACACCCACGAACCGATTATTGACAAACAAACCTTTGATAAAGCACAGGAGCTAATGCAAAGGGACACGCGAACCGCTCCACGGTCCGGGCAGCTATACACCTTTTCCGGATTCCTGCGTTGTG
The DNA here is from genome assembly GCA_905215155.1 of uncultured bacterium. GTDB lineage: Bacteria > Bacillota > Clostridia > Lachnospirales > Lachnospiraceae > Lacrimispora > Lacrimispora sinapis. Next base: position 19,564 of record CAJMPJ010000052.1, on the reverse strand, counting down.
CCGATTGCGGAAAATCAATGGGACGCAGAACATCAAAAAATCTTGTGTATTATGCTTGCAGGACAAATAACACAACGGGGTTATGTACCCGACACTCCATTAGAAATGATAAGCTCGAAAGTATTGTTCTGGAAACTATTCAAAAGCAAATTGCACTGATTGACGGTATGGCAGAGCTTATCGACGACATAAACAATGCTCCCGCCCCCCGCACCATTTCCAAACGGCTGACCGCTTCTATCAAGCTGCGGAAACAGGAGCTTGAAAAGATTTCGGGTATCAGCACAGGGCTTTATGTGGATTGGAAAAACGGCGATATTACCCGTGAGGAATACCACCGTATGAAAAAAGAGTTTGAGGAAAAGGAACAGCAGCTAAAGCAGGATATAACCAAACTCGAAGAAGAAAATAAGGATAGGGCGCAGGGGGTAACTTCTGACAATCCTTACTTTGACGCTTTCCGCAAGTACAAAAACATATGCAGCCTTGACCGGGGTATTGTTGCCGAGCTAATCAAAGTTATCCATATCCACGAGGGCGGCGACGTAACGATAGACTTTAATTTTGCAGACCAACACCGTCGCATAGTGGAGTTTATCGAAAACAACAGAAAAGAATTAACCGTTGTAGAGAATAACAAAGTCAGCTAAAAAGCGGCTTTATCCATTCTCATTTTAATTTACACAACGTTGTCATAAAATACATGCAGCCACCGGACCTACCGGCGACACCGGGGCACTATTATTAGGAAAACAAAATGCCTCTTTTTTAGCGGTCTGTTAAACCGCTTCATATGGGGTGTTGATTTCTATATAATCAGTGCACCGGCGTAGTTCATCTGCAAATTTAAACTTTACACTGATGCTGCCGTTTTCATGTACTTTGATTTGCTCCACAAGCTCGGTTAGAATATCCCTTGTCAGCTTCTCAATGTTCTGAAATTGTTTGAAAACTGCTAAGAAAGGACTTTCGGCATCAATGCCATTTTCAAGTTCTTCCTTTTCTGTTCTAAGTGTTTTGATCACCTGTGTAAGCTCCTGCACCTGATTGTCATAATCTTCCCGCATATGAAGATAGTCCATATGTGATATTTCTCCGTCTTTCCAGTCCTGCCAAACCGCCTGTTTATATCGTGTGATTTTTGCAAGCTCTTTTTCTTTTTGCTCTAATACGTTCTGTAATTTGACAAACTGGCTTTTGTGTATAGGAGCTTTATTGATATAATCAATCGTATTGGAGTAATGGACCGCTAAGTAGACCTGTTGCTGAACCGCATAGAGGACAGCCGCTTCTAATCGGTTGTGCTTGATAGAATGCTTCGTGCAAGCTGTTTTGGACTGGTCTTTGTAGGTACGGCAGAAGTAGTATACTGTACCTTTAACTTGACTTCGGGCCATTGCTTTGCCGCAATCCGCACAGCGTAGAAAACCACTGAATAAATACAGTTTTTTCTGCTGTGGTCCGGTTCTGGTATCTTTTAGCAGCAATGCCTGCACTTTTTCAAAGATTGCCCGTTCTATGATTGGCTCATGGGTATTTTCCACGATATACCATTCTTCTTCGGGCATTCTTTCCTGCACATGGATTTTATAGCTTTTCTTGCGGTAGCGGCCCTGCACCATATCACCGCAATACATACGGTTTTTTAATATGGCAGTAATCGAGGTTGCTGTCCATAGGGGTCTTTTAACAGGGTCAAGACTTGGATTGGTATATTTCTGCTTTAGAACCTCCCGCTTATATGCCGCCGGGCATAAGACGCCATGTTCATTCAAATTTCTTACAATCGCATTTTTGCTCATACCGTCTAAAAACATGGTGTAAATATCCCGGACAACAACGGCGGCGGCTTCGTCAATGACTAAAGCGTTTTTATTCTCTGGGTGCTTCAAATACCCAAAGGGGGCAAATGAGCCGATATGCTCCCCGTTGCTCCGCTTCATGTTAAATACCGCCCGGACTTTATCGGAAGTTTCGGCACAATGATTTTCATTCATTACGCCTTGTATTGGTACGGCAATGCTGCGCATATTGCGTGGGTCTTTATAGCTGTCCAGTGTTTGATGATACAACGATATGAAGCGTATATCATGGCGGGGAAAGTAATCATCTAAATAATAGCCCTGATCGCCATAGTTACGGAAAGAACGTGCCAAGTCTTTCACAGCGACACAATTTATCTTTCCTGCTTCAATAAAGTTAAGCATATCTTGAAAATCTTCTCGTTCCTCGTCTGTTGTACCAGATATGCCATCGTCAATAAATACCTTGACAATCTCATAGGTATCTCCATCGTCCATAGCGGCAAAATGCGCTCTTAGGATTTTTTCCTGGTTTTTAACACTTTCCGAATCGTCATGTTTTAGCGGATGTTCATCCTCTTTGGACAATCTAATGTAAAGTCCAACGTACCATATTTTGGGGGATTTTCTCACCATAGATGTTTGTGAAATATTAGATCGGCTTTTCCGCGCCATAGCGGCCTCCTTTCTGTCCCCTTACACCTATATTATACCATTTGGGTATAAGGCAAACAATGTTGTCACGGCCTGCAAACTGGCTTTACAGGCCGCTTTTCTTGCGTTTTAGAAAGTCGGCAAACACATCTTGCAGGGCAGGGGCATCCTCGGAAAACTCCAATTTTACGCCCATATCACCCACACGAAAACAATAGGGATTTTTTACTGCTGCTATAATTTCCGCCGCACGTTGTTCCTGCGGCACAGTTGTATCAAAGGTGAAACCGCTGACATCAACTAAATCCTCTTTGTTTACTGCTTCTATGTCCACGTTTGCCAACTCTGAAATTGGGATACGTTTCTTCAATCACAACCGCCCCCTCCTTTCCAAGTATATGAATTGCCCAAATTGTCCTATGAGGAAACAAAAAAAGCCACCACCATTAGGTTTAAGGTGATGGCTTCTAATCTTTTCTCATACTTTGGGAAAAGTTTTTGTAATTGTTCAGCAGTCACTTTTTGCTCATAGATTTTATAGGAGGCTTGTCCTAAAAAAAACGTGCATTTAGTTACCTACCCTTTGCAACATTGCAATAGAAAGTTATGTCTTGTATGCCGACAAATATTTTATGATTCTAAGTCGATGTATATTATCTTAAAAGCGGCATAAAACCTGTTAGTTTGTTTACTTTTTTCTTATTCCCATAAATGGCAATTCCAAAATAATTATGGTCTTGCTCTGTTGTGATTGACGCCTTTGCAATATATTCACTGTATATATTACAGCTTTGCGCAACATCAGAAAAATCAACAACGGTTAAGTCTGCAAACTCCGGGTTATACAAACGCTCCCGCAAGTTTTTTAAAATTTCTTTATCTCCTCGAAGCATTGTAACTGGAATCGTAATAATACCCAAGTGGGATTGCCCCGAAGCGTCTGTTACATCCTCGCCTATCTGTTCAGGGATATGCTTTCCCAATGTGATACCTAAAATGGCAGAAGTATTTGCTATAATGCCAATTGGCAGTTCCGAATCTATAATCATTACACATTTCATAGCAGTATCGCTCATTCTATCAGCTCCTTTTGTTTTGCAGAGATTTTAAACTCCGATATAAATAGTCCCGATAATGTAAGTAAAATTCCAAAGACCATAATTCCAGTAATTATTTCACTCAGCACAATAACCGAGGTAACAACGGTTATGACTGGAACCATGTAAATATAAACGCTGGTTTTTACTGCCCCCAATATTTTAACTGCCGAATTCCATGTTACAAAGCACATAGCAGAGGCGCCCAATCCCAAGAACAAGATATTAAACAGATTGGCAGGCTGAAGCATCTGATTAATATTTGGTTTGAAACCAAATATTAACAATGCAGGTATCATAAACACCAGCCCATAAAAGAAAATTCTTCGGGTTGATTGAATGGTATTGTAATGAAAGCCGCTGATTTTCTTTGTAAGGATGGAATAGGCAGCCCATACCACAGCAGCTAAAATAGCCAGAATATCTCCCAATGGGTTTAATTGCAAGTTACTGCTTCCATTAAAACTAATAAGGAAAATTCCCACAACCGCAATTGCAAAACCTATAAAGAATTGCGCTCTCAATTTTTCACCATCTAAAAATAAGTGTGCAAAAATAGCCGTGAAAAATGGTGCTACGGAAATAATGACACCTACATTAGAAGCAAAAGTATAGGTCAAAGCAATGTTTTCGAGCAAGAAATATAGTGTAACACCGCACAGACCAGCGGCGGCAAAATATAATTCTCGTTTTTTCTCCTTGACTTTCAGCCTATGAGGGTAAACCGCCAGTAACACAACAAAACCGATTGTAAACCTTAAAAACAGTATTTCTATTGGAGAAAAAGCTTCTAAAAGCAGCTTTGTGGATATAAATGTAGTACCCCAAATGAAAATTGTAATAAGCGCAAATAGGTGTCCTGTAAACTCTTTTTTTCTGTCCATGAAAGTCCTCTCTATATAAAACATCAGCTATGTTTATCCTTGAAAATGTTCATATACTGTTTTGGTGTCAGCCCTATAAACTTCTTAAACAAATTGGAAAAGTGGCTCTGGTCAGTAAAGCCTGTCTGCAAAGCCACATCTATTGGTAAAGTGCCTTGCTCCAGCATTTTCTTTGCATTATCAATTCGTATTGTTTCCAAATAGCTATATGGGGAAATGCCCTTTTGTTTCGTAAACGTGCGAAGAAGATAGTATTTGCTTAGTCCCGTCAACTTGCAAAGATCATCAAGTTTAATATTCTCCATGTAGTGTTTTTCTAAAAATTCACAGATTGCTCTTGCTTCCGTGCTTTGCCCTGGGTTTTCTGTTGGCATGGCCTGTTCGGTATATTCTTCAATGAGCTGTTCCAAAAGGAAAAAGAAGATTTCCTCTTTTCTAAAATCTTTTTCTTCCTCCATAATTAATTGATGTAATTCCCGAAGCACAGTAACCAATTCGCTATGAAAAACGACTTGCGGTGTAAAATAAGGCAAATATTCTTTTCCGGTTATCTCAAAAACTGCCTTGCTCATAATTTCCGGTTGGATATTGATACAGCGGTAATCCAGCGTTTTACCGTCGATTTGTTCGCACGTATGATTGTCACGGGGATTAAACAATAATAAATCCCCAGGCTCTATGGTGTACTCCTTGTTCTTGCAAGATAAAAACCGCTGGCCTTTTTCAATAAAACCAATCACATAATATTCATGAAAATGATTGGGGAATTTCTGCATAATCCCTTGAAAATGATAGGCTTCCACCTTTAATTCAGCATCATATTTTACCGTTCTAATCTCTTTCTTCATAAAATTTGTCCTCCTTTCCTGATTATCTGATCTTAGTGTACCACAAGCGGCAATAGTATTCTTGTATAATATTGCCCTGCACGGCCCATCCTTTCCCATAAAAATAACTTCGTGCCAACTTGGCCCGAAGTTATTTTTACTATCCCGTCTTTGGAAACTTTTGTGTATAAAGCATTATATCGCTGAGCTAAAGAAGTAAAATTTATATGTTAATTGTACCAGAAGCAAAAAAAGAAACCTCCCCTGTAATGAAAACGTCCCCAGTTTGCGATACCCACCCTTTGATAATACTTGGCCTGTCAACATATTTTCCCTGATGAACATCAATTACTTCATCTTTATTTTTGATTCTATTCTTAACAAGATATGCACATAACGGCCCGGCTGCACTACCTGTAGCAACATCTTCAGTATATCCAAAGTTATCCCAGGTTCTGCATTCTAAAGTATTTGTATCAAAAACATATACAAACTTAGCTTCAAAACTGGATAAAAAGGCTTCAAAATCATTATATGAGATTTTACTACTAGATAAATTACTTCGTAATGGTACTAAGAGATATGGCAGGCCGGTGGAAACAACATCCACAGGATAATTTTTGTCAAAATCATGCTCGTTAATGTTTAATGCCCTGGCAATTTGACCATAGAATGATTCTTCTACTTTTTTTATAACTATGGCTTTACCTTGATTCATTGTAACCTGATAACAAGCATCTTTCTTAACAGATTCAATTTGTATATGTCTTTCTCCCAGCTCAAATGTTATTTTCACATCATTATCGTCAGGAAAAAACAGCTTATGAATTACCGCTCCAGCCCCAAGAATCGGATGCCCTGCAAACATCAATTCTTCATCTACTGTAAATATTCTAACAGGATAAACTCCACTAGAATTAGCCGGGTAAATAAAAATAGATTCAAACTGTTTTAACTCTTGGGCGATTCCCATTAGTTTTTGATCTGGTAAAGGTTCTTGTGGAAAAATAACCGTTAGGCCATTGCCGCTCATTGGCTCTGAAGAAAAAACATCTACATGATAGTATTTCATTATTTTGCCCTCCTATTTTTCATCGGGATTCCGTTGTTATATGTGCCTTTTTTTGCGCGAAAGCGCGGTTCGCAGAATCGCATGAAAATGAGATTAAATTATAGCAATTTATCGGATATTATTCAAGCATAAAGACTTCGGGTGTATTAACTTATGATAATGTCACCTTCGGATTATCTTGAGAAAATGTCTCTTTTGGTTAAACTACTTATACCATTATACAGCGTTTCATTGATAAGTCTATTTCCAGCTCACTCTGTTACAGATGAAACGAAGGAAGCCATCCTTAAGATTTTTTCCCGCCCGGAATTGTCTGGGAGCAACTTCCTCCATTTCAAAGATATACTTCTTGCAGACTTTGGAATTCAAATTTCCTATTCTGCACTTTAGATTATACTAAAAATTTCAGGTTTTAAAAGACCTAAAAAAATCCGTCATCACACTCAACGCAGTTTTCCTTATATGTGTGCCCCGACCGGACCTACCGGGCCAGTATTTGTTGCTCAAGGTAACTTTCAGTCATTTGAGACAGGACCATTTCCACCAGGCGCCATCATTCCTATGTCTTCGGAAAGTGCTACAAACACAGCTGGAGCGTTCACTTTAACCGGAGACGGCCGAGTGACAGTTACGCTTCCTGGTGTATATCTTGCCGATGCGCACGTACAGGTAGCACCAGGATTTTCAGGTGTTATAGGGCTGCAGGTAAATGATGATGGTGTAGCCGCACCGTATCTTAATGCAGGATCAATAAGTAATGGTGTATTTGATACCAGTGGTGTAATTACCATTAATTCGGTATTAACATTAAACGCAGGTGATACGGTTTCTTTAGTTAACGTCACAGAACCACAAATTAATACACAGTTATTAAGTGCTGTCAACGATACTGGAGGAGTTGCAACACTCACACCTACCGGTACAATACGATTAATACGATTGAATGAAACTTAAAAAAATTTAAAGTCACATCTAATAAAAATTGTTGGCATATCCGCTTGAAACAAATAATTCATACTTCTGATTCAAGCGGATTGCCAACAATTTTAACTTATTTTTCTGTTATAAATTCAACACTTTATTTACATATTATTTTATCACTGATTCATACAACAAATTTGGTTCCATTTCAAAATACAGCTTTTATTCTATAGTCAAATAATAAGTTATTATTTTGGATCGCCTTTCAATCTGGTATGCTTCAACCATTAAATATTTACTGATTGCAATTGATTATAAACATACCTCCACTTATTTTGGTAAGTCTTAGTTTTTTTGTGATACTTTATCAAGAGCTTCTATAATTCCATTATTTTTCATTCTGATTTTCAGTACTCGTGTAAGATCATTTATTACCTGTTTTCCGATTATATATTTTTACCATTACTGCTTGTCCACAAGTACCACAATTTATCAATTGAGGAAGTCGTCCATAACAAACTCCATTATTGATAACAGCGAGTTTGATTTTATTTGAAACTTTAATATTACAGGCCTGATTGCTGCAAAATGCAAAACCTGATTTTTCTTCCCAGATAAAACAATCTATAAAAGTTTCCCCTCCCAAATAATGGGAGGGGATTTAACCAGAGTAGGATTATTAGATAACCCGCACAACTGTCATAAAGGTACTAGATCCACCCACCAGAGTTGCTAGACCAACCAAGCCAAACAACTGAAGGGTCAGTGTATCACCTGCTGTTAAAGGAACAATAAATGTTGTTGTTAAACTGTTAATAGTCGCAAGTGGTTGTATAATGGATGCAGGAATTGGTGTTGAATTTTGTAATACCCGCGAAGATACCAAAAGTGATGCTGTTGTTGTTACAGAATAACTAATCAAATATTCACCTGTGGAAGGTACTGTAAAACTTGTATTTGCAGGATTTACTGTAAACGTATTAAGGTTTTGATTATTTGGTAATGGTACATTCGTTCCGCCCAGTAGAACCGCAATAACTGCGGAAGACGTATTTGCAGCTGACATACTATCTCTGGTAACCAATGGACCGCTGGCTCCTGTTGGACCCGTTGGACCGGTAACTCCCGGCAGCCCGGTAGGTCCGGTGGCTCCCGTTGCTCCTGTTGGGCCAATGGGGCCGGTTGGACCGATCGGACCGGTTGGACCGGTGACTCCCGGCAACCCGGTGGGTCCTGTTGCTCCTGTCGGGCCGGTTGGACCGATCGGACCGGTGGCTCCCGGCACTCCGGCTGGTCCTGTTGCTCCTGTTGCTCCCGTTGGGCCAATGGGGCCGGTTGGGCCTGCTACACCCGCTGGACCCGTTGGACCGGTCGGACCAGTGGAACTAAAGTCATCTTCTACAATGATCATACTTCCCTTTAACGGTACGATTGATGAATAGACTACGGTAGAATTAGTAATATTTACAAGTGTCATGGTTACTGGTGCTGTGTCAACCTCAATAATTCCAAAACCATAAACCTCACTAGTTCTAATGGGTGAACTTCCTTCCAGGAAATCTCCCTGAGAGGATGACAAAGCAAAAGCAGCTCCATTTGAAGACATGGAAGATTGGGTAGCTATCCACCAATGAATTACAAATCTTCCAGGCTGTGTAAACGTTACTACGCCGGTTGTTGGATTATAGTTGATTCCTCCAGATGAATTTACGATTGTATCAAAAAGGACATTTGCATTAAAAGCAACCGTTGTAGGTGTTTCTAACTGTACTTGCAGTATACCATTCGGCATATTAAATCCTCCATTCAATTATTTTAGCGACATGTATTAACATATAAACATGCCTATAACTATCTTATGAATGGATTCAGAATTTGACAATCAGCCTCTTGTTTGCCCTTTTATTGGGTTGAAGGAGACCTATAAATGGGTAGTAAAAATAACAAACAGTGAAAAAAAATATTTAATTTCATAATTTACAAAAATTAAAAAAATGGATAAAATGAGATGAAAAGCCACCAACCGATAAAATTTCCGAGTCATTTTTTTATTCATTTATGTTATCCACACAAAAAAGATAATTAATTATAAAATATCCCCAATTTAATATCCTATTTTTCAGTCAACTCTATGAATAGGCTGACCCTTGGCAAAAGCTCTGATATTCTCCTGGATTATAGAAACCAAACGTTGTCTTGTTTCTAATCCCCTCCAGCCCATATGAGGAGTAATGATAACATTATCCATGGAATACAATGGACTGGAATCATCCAATGGTTCCACTTCCTGCACATCCAATCCTGCACCTGCAATTACCTGGTTCTGCAATGCTTCAATCAATGCTTTCTCATCAACCAATGCTCCCCGTGCAGTATTGATGAGGTATGCGGTAGGTTTCATCATGGCTAAGGTCTCTTTATTGATCATATGTCTTGTTGACTCGTTTAAAGGACAATTCAGAGAAATAAAATCACTTTGCTTTAAAACTTCTTCATACGTTGTAAAGTGGAGATTCTCCATATCGGCTCTGGGAGTTCTGGTCGATACCAAAATCTTCATACCCATTGCTTGTGCAACTTTGATTATTTCTTTTGCAATATTTCCATAACCGATCACTCCCAGTGTTTTACCGTTGACTTCCACATGGTCCACCATTAAATGTTTATGAAAGTTATCATGATTTCCTTCGGAAAGCATTCGGATCTGTTTTTGCATCGAGCTTGCCAGGTTTAAAATCATAAGGATTGCTGTATGGGCAACCCGTTGACTGCTATACGCAGGAATATTGCATAATATGATCCCTTTTTCACGGACCGCCTCCAAATCTATGTTATTATATCCGGTACCTGCTTCACAAATCATTTTTACACTATCCGGAAACTTCCTAATAATATCACCTGAGACTTTCATCTCCTTTGTTACAACGATTGTGAACCCAGCCACCCGCTCTAAAATTTCATCTTCAGAAGTTTCCTCATAGATTACCACTTCAGATGCAATTTGGGAATAATCAATATTTCCATCATAATTTACCAAACCGGCATTTAATACTACAGTTTTATCATTCATCTTTTGATCTCCTTACTGTTGTTTATATTTTTAACTATTTTATGGGATAAGAAAGCAGTTTTTTGATCTGTTCTTTGCTTTTTGCAGCGTGTCCACTTGAGTTAATGATACAGGAACGTCATTCATTTCACAATACTTTTTTGATCTCTTTCCATGGCTGAACAAAAAGACATTGCATATTATTTGTGCAGCCTGCTGCTTCATATTCGGATAAAACATCATCTTAACGGAACGGTATTGGAACACGCTTTGCATAGCCAGTGAAAAATGAATGGAAAATCATAGACTTTGATTTCCTTTGCAGTATTAACGTCTTATCAGTCTTGTCCTATTACAGCAACAGGAAAAAGAAAACACCTATCGATGAATACCGACAGGCGTTCCTAGCAAGAATCAAGTATGAACCGCTGTTCCACTTTATCAGCACAACAACCGCAGGAAGATAAGAATATTTAAAGGGATTAACTATACCTTTAATACAGTTTACGCCTTCCATTCTTGTCTCGTGATAATTTTTTTCAAAAACGAAAATAAAAAATGAAATAAGGCCATGCCGCTTATTGTCCATAAATTTTATTTTTAAGTAAGCACAGGCTAACCCATGCTTAAAGAAAGTCTTTGCTCCTTCACGGGTTATCTCCGTGTTCTAAATCCAAATATTTTTTTAGAGCAAATATGGACTCATCACTGATAATGTGCTCCATTTTACAAGCATCCGCACTTGCTGTCGGTTCACTCACATTACAACATGAACTTAAAAATTGTCTTATAATCCGAAACTTAGCTGTAATGAGTTCTCCTTTTTTTCTTCCCTCCTCCGTAAGCTGAATTTCACCACCCAAAGGCTTGATCACCAGCCCTTCTTCCTGCAATGCAGTCACAGCACTATGAACACTAGGCTTTGAAACTCCTAAATATACAGCAATATCAATGGAACGTACTAATCCAGTTCTTTGAGACAGCTTATAGATAGCCTTTAAATATTCCTCCCTGGAAGGACTAAGTCTTTTCTCCGAATCATAAAATTTATTTTGCTGCACAGCCAACCACCCCTTTTAACCTTTCGCCAAAGTGTATTGCTACCATACACTTTGGCGAAATTATTTGTTTTTTCTGCTTTTTAAACACTCCTTATTCACAGTATTCTGCGATTGTTTGACCGGCAAATCTGTTTGCGGAAACGCAGAGGAACCATGTGGATAATCAAATGAATTGCAAAAGCATTGGGGAATAAAACTAAAAAATGCTTGAAACATACTTTGATCAGCTTTCAGTTTTTGCAGATAGCGCCGTTCGGCAGCCTCACTATTATCATATATACGAGTTTTTATCTTTTCCTTTTTCATGTTAGTTCCTCCTAACTATATGATTCAAAAAATGTGTATGGCAACCATACACTTGCATAAAATTTTTATTTAACAATCTTTTCATCGAAATTTTCAATCCTGCTGATCATGGAAGAAAAGAAATTTAACAAAAACTCCAGCTCCACTTCAGTCGCATTTTCTAGTTCAGCCTCCACCATTTCATTTAAAATATCATGGTAGTGCATATGAATGTTATGGGCTTTTTTCCCTTTTTCTGTTAGATTTAATGAATATCTGGATAAATTCAACTCATCCACTTCCTTTTTAACCAGAGCCTTTCTCTCCAGTTTTTTAAGTATCTCGGAAGCAGCCCCTTTTGTCACTCCCAAAATATCCGCCAGGCCGCCTACATGAATGCATGGGTGTTCGGCAATTGCTTTGATTACATGGATTTCCGAGTGAAAAATTGGTACATCTGTCCCATAGTAACGTGTTTTTTTATCCAGTTCCATTAAAGCAAACGCAAAATCTAAAGATTCATATGCAATTTTATGTTTGTTGTTTTTTATCTTTTCCATACCAATAGTATATGGTTGCCATACACTTTTGTCAAGTCGGTATTTATTCCTTAATCCCTTTCCAATAAATCCCGTACACAGTTCTGCAGCCGGGCTTTGAGTTTTCCTTTCTGAATTTGATTTTGTATTATATCTCAACTTTCCTTCATAAGATCAATTCCAACTTCCTGCATAATTTTGATAGCCTGCAGCAATCGGGTTCCTCGTTTTGTTAAACAGTATTCTACTTTCAGTGGATAACCTTCAAAAGTATGTTTGTCAATTACTTGATAATCCAGCAGTTCATTCAATTGTTCCAACAACATTTTTTGCGAAACACCGTTAATATTACGTTCAAGCTGTGCCAACGTCGAGAGAACCTTGCCAAGCTGCCACATAATAATTGGTTTTCATTTGCCCCTTGTAATATCGTGAGTAAGTTCTAAAGGGCAAGTGTAATTTTCTCTTATTTTCAACATTATGACCTTCCAAATATATGATCACTGAGTTCCAGCAGCCTTACTTCGACCTCGTGGAGACAGCCTGCGGTTTTTTGGAGGGATAAAGGATAAAACGGAGATTGTTACAACAGCCATGAGGCGGCCAAGAATCAACCATATTTTCCTATTTTGCATTTCATTCCTCTCCCCCTTATAATATCATTTTTTCCGGTTATGCAGTTTCTAATGAAACAGGCGAGTTATAATTTATATCAGAAAGTTTTCCTTCACCTCATCAACAGGGTCCCATTTAGACCAGGCGGCCTCCAGCAAATTGCCCTGATCATCTTTAAAGTAAAAATATTTTGCTTCTCCGTCTGCAATGGAATGAAGTTCATAAACTTCTGCACCTTGTTTTTTTAACTTCTCATAAGTAGTTTCAATATTGGGGCAATTCATAGTAAGTACAGGATAAGGAGAGCCATTTCTCAGAATAGATAAGGGCTGATGCTCCGTTGTCTCCACCAGAACCAATGCGATGGAATGCTTATGGGGATAGTGTAAAATGGCAATAAGGGAACCTCTGTCCTCAAATTTATCTATGAGCTTTAACCCAAGGTACTTTTCATACCATTGACTGGAGCGTTCTATGTTGGCAGTAGGCAGATAGGTATACCCGATTTGAGTAAATAAGAAATTTTTATTCATGGTCATCGTCTCCTATATTCGGTTATGAAGCAGCGACAAAATATTATTTTATAGCTTGTTAAGTGAATAAGTAATCTGTTTGTTTGCTTTGAGTGTTTTCAGTTTACCATATGATTGATGAAAATTCCACCGAAACAGAATTCAAAACCACGAACCACATACAAATTGTAAGGCTCACCCAAGTGATTGGTGCAAAGTTAGCAGAGCCATCTTTATTATATGTGCCAATTATAAATGTTTACTGAACACAAAGGCAATGTGGATTTACAGGTTTTACTGTTTTCATATTTCAGACCTCCGTTAATTTTAATTTGGAAAAATATTGCAACCAGATGCTTGAAAAGTAAACCAATAAAAATGTCGATTTATATTGAAAGAGAGTTCCATATCTATAATTAAAATAGAGTAGATACAAAACAGGCAATATGATATAATATTTTTAGTTAGCCTGTTCTAACTAAAATTTACTATGCAGCTACTTAGAATTAAGGCAAGAAAGGAACTTGTCCATGAAAAAAGAATTTCACATCAATTCAAAAAACGGGTATAGCGCCATGCTCGAACAATATAAAACCATGCATGAACAAATTGGGAATGCTCGTTATTTGCCCAACCATGATATGAATAAAGGTATTGTTTATGACATAAAGCCTGAGTATGGCAAGGGAACAATACAAATATATAATTTGCTTGGCAATGTCATGCTGCTTGTGTATGACTTTGTGTTTTCTGAGGATATCATAACGGTGTTTGATTTAACAGAGGATTATTTTGAAATAGAATATTGCATTGATGGATGGATGTATATTGAAGAAGAAAATGTGGGTGATACCTGCTTTGGTCCCAATAATTTGTCTGTTTCCCTGTCACAGGATATGAAAGGAACAATAAAGCGTTGTGCTGAACAGAAATATCAAGGCGTTTCAATCACGGCTAATAAACAAGCCCTGTCCTCTTATTTCGGAAGTGCTGGAATAGAAGTATGGTATGAAACGATAGAAAATTTGGGAGCTCAACTTCGTTCTGAATATTACCTTGGCTTAAATACGCCCCCAGAGATAGCCAATATTTTTCTACAAATATTCAACTGCCGACTTCCTGTGAAATCACGCACCTTGTTTTATGAAAGTAAGGTCATGGAAGTATTTTCGTTAATTGTTTCAAATGAAGTGATTAAGCATGAGGGATATGATGTAGTAGCTCTAAGCCCATACGAATTACAAAAAATTAAAGAAATTCCACAAATGCTATTGGAGCAGCCGTTTGAATTGCCAAACCTTCTTTCATTATCGGAAAAGCTAGTCATTAATCCCAAAAAACTGACTAAGGGTTTCAAACTAGTTTATGGAGATACCATTTTCAGCTATCACAGAAAACTTGCTTTAAGCCGTGCGGCATCAATGCTGTTAAATACAGATCATACAATCAACGAAATCGCTTATGATAGCGGCTATTCCAGTCCCAGCAATTTCTGTGCAGCATTTAAGAAACAATACGGTGTTACTCCACTTAAATACAGAGAATCCTCTTTGCTAAGAAACGCCGAATAAAACTAAAATATATCATCTTAACCACAGGTTTAGGCCTGTGGTTTTTTTGATTTAACATGAGTTTTCCTCAACATATTTGGGCAGTGCAAGCAGTATAGTCTCAAAGACAATATGCGGTACAATATGTTTTGCGTTAATAGTTCAGCGCATTTAATTAATAAGGTTAGTTTAATCTAACTCAGTTCAACATAGGAGGATCACACATGTTTAAAAAAGTATCTTTTTTATTGGCAATCGTTCTTTGCTTTTCCGCATTGACTGCCTGCTCACAAAAGGACACCACTCAAAATGTAGTGTCTAATTCGTCTTCTGATCGTGGAGAAAGCACCTCGCAGCAGAACAAGCATTATCCGCTGACCTTATCAATTTATGATGACAAAGGGAATAAAATGGAGCAGACCATTGAAAAAGAGCCGCAGCGCATTGTTGTCATTGGACAGGGTTTTGCAGAGTGGATGATTGGACTAGGAGAAGAAAAGCGAATCGTGGGATTGGCCTATCTGGACAAATCGTTCTCCGAATATGAAGATCAAATCAAAAGTCTACCAGTCATTACGGATATGTGGCCATCAAAAGAATCCATATTGGAACTCGAACCTGATTTGATTATTTCAATGTCTTCTGCATTTCAGAAGGACCGTCTCGGTGATATTTCATTTTGGAATGAACGAGGAATTCCGGTACTGGCAGGTATTAATTATACCATTGGCCGTACAATTGATGGCTTTTTTAATGATATCAACAACTTAGGAAAGGTACTCAATATTGAAGAAAAGACCAATGCATTTGTAAATGAACAAAAAGAGAAAATCAGTGAAATTGAGACTAAGGCAGCGCAGGCCAGCGACAGACCTAAGATTTTACTGCTTGGAACCAGTGGAGATACAACTTATTACTATGGCCCATCTCTTTGCCTCATAGACGAAATGATTGAAGGTGCAGGTGGTGAGTACATAAAGGTATCGGAAGAAACCTATGTGGATATGTCTGAGGAATCTATTTTGTCGGTTAATCCTGACAAGATTATTATTACCGGATTCCAGAAGTCCGATAGTGAGGCATTGATTAACAAATATCTTCTCAATCCAAAGCTTAAAAATGCAACTGCAATTAAGACTGGAAACGTAAAGGTTGTTGAATATACTACTGCTGTTCGGGGAAGTCTTGGCCTCTCAGAGCTGTACATGGATGTGGCTGAATTTATTCACCCTGAATTATTTAAGGGAGAATAAGCATGAGTCAATTACATAACAATAAACAAAAAACATTTTCCCAAAGCGATCAGGGGATTGCTCAAAAACGCTCCGTATTTTCAATTATCTTTATCATTTTGATTTTTGCTGTTGTTATATCCGTAATACTTTCAGTGTCTATCGGCCAGGTATCCATTCCATTTCATCAGTCTTTTCAGATATTGATTCAGCAAATAACAGGTGGAGAATTTGGAAGTTTAGGCGGAATTTCAGACGGTATGTATACAGATATTATCTGGCAGATTCGTTTTCCCAGGGTCTTGCTGGCAATGGTCATGGGAGCAGGGCTTGCGCTTTGCGGAACAGTTATGCAGGCTTCCGTACAAAATCCTTTGGCAGACCCTTATATTTTGGGAATTTCGTCCGGTGCCGCTTTGGGAGCAACCTTTTCGATTATGCTTGGTTTTAGTGTGGGAGGACTGCTTGGGGATTTGGGTGTTGCATCGTGGGCTTTTATCGGTGCACTTGGAGCAGCCGCATTAGTCTTGGGTCTTGCCAGTATCGGTGGGAAAACATCCTCGGTCAAACTGGTTTTAGCTGGAACGGTAATCAACGCCCTCTGCAATGCATTTTCAAATTTCATTATATATTTTGCAAAAAATTCAGATGGAATACGCTCCGTTTCCTTCTGGACAATGGGCAGCTTAGCATCGGCTGAATGGAGTACATTGCCGCTTATATCAGCGGTTGTCATTGCAGCAATTGCATTTTTCCTGTTTCAGTCCAGAGTGATGAACACAATGCTGATGGGAGAAGAAACTGCAATTACTTTGGGAGTAAATCTGAATTTTTACAGGCGCTTGTATATGATCTTATCCTCTGTGGTAACAGGTATCCTAGTGTCCACCTGTGGAATTATCGGGTTCGTAGGTCTTATTGTTCCACACATTGTGCGAAGTGTTGTAGGTTCCGACCATAAGCGTCTCATTCCAACGTCAATTCTGTTCGGCTCCTTATTTATGATATGGACAGATATTTTCGCCCGGACAATTGTCCCTAACGGGGAACTTCCTGTTGGAATCGTAACCTCCCTGCTCGGTGCACCGGTATTCATGTACATGTTGATTAAGAAAAGCTACGGGTTTGGAGGGAGATAATTTGAATTTAAATGCGGAACACATATCGGTATCCTTAACAGGTGCTGACATTGTAAAAGATATCAGTATTAGAGTCGAAAATAAACAGTTTGTCGGAATTATAGGGCCGAATGGATGCGGAAAATCCACTTTGCTGAAAAGTATATACAAAGTCATTAAACCTCAAAAAGGCACTGTTTTTTTAGGGGATAAAGATGTCATAAAATCATCTGCCCGTATTGTTTCAAAAGATATGGGAGTTGTAGGACAATTCAATGATTTGAGTTTTGATTTTACGGTTCAAGAAATGGTAATGATGGGACGCACCCCCCACAAGCAGCTCATGGAGGTTGATAATGCACAGGACTACAAAATTGTTGCGAATGCTTTGGCACGAGTGAATCTGACAGAGTATGCGGACAGGAGCTATTTAACCTTATCCGGCGGAGAAAAACAAAGGGTAATACTGGCACGTGCAATTGCACAGGAGCCTAAATTCTTGGTTTTGGATGAGCCGACAAACCACTTGGATATTAAATATCAAATTCAGATTTTATCAATTGTAAAATCTTTAAACATCGGTGTGCTTGCTGCTCTCCATGATCTTCCTATGGCTGCTGCTTACTGCGATATTCTCTATGTAATAAAAGATGGAAGCATAATTGCTTCAGGAAGTCCAAAGGACGTATTGTCAAAAGAACTAATAAGACAGGTTTATGAAATAGATTGCGAATTATACACTAACCCAATCACCGGAGATTTGGCAATTGCATACCTGCCCTTAAACTTATAGGAGGGATTATTAATGGAATTAGACATGACGAAGGGACAACCTTCACGCATCATACTAAAATTTTTTATTCCTTTGTTTATCGGAGATGTGTTTCAGCAGCTCTATAGCATCACTGATGCAATTATCATAGGGAAATTTGTGGGTACAGCTGCGTTTGCTGCAGTTGGATCTTCAAGTGCTGTAACTGTTTTTATAACTTCTATCCTGCTAGGTCTTGCTATGGGCGCTTCGGCAATTTTTTCCCAGCTCTATGGTGAAAAGCAATACGATGAACTGAAAAAAACAATTTCTACCGCGCTTATATTTTTATTTTTTGTAAGCGTGCTAATCACGGTTGTAACATCAGTATTTTTGCCGCAGATTATCTCCCTTTATCAAATGCCAAAAGAAACTGCTGTTTATGCTTCTGATTATTTAAAGTATGTTTTTTGGGGCTTTGTTTTTGTAGGTATGTATAACGCCTTTGCTTTTTTGTTACGGGCATTTGGAGACTCTAAAACCCCGTTATATTTTTTAGTTGCCTCATGCATATTAAATTTCCTCTTATCTCTTCTCTTTGTAGCTGTGTTTCATATGGGAACTGCTGGTGCAGCAATTGCCACGCTTCTTACACAGGGTTTTGCCGCCGTAGGCTGTGGGATTTATACGGTAAAGCGAACGGGATTCCTGCAATTTAAAAGAAAAGAATTTGTATTCAGCACCTCTGCATTTCAAAATATTGCCGTTTATTCCGTGTTGACAGCACTGCAACAGTCTATTTCAAGCTTTGGGATGATGCTTATTCAGGGGTTGGTAAATACATTTGGTGCAACTGTTATGGCTGCATTTGCAGCATGCTCTAAAATAGATTCAGTTGCAAATGCTCCTTTGCAAGATTTGGGCAATGCTTTTTCCACCTATACTGCTCAAAATAAAGGTGCTGGAGAAACTAAAAGAATTCGAGAAGGGTTCCGTGTCACTTCCAGGATAATTATTGTGCTGTCAGCAATAATCAGCATTATTGCATTTGTTTTTGCACCGAACCTCATAACACTTTTCGTAGATAAAAATGCTACTGAGGTAATCGCTGTTGGCATTGGTTATCTTAGAATTGTTTCCGTATTTTATGTACTGCTTGGTTTTATCGTTATGTTTTATGGATTTTTCAGAGGACTCGGAGAGATTAAAATATCAATTTTAATGACCATAGTGTCACAAGGCTTAAGATTACTGTTAGCTTATTCATTCGCACCAATAAAGGGTTTTTCTGGTGTATGTTGGGCTATTGTTATCGGATGGTTTTTGTCAGATTTATTGGGATTTTACATGTACAAGAAAGTCATGGCGAAAAAGACTTGATGACGTATGTATCCTTTGAATAAAACTAAAGCAAGACCCGCTAAGTAAAAAACGTTGAGTTTTTGAGGAGAATTTTGATGCTCAAACAACTCGGGGCTGTAAAATAAGTCCTTAATTAAGAATCGCCAGTTCCGGCAAATGCCGGTTCTGGTGATTCTTATTTGTTTTATGGGCTTTAGCCTGTTGAACATGGGTGAGTTTCTTTTTAAGAGAAA
>CAJMPJ010000051.1 GCA_905215155.1 uncultured bacterium | reverse complement strand
GGTTTTGGGGAAAGAAACCATTTCCATGCAGACGGAAAGCCGAACACGGAGCCAGTCGGAAAGCTATGGACAGAATATGCAGCGGCTTGGCAAAGAGCTTATGACAATGGACGAACTTACCACCATGCCGGGAAATTTCACATGCTTACGATAGAAGATCTTGTGCCGGAAAATCATTTCCTGCGAAAGTTAGAGCAATTGATCGTTTTCTCATTTATCTATGAGGAAACAAAAGAGTTTTACTGCCATAATAACGGACGTCCTAGTATTGATCCAGTTATCTAAGTGAAATACTTATTGATTGGATTTCGGATTAGATTTGGATGAGCGGGTCCCCGATCACTCCACTATCTCACAAAAACCTCACGCAAATCGGAACAGGTGATAGAGGTGGAGTATGATGCTTTCTATTAAAACAAATATGGCAGAACCGAAGAACTCTATGAATGTGAATCGTGTGAAGGCTGCCAATTAAAAAACGATTGTTGTCCTAAGGCAAGCAAAAACAGAACCATTCGAATGAATCGTAGTATTCAGGCAGAAGGGACATTTGGAATTTTAAAATGGGATAAGTCCTACAAAAGATTATTTCGAAGAGGTGAGAAAAACGCAATTCTTGAACTCACACTGATTTCTTGTGGGTTTAATCTTTATAAATATCATAATAAAAAGCAGAGAAACAAGTCGGTTGCTTAAAATCCAAGAACTATATTCATAGCTTTATTAAGCGTACGCTTTTTTTGAAAAAATCAATCATTATCATAAAAAGTAGATAAAAAAACGAAAAATCACCAGAACCGGCATTTGCCGGAACTGGCGATTCTTTAAGGACTTATTTTACAGCCCCTTAATCTTTTCTGTTTGTGGCTATCGTTGATTCCACGTATTCCAGCATCTCATTTTTTGACTTTATGGTATGGACATGGTCAATGATCTGCTGTTTGGTTTCAGTTGGTAAGGAGAAAAAATAGTCCAATGCATGATATTGTTCCAATGCCAGACCAAAGCCTACCGGTAATTCCGCACCACTTGTAAATTTTTCCATCGAAATCCTCTTTTAACCTTATGTTTGCTATCGTCTGTTTTTTCTGCTCTTTAATCATTTTATTAACCATATAACCGTATTGGTTCAAAGTCATTCCTCTGTAATCGTTATTCTTTACAGGGATTCCAGTTTCATTGGCAATTTCAGACTTTAATTGATTGAGAGCTGCCTCAGCTTCCTAACACTTCAGTCCATTTTATAGGATATTATATATTATTTTGTTTTTTCTAAATAATATTCAAAACAGAGATAATAAATATTTTCTTTTCAATGTTTCATTATTGATACTCCCCATCTACAGCAACAATCGCTTCTAATGGCGGCGTTTCTCCAACAAGGCCAACCGCAAAGACACTATAAATTGCGCCGGGCATCAGATACAGGTCTGGTATGGTCAATACAACCTGATTGCTTCCCGCCGGTCTGACTTGAAGGGTATAGGTTCCCGGAGTGACGCCAATGTAGTCAGTAAATTGTGTATAGGAAACATCTTCAAAGAGTACGGTTCCGTCTGGAAGTGTGATGTCTACGGAAGGAGCGTTTGGGGACAAATGTACAAACCGTACATAGGAATAATTTCCCATTCCCATTGGCATATTAGGTGTAAATATTTCAGGAATAGGCATTAAACTTATATCTGCTAATTCGCCTGCAGCTGCTACCGTAAATGCGCTGTCCGGAGGAATGGTTATATTTGTATCTATGACAGCGTTCATCTGATTTCCTTCCGGAAACACCTGTATCTGATAATTCCCAGGTACGAGTGGAAGGTAATTGGTCATTTGTTTATAGGAAAGTCCTTCTGCAATGAGATTGTTATTTGCATAAATGTCCACCGCGGGAGCATCAGGAGAAGCGTGAAGAATTCGTATGAAAGACATCTGATATGTCTGCTGCATGGAAAAGTAAGAGTTGCCTTGATGGGTATACATATACATCGTTTTTAACCTTAAGACTTTTGATATATACTATGAAAACGGATTGGCATTGTTGCCATTAAAACGAAGTATTCCCCCTCAATGATGGAGAAAGAGCCTGAAAAACAAAAAATCCCAAAACCTTGACTTTATCAAGAATTTGAGATAATGAAAACAGGGGAAGAGGGGCTCGAACCCCCATTTACGGTTTTGGAGACCGTTGCTCTACCATTGAACTATTCCCCTATGGCAGTATTTATGTACCCTTACGCGAGCACCTAGAAAGTATAGCATAGAAGTTTTTAAATTGCAACCATTTTTTGAAAAAAATAAAAAATAGATTCTACTGTTAAAGCGTGTCTGATTGTGGTAAAATTATGAAAAAACAAGATGAATTAATTGCATCGGACCTGATAAAAAGTATCATTGACAATAATTCCCCAATGAAAATAAATCTCAGCAAAATAATGGATAGATATTCCAAAACAGTGGATTTTAAACTGCATGATAGGCACAAAAAAAGAAAATATTCCCGGAGGGTCCGCATAATTTGACAAATCGTGTCAATCATGATATAAGTATTTGATGACTATTTGTTTATAATAAAGGAGTTTTAATTATGAAACAGTTTAAGATCATGCTGCCCACTGTTGCTGAGGCAAAAGAGTTTGTTGCTGCTGCCGGAAAATGTGAATTCGACATAGACGTATATTACAATAGAGTAACCATTGACGCAAAGTCTATTTTAGGAGTTTTAAGTCTGGATTTAACACAGGTATTGACTGTGGAGCTTCATGGGGAAGATGCGGATTTTGAAGCATTTCTTCAAAAGAAAGCCCCGGAGAACACTTCCGCAGCGTAAATAAGCGTAACGAAAGAGAGGGAATTGTAAGCCATATGGCGTACAGTTTCCTTTTTTAGTTTGAGAATTGTCAGGAAAAAAGGGAGGCAGAAGGAGGAAAAGCCGGAATGGGAGACTCAGAAAAGAAAATCATAAAAATATCAGTAAGAAATCTGGTTGAGTTTGTACTGCGTACCGGCGATATCGACAATCGGAGAACCTCCGCAGCAGAAAAGACAGCCATGCAGGAGGGGAGCAGGATACACAGGAAGATTCAGCGCCGAATGGGGCCCGATTACCGCCCGGAGGTGTCTTTAAAACATAGGGTGTCAGAAGATCAGTTTCAGATTCTGGTAGAAGGAAGGGCGGATGGAATCATCGACCATCCGGAAGGCGTTACCATTGATGAGATCAAGGGAATGTATATGGATTTATCGTATCTGGAGGAACCAATTCCCGTTCATCTGGCCCAGGCAATGTGCTACGGGTATTTTTACTGCTTTGACCATAAGCTTTCCGGGGCTGTCATGCAGATGACGTACTGCAACTTGGAAACCGAGGAGATCCGACGCTTTCAGGTGGAAAAAACCTTTGAGGAACTGGAGGAATGGTTTCAGGGGCTGATCCATGAATATATGAAATGGGCCAGGTATTTATACATTCATGGAGTAAGGAGAGACGAATCCATACGGGAGCTTCCATTTCCCTATCCCTACCGGTCCGGTCAGAAGGAACTGGTAGCAGCAGTATACCGCAGTATTTCAAGAAAAAGAAATTTGTATATCCAGGCACCCACCGGTGTCGGAAAAACCCTTTCCACCATTTATCCGGCGGTAAGAGCTATGGGGGAAGGGCTGGGGGATAAGCTGTTTTATTTAACGGCAAAGACCATTACAAGAAGTGTTGCCGAAGAATCTTTTTCGATCCTGAGAGGTCAGGGACTTTATTTAAATACGGTGACCATTACTGCCAAGGAAAAGCTTTGCTTTTTGGATGCCCCGGAGTGCAATCCCGATGCCTGTCCCTATGCAAAAGGACATTTTGACCGGGTGGGGGAGGCGGTTTATGACATCATTCATCAGGAAACCGGCATCAATCGGGAAGTGGTGCTTCAATACGCCAAAAAGTATCACGTGTGCCCCTTTGAGTTCTGCCTGGATATCAGCAACTGGGTGGACTCCATCATCTGTGATTATAACTACGTGTTCGATCCCAATATCCGGCTGAAACGGTATTTTTCCGAAGGGGTCAGCGGGGAGTATCTATTTCTTGTAGATGAGGCCCACAATCTGGTGCCAAGGGCAAGGGAAATGTACAGTGCAGCCGTCTATAAAGAGGACTTTCTTCTTATTAAAAAGATTATCAAGCCCATGGACCATAAAATAGCCAGACTGCTTGACCGGTGCAACAAAGAACTTCTGGAAATGAAACGGGAATGCGAAAGCTTCCGGATACTGGAAGATATCCGTTTCTTTGTGAACAACATCATGTCTTTATTTGGAGAGATGGAACCGTTTATGGAGGCGCATCAGGAATTCGGGGACCGGGATCTGGTTCTGGATTTCTATTTCCGTCTCCGTGATTTCCTTAATATCTATGAACGTTTGGATGAAAACTACCGGATCTATACGGAGCTTTGCCATGACGGGCGTTTTATGCTGCGACTGTTCTGTGTCAATCCGTCCAGCAATTTAAAGGAGTGTCTGAATAAGGGAAACAGTACGGTGTTCTTTTCAGCCACCCTTCTTCCGGTTTCCTATTATAAAGAATTGCTGAGCGGTGACCCGGAGGAATATGCAGTTTATGCCCAGTCTCCGTTTGACCAGGGAAAAAGGCTGCTTATGGTAGCTGGGGATGTGAGCAGCCGCTACACCAGAAGAAACCGGAGGGAGTATCAGAAGGTGGTGGATTATTTGCGGGCCATCGTTTCGGCACGTAAGGGGAACTATATGGTATTTCTGCCGTCTTACCAATATTTAAGGGAAGTAGAAGCCTTGCTGGCCCAGTCAATGGGGCAGAATGGGGAGTTTGCTTACCGGTCCCAGGTCTCCCACATGAACGAAGAGGAGAGAGAGCAGTTTC
Source organism: uncultured bacterium (assembly GCA_905215155.1). Classification (GTDB taxonomy): domain Bacteria; phylum Bacillota; class Clostridia; order Lachnospirales; family Lachnospiraceae; genus Lacrimispora; species Lacrimispora sinapis. The sequence continues at coordinate 19,758 of CAJMPJ010000051.1, read as the reverse complement.
TCCAGGAGTTTTCCGGGGAGCGGGAGGATTCGTTTGTGGCTCTCTGTGTTATGGGGGGTGTATTTTCGGAAGGGATTGATTTAAAGGCAGAGCGGCTCATCGGAGCGGTCATTGTCGGCACAGGGCTTCCCATGGTTTGTACGGAACAGGATATTTTAAAAGATTATTTTGATGAGAAGGAACAGAAAGGGTTTGATTATGCCTATCAGTATCCAGGCATGAATAAGGTCATGCAGGCGGCAGGAAGAGTCATACGGACGGTTCAGGATGAAGGCGTCATCGCCCTTCTTGACGAACGGTTTTTAAAGCCGGAATATCAGGCTTTGTTTCCCAGAGAGTGGGACGGGTATTATGAAGTGCGGTTAAACCGTGTGAGAGAAGTGTTGAAAAACTTCTGGTCCGGGAGATAATAGGAAGGAGAACAGGAAGATGAAAGAAACATTGAGGATAAGGCCCTGTAAAAAGGGAGATGGGAAATTCGTGATACGTTGGCTGACCAATGAACGCATGATGCGCATGTGGTGCAGGGACAGCTTTTCCTTTCCGCTGACTGAAGAGCAGATGAACGGATATTATGAGAAATTTGAGGACAATCCATATTCCTGGGGGTTTACTGCGCTGAATGACTCGGGAGTTCCTGTGGGAAGTTTTCAGATGTCACGGGTGGATTATGAAGCAGAAAGTGTCCACCTTGGATTTATTGTAATAGATCCGGAGCAGAGGGGAAAAGGGCTGGGGCATGAGATGGTGACCATGGCAATCCGTTATGGTGTGGAGATCCTTGGAATGAAGCGGATTACGTTGAATGTGTTTGATTCAAATAAAGGGGCCATACGATGCTATGAGAAGGCAGGCTTTGTGAATGAAAAAAGAGGAGACGATGATTTTCCGTTCCAGAATGAGGTATGGTCTTATTCGGTTATGGCGTACACCGTCACAGATTGAAAGGGAGTACTGCTTATTTTGCAGCCTCTCCCTCATGAGATTTTTTAAAGCATGTCCATAAATTGTCTCGTGGCCTGGGAAACGGGAATACTTTCGTTATAGGCCACGATCATCTGGCGGGTAGGAAGGGTTTCCGTCAGCTTCACCTGGAATAAATCTTTGTCATTTTCCGGAATACAGAAATCCGGGACGAAGGCAATGCCTAATCCGATGCGGGCTAAGTCGATCAAAAGATCGTTGCTGCTCAATTCGATTTCAGGAACCAGATCCAGCTGCTCCTTCTGGAACATATGATGCAGGAACTCGCTGGTAGTGCTTTTCCGGTCCAGCATCAGAATGGGATAGGTCTGAAGCTTTTGAAGGCTTACGGTCTCCCCCTTTAACGGGAAATATTCTTCGTTGGCAACAAAAACATCGGCGAATTCGTTGATGACCCGCACATTCTGCGAGCTGGAAAGACCGGAGTTGGGGTAATTGGTGATGATAAAGTCCACCTGTCCGTTTTCCAGTAAGCGGGCACATTCAATGGAGGTCTGGTTGGTGACTTTAATATGAACATTCGGAAATTCCTTGTGGAACTTATTTAAATAGGGAACCAGATAGTAACGGCAGATGGTGTCGCTGGCACCGATGCGAAGCTGGCCGCCATTTAAGGTATTGGCTTCTAAAAGCTGGTTTTCGCCCTTTTGGATTAAGTTGATGGCCGGTTCAATGTGTTTTAAAAGAATCTCGCCCTCCGGGGTAAGTTGGACTTTTTTTGTGCTTCGGATAAACAGAGTCTGATTCAGCTTTTTTTCCAGAACCTTGATGGACTGGCTGACTGCAGACTGGGAAATAAAAAGCTGCTTGGAGGCTTCTGAGAAGCTTAAAGTAGCCGCTACGTGGTAAAAGACTTTATACAATTCAAAATTGATATCCATTATTAGTCCTCCTTATAAATATAAGGACATTCTATCACGTATTTGATTGGTTTGTAAAGGAATTTGACAAATTTCCTGAGGTGCGGTATAGTTACGGGCGCGGGTATCACGGATAGAATAAAAAAGGAGAGAGAAAACATATGCATGATGATTTTTATCAGATGTATTTAGAAGAAATGGGAGATATCGTTCCCTGTACGGAAGAAGAAACGGTACAGCTTTTAAAGGCGGTAAAAGAAGGCCGGGAGGAAGCAAAAAAACGTCTTGTTGAAGGCAATCTGAAGACCGCACTTTCCGTTGCAAAGGAATTTGAAGGAAGGGGCGTCTTTCTTACGGATCTGGTGCAGGAAGCCAATATGGCTTTGATCATGGCGGTGGACCAGTATAACGGCGGGGAGGATAAAGCGGAATTTGATCGTTATTCAGGTGACCGGATGAAGGAGGCTCTTCTTGCAGCGGTGGAAGAAGAAGCATCTGTGGAGCAGACCGGAGAAGAGCTGGCTGCAAGAGTGAATGTGCTCCAGCAGATTTCACAGGGAATGGCCGAGGAACTGGGGCGGGAAGCCACCGTGGAGGAACTGGCTCATAAAATGAAAATGACCGTGGGTGAAATACAGGGAATCATGAAAATGGCAATGGACGCGGTGAGTCTGAATGCGGAAAATATGGATCTGGAAGCACTTGCAGATGTAGAAGGAATCGAGCTGATCACAGAGGAAGAACCGGATTACGAAGGATAAGAAATTTGGAGTGATAAGATGAAGATATATCTCATACGTCATGGACAGACGGATTGGAACATAGCGGGTAAGATTCAGGGAAGTCATGACATACCGTTAAATGAGACGGGGATAAGACAGGCAGAACAGTTAGCAGAAGCCATGGATACCCGTCCGGTTGCCAGAATATTTTCCAGTACCCTGGCCAGGGCAAGGGAAACGGCGGAAAAGATCGGGAAAAGACAGCAGGTAGAGGTCTGCGCCATGGAACAGCTGATGGAAGTGGAATTTGGCAAATGGGAAGGGCTGACATGGGAGGAGATCCAGAAAGTTTATAAAAAGGAATATGAATGCTGGTCCATCAATCCGGCAGAAGCGGCACCTCCCGGCGGGGAACGGTATGAAACCATCATGAACCGCTGCGTGCAGGCATGGGACCAGATACTGAAAATCACAAATGGGCGGGAGGATACAGCCATTGTCTCCCATGGAGCCACACTGGCCCATTTATTTTCCTATATGATGCGCAAGGCACCCCAGGAGGACCATGTGATTGTAGGGAATGCCAGCATTACCTCGATAGAATATGATCCGCTGACAGAGGATTTTGTGCTTCTTGACCGGAATGACAGTACCCATTTAAAGGGGTGATTTTTAATCAAACAGCGTTTCTACCAGAAGCTTTAACATGGATGGAGTCGTGCGGATATACAGCTTGTTTTTATCTCCGCATCGAAGCGTGGTCTGCATCAGAAGTTCCCTGGAAACCGAAGTATCGAAGATACTGATCATGTTGGCACAGGATTCCACAATGGAATTAAGCTGTCCGGCTTTCTCAATAAACGTATCAATGTGTTTCTCCTGCAGCTGCAGGCATACCTCTAAGTTCGGGATTTGTTCATCTGTTTTGAAGTGGGTGTTTTCAAATGAATATTTCTGGGATAAGTCTTTTAATTGTTGCTCAAGATCCATATTAATTGCGCTCCTTTGTAAAAAAATCCTTTACTACTATATTGTAAAACTTTTAAACTTTCAAGTGTTTTATGAAAAAAATATCGAATAATGTCGAATTGAGCCGAACAAATAAAGCTGCCTTATAATAGAAAAGTTTTATATTAATTATACTGATTAATACCATAAGATATATTAATTTCACTAATTGATATATCTTATGGTATGATGGTAATACAGATGACCATATGGATTCTTTACAAGGAGGAAATTATGAGTGTAAGAAGAGTGTACGTGGAGAAGAAACCAGCTTATGCCGTGAAAGCCATAGAATTAAAAGAGGAGATCAAAAGCTATCTGGGGATCTCAAACGTAGAAAATGTGCGGGTGCTGATCCGTTATGATATGGAAAATTTATCTGATGAAATCTTTGGTTTGGCTCTTACAACCATTTTTTCCGAGCCTCCGGTGGATGAGTACTTTTTGGAAACCTTTCCGGTGGATAAAGAAGATGTGGTATTTTCCGTGGAATATCTGCCGGGACAGTTTGACCAGAGGGCTGATTCCGCGGAACAGTGCATCAAGCTGTTAAAGGAAGACGAAGAGCCTGTGATTAAGTCCGCTGTGACTTATGTGATTACAGGTGCATTTACGGAAAGCCAGATTTCAGACATTAAAACGTTCTGCATCAATCCGGTGGATTCCAGAGAAGCGGATGAGACAAAGCCGGAGACACTTGTTACGGTATTTGAAACGCCTGACGATGTGAACGTTTTTGACGGATTTAAGGATTTTAATGAGGCGGAATTAAAAAATCTATATGATTCTTTGAATTTAGCCATGACGTTTCAGGACTTTCTTCATATCCAGAAATATTATAAAGAGGAAGAACACAGAGACCCGACCATGACAGAGCTTCGGGTGCTTGATACTTACTGGTCCGATCACTGCCGCCACACCACCTTCCAGACGGAGTTAAAGGATGTGACGTTTACCGACGGAGACTACCGGAAGCCCATAGAGGAGACCTATCACCAGTACCTTGCAGACCGGGAAGAGGTCTTAAAGGGAAAGAGTGGAAAATACGTCTGTCTGATGGACTTAGCGCTTATGGCCATGAAAAAGCTGCGTATGGAAGGAAAGCTGGAGGATCTGGAGGTATCGGAGGAAATCAATGCCTGCAGCATCGTGGTTCCTGTTTTAAATGATGGCAAAGAAGAGGAATGGCTGGTCAACTTTAAGAACGAGACCCACAACCATCCCACGGAGATCGAGCCTTTCGGAGGAGCGGCTACCTGTCTTGGCGGGGCCATTCGTGATCCTCTTTCCGGGCGCACCTATGTCTATCAGGCCATGCGTGTGACTGGAGCTGCAGATCCCACAAGACCGTTAAGCGAGACCTTAAAGGGAAAACTTCCGCAGAGAAAGATTGTGACCGGTGCGGCAAAGGGATACAGCTCTTACGGGAACCAGATCGGCCTTGCGACCGGATATGTGAAAGAGATCTATCACCCGGATTACGTGGCAAAAAGAATGGAAATCGGAGCGGTCATGGGAGCGGCCAAAAGAGAAAATGTCATCCGGGAGACTTCTGATCCTGGAGATATTATCATCCTTCTCGGAGGCCGTACGGGCCGTGATGGATGCGGAGGGGCAACGGGTTCCTCCAAGGTCCATACGGAAGCCTCCATTGAGACCTGCGGGGCGGAGGTGCAGAAAGGAAACGCGCCTACCGAACGTAAGATCCAGCGCTTGTTTAGGAGGGAAGAAGTCAGTAAGCTCATTAAAAAGTGCAATGATTTTGGTGCAGGCGGAGTGTCCGTTGCAATCGGTGAACTGGCGGACGGCTTAAAGATTGATTTAGACAAGGTCCCGAAAAAATATGCCGGCCTTGACGGTACAGAAATCGCCATTTCCGAATCCCAGGAGCGTATGGCTGTGGTGATTGATCCAAAGGACGGGGACAAGTTCCTTGCCTTTGCGGCAGAAGAGAATTTAGAGGCTGTCATCGTAGCTGTGGTGACGGAAGAAAAACGTCTTGTCATGAACTGGAGAGGAAAGACCATTGTTGATATCAGCCGGGCATTTCTTGATACCAACGGTGCCCACCAGGAGGCTTCTGTTATTTTAGAAGTGCCTGACAGAGCCGGAAATGTCTTTGATAAAAAAGAGATTACAGATGTGAAAAAGGCGTGGTCAGAAGTGCTTTCTGATCTGAATGTGTGCTCTCAGAAAGGGCTTGTGGAAATGTTTGACGGTTCCATCGGTGCGGGCAGTGTGTTCATGCCTTATGGGGGGAAGTACCAGCTGACAGAAACCCAGTCTATGGTCGCAAAGCTTCCCATGCTTGAGGGAACTACAGATACTGTTACCATGATGAGTTATGGATTCGACCCGTATCTGTCTAGCTGGAGTCCTTACCATGGAGCCATTTATGCAGTGCTGTCATCGGTTGCCAAGATTGCGGCAGCAGGCGGAGATTACAGAAGGATTCGTTTCACCTTCCAGGAATATTTCCGACGGATGACGGAGGATGGAACTCGCTGGGGCCAGCCTTTTGCGGCACTTCTCGGTGCGTATCACGCTCAGATGGGATTTGGCCTTCCTTCCATCGGAGGAAAGGACAGTATGTCCGGCACATTTCAGGATATTGATGTACCTCCCACTCTTGTTTCCTTTGCGGTGGATATTGCAAGCCAGAACCATATTATCACACCGGAATTTAAAAAAGCCGGAAACAAGATCGTTCTGTTCCGTATAGAAAAGGATGACTATGATCTGCCTGTATACAGCCAGATCATGGAGGGATATGAAGCTGTATTTGCAGATATCTGTGCAGGACGTGTGGTTTCTGCTTATGCGGTGGAGAGCCATGGAATCTGTGAGGCAGTCAGCAAAATGGCCTTTGGCAACAAGATGGGAGTAAAGATTGAAACCCATGTTAAACCGGAAGATTTCTTTGCTGCCGGCTGGGGAAATCTTGTCTGTGAGGTTCCGGAAAAACTGGTTTCAGAACTTGGCTTTTCCCATACGGTTTTAGGAGAGGTGACGGATGACGGAGCGTTTGTCTATGGGGATGTGGTCATTTCTGTGGAAGAAGCACTGAAAGCATGGATGGAACCTTTAAATGACGTATTCCCCACAGAATCAGGTGTAGAAAATACACCGGTCCGTGAAGCACTTTACGATACAAAAGAGATTTATGTATGCAAAAACAAGGTAGCAAAGCCCAATGTATTTATTCCTGTTTTTCCTGGAACCAATTGCGAATATGACAGCACAAAAGCCTTTGAACGTGCGGGTGCCAATGTGACAGCCAGGGTTTTTAAGAATTTAAGTGCAGACGATATCCGGGAATCTGTGGAGCTTTACCGCAGGGAAATAGAAAAAGCCCAGATCGTCATGTTCCCCGGCGGGTTTTCCGCAGGTGATGAACCCGATGGATCAGCCAAGTTTTTTGCGGCGGTGTTCCGCAATGATTTCATTAAGGAAGAGATCCGCAGGCTTCTGAATGAAAGAGACGGACTGATGTTGGGAATCTGCAATGGTTTCCAGGCAATGATCAAGCTGGGGCTGGTTCCGGAAGGAACCATTGTGGAGCAGAGGGAAGATTCTCCGACTCTGACGATGAATACCATTGGGCGCCACATTTCCAAGATGGTCTACACAAAAGTGGTGACCAACAAATCCCCATGGCTTTCCGGTGCAGAATTGGGCGGTGTGTACTGCAATCCTGCTTCCCATGGAGAAGGCCGTTTTGTAGCCACCGGAGAGTGGATTGACAAGCTATTTGAAAACGGCCAGGTAGCGACCCAGTATGTGGATGACAAGGGCTGTCCCACCATGGACGAATTCTGGAATCCCAATGGCTCTTATATGGCAATTGAAGGCATCACAAGTCCTGACGGCCGTATCCTTGGTAAGATGGCTCATTCGGAGCGAAGAGGAGAAGCCGTTGCCATAAATATCTATGGAGAACAGGATATGAAGATTTTTGAATCCGGTGTGAACTATTTCAAATAATCTAAATATAATCATAAAATCCAGATATAATAAAAAGCAATGCCCTGCATGATTTTCCGTGCAGAGCGTTGCTTTTATGTTGTGAGTACATTTTTGGCTTTTTTGTGTTTTTCAGTGGGATTGTTTGAAAACCGGTACTTGACAATCAATAAAATAAAGCCTATTATGGTTCATCGGTGATATTTAATCCAAAGGAAAATGGCTATACTAAATTTAAACAGGATTCATACCAGAGAGGGATTTATTTATGTATTCAAAGAGAAAGCTAAAACATATATTGTTGGGCAATGCGCTAAAGAGCAACGATTTGGAAGGAGAGAAGCTGGGACCGTTTTGGGGCGTGCCGATTATGGCGAGCGATGCGGTATCTTCTGTGGCTTATGCCATTGAAGAGATGCTTTTGGTACTGGTACCCGTTCTGGGCTTGTCGGCAGTCAATTATCTGGGATTTGTTACTTCCCCGATTATTTTACTGTTTCTGGTACTGGCATTTTCTTACTCACAGATCATTTCCTGCTATCCCAATGGAGGCGGCGCTTATGTGGTATCTGCCGAAAACATTGGAAAGACGGCATCGCTGGTTGCCGCATCGGCACTGATGATTGGATATATTATGACGGTAGCGGTAAGTTTATCGGCAGCAACGGCGGCCCTTGTATCCGCATTTCCCGGCTTCAGCCCCTATCGTCTGCTGTTCGCACTTTTATTTCTCTGCATGATCACTCTTTTGAATTTAAGAGGAATGAGAGAGTCATCAAAACTTTTTGGCATACCGACTTACGCATTTATTCTTATTATGCTGGCACTGATTGTGACTGGCTTTGTCAAACTTTTAACAGGAAATCTTCCGCCAGTTTATAATGCGGAATCCATAAAGCCTGTGTCGGGCGGATTCGGCACGGTCTCCCTGTTTTTGCTGCTCCGGGCATTTTCTTCCGGCTGTTCCGCACTTACCGGTGTGGAGGTGGTCAGCAATGCAGTACCAAGCTTTCGGGAACCGTCCCAGCGGAATGCGAAGAACGTGCTTTTCATTCTGGTGGGGATCATCATTGTGATTTTCGGTGGATCTGTAATCCTGGTTACATCTTTGCACATCATACCGTTAGAAGGGAAAACTGTCATTTCACAGTTGGGAGCGGCCATATTCGGACCTGGAATCATGTTTTATATCCTCCAGTTTGCGACCTCTCTGATCCTCTTGCTGGCAGCCAATACCGCCTACAATGGCCTTCCGACTCTGCTTGCCATCCTCGCAGACGACGGATATGTACCGCGCCAGTTTATGCACCGCGGCACCAGGCTTAGTTTTTCCAATGGTATTTTGTTCATTTTTTTCCTTGCGGCTTTGCTGCTCATCGTTTTTAATGCGGAAACCCATTATCTGATTCCGCTTTATGCCATCGGAGTGTTCTTATCCTTTACGCTGTCCCAGACCGGTATGGTGCTCCGGTGGATCCGGGTAAAGGGGAAGGGTTACCGGTATAAAATGCTGATCAATGGGCTGGGGGCGCTGATGACCGGAACAGGGACGGTCATCGTGTTTGTGACCAGATTCCATCAAGGCTCCTGGATGCTGGCAATTGTCATCCCGATCATCGTTTCCATCATGAACCGGATCGAAAAACACTATCAGTTTGTGGGACGTCAGTTAAAGGTCAATGATTTTATGGCCCATTATCATAAGAGTGTCAGCAAGGACACCAATCTCTGTATCGTATTGGTGGGAGGAATCAACCGTTCGGTGCTGAAAGCGCTGAATTATGCTAATTTAATCACCTCCAATGTGGTTGCACTTCATATATCCACCGATGAAAGCCAAAGTGATTTGCTGCAGACTCGTTGGGTGGAAACCGGAATTGATGTTCCTCTGGAGGTTGTCATGTCTCCTTACCGGGAATTAATTGAGCCGGTGGAGGAATACATCACCAAAAAAGAAGAGAACCTGAAGCCGGGAGATATGATCACTGTCGTTATGTCCCGCTTTATGGAGGAAAGCTGGTTTGCCAATATTTTACACAACCAGACCACGTATTTCATCATGCAGAAGCTGAGAAGACACAGAAATGTGTCGACCGTCCTTGTCCCGTATATTTACAGTTCTGCCTTCCGTCCTGCTTCTGAACATGAAGCCAGGAATAAGACAAAATAACAAAATAAGGGTGTTGCAAAATCAATGATTCATACAAGATTCGGGTTTTGTTTTTATGACCAGATATTCCATCTTGTTTGTGAATTTCGTTTTGCGGCACCCTTTTAAGCTTTTCTATACTCATGGCTAAATGATCTCAATATAATTTCCCAGCATCATATTGCACCTCTTTTTGCATCTTGTTCTCTGGTCAAACGCATTTGCCGGCTGTCTGTATCGGCAAAAACAGTTCTATATAATAAACCGGGTCCGATTCAGATTGTTGAAAGGTATAGCCTGGCAGATGTCCGCTGTAAGCGGTGCCTAAAAGGGCAAATCCCTGTGATATGGCCCAATTTGCTGCGTGCGTCATTGCCTGCGGGTCTGCAAAAGGCTGATTTGAAGCGATAATGGTATAAACGCAGCTGGTATGCTGTAAAATGGGAAATTTCCCTATTTCTTCATAAAGCCTTACGGCTGCAGCAGTATGTCCGGCCAGCACGAAGTATTCGTTTGTTTTTAAAGGTCCGTCACGTTCCATGCGGTATTCCTCATATAAGTAACAAAGATCAGAGATTCCTTTCTGATGGATAAAGCTGCTGTCAAGTATTTTATATTGCCGGCGCAGGGGCCGGATCTCATATCGGTTCAAACACAGCTCTACATTTTTAGAAAGCTGTTTTAAATGGGTCAGATGGACCAGGGATTGCTGGTGTTTTTCAACCTCCAGCTTTTCTTCCGTAATTTTTTCCTGAATCATGGTGCGGTAGGAAGGAAGGGAACTATGATAAAGAATCTGATAAATGTCTTCCAGGCTGAAATTCAGCCGGCGGTAAAAGATGATGCTGGATAGCTTATAGAGGTCATCGTAGGTATAGGTCCTGTATCCGTTTTTTTCTTTTTTTGGCTGAATGATTCCTTTTTTCTCATAAAACCGAAGTGCATCACGGCTTATACCCAAACGGTCTGAAACTTCGCCTATGCTGTAATATTTCATAAAAAACTCCTTAGTTTCAGTCTCATGTTGCCAAACATAGTTTACCATAAAAGGAGAATTTACGGTCTTACGGTTTTCTTTCTATGTTTACGAAATACTGACGATGCCTGCAGAAAATTGTAAATTGCAGGAAGAAAAGGAAAGAAAAAAGGAAATGCGGGGCCTTTGCCGAGGGCCTTCGCACTTCCTTTTTTTTACTCCACTGAAATACGGTAAACCTCCATCCAATGGTTGATCTGCAGAAGATAGGCAAGCATCTGGGGACCAGCCATCAGCTGGCCATACCATGGTTTTCCGTAATCGGAAGGACTTGTTAAGAATTTTTCCAGTTTTTTCCTGTCAAGGAACTGCAAAACAGGGGCAAAACCGGATGCCATTTCCCTGACCCGGCTTATGAGCAGAGCTTCATAATTGGTATCATAGGTCTTGGGATAGGGCGATTTTCTCCGAAACAGGACCTCATCCGGAAGGAGTCCTTTTCCAGATTGGCGGAGAAGATTTTTTACGACTCCGCCCCTGGTCTTCATATCCCATGGAACGTTCCAGACGTATTCGATGATCCGATGGTCTGCAAAGGGAACTCTGGCTTCCAGGCCGGAATACATGCTGGTACGGTCCATGCGGTTTAATAAGGTCTGCATAAACCAGCGGAGATTTAAGTAGGAGATTTCTCTTCTTCTTGCTTCATTGGGACTGTCTTCCGCCAGGGTGGGTGTTTCCGCAATGGATTTTTCATAGGTTTCCTTTACATATTCGTCCATACGTAAATGGTCAATAAAGTCCTCCTTTAACAATGCTTTGCGGGGGGTCAAATCCATGGTCCAGGGGAAGGTATGGGCTTTGAAACATTCCTCCTTATGAAACCAGGGATAACCTCCAAAGATTTCGTCTGCACATTCTCCGGTCAGCGTCACTTTGTTATGTGGTTTTACCAAAGAACAGAAATGAAGCAGAGAAGAATCAATGTCGCCCATGGCCGGAAGATCATGGGCAATGACAGAATCATATAGCCGGTCAGCCTGAGTCACGTTGTCACATTCCAGGTAATGATGTTCTGAATCCAGAAATTTCACCATTTGATCCACAAAGGGCCGGTCCTGGGATGGCTGGAAAGAGCTGGCTTTAAAATATTTGTCATTGTTTACAAAGTCAAAGGAAAATGTAGTAAGGCGTTTTCCCTGTTTTTTAAGTTCCTTCGCACAAACAGCAGAGACCAGACTGGAATCCAGGCCACCGGATAAAAATGTACAGATGGGGACATCGGAAACCATCTGCCGTCTGATGGAGTCCCGGACCAGAAAAGAAGTCTTTTCGATGGTCTCCTCATAGCTGTCTTCATGGGGATGACTCTCAAGCTTCCAGTAACATTTCAGACGGAAGCCGTCTCTGGAGCAGAAAAGCAGGTGCCCCGGAAGAAGTTCCTTCATTCCTTTGAGCACACCGCAGCCGGAAGTTCTGGCAGGACCGATGGAGAATACCTGATTTAAGCCGTCCCGGTCAAGTACCGGCCGGATTCCCGGATAAGCAAGAACGGCTTTCAGCTCTGACCCAAAGATGATCTCATCTTCTTGAATGGTGTAGAAAAGCGGCTTTACGCCGGAACGGTCCCGAAAGAGGCATAAGCCCTCCCGGTAAGGGTCCTGTATGGCAAATGCAAAGATGCCGTTTAGCTGTTTGACAAAATCCGGTCCGTATTCCATATATCCGGTCAGAATTACTTCTGTATCACTGGTGGTGGAAAAGGTGTGCCCCTGTTGAATCAGATCTCTCCGAAGTTCTTCTGTGTTATAGATTTCTCCATTGTAACTAATGACAAAGGTTTTGCCTGCTATCGTTTTTTTCATCGGCTGGCTGCCGTTTGCCAAGTCGATAATGGATAAGCGGGCATGGGACAGGCCGCAGTGTTTTGACAGCCAGATGCCCGAATCATCGGGTCCCCGGTGTCTTTGAACGGCTGACATTTTTTCCAGTATGTTCTCATAACGGGCTTTGTCTTTTTGGTAATCTCGGTTTGCATTGTAAAAACCAGCAATTCCACACATAGCAATTCCTCCTCAGAGCTGGACGTTTATATAAGAAAACAGGCAACCACAAAAGTTGCCAGAAAACCAATGATAACGGGAATCAGATTTTTTCTGGCTAATTCCAGAGGATTTACATTACAGATGGCGGCAACCGGCACAAGTCCCCAGGGGATCAGGGTGCCTCCGCCGATAAAGATTGAGGTGATCTGACCGAGGGAAGCCAGAACCGGAACGGAAGCTCCTACGGCAGTACCAAAGGTATTGGCTAAGGAACCGGTAACGGGAAGACCGGAAAAGCCTGATCCGTCCAGGCCCGTCAGGCATCCTGCCGCCATTTGCAGAACGGCTGCCATATATTTGTTCAGAGGAGTATTATGAGCCATCCAGATGGCCCAGTCATTCATGATTCCTCTCTGAAAGGAATTCCCCATGATGGAAGATATTCCATCTCCTCCTAAAAAGAAAAATGCTCCGATGATAATGACGGGAGCAAAAATGCGAATGGCAAAAAGAAATCCTTCCGTGATATAAAAGGTGACTCTTTCCATAGAATGAATTCCAAAGCCCAGAATGGCTCCAATGCACATCAGCAAAATGGCTGTGCCCGATATAATGCTGGTGGCCTCCGTCCCTTTTAAATTTAAGGCAATCATGAGTACAATGTCTGCAAGGAATACGAGAGGAGTCACAATTGCCATAAAAAGTGACGCAATATCCACTGGCTCCCGTTCGGGAAGTTCCTGAATATAGAGTTTTGGACAGCAGGCTGAGATTTCCTTTCTGTTTAAGAAGTATGCGGAGAAAACCGTAACAATACCCATTACCAAAAACAGCGGCCTGCCCTCCGTTAAGAGCGCAGAGGTCTCAATAGAGGCCGCTCCTGCGGAAATGGCAGGTGCTCCCTGAATGACAAAGTCGTAGCTGAGAGCGATTCCATGCCCGAATAGATTCATGGACATAGCAGCAAGCAAAGGATCGAGTCCGGCTTTTACTGCAAAGGGAAAAACGATGGCACCCACTAAAGCGACAGCGGGAGAGGGCCAGAGAAAGAGGGAGAATACCAGCATGATTACACCCAGTATCCACCAGGTAATGGAAGGAGATGTCATAATCTTTGACATAGGAGCCATCATGAGATAATCACTTCCCAGATCCTTTAAACATCTGGACAGAGATATAACTAAGGCAATGGTCACAATAATTTCCATAAACTGCCTGGAAGCATATAAAATGGCGTTAAATACGGTCATGATGCCTCCGGTTAGAGTTCCCAGACCTGCAATCCCCAAAAGAAAAAGAAATCCGATGCAGACCAGAAGAGTATCCTTTCTTAAAACCATTGTTGACAGAATAACGATGACGCCGATAAGATAGAGATAGTGCATAGGTGTCAGCACCAGATAAGGATCAAACATAGAGCCCACTCCTGTAAAAGTGATATAATCTATTCTATGTCGGAATTTTTTGTCGGTACATATTTCAAAGGATTGAATTAATTTTTTGGTTTGTTGCTTATGAAAATAAAAAAGTGCAAGAAAGTGCTATTACTTGGACAAATAAGAGCACGCTTTTTTTCTTTAAGTATATTATAATCAGGTTAAGAGACTTTATGAGGAGGTATCAGGATGAATTATCTGATCGGGATCGATGTAGGGACATCGGCCACCAAGACGGTTCTGTTTGAGGAAGGGGGGAAAGTGGTTGTTTCCGCATCATGGGAATACCCACTTTATCAGCCTCAAAACGGCTGGGCGGAGCAAAGGCCTGAGGACTGGCGTGAGGCAGTGCTTAAGACTCTTTCTAAAGTGGTGAAGGAATCAGGGGTTTTAAAAGAAGACATCAAAGGAATCGGGATCTCAGGCCAGATGCACGGGCTTGTCATGCTTGATGGGGACAATGAAGTAATACGCCCGTCCATCATTTGGTGTGATCAGAGAACCGGTGAGGAAGTAGAAGATATGCAGAAGATCATGCCTAGAAAAAGGTGGATTGAAATCACAGCCAATCCTCCTCTCACAGGCTGGACTGCGGCTAAGATTTTGTGGGTGAGGAAACATGAGCCGGAGCATTATAAAAGCTGCAGGCACATTCTGCTGCCCAAGGATTATATCCGTTACATACTGACCGGAGTATATGCGACCGAGGTTTCCGATGCCAGCGGAATGCAGCTGCTTGATGTGGCAAAAAGGTGCTGGTCCGAAGAAGTTCTGCATAAACTGGATATTGATCCCGACCTTCTTGGAACCGTATATGAATCCTGTGAAGTGACTGGTACACTTCTGCCTGAAATTGCGGCTCAGACAGGACTTTCTGCAGGGACAAAGGTAGTAGGCGGAGCCGGTGACAATGCAGCGGCAGCAGTTGGGACCGGGGTGGTCCGGGATGGGACCGCTTTCACCACCATAGGAACCTCAGGCGTTGTATTTGCCCACAGCAGCCAGATCACCATAGATCCCAGGGGAAGAGTTCATACCTGCTGCTGTGCAGTTCCGGGTGCATGGCATGTGATGGGGGTTACCCAGGGAGCAGGTCTGTCTTTGAAATGGTTCAAGGATAATTTCTGCCAGGATTACATCGAAGAGGCTGAAAAGCAGGGCATTGATGTATATGATCTGATCAACCGGGATGTGGCTCTGGTGAAGGCTGGAAGCGATAAACTGCTGTATCTGCCCTATCTTATGGGAGAACGTACCCCTCATCTGGACCCGGATTGCCGGGGCGTTTTCTTCGGATTGTCCGCCATCCATACAAAGGCCCATATGCTGCGTGCGGTCATGGAAGGGGTTTCCTTTTCCCTCAGTGACTGCAACGATATTTTAAGAGAGATGGGAATTGAAGTAGGAGAGATGATGGCCTGCGGAGGCGGCGGAAAAAGTCCCGTCTGGCGGCAGATGCTTGCGGATATGTATGACTGCGAAGTAAAGACCGTGGAGCAGACGGAGGGTCCTGCTCTTGGAGTGGCGATTTTAGCCGGCGTAGGCTGTGGAATCTATGAAAGCGTGGAAGCGGCCTGTGATGCAATGATCTCCAAAGACAAATCCACGGGACCGGACAGAGGACAGGCAGAACTTTATAAAAAGTATCACTCATTATACAAAAAACTTTATGAAGATCTAAAAGACAGCTATAAGCAGCTGGCATCTTTGTAATGGAATAAAATAAACAGGAGGCAAAGGATATGCGTTTTTTTATTGATACGGCAAATGTGGAAGAAATCAGAATGGCGGATGAAATGGGAATTATCTGCGGAGTGACTACCAATCCCTCACTGATTGCAAAAGAGGGCAGGGATTTTGTTCAGGTCATCGGAGAGATCGCTTCCATTGTGGACGGACCCATCAGCGGTGAGGTGAAGGCGACAACCGCCGATGCGAAAGGAATGATAGCAGAAGGCCGGGAGATTGCAGCCATCCACCCAAACATGGTGGTAAAGATTCCAATGACCATAGAAGGCTTAAAGGCAGTAAAGGTTCTGAATGCAGAAGGGATTAAGACCAATGTGACTTTAGTATTTTCCGCAGCCCAGGCCCTTCTTGCAGCAAGAGCAGGAGCTTCTTACGTTTCTCCGTTCCTTGGCCGTCTTGACGACATTTCCATGCCTGGAATCAATTTAATCAGTGATATTATGGATATCTTTGAGCTTCATGGAATCGAGACGGAGATCATTGCAGCCAGCGTAAGAAATCCCATCCATGTGATTGATTGTGCAAAAGCTGGCGCTGATATTGCGACTGTTCCTTATAAAGTATTGGAACAGATGACAAAGCACCCTCTTACAGACCAGGGAATTGAAAAGTTCAAACAGGATTATCTGGCTGTATTCGGAGAATAAAAAAGGAGAGATAAGGTTTATGGGGTTAGCAGTCAAACCGGTGACAGACCAGGCGTTTCGCACATATGGAAAAGTCGTTGCAGGTTATGAAACAGGGGAGATTTTAAAGGAAATGGGCAGTACCCCGCTGCCTGATGATGTAATCTATGTTCCATCCGTAAAGGAATTGGAGCGGTTAGACATTGCGAAGGAAATCGAAAAGAGGCTGTATGGGCAGATGCCGATTCAGGTAGGGTACTGCAACGGACATAACAAAAAGTTAAATGCCGTGGAATACCATCGGGATTCAGAAATCAACATTGCGGTAACGGATCTCATCCTGATTCTCGGCAGGCAGCAGGACATTACTTCGGAATTCACCTATGATTCCGGATTGATGGAGGCATTTCTTGTTCCAGCAGGCACCATGATTGAGGTATATGCAACCACCCTGCATTATGCACCATGCCACGTGGAGGAAGGCGGTTTCCGCTGCGTGGTGGTTCTTCCGAGAGGGACCAATACGGACCTGGAACCGCTTGGTGAGACGCGTTCTAAAGAAGACCGGCTCTTATTTGCAAAAAACAAATGGCTGATCG
The DNA here is from genome assembly GCA_905215155.1 of uncultured bacterium. Classification (GTDB taxonomy): domain Bacteria; phylum Bacillota; class Clostridia; order Lachnospirales; family Lachnospiraceae; genus Lacrimispora; species Lacrimispora sinapis. The sequence continues at coordinate 2,641 of CAJMPJ010000051.1, read as the reverse complement.
GTCATGAGGAAGGCGGACTTTCAGAAGATGCTTATATAGGGATCACAGGAGAAAATCTCTCTATATAATTCGTTCAAAAAATTATCAGTATCGGGCATGATCCAGGATGGAATGCCTGTATTATAACAGGAGGAGTCATAATATGTATAATATCCCAGAATTAAAAGTAGGAATTGTAGCGGTCAGCAGGGATTGTTTCCCGGAATCCTTATCCGTAAACAGAAGAAAGGCTTTGGTAGAAGCTTACGGAGCCAAATACAATGCGGAAAATATTTACGAATGTCCGGTTTGTATCGTAGAAAGTGAAATTCATATGGTCCAGGCGCTGGAAGACGTTAAAAATGCAGGCTGCAATGCCCTTGTGGTATACCTTGGAAACTTTGGCCCGGAGATATCAGAAACTCTTTTAGCCAAGCATTTTGACGGACCAGTGATGTTTATTGCAGCGGCAGAAGAAAGCGGCAAGGATCTGGTCCAGGGACGTGGAGATGCTTACTGCGGAATGCTCAATGCCAGCTATAATTTAAAGTTGAGAAATATAAAAGCATACATACCGGAATATCCGGTGGGAACGGCAGAAGAATGTGCAGATATGATCGAAGAATTCCTTCCGATCGCCAGAACTTTAGTAGGACTTTCAAGTCTTAAAATCATCAGCTTTGGTCCCCGCCCCTTAAACTTTTTGGCATGCAATGCGCCCATCAAGCAGCTTTATAATCTGGGAGTGGAAATCGAAGAGAACTCAGAACTTGATTTATTTGAAGCATTTAACAAACATGCAGACGATCCAAGAATCCCTGATGTGGTAAAGGATATGGAGCGTGAATTGGGGGCAGGAAACCAGAAACCGGAAATCCTTCCAAAACTGGCGCAGTATGAGCTGACTCTTCTGGACTGGGTGGAGGCCCACAAAGGATACCGGAAATATGTGGCAATCGCCGGAAAGTGCTGGCCTGCATTCCAGACCCAGTTTGGTTTTGTTCCCTGTTATGTGAATAGCCGACTGACTGGTATGGGGATTCCTGTGTCTTGTGAAGTGGATATCTATGGAGCACTCAGCGAATTTATCGGTACCTGTGTAAGTCTTGATGCTGTAACCCTTCTTGATATCAACAATACGGTTCCGGATGATATCTTTGAAGAAGATATCAAGGGGAATTATAATTATACCCATCAGGATACCTTTATGGGATTCCACTGTGGAAATACCTGTTCCAGAAAGCTTTCTGCCTGTTCCATGAAGTATCAGATGATCATGGCAAGAACCCTTCCCGAAGAGGTTACCCAGGGAACTTTGGAAGGAGATATTGCACCTGGAGATATCACTTTCTTCCGTTTGCAGAGCACTGCAGACAATCTGCTCCGCGCTTACGTTGCCCAGGGAGAGGTGCTTCCCGTAGCCACCCGCTCCTTTGGAGGAATTGGTATTTTTGCAATCCCGGAAATGGGAAGATTCTACCGCCATGTGCTGATTGAAAAGAATTTCCCGCACCACGGAGCCGTAGCGTTTGGCCACCATGGGAAGGCCATCTTTGAAGTTTTTAAATACCTAGGCGTGGAAGATATCGGGTTTAATCAGCCCAAGGGAATGATGTATAAGACTGAAAACCCATTTTCATAAGTTTGCTCCCATTAGCATATATTTTATTGTTTTTGAATAAAGATTTCAAATAAGGGATTGCATATCATTTGATTGAAATTAGATGGTATGCAGTTTCTTTTTTTGTTTTCGATGAATCGGAATCTTAATCTATCATTGCTTTGTTTTCTGTCTATTTAATATCAACCGCAGCGGATTTTTGTTTCACTTATCCATTAAAAATAAAAAGGTCCAGCCATATTATTTGTGGATAGAAAAAATACAATAAAAGAATCCAGGAAACAGGATTGTCTGATTGCCCTGCAAGTTACCAAAACACGGTACGGATCATAAAATATAAGTAGGCATGATCTGTTATATGGATACATGCCCAAAATATAATTAAATGGGAGGATTAACTATGCCTAATAGTGCGCTTCAGATTGAACTGAATACAGCGACAAGTGTTGCATCAAATGCCAACGTTCCTTTTGATACCATTGTCTATTCCGCTGGTGGTATATCTTACAACCCGGCAACTGGTGTAATTACTTTTCTGGAAGCGGGGAGATTCGTAATTGATTGGTGGCTTGCAACACAGTCTTCTCAATCAACAAATGGTGCATCTTTTGCACTGTCTTCTTCACAGGGAGATTTTCTGGAAGGAAATTCTCCGATTAAAACTGGGGAGGTATATGGAATTGGAATCGTAGATGTAACTACAGCTCCAGTTACCTTGTCCCTTGTTAATATCAGTAATGCACCGATATTTTTCGCAACTCAAGTTCCTTTAAAAGGGACGCTGGTCATTGTTGAGGATGATCAGGATTCTGCCGGTGGAACCGGTCCAACGGGAGCAACAGGCCCAACCGGTCCCACCGGCCCCGCAGGAACAACAGGTGCGACAGGTCCGGCGGGAGCCACAGGACCTGTGGGTCCAACAGGAGCCACCGGCCCAACCGGTCCGACGGGAGATACGGGAGCCACCGGCCCGACAGGAGATACGGGAGCCACCGGCCCGACAGGAGCCGCAGGACTAACCGGCCCAACGGGAGATACGGG
>CAJMPJ010000050.1 GCA_905215155.1 uncultured bacterium | reverse complement strand
CTTTGCCTACATCAACAATGGTGGCTCTGAAAATATCAGCAATGGCGCTTACCGCCTGGCGTTCCCCGGAGTTGGCACGCACTTTGACCAAAATAAGCTCTCTAAATACGGAACATCCTGGTTTCAGTTCTTTAATATCCCTTACATCTTCCAATTTCCTAAGCTGATTTTCGATCTGGTCTAAGATTTCCTGATCTCCGATGGACACTACTGTCATTCTCGAATATCTCTCATCCGCAGTCACACCTACCGTCAGGCTTTCTATATTATAACCGCGGCGGCTGAACAGACCTGCCACACGGCTTAAAACGCCGGAGGTGTTATCAACCAACAATGATAATACGATTCTTTCCATCCTTATCCCTGCCTTTTTATATAGTGATTTTAATCATAGCAACCGAACTTCTATTTGTCAATTAAATAAAAGGAATGTGTATTATAATCTAAAGTTATATCAGAGACATGCCGGGTATTCAATTATCCAATATTCATACCCATTGACTACGGTTGTATCTCCGTATTGGTCGATCCTCTTAAAAGAACTCCCATAATTGGCATGAACATGCCCATGCAGGAAATACCGGGGGCTATACTTATCCAGCAGATCCCGGAAACAGGAAAACCCCTTATGCGGAAGATCGGGCAGATCATTTAACTGATAGGCCGGAGCGTGAGTGACTAAAATATCAAACCCCTTATTCTTTTTAATCTTCCACCACATACGACGGATTCTCTGTTCCATCTTCCGTTCCGTAAATTGATTGGGAGCATCCGGTATATATTCCATGGAACCTCCCAGCCCCATAATCCGAATCCCTTTGTATGTCACAATGTTATCCTCAATGCAGATACAGCCCTCCGGCGGACATTCCTTATATTGGCAGTCATGGTTTCCATGGACATAGAACACAGGAGCTCGGGAAAAGGTTGCAAAAAAGGATAAATATTCTGCTCTTAAATCTCCACAGGAAATAATCAAGTCTATGTCTTTTATTTTTTCCGGTGTAAAGTATTCATAGAGCGACTTTGACTCTTGGTCAGCCAATACCAGAATCTTCACGCACCTGTTCCTCCATATCCGTATTCTCGTAGATCGTCTGGCCCTGGAGCCGGACCAGGGACCTGGCCTCCTCCGTCAGTTCCTCGAAGTCCGGTATCCTGCCAACTACATTCTCTGCCAGCCAGTTCATTGTGGTAATTTCTTCTGGAGTGAGACTTTCATCTTCCTCACACCGGGTCTTTCCATCCTGAGAATAAATGATTCCCACAAACGGCTGGAAACTGCCTGCCCGAATGGAATTCTTTAAAAAGTTAAGCAGACGCTGGGTCCCATGGGGCAGATTGTTGGAACAGATCACATCAATTACATCGGCGGACATCCCCCACCAGTAATTTATCGCCTGCTTGCCTTTCAGCTCTTTTCTGTCGGAGACTCCATGACAGGTAATATTGACCAGCCTTTCATAGAACTTTCCCCAGTGGCAGATGGGAGTCGCCAGATTTTTAAGAGTACCATCGGGGAGCTTCTGATGAAGCCCGTATTCTCTTGTGGGCATACTGGGTGTGATCATATCGTCACCGGAAATAAAGGTGATCCCTTCCTTCTCAAGCTCTGCATGAGCGTCCCGTTCTTTGACCCTGGACCATTCTAAATGCACCTTTGCATAGGGATTGATCATCTTGGCCCCTAAGGCAAACGCATTGATGTTGGCTATGGTGCCGTAAATGGGGTAGTTGGCAATATATCCCAGCTTATCATCCTTTGACATGGAAGCAGCCAGTGCCCCCATCAGAAATTTGGATTCATACATTCTGCCGTAATATGTACAGATAGAGGAATAAGACATATTGACAGAACAGTTAAAGATCTTCACCTCCGGATGGTCGATGGCGGTCTTTACCGATTGGTTGATCATCGTTGAGGCGGTTGTAAATATCATGTTGCAGCCGGCCGCCAGTGCCTCCTCCAGTGCGTCTGCCGTCTCTTCGTCGGAATCCGCGTGGAAAAATGCCATGGTTTTCATGGTCCCTTCAAAAGCCTGCTCCAAATGCATTCTCCCCAGCTCATGCCCATAGGTCCAGCTTGAGGTTTCTGCAGTCTTTGCATGGATAAAAGCAATTTTAAGCATCTGGGGATCAATGATCTGAACCGGAAGGAGCCAGTTGATGATCTTCATAGGACCGCTCTCTGCCATATCCTCAACCTCTTCCGGCTGTTCCAGCAAAGCGATCTTATTTCCTCTGGACGCAAGCAGAAGCTCATCCTTTATTTTCACTAAATCCCTTTTCATCTGTCTCTCGACCCGGTCCTTTACGGTGGGATAGCCAAACAATTCCACATAAATAAGGAAAGCATCCGAACTGGTCATGTCATAGTCATCACCGCCAAATGCATGAAACGCCTTGGAAAAACGGTCGTATGCCGATTTAAAAACCAGCCGTTCTTCCTCGTTCCATTGTTCGCCGGGATTCTTGTTCATGGCTTTTATAAGCCTGTCATAGCTGCCCTCTTTGCTGAACCAGATATCACAGTTATAGGATACCTGGTAAAAATCCAGGAATTCATAATACAGCCGGTTATTTAAATCATCGGTCCTTCTTGGAATCAGACGTATGACAGAAGCGGCAATGCTGAATGCGTCTACATACTTTAACACGCTGACACGTTTGTTGCCCTCCTGAACATAATACTGGTTCATGAATTCATAGACCACAATGGGGTCATGAATGCCCTCCTGGATCTGATGATCATAAAGATAAGCCCACTTCGCTCCAAACTCTGATTTTTCAGATAAAAGGGGCATAAAATTATTGGCAAAGGCATTGGTCCGCCCTTCGGTCTTTGTGCCTACGATCTTTTCCAAAGGGATGTCCATGATCCCCAGATTCACTTCCGAAACAATATCGGTATAAGACAAAACATCATCAAGAACCGGAAGATACGGATACTCTCCCTTTGCCACAGATGCCTGATACTGCTTTCGTCCCCTTCTTAATGCCCCTACATAATCATATAGTGCCATCCGCTTCCCCTCCCCTAAATTTCTGCGGTTTTTATGTTGCTGAAACTACGGTCTGTCTGCAATTATAAATTACGCACCTTAAATTCCCGTTCCAGTTCTCTTTTCTGATCCTTCTTGGCAATGTCCTCTCTCTTATCATAGAGTTTTTTACCTCTGGCTAGACCAATCTCCACCTTTACCAGACTTCCCTTAAAATATACCTGAAGAGGTACCAGCGTGTATCCTTTCTGGGCGATCTTAGCCTCAAGCTTCCCAATCTCCGACCGATGAAGCAAAAGCTTTCTGATGCGTAAAGGATCTTTATTAAAGATATTTCCTTTTTCATAGGGGCTGATATTCATTCCATAAACATAAACCTCCCCTTTTTCAATCCTTACAAAAGATTCTTTGACATTGCACTTTCCCATGCGGATGGATTTCACTTCTGTTCCCGCAAGTTCTATGCCTGCCTCATATTTTTCATCAATAAAATACTCATGATATGCCTTTTTGTTGTTGGCAATGAGCTTAAATTTCTCTCCCAAATCTATTAACCTCCGTCATTACGTTTCATTTATGATACTACATTGTCCATTTTTAGTAAAGGTCTAACGGACAAATCCTTTCATAATAAAAGATCCTCCCGGCCCCATGTTTTTTTCCACATGGATGCGGGAGGATCTTTTACTAATGTTTGTCGATATGCAGAATCGTGTTTAAAAGAACGTTGGCTCCTTTTAAACAGTTTTCCACCGGCGTATATTCAATTTCGCAATGGCTGTGTCCGCCTACGCTTGGCACAAATATCATGGTCGCAGGAACCAGATCAATGGCGAACTGGGCATCATGGCCCGGACCGCTGTAGATCCTCCGGTTGGAATAACCGCATTCCTGTGCACTTTTTTCCACATAATCAACCAGTTCGGTTGTAAAGCCTACGGTCTTGCGCGACCATGCTTCCTCATAGCTGACCTTGCATTGCTCCACAACACCTGGAATCCGCTTAATCACTTCAAGTACCTGTTTGATCACTTTAGGGTCCTGATGTCTGGCATCCAGGGTGATTTTTACTTCATCTGGTATTATGGTATGAATGTTTGGATGGGCAGAGATTTTACCTGTGGTATAAACCAGCTTGCTGTCCAGCTGGTCTAACTCATCGTGAAGGTACTGAATGGTCTTTACCGCTGCATAGAGTGCATCCTTGCGGTATTTCATGGGGGTCGTTCCTGCATGACCTGCCTGCCCTTTAAAGGTAAATTCGTAATTGATCATACCGCAAACACCTTCTACAACTCCAATATCAATCCCTTCCGCCTCCAGTACCGGCCCCTGTTCAATATGAAGCTCCACCAGTGCTTTTGTTTTCAATGGGTTCAGGCGGTTTTCTTCCTTTCCCTTATAACCGCTTTCCTCCAAAGCCTCTCCAAACGTATATCCGGGAATGTCTTTTGCCTCTGAATTTAGCATAGCCTCCTTGTCGAACTTTCCGCAAATAACGCCGGAAGACATCATTGCGGGTTCAAATCTGGCGCCTTCTTCATTGGTCCAGACCATGACCGTAATGGGATGCCTGTGCGGTATTTTTTCTTTTACAATGGTCTCCGCCACTTCCATTGCGGTCAAGACACCTAAAATCCCATCATAGTTCCCCCCCTGCCGCACAGAATCTATATGGGAACCTGAGACAATGGCAGGCAGATCTTCAGTTCCGGCAATGGTTGCATAGATATTTGCCATATCGTCCGTTACGACGGTGGCCCCCAGTGCCTCCATGCGCGTTACAAATTCCTTTCTTGCGGCTAACGCTTCCTTTGATAAGGAGAACCTTGTAATTCCCCCTTTTCCTGTATCCCCAAATTGGCTGAAGGTTTTTATCTTGTCTTCCATTCTTTCATAATTGCACTGTATCATGTCATTTCCCTCCTATTAGGTTCTTTTTTACCCTGGTGCCTGCGGAAATAGCGTCTACCGGACACACCAATGCGCAAAGATGACAGCCAACGCATTTTTTAGCGTCCATTACCGGTTTCTTTGTATCTTCTGCCTGTTTCAGCGCCTGATGCCCACCGTCGTAGCAGGATAGATAGCATCTTCCGCAGCCCACACATTTTTTCCGGTCAAATTTAGGATAACAGATGGAATCCCGTTCCAGTTCATCCGCCGGTATGGTGTGGTCCAGTGCTTTCCCTACGATTTCCCTTACGCTGTGATAACCGCGGGAGCTTAAATAATATTCCATTCCTTCGATCATATCCTCGATCACCCGGTAGCCGTATTGCATGACTGAGGTCGTAACCTGTATGTTTTCACAGCCAAGCGCCATAAACTCAAAGGCATCTCTCCAGGTTTCGATTCCGCCCATTCCGCTGATGGGAACACCCGCCAGTTCCGGATGACTTTTCATGGCGTGGATAAAACGAAGCGCAATGGGTTTTACTGCTTTCCCGGAATAGCCTCCCACACTGGTTTTGCCTTTCACAACAGGACCGGAGACAAAGGTGTCCAAATCCACATTCATAATACTCTTTATGGTATTGATGGCTGCAATGCCGTCTGCACCTGCCTGGACTGCTGCAAGGGCCGGTATTTCCATATTTCCGATATTGGGTGTCATTTTTGCCAGAACCGGGAGATGAGTCCCTTTTTTCACTGCTTTTGTATAAGCAGAAACCAGCTCGGGATTCTGGCCTACATCAGAGCCTAATCCATCGGCAGCCATATGAGGACAGGAAAAATTACACTCGATGATATCCGCACCAGCTTCCGTTACCACCTGCGCAAGATAGGTCCACTCTTCCTCTGTCTGGCCCATAATCGAAGCAACGAATATTTTGGTGGGATAATCTCTTTTTAAATCTCTGATAAACGCAAGGTTTTCCTCCAGCGTATGATCTGATATCTGTTCTATATTTTTAAATCCCACAAAAGGAAGGGCTTCTTTTTTCAGAGCATCAAATCTGGGAGAGACTTCCTCCGGGACAAACACACCAATGGTCTTAAAGGCAACACCGGCCCAGCCCATGTCAAAGGCCTTTGCTACCATTTCGTAATTGCTTCCCACTACGGAAGAGGATAGAAAGAAAGGATTTTCACATGGAATCCCGCAGAAATCTATGGATAAATCCACGTTCTTCTTCTCCGCTTTTATATAAGAAGAAAGTTTTTCAAACATATCCGGGATCGGTACCGGTGTATTAATCCTTCCCTTTAAACAGACCGACAGACAAGGCTTATCCTCACAGCTTTGACAGGGCAGTTCTTTGGGCAGGCGGTTTACGGCACCGGACTTGTTCTCAAAACGGAAGCACCGTATGATTTTGTCTGTTTCCAGCCCATTAGGACATGCCTTGGCACAGGGGGCGTCATTGCACAAAAGGCACCCGCCGGCTTCCTCTAAAAGAGAAGTTTCCTTGTATAATAAATTATTCATTCTATCACTCCAAACCATATTTTTGAGGTTCCCGCTTTACAAAGGTCCCATACCCCGGAGTTCCTACAAATTCCCCATGATCATATACCAGTGCCCCTCTCACATAAGTCTGAACCGGATACCCATGCACTTGAATACCCTCCCATATGGTGTGGTCATAATCGGAATGCATGTTGTCCACGGAAATGGTCACCTCTTTATCTCTGTCATAGATCACGATATCCGCATCTTTTCCAACCGTTAAGGACCCCTTCTGGCTGCAGCCAAAGATTTTCGCCGGATTCGTGGCGCAAAGCTCCACCGCACGATTGAAGCTTATTTTTCCTTCATTGGCTTTGGATAACATATAAGGATACAGATTCTCGATTCCTGCACAGCCGTTAGGGATTTTTGTAAAATCATCCTTTCCCCAATCCTTTTCATAGCTCTGGAACGGGCAGTGATCCGTTGCCACCGTATCAATGCTTCCGTCCGCAATTGCCTTCCAGAGTGCATCCTGGCTCTCCTGATCCTTCATCGGAGGGGAACATACAAAGTTTCTGCCGTCCTCTCTTTTGTACACATCACAGGTAAATTCCAAATACTGCGGGCAGGTTTCAATATAAACCGGATAGCCGTCTCTCTTTGCGGCGACCGCTGCTTCCAGCCCTTCCTTATCCGCCATATGCACGATGTAGAGAGGTGCGTTTACGGATTTTGCCCAATGCACCGCCCGTTTGTCAGCCTCCGCTTCCACATATTCCGGTCTGCTCAAGTAGTGGTACCAGGCGGAGGTTTTTCCTTCTGCCTTAAACTGCTCGATATTTAAATCAATGACATCCGGATTTTCCGCATGGATATTTGTGATGGCTCCTGCTTCCTTTGCTTTTTTCAGTATTCGGACCAGGGTTCCGTCATCCACCATCATACCTTCTTTTTTGTAGACCAGGAAGCATTTAAAGCTGGTGATGCCATAATCCACAGCCGCTTTAAATTCATCTAAAATGGCACCTTCATTCAAATCCGTGATACAGCAGTGAAATGCATAATCGATGCAGGCTTCCGGGTCACACATTTCCTTCCGTTCCTGAACGGTTTCTATGATTCCCTTTCCCTTTCTTTGAATGGGATAATCAAATACTGTGGTCACACCGCCGCACGCCCCTGCTCTTGTTCCAGATAAATAGCCGTCTGCGGAAACCGTACCGCCAAAAGGCATTGCCAAATGGGTATGTACGTCAATTGCTCCAGGTAAAACCAGCTTTCCGGAGGCATCTACTACCTTTTTTGCCTCAACCGATAAATCCCTTCCAATGCATAAGATTTTCCCGTCTTTTACTCCAATATCGCCTACAAATGTTTCCTCTGCCGAAACAATCGTTCCATTCTTAATCAATAAATCCATGGTCCTTCCTCCTCGTAACAGACTTGGGGTGCCGACGGCACCCGCGATTTCTGCATCCATCTGGTGGCTTTCCCGTTCTTAAACGGTACTTTATTCGTTTATCTTATATACAAGCACCAATCCTGATCTCTGGTAAACCTGTGATACTGCGATTAAATTCATGCCTCCGGCATTTGCCGCAATCAGGTTTGCATCCCAGGTCACGCCAAAATCTACCTGACCGGAATTAACGGCAGTCGTTTCTCCGATATCACCGCCGCCTGGTGTAATGGTTACATTTAAACCGGCATCCTTATAATAACCTTTTGCCTCTGCCACATAATATCCCATGAACTGGGCCTGAGGCAGCCATTTTAACTGAATGGATACATCTGTTTTTTCCGGTGCCCCCAGTGGTACATCACTCATTGCATCGGTCCAGTAAGATGCATCCCGGAAATCATCCAGGGTTAATGTCTGTAATTTTTCTGCTGCGGCGCTGTCATCTAATTTGATGTATTTTTTGGCCAGATCAAGGGTCTGCTGCAGTGCTTCATCATCCAGTTTTCCAAGGTCTGCGACTTGATTGCCCTTTGTATCTGTTTCCACCAATTTCTTTACCTCTTCTGCCATATAAGCCTGATGCTCACTGGATACGGAAGAACCTGCATTGAATACGATCTCAGCGGCTTCCTCAGGATTTGCACAGGCATATTCCCAGCCTTTCATGGATGCCCGTACAAATGCTTTGACTGTGTTTGGATTTGCCTCTGCAAATTCCTTTGTGGTAAAGATATTATCCTCAAGCATTGCTACGCCTTCGTCATTCATATCAATGTACTTTACAGAATCTCCATAGGAATAACCGCCTTTGTAACTGTTCTTTATCAAGCCAAGCTCGTTATAGGTCATGGCAGAAGCCAGAAGAATGGAGTCATCATCAAAGCCATCCATGTCAAATGCCTGACTTAAAAAATCGGTGCTCTGACCGTATTTGGTCAAAAGAGCCTGAACCTCATACTCATTGCCAAGCCCCCAGTTGCCTACCTTACCTTTGCTGGCGGCATCCACAACGATCTCTTCCGGTGTGGCATCGGCAGAATAATATTTTCCTGTATTCTCTGCCTGTGTGGTGCCGTTTTCTTTGCCTGTCGTACTCTCAACTGCCGCTGCCTGAGTTGTCTCTCTCTCCGGTGCACCCGAACACCCCGATAATGCGGCGGTGGTAAGTGCAAGGGTCAATGCTGCTGCGGTTACTTTTCCTGTTCGTCTTTTCATAAATGTTTCCTCCTCAAATAAAAGTTGTTGTCTATTTTCTTCCCTTCAGCAGGATGCCTTCTGCCAGAAGTAAAAATCCATACATGATGATTCCGATTGCACAGGCGACTACAATGTACGCCCAGGCAGTTGCATACTGGGCAAGCACTATATTTTCCCGGATCTGCCTTCCCACTCCTATGATAAACTCGGCAAAATACTCACTGACCAGGGCACTGATGATGCTTGCAGGTACACTGACTCTTAAAGCAACAAATATATAGGGTACGCTGTTGGGAATCCTCAGTTTTAAAAAGACCGTTTTCTTGCCTGCCGCATAACTGTTCATCAAATCCAGGGAAAACGGCTTTAATTCATTTAACCCTCTGTAAGCATTGATGCTCATGGATACCGTACAGGTTATTGTAACCACAAGGGTCTTAGCCAGCATACTTCTTACATTGGCATCATCACTGAAATCCTTTGTCAGGTTATTTAAAATAGGGGCAATGGCTATGATTGGAACCGCACTGACAGCAGATGCAATGCTTAAACCTCCGGCACCCCATTTGGGAAAGACGGTTGCAACGATGCCCAAAAGGTATCCGAATACAGAACCGCAGAGCAGTCCTCCGGTTGCCACCAGTACGGTTGCCTTTACATTTTTTAGAATCGCAGGCCCGTTATCTAAAATGATCCTGAGAATCCGTCCGGGAAGAGGAAGTGCAAATGTATCCGCTCCCAGCATCTTATGCAAAAGCTGTGTCTGCCATAGTACCAGCAAAAGGATGCCAAACAGCACCGGATAAAGGACTGTGGCGGCAGACTGTTTATCCCATCTGAAATATCTTTTTTTCTTCATGTCCTCTCCTTCTACTATTTTTTCCTTTTCTTATACGGGGATATGGTCCGTTCCAATAAGACCATAAAATAAAAGCTTAAAATTCCAACGATTGCGCTTAAAAATACAATCTGCCAAAAAATATAAATGGTAGTGGCATGCTTTAAGGATTGGGAAAGCGCGGTCCCAAGTCCGGCTCCTCCCTGCAAGGTATCAACAAGAATCGCCGCTGTGATCGCCATGGGTGCCGATATTTTTAAACCAGTAAAAAAATACGGCAGAGCAGACGGAATCAATAACTTTTGGTATACCTGGTATTTACTGGCCGCCAGGGAATACATCAGCTCATGCTTTTCCTTGGAAACGGATTTAAAACCGGCCAGCGTGTTAGTGGCGACCGGATAAAAGGTCAGGATTGCAGCTATGATGATCCGGCTTTTGTTAATGTCTTTTGTAATGGCAAGAACGATGGGCGCCATACCAAGGATAGGAATCATCTGTATCATCATCAGATAAGGAAACAGGATCTTTTCAACCGGTAAAAACAAGTTCATGAAAAGTGCCAGTAAAAATCCGACTCCCGCTCCAATGACAAAGCCGATTCCTGCCCGGAGAAAGGTAATACCCGCATTGCCAAGTACCATTTCAAATGCGGTCTGGGTCCCGTTTACCTTATTGGTTTCAAATACAGATCCCAAAATCTGATACAGGTGAGGCAGCACATTCTCCGGTGAGCGTTTCGTTCCTTCTATTATGGTGGCCCCTGTCTCCCAAAGGATTATAAGGCCGATCACCCACACAATGGTTACCATGTACTTGGAAGATAGTATTTTTTTGACTGAAATCATACTCATACCCCCTCAAAGCTGTTTCTTACCTTGGATACCAAAGCGTTAAATTCCTGGGTCTCCTTCATCTCAATGGGTCTTGGTCTTGGAAGATCAATGTCCACCACGGCGGATACACGGCCCGGATGAGGGGAAAGCACTACCACCCGGTCTGACAGATACACGGCTTCCTGAATGTTATGGGTAACAAAAAGGATGGTTTTATTGGTTTTCTGCCAAATGCGTAAAAGGTCCTCATGAAGCTTTTCTTTTGTAAATTCATCCAAAGCGGAAAACGGCTCATCCATCAAAAGAATCTCCGGACGGATGGCCAAAGCTCTCGCAATATTTACTCTCTGCTGCATCCCTCCGCTCAGCTCATGAGGGTATTTTTCTCCGAACTCCATTAGCCCTACCAGCTCCAGCATTTTTGTAACTCTCGCCGTCCGGTCCTTCTTCTGCATACCGAGAAGCTCCATGGGCATACAAACATTCCTTCTTACCGTTCTCCATTCATAAAGCACCGGTGACTGGAACACGATTCCGTATTTTTTTTGCAGGCGGATCTCTCTTGGTGATAAGCCACGAACGGAAATGGTTCCTGATGTCTTTTCCTGTAAATCGGCAATGGTTCGGAGCAAGGTCGTTTTTCCGCATCCGGAAGGTCCAAGAAGAGAAATAAATTCTCCCTGCTTAATCTCCAAATTTACATTGGACAATGCCACAATGGGTTCACCGCCGTTTTTGTCAGGGAATTTGACACTTAAATTTTCAATTTTTATTTCAGTTTCTCTTGGGAGTGATGCATCTCTTTCTTTAAATTCTTCGTCTATGATCTCTACGTTCACCATTAATGTCCTCCTTCTGCAAACAAGGGCGTAAAGCTTTCGCCTTACGCCCTTGTAAGTATCTTTCTGTTGGTAGGAAGTTTCATGATTTAAAACAATCTACTGTAAATTTTCAATAAATCTTCTTTGGAAATCTCTTTTCTTGTATTGGAAGGACTTCCGCTGGCCATGGCATCCTCTGCCATCTTCTCTGAAACCGTTTCAAATTCTTCTTTTTGTATCCCATAATCTTTCAGGGTGGGGATCTCACATTGGATGCAAAGCTTTTTTAATGCTTTAAAAAAGGCTTCACACGCTTCTTTTTCCTCCGTTTCTTCCGTGGCTGCGCCGATGGCTCTTGCCATGTCGGCAAATCTGCCGTAACAGCCATCCGCCACATAAGACAGACATTCCGTGATCAGCATGGCATTTGAGATGCCATGAGGGATATGAAATAAGGCTCCGATTGGCCGGCTCATTCCATGGACAAGGGTAACTGAGGCATTATTGATACAGACACCTGCTTCAAATGCGGCAATGGACATCTCCTCTCTTGCTTTTTTATGAGTTCCATCTTCATAAGCAAGAGGCAGATACCGAAAGATACGCTTAATTGCAGATAAAGCATAAACATCGGTCAGGACATTTGCCTTTTTGGAGATATAAGATTCCACCGCGTGAGTTAATGCATCCATCCCGGTTGCTGCCGTAATGCTTTTTGGCGCTGTCACCGTAAACTCCGGATCAATGATGGCGATCTCAGGAAGTAAATCATCGCCTTTTAACAGCATCTTCACCCCTTTTTTGGTATCCGTTATCACCATAAACCTGGTTGTTTCTGAGCCGGTCCCGGCAGTGGTGGGTATCAGCACCAGCGGCGGGAAATTTCCTTTTAGCTCCACTCCCATATAATCTCCAAGGGTTCCATTTAACGTTGCCATTGCACCGATTGCTTTGGCACTATCCAGGGGACTTCCGCCGCCGATTCCAATCAAAAAATCACATCCGGATTCTTGATACGCCTTTACTCCGGCAAGAATCATTTCATCGGTCGGTTCCCCTGTTATGTCGTTAAACACCTTATAACTGATATTCCACCGGTCAAGATAACAGGTAAGCAAAGACACGGTCCCTATTTTTGTCACGATTTTTCCGGTTACGATAAACGCCTTTTTTCCTAATCCCTTGATTGCATTTTCACTGCTTTCTAATGCTTTTTCTCCAAAAATAGTCCGTCCCGGTAACGTAAATTGAGCTGCCATAGTTCCCCTCACCTTCCTTCCATTATAAAAACTCTCGGTCAACAATTGTAAGCACTTCTTCTACCTTCTCCAGCTCTTCTTCCAGCTGCTCCTTTGTAATGATCAGTGGCGGTGCAATTAAAATCATGTTCTCATGGGTATAAGTCATGAACTTCCGTTGTTTTAAAAGTCCGGTTATTTTCCCCATAATCCCTTCCGGATCCTTGCCGTATGGCACCAAAGCCTCCTTTGTCTCTTTGCTTTTCACAAGTTCAATGGCTGAAAATAAGCCAATATAGCGTACATCACCGACACATGGGTGATTCATTTTCATTTCTTCCAGCTTTTCGCCCAAAACCTGACCGACCTCATTTACATTGCCTAAGATATCCGCTTCTTCATAATAATTGACACAGGCAACTCCTGCTGCACAGGATAAGGGGTGGCCGCTGTATGTAAGTCCGCAGGATAATAAGTGATCATCGAAATATGCGGCAATCTCTTTGCTCACCACCACTCCGCCAAGGGGAACATAGCCGCAGGTAACACCTTTGGCAAACGTTACAATGTCCGGTTTGATATCAAAATGTTCAAAGGCAAACATTTTTCCGGTTCGGCACCAGCCGGTCATCACTTCATCGCATATCATCAAAATTCCATATTTATCGCAAAGTGCCCGAACCCCAGGCATATATCCTTTTGGCGGGATGAGGATCCCGTTGGACCCTGTAATCGTTTCCATTACAATGGCGGCAATGCTGTTTGGCCCTTCATACTGAATCTGTTCTTCCAATTTGGCCAGGTAATACTTGGAGGCCGCCTCCTCCGACTCAAATTCAACGGCTTCTCTGTAAACATAAGGGTCAAAAAACTTTACAAAACCAGGAACTCCCGGCTCCAGAGCATATCTTCTCGGCTCTCCTGTTAAGTTGCCGGCTCCAAAGGAGGAACCGTGATAACTCCTGTAGCGGCTAAAGATTTTATTCTTACCGGTAAACATTCTGGCAATTTTTACGGCGTTTTCATTGGATTCTGCTCCTGCGTTAGTAAAGAATACTTTTCCCATGGTATCGGGCATTAAATCAATGATTTTTTTTGCCAGAAGGGCTCTTGACTCTGCCCCATAGGACGGTCCCACGAAACAAAACCGGTCTACCTGATCCTTAATGGCCTGGTTGATGGCCTGATTTCCAAAACCAAGATTCATATTGACAAGCTGGGAGGACATATCACTGTACCGGTTTCCTTCGTAATCCCAAAAGTAAATCCCTTCTCCCTTCTCTACCGGAATGGGATTAATGTTTTTCTGCCTGCTCCAGGATTGTAAGTTGTATTCCAATAATGTGCTTTTAATCTCTTCACCCTTCATGTTCTTTTCCTCCTACAAAAAAAGCAGCGGACCGATGGCTATAGTAGCATCGTCGCTGCATTCGTTATGTTACGATATATTTTCTTCTGTTTTTGATATGGTAGTATTATAAGCACAGTCAAACCGGGATGGCAACCAACAAGTGAACAAAGATATTTGTGCAGTTGCACAGGCATTCTGCCTTGAGATCAAATAATGTCCTGGATATAAAAGCCTAAATATAACTTCACCTTGTCTTCCAGTTCCATGGGATTTAAACCGGTAATCATTTCGATTTTCTTTAATTGATTCGTCACTGTATTCCGGTGGATATACATTTTTTCCGATACCAGCTGAAGACTTCCGTTATTTTCCAGATAGGTTTTTAACAGAGAAACCAGATCCGTTTTATTTTCTCTGTCATAATGCTCCAATCCCCCAATGGTATCATCGTAAAAACTCCTTAATACTGATTTTTCTTTTACCGAATATAAGATTTTATAAACACCTAAATGGTCATAAAAAAGGGCCATTTCCTTTCGCTTTTCCGCCATTTCCATGGCGGCTATGGATCGTTGGAAGTTCTGTTCCTGATTATAGATCCCCGGCTGGTTGGAGCTGATCCCCAGATGGATCAGGGTTTCGTATTTTTCTTTTTTCACATACTCTAAAAAGTCCTTTACAAAACTTTCTATTTCCTCATCGGTATAATCCACCAGTACAAATACCATATTCTCTTTATACGTGAAAGAAATAAACAATTCATGGATTTTTCTGGCAGTTTTTTCTGCATATACGGTAAACTTATCCATATATTCTTCAGAATCCGGACTTCCATTCCGACCGGTCATCAGGCTGATAAAGCAAAATGTGTCACTTCTTTTATAGCCGTTACGCTCCATCTGCAAAATCTGAGATTCCAGATCACCAACGTTAAATATGATATTCTTAATGGTGGTTGCCATACTGTTTTCCACGTTGTCATTTACCATAATCCGGCGGCAGAAATCTCTGGTCATATCCACCATCCGCGTCTCCCAGGGTATGGTAAACAACGGCATATTGACTTCATCGCAGTAATCTGCTACTTCTTTTGGAATTTCTTTTGTATGAGGTCCCAGATTTACAACAAACGCACTGACCCCGGAGGCATTCAGCTTTTTTGCAAAATCCAAAAGCCAGTGCTCGGATTTGTTTAAAATTCCGGCTGTAAATACCAGTTCGTAACCATGGAGAAAGGGGCTGACCGCATCATCTTCAATGATATGGACCCATTGCACCAGGTTATTCATTCCATTCCTTCCGGCAACCAATTCCATCTTATATAAGAAATATGCATTTTTTACTAACTTTTTTACGACAATTGCCATAGAAAACCTCCTTCTGGAGTTAATTTTAATGGAAGAAAAAAACAGGGATAAAAGAATGAGGGACTTAATCCTGTAGAACCCAAGATCAAATCCCATTTTTCCATCCAAAGAATTTTACTGGTTGAATCTGATCGTTACTCAAAATCCTTTGCCGGAACAAAGTCGATGGTACGCAAAAGCTTATCCGTATTCTCAACAATGACCCGGATAGGCTGTCCCAGCTTATAAGTCTTTCTTGTCATCTCTCCCACCAGCTCATAGTGCTCTTCATCAAAAATATAATAATCGTCCTGAAGCTGATTGATATGGATCAGACCTTCCACCGTATTGGGAAGTTCCACATAAAGTCCCCAGTTTGTCACACCGGAGATCACTCCATCAAAGGCTTCTCCAATATATTTCGACATATATTCGCATTTTTTAAGCTTAATCGTTTCTCTTTCCGCCTCATCCGCTCTTCTCTCCATCGCAGAACACTGAACGGACACCTGACCTAAAATCTTATCATAGTGGCTGATCCTCTTATCGCTTAAGCCGGCTCTTAAATTCTCTTTGATGATCCGGTGGATCTGCAGATCCGGATATCTTCGGATGGGAGACGTAAAATGCGTATAATACTTGGCAGCCAGTCCGAAATGTCCGGTATTTGTCACGGTATATTTTGCCTGCTTCATGGACCGGAGAGCCAATCGGCTGATCAAAGCCTCTTCCGGCGTATCCTCCGCATTGGCAAGCAGCTTTTGGACCTCTTTGGGATACACATCCCCGTTGTGTAACCGGATGGAATAACCAAAGTTATTGATCAGGGTCGCCAGGCTTTTCATCTTTTCCGGGTCCGGGTTGTCATGGGTCCGGTACAGGAACGGAATTTCCTGCCAGAAGTAGTCTTCCGCCACGGTCTCATTGGCCATCAGCATAAAATCTTCAATGATCTTTGTTGCGGCATTACGGTCATAAGGTCTGATTTCCAGTGGTTTTCCCCGTTCATCGAGAATGACTTTTGTCTCCGGGAAATCAAAGTCAATGGACCCTCTTTTCTTCCTTTTCTCCCGAAGAATATCCGCCAGCTCTTTCATCTGTAAAAACATAGGAACAAATGCTTCATATTCTTTCATTACCGCTTCATCCCGGTCCGTTACAATTGCATTCACTGCGGTGTAGGTCATTCTGCGGTCCACATTGATCACAGTTTCTGCGATTCTGTGACCAATGACATCTCCTGTTTCATCAATATCCATGATGCAGCTGAGTGCCAGACGGTCTTCTCCCTGGTTTAAGGAGCAGATTCCATTTGACAGTTTATGAGGCAGCATGGGAATGACCCGGTCTACAAGGTACACACTGGTCCCCCGCTTTAACGCCTCTTCATCAAGGGGACTGTATTCCGTCACGTAATTGGTCACATCGGCAATATGGACTCCCAATGTATAGACGCTGCCTTTCTTTGTTATGGTAATGGCATCATCAAGATCCTTGGCATCTTCCCCGTCAATGGTAACCGTCTGTAAATCACGCAGATCCAGCCGTCCCTGCATGTCCTTTCCATCCACATGGTCAGGAACTGCAGCCACCTGCTTCATGACGCTGTCCGGAAATTCTTCCGCCAGTCCATAGGCACGGACAATGGATAAAATATCTGTTCCGGGGTCATTGACATGTCCTAATATTTCCGTAATAATGCCCTCCGGCTTACGTCCCGGTCCGCCGAAATCGGTGACTCTCACCACAACTTTATGGCCGTTGACTGCCCCCATATCTTTTCCCTGAGGCACAAACACGTCCTTTGAAAGCTTCTGGTTATCCGGGATCACAAATCCGAAATTCTTATTTTTTTGGTAGAAGCCGATGATCTCTTCATTGGCGTGTACCAATACCTTGACCACATGGCCTTCGGCTCTTTTCCCGTTGCCAGGTTTTGATTCTGCAGATATAAGCACCGTGTCTCCGTGAAGAGCGCCTCCTGTTTTTTCCTCCGGAATAAATACATCCTGATCCATTCCTTCTACCGAAACAAATCCAAAGCCTTTGGGATGCCCGCAAAAAATACCTGCCACAGACCCAAGCTCCGGTTTTCCATATTTGCCCTTTTGTGATATGCCGATCTTTCCTTCGGAAAGCAGAGCATCAAGCACTTCTTTTAACTCTTCTCTCTGCTCCTTTGGAACGTCAAGGAGTATGGCGATCTCCTTTAATTTCATCGGCACATAGGCAGGGTCTTCAATCAGCTTTAAAAGCATGGCCTTCCGCTCTAATAATTGTTCTCCTGTCATTGGATACCTCTCTTTACATTCTATATTTTTTCTAAGTCTTTTTGTCATTTTTTCTGCTATCATTACTTTATCCCATAATGTGAAAAAAACACCCTTGTTATCATGCCACAAGAGTGTTTAATCTTTACAGTATATTCAGTACCAATGATAAAACGAAAAAAAGGACTGCTCCGTACTTTGTAAATTTTTCAAGATTTCCTTCCATGGAACGACCCTTGTTCTTGCCCCAGTAAGTATCTGCCATACCGCCGATGGCTCCAAGGCCCTGACTCTTTCCTTCCTGCAGCAGGATAATCGCGGATAAAGCGATGCATATGATAACAAAAATGATTGATAATATAATCTTGATCATGTTTCCACCTCCTATAGTCAAACAAAAGATATCATACCATAATTTTTCAGTAAATACAAGCCACTTTTGTTTTTTAGCCGTCACCGTTTACCCTATGGAAGGTGTTCTATTATAATAAAATTCCTCAATTCTCAAAAGTTCATTGTATTTTGACGTGCACTCCCCTCTGGCCGGTGCACCGCATTTCACATAATCTGCATGAACCGCTGCTGCCAAATCTGAGGCAAAGGATTCTTCCGTGTCAATGAAATCACTGGCTATTATAATTTTATGACCGGCCACTCGTGACTCCTGCACCCTGGTAAGCACCGCCGATACCGTCCCGGCCTGTTTCATCTCAATTACATCGGCATTTCCTTCGTCCATTCGGTCATAGCCGTTCAAAACCCGGTGTCCATGCATCCCCGTGAGCTGGTTTCTCCCTTCAGTATCGTTTTTCCACAAGCCTCTGACAATCGAAACAATTGGAAATCCATCTGTCCAGATGCCGATTCCTGCGTCCGCTCCCGGAGCATATCCGGCAAGCTCTATGGCATCCAAAAGGTAATGAAGTGCTTCTTCGCCGTGTTTCATCTCTGCCGCAAAGCCTCCGCCCCTGCCTGTGGATATGTCAAAGCCATGATCTAACAGCAGTTTTTTTAAGGTATGATAAATTTCCGCCCCCATTCGGAGTCCTTCCCCATAGGAACCGGTATTTTGGGGAACGACCATGATATCCTGAAAATCAATGTCTTTCTCTGCATCTCCCCCGCATATCATGCTCATCATAGGTACCGGCATAACAGGTTTTGTAGTTCCTCCAAGGTAGCGGTATAACGGCAGGCCCAGCCCCGCTCCTGCTGCTCTTGCAACAGCCATGGACAGAGCCAGAACTCCAGGACTTTTTATCCCTTTTCCCACTCTGTTTTCATATTCTTTGAAAAGCATTCCATCAATTACCGGCTGCTCCAATGCATGTTCAAATAAAATAACTTCGGAAAGGTATTCTCTGATGAGATTTTCTTCGGTTTCGACACTCTGATTTCCAGTCACCGGGACCATTGCTCTTCCGCGTGCACCATTTTCCAGAACCACTTCTGCTTCTATGGCAGGCAGCCCCCAGGAATCAAATCTAATTCTTCCTGCTGCTTCTGTTATATCAAAATCTTCTAACATCCTTTTGCCTCCCTGCATATTCACATTTCTACCGTAAGGATTGACCGGATTATCTATATCCATGCAATTGGGACAAAAAAAGATGCCAGTCGTCGGATGTTCGATCTGGCATCTTTTACTATTTATCAATTTATTTATGCACGAAGTTCGATCCCCAGTCCCTGCAATCCATTGAGAATCTTTTTCATGACTGCAGAAACCTCCTGATCTTCCAGTGTATGATCCGCAGCGCGGAATGTGATCGTATAGGCAACGGATTTAAATCCAGCCAAAATCTGGGCTCCTTCATAAATATCAAAGAGCTGGTAGCTTTCCAGGATCTTTCCTCCCCGCTGTTCAATCACTTCTTCAATCCGGCCTACTAAAACTTCTTTCGGCACTACCATACTGATATCTCTGGTAACGGCCGGATATTTTGCTATCCCCACATATTTGCGGTCAAAACTTGTAAACGGAATCATGGATGGCATATCAATAACTGCCACATAAGCCCGGTCACCGATCTTGTAATGATCTGCAACCTCCGGATGAATCTCACCAAGATATCCCAGGGTTACGCCATCATAAATGATATCCGCACACCTTCCGGGATGAAGAAACGGCTTTTCCTCTGCCGGTTGATAGTGAGGCTTTTTATGCATTCCCGTTTTATCAAATAATTCTTCCACAACCCCTTTCATATCAAAGAAATCACCATCTCCGTAAAAGCCAAGAGTAAACTGCATTCTTTCATCAGGCAGTTCTGTAAGCGGTAGTGCCTTGGGGAGATAGATGTTTGCCAGCTCATAAAGACGGACATTTTTATTCCGGCGGTTATAGTTGGTAGAAAGAGAGCTTAACATTCCATGCAGAGGAGACGTTCTCATAATGCTGAAATCCTCTCCTAACGGATTTAACACATCGACGGTCATGCGAAGGGGGCTGTCCTTTGGTATCAGAAGTTTATCAAATACCTTGGGGCTTTCAAAGGAATAGGTCATTCCCTGGGAAAATCCGCAGAACTCGGCAACTTCTCTGGCAATGGCTTCTACCCGAAGCTTATAGGAGAGCTTTCCAGTGGTCGCCTCTCCGTTCGGCAGAGAGACCGGGATCTTATCATAACCAAAAAACCTTGCCACTTCCTCCGCCAAATCTGCCATACATTCCAAATCCTGACGGAAGGTAGGGATGAGAATCTCAGAAGTTTTCTCATCGTATCCCAGCTCCAGCTTTTTATAATATTCCAGCATGGTCTCTGCCGGAATCTGGGTCCCTAATAAGCGGTTCATCTTCTCCGGTTCAAAAGGAATTCTTTTTCCCTCTCTCTTCTCCGGATAAATATCAATCATTCCGCCTACGACTTCTCCGGCTCCCAGTTCTTCAATCAGCTGACAGGCACGGTTGATGGCTTCCGCTGCATTGTTCGGATCAAGACCTTTTTCAAATTTTCCAGACGCATCGGTTCTCAATCCCACCTTTTTGGAGGAAAGACGGATATTGGTTCCGTCAAAGCACGCGGACTCAAATACCATGGTTTTTACATCATCCGTAATCTTGGTGTTTTCTCCGCCCATGATGCCGGCGATGCCTACGGCTTTCTCTCCATCATTGATCATCAGTATGGTGCTGTCTAATTTACGTTCCTGCCCATCCAATGTCTGAAAAGTATCCCCGTCCTTTGCACATGCCACAACAATCTCATGCCCAGCTAACCGATCGTAATCAAACGCATGCATGGGCTGTCCGTATTCCTCCATCACATAATTGGTGATATCCACAATATTATTGATGGGACGGATTCCGCATGCCGCAAGCCGTCTCTGCATCCAAACCGGAGAAGGCGCAAGCTTGATGTTCTTAACCATTCTTGCACAGTACCGAGGGCAAAGCCGGCTGTCCTTTACCGTCACTTTTAAATAATCCTCAACCTTCTCGCTGTTACCGGTGGCAGTCACTACCGGAGGCTGAAAGGATTTACGGAACGTGGCTGCAGCTTCTCTTGCGATTCCTATTACGCTGTAACAATCCACCCGATTTGATGTGATCTCGTATTCAAAAACCGTATCACGGAATCCAAGGAGCTCCACCGCGTCTGCACCAGGCTCAGAATCTTCGGGTAAAATGTAGATTCCGCTCTCAGGAGCATCCGGGTACATTTCATTGGTGCTTCCAAGTTCTTCGATGGAACACATCATACCGCAGGACTCAATTCCTCTTAATTTCCCTTTTTTGATCTTAACGCCGTGTTCCGGAAGGGGACCGCCGTCATGGCCTCCTGCCACTTTTCCGCCGTCTAAAACTACAGGGACTTTATCTCCAACCTTTACATTGGAAGCACCTGTTACGATCTGAACGGTTTCCGCCCCTACATGAACCTGGCAGACAATCAGCTTATCCGCATCGGGATGGCGCTCAATGGATAAGATCTGACCGACCACGATCTTCTCCAGGTTTTTATCCAGACATTCAAATCCTTCGACCTTTGTTCCGGTAAGTGTCATGGCATCCGTGTACTCCTGAGGTGCCACATCAAGATCCGGGACATATGCTTTAATCCATGATAATGGTGTATTCATTGACTTCTCTCCCTTTCTGTTCCTAGAACTGCTTTAAAAATCTGATATCATTCTCGTATAACAATCTCATATCATCAATTTCATATTTCAGCAAAGCGATCCGCTCCAAACCGACACCAAACGCAAATCCGGAATATTCGTCCGGGTCAATGCCGCTCATTTTAAGCACATTCGGATGAACCATTCCGCATCCTAAAATCTCGATCCAACCGGAGCCTTTGCAGAACCGGCAGCCCTTGCCGCCGCATTTAAAGCAGGTTACATCGACCTCTGCACTTGGTTCTGTAAATGGGAAATGATGAGGACGGAACTTCACTTTTGTTTCCGGTCCAAACAACTCTTTTGCAAACTCTGCAAGGGTTCCCTTTAAATCTGCAAATGTTATGTTTTTATCAATGACAAGGCCCTCGATCTGATGGAAGGAAGGAGAATGGGTCGCATCCACCTCATCCGACCGGAACACACGTCCGGGAGCCAGCATACGGATCGGAAGATTTCCTTTTTCCATGGCACGTACCTGTACCGGAGACGTCTGGCTTCTTAATACAATGCTGTCGCTGATGTAAAAGGTGTCCTGTTCATCTCTTGCGGGATGATTCTTTGGAATGTTCAGCTTCTCAAAGTTATAGGCATCGTATTCCACTTCCGGTCCTTCCATGACCTCATATCCCATTCCTACGAAAATCCGTTCCACTTCTTCCAGTGCAATGGTATTGGGATGGGTATGGCCTAATTTACTGCGTTTTGCAGGAAGGGTCACATCAATGACCTCTTTCTTTAACTGTTCTTCTCTTGCTTTCTTTTGCAGAGCAATTCTGGTTTCTTCTAACTTTCCTTCAATCAGTGCGCGGGCATCGTTTACCATCTGTCCCACCTTAGGTCTGTCTTCCGGAGCAACGTCTTTCATGCTCTTTAAAACATTGGTCAGCTCACCCTTTTTCCCAAGATAAGCGACCTTAATATCATTCAGTTTTTCCAATGCGTCCGAAGCTTCTATTTGTTTTAACGCTTCTTGTTTGATTTTCTCCAATTGGTCTTTCATCATGCTCTCCTTCTTTTCATAATTGAATGCTGCCATGACCGGAAAGGCCAGGACAAAAAAAAGCCCGCCCCAAAAAGGGACGAACTATATTCGCGGTACCACCCTGCTTCCTGTGTGAACACAGGCACTCGGTATACGTAACGTGTATCAAACGTCATGACCTACCCGCCAGGAACTAATTCTTCCACTGGTTTCAGCCATGCTGCTTCGGTGAGAAATTCGAGCACTTATCTGAACTTAAAAGGGCTTACAGCCGGCGGCCCCTTCTCTCTGTAAGAAAATAAGTATCTACTGACACCTTCGTTGCATTTGCTTATAAAGTAACATTTTCTACCATTGTAATACAGAGAAGCAAAAAATGTCAAGGACTATTTCATGGAGCATTGCTTTAAAACGCCCCGCCATATTGGTATGGCAGGGGCAAATAAAACGTTTACTTTAATTTAAATCCGGAAACCACCGTATTTAATTCTTCTGCAATGCGTTCCTGCTTCTCAGACATCTTTGACATATCGGTAACAACTTCGTATGCTTTTTCTACCGTAGTAAGTACCATATTGCTGTTGCCTGCTGTAGTCTGGACAGATTCAGAAACATTCTGAATCGCATCACGGACTTCCTGCATTACCTGGCTGATGTTATTCGCCATTTCCGCAATCTCGTTGGAAATTTCTTCAATGGAGACGGCATCACGGCCATACTGCTGCCCTACATCTACAAAATTATTGTAATCAGGAGTAACGGTATCCTTTAAGAATTTCAGCATGGATTCTGAACCGTTCATCATCATAGCGAACGCTCTCTGGACCTCCGTAATCGTATCTTCGATTTCTTTGACAATTTCGGAGGTATCCTTTGCAAGACGGCCAATCTCCCGTGCAACAACGGCAAAGCCTCTGCCCTGTTCTCCGGCTCTGACCGCTTCAATAGAAGCATTTAAAGACAACAAGTTGATCTGAGAAGCCGTATTGGAAATGACTCTGGCCATATCACCGATTTTTTCCACTACCTTTGCATTCTCCACAGCCATCATAAGATCCTGTTCCCGCTCTTTGGAGATTTCAAACGCACTTTCATACGCTTCACGGCTGTTTTTCTCAATGACTCTGGCACGTTCCATAATCTCACCGGCCATCTTGCTGCTCTTTCCGGTCTCTTCTGCCAGAACGCTTACAGAGGAATTAACCTCGGCCATGGAAGCATTGACTTCTTCGGTTGCCGCGCTGGAAGACATCATGGCCTTATCCACATCTCCCATATATACTTTGATCTCACTAAACTGCTGAAGCAGATCCCCGGATACCGTATTCAAACGGACACTGGCATCGGTGATATCACCTGCCTGTTCCGAAATCTGTTCAATTACGGCTTTGTTGCTGTGAAACATATTATTCAGGGAACCGCTCATCTGGCCCAGTTCATCTCTGCTTCTGGATTTAAGGGGCTGGACGGTGAAATCACCTTCTGCCAAAGCACCCGCAAACTTTTTCACTTTCTTTAAACCGGAGGCAATGGTTCCCACCTGGAGTAAAACAGCTGCGATACAGCAGACGAGAGCTATCACACTTACCTGTATCAGCTTATTGTTAAGTGCAACGATCGGCTCCTCCAGTTCGGACTGCGGCATTTTAATCATAATAATCCAGCCGATTTCAGGAACTTTATCGTAATATAGGTTATAGGTCTCATTTCCCTCATCGTATGTAACGGTTCCTTTATCACTGGATATCATTTGGGCGCCTGCTGCTGCCAGAGATCCATTCTCATCCTGTGAAATATTCACACCATTTGTGATTTTTTCCTGATCGGTTCCGCAAAGGTATGCACCGTTTGCCGAAGTCAGCATAGCCGTTCCATTCTTGCCGACCTTAATGGACTGAATGAGTTCATTGATATCACTTAACTGCATATCCACCGTTACCGCACCGATAAATTTTCCGCTGGGATCGTAAACAGGTGCTGTACAACTAGCCATTGTGGTATTTAAAGTAGGGTCAAAATAAGGATCTGTAATAATTGCATCCTTCGTTGAGCTTGCTGCGAGCTTATAATATTCCTGATTGAAATAGTCATACTCTGCCGTGTTGTACTCGTAAGTCAGTTCAGTCTTTCCATTAGCTTTGTGCCAGTAAGGTCCCATATACTTCTGCTGGGGGTCATAAACATTGGGTTCAAACCAGATACCGCTGCCAAGGATCAGATCATTCTTCTCAATAATATTTGTGATTGCTGTTCCATAGGTGTCAATCTGGGTTGTCCGATAGGACGCTCCGACCATATGTGCAATATCCATTGCCGTTGTTTTTACCACATTCAGAGAATCATTAATACTGTTGACATTTGCTTTCAATTCTGACTGCATGGTGGAATTGCTTTGCTGTTCAATCAGGCTTCGGCTTGTGGATTCACTGATCCTTGTCAATAAAGCCAATGCCAATGCCACTACTGGTAAAATCCCAAGCAGCATCTTAATCCCAATACTTCTTATTCCTATTTTTCTCTCCATACTTTTCTCTCCTGTGTTTCGGATTTTCGACCTTACGCTACTTGTTTCGACATCAATTATCAATAATATAATACTTTGGTAAGGTAAAATATTCTTTTTTTGTGTAAAAACTTTATAAATTTATCGTTTATTAACAGCAGTCCCCCTGTAATTAACTGTATAAAGATGATAGATTATGACTCAAACATTTACCAATTGGTATAAAATCTATGATAGATCCTGATATTTTTTCTCCACACAGCAATTACAACATATGAAACGCCATTCATTATACTATTCCTATTTATTTTATGCAATATATTTATTTTTCATATTTTAATCGTGTATTTTCTTATTTTGATTATCATACAATAAATTGGAGAGGTGAAAAATTATGGAGCATGATTATATCAATAAACGGATCACCGAATTAAGGATTAAAAAGGGAGTCGCGGAACATAAGATGAGTATTGAACTGGGTCACAGCAGAAGTTATATTCAAAGCATATCCAGCGGCAGAAGTCTTCCTTCCATGACAGAGTTCCTTG
>CAJMPJ010000049.1 GCA_905215155.1 uncultured bacterium | reverse complement strand
AAACGCTGAAGGCATCTAAGCGTGAAGCCCCCCTCAAGATGAGATATCCCATCGCAAGAGTAAGACCCCTTGAAGACGACGAGGTAGATAGGGCAGAGGTGGAAGCATGGTAACATGTGCAGCTGACTGTCACTAATAGGTCGAGGGCTTAACCAGGTTGGTTTAGGTAAGAGGAAGAACGGATGAAAGATATAAGACAATGTGTGGTTTTGAGGGTATATGCAAGATTCATTTGCATAAGATAGATTTTTTGCGTAGATCCAGAAATGGGTTTGCGCTTTTTTGTTATTTTGAGGGAAAATAAAGTAAAGAGGAACGAAAAAGATAGTCAGGCAGAATAAGAAAAATAAGAAAATCAAGAAGTAAAGGAGAGAGCTGACTGAAATGGAGTTTCAAAATAAAACGATTGGTATTTTAATGGTCTGCCATGGAAATATATGCAGATCACCTATGGCAGAGTTTGTTCTGAAGGATTTGATTGAAAAAAGACATTTATCCCAACAGTTTTATGTGGCTTCGGCTGCGACCAGTTCGGAAGAAATAGGGAATCCGGTACATCCTGGAACTAGAAAAAGGCTGAAAGAAGCAGGGATTTCTTCGGAAGGGAAGTATGCAGTACAGCTGAGCAAAAATGATTATGATAAATATGATTACTTTATTGGTATGGAACAACGGAATATTACCAATATGATGCGGATTCTGGGGGGTGATCCTAAAGGTAAGGTAAGACGACTTCTGGATTTTGGAGCCAATCCCAGAGATATTGCAGATCCATGGTATACAGGAGACTTTGATAAAACTTATAATGACATTTTGGAAGGATGCGAAGCTTTGCTGAATCATATATTAAAACAGATAGGGGAAAATTAAGTGCAAACGGGGCGATAATAACACATAAAACCTAACAGATAAAGCCTAATAGATAAGGCTTATTATATAAAGCTTAACAGATAAAGCTTAGCAGATAAGGCATAGCAGATAAAGCACATCAAATAAAGCATAGCAGATAAAGCATAGCAGATAAAGCATAGCAGATAAAGCATAGCAGATAAAGCATATCACATAAAGTTTAACAGATAAAGCTTAACAGATAAAACTTAACAGAATAAACGATAGAAAAAGGTAATGGTGAGAAGTGATGGAAAAAAGGACTTTTTCCATATAAACTGGATGAAGTCCTTTGGTTACATGTCGGTATCGTCTATAATGGTTACGTTTAGTGATTCGCAAGACAAATCCACATCTTTGCCGGCCATGGAGGGCGGGGTCAGGTAACGGATGACAGGACGTAATGTAAATCCTGGAGTGTTTTCTTTTACTACGGCAG
Source organism: uncultured bacterium (assembly GCA_905215155.1). GTDB lineage: Bacteria > Bacillota > Clostridia > Lachnospirales > Lachnospiraceae > Lacrimispora > Lacrimispora sinapis. The sequence continues at coordinate 25,049 of CAJMPJ010000049.1, read as the reverse complement.
TGCTTCCGTCGCTCAGCTTTACAATCGTGCCTACGGGATATGCGCATACACACTGAAGGAACGCACTTAGAAGATCCGGGTCGAAATGGGAGCTGGAACAGCTGGTGAGATAATCAAAAATTTTCTTTGGTGTCCATGCTTTTCGGTATGGTCTGGTGGAGCTTAAGGCATCATACACATCTGCGATGGCCAAAATACGGGCATAGAGCGGTATTTTAATTCCGGCAAGGCCGAAGGGGTATCCGCTTCCGTCAAATTTTTCGTGATGGGCCTGAATTCCCTGCAGGATCACCTGGGAGAACATGTTGTATTTTCTTAATTTTTCGTAGGACAGGCTGGGGTGCTGCTTCATGATTTCAAATTCTTCATCATTTAGAGGGCCGGATTTGTTGGTGATATCCAGGGAGATGTCCGTTTTACCAATATCATGAAGAAGGCCGCAAAGAGCCAGATTATTTAACTCTTCAAGGGGAAGCCCCAGGAATCTTCCCAGTAACACGCTTAATATTCCTACATAAAGACTATGGGAGTAGGTATAATTGTCATAGTCTCTGATGTCGATCATCTGGAAGAGGTACTCGTCCATATTAAGAATATTCATAACGACAGACTTTGCAGCAGCTGTAAGTTCATTATAGGTTTGCATGCTGGACTGAATGGTCACTTTTTTCAGGCTTTGATCAAAGGTGTTGCGGATGCTTGTCAGCATTTTGGCTTTTAATTCAGGCTCTACAAAATCTACGGGTTCAATGCCGTCTGTAAGTGCTGTATAAATATAGGCACCTTGCACTCCAATGATTTTCAGCCGTTTTATGATGCGTTCACTTAGTTGGTATCCGGCGACTGCAAATGGAAGCATTGGATTTGTTCCCGGGATGTTTCGGGCTAATACCATACCCTCTGTCAATTTCTCAATAGGAAGATAAATCAATTCTTTCACCTCAACAGACTATATGACTGTCTCCTCTTTGTATATTCAGAGTATTCCTTCTTATGTAAAATTTGGGAATAACTATGCTATGTCTCATTAAATTATAGTTGTAATTGATGAATGAGTCAATGAAATTTTGTAGGACAGCGGTATCGGTATGGGAGGAAAAAGACCGGAAGTTTGCGGGAGTTTGCAGTTGAAAAATATTGTTTTTACAGAGGAAAAGAGCTAAAATAGAACGAGACAGGAAAAAAAGATGCTAGCCGTTCATTGAAGGGCTTTTATGCGGAGAATTGAGTTTGGGGCAGAGGAAATCCTATGATTGAGATTTTAAATGGAATGCACGAGACTATTCATTATGAATGTCCGTTGGGACTTCAGCTTTATCGTAATGTGGATTCTGAGGATTATCCCCAACACTGGCATGTGGGGATCGAGATTATTATGCCGTCAAAGGGCGGTTATGAGGTGACGGTAGGGGAAGAACACTATTTTCTGGAACCGGAGGATATTATTTTGATCCATTCCGGCGTGATCCATGCATTGAAGGCTCCTCCTGCGGGGGAACGGTATATCCTGCAGTTTGATACCACTCTTTTGTATCATTTAAGAGAGATGGAAACGCTGCTTTATATGATGCCTTCTGTAATCTTCATTAAAAAAGGCGATGGGCTTCATTGCTTTTTTAAGGAAAGACTTGATAAGATTATCCGGGAGTACCGGGAAAACAGTACGTTTCGGGAGGCGGCCATTTATGCGGCTCTGATTGAGATTTATGTGGAACTGGGAAGAAAAGAGGTGTATCAGAAGTCTTATCCCGGAAAGGTTGAGTCCATGAAACAGCGGGAGTATTTTGAAGCGGTCATGGGGGCCTGCACTTATATCAACCGGCATTATATGGAGAATCTTACTTTGGAGGAAGTGGCTCAGATCGGCGGGTTTTCCAAATATCATTTTACCAGAATTTTTAAGCAGTATATGAATATGACTTTTTATGAATATTTGAATTCCAAACGGGTCAAACGGGCGGAAGAGCTTCTTTATAACACAAAGGAGCTGAGCATTACCGATGTTGCCATGGGGGCCGGGTTTTCCTCTATGAGTGCATTTAACCGTACCTTTAAGATGTTTAAAAACTGTTCTCCCAGTGATTACCGGAGGATGAAGCAGCAGAATATCATTCAGGAGACAAATGGCAACTAGATAAATACAAAATTAGATTTCAATAAAAGACGAAAGTTCCTTGAGAGAAAATAGTGGCTTATGCCGTGTTTTTTTCAAGGGACTTTTTTTTATAAAAAGCAATATGTGCACCAATCGAAGCAAGATATGAGATGTCTTGTTTTTTATACAATGCTATGATGAAATTACGAAATAAAAAGGGGATTGCAGAGTGAGGATGCATACAGGAGGTGGTGTCTGGCGATTGAATGGGGACCGGATTCTTGTATGAAATATTCATTGGCAACGCTCCTGATAGGTTCAGATAAAATGATAAGGGGAGGGCTGTATCTCATGAATAAGGTAAAACAGATGGAATATGAGAAAAGAGCAAAGGAACTGGTAGCAGGAATGACGAGAGAGGAGAAGGTTTCACAGACCATACACAGTGCGGCTGAGATTCCAAGATTGGGGATCAGGGCCTATAACTGGTGGAACGAGGGGCTTCACGGAGTGGCCAGAGCAGGGGTGGCTACGGTGTTTCCTCAGGCCATTGGAATGGCTGCTACATTTGATGAGGAGCTTCTTCATGAAGTGGCAGATGCGATTTCCACAGAGGCAAGGGCGAAATTTAATATGCAGCAAAAATACGGGGACACGGGAATCTATAAAGGACTGACTTTTTGGTCTCCCAATGTGAATATTTTCAGAGATCCCCGCTGGGGCCGGGGGCATGAGACTTTTGGAGAAGATCCTTATCTGACTTCACGCATGGGGGTCCGTTTTATTGAGGGGCTTCAGGGAGATGATGAAAATTATTTGAAGGTTGCCGCCTGCAGCAAGCATTTTGCAGTACACTCAGGACCGGAGGATGAACGCCATTCTTTTAATGCCGAGGTATCAAAACAGGATTTGTTTGAGACGTATTTGCCTGCTTTTGAGGCTTGTGTAAAGGAGGGGCAAGTGGAAGCGGTCATGGGAGCCTATAACCGGACCAATGGAGAACCTTGCTGCGGGAGCAAGACCCTGCTTCGGGATATTTTGAGAGAATCCTGGGGATTTTCCGGGCATGTGGTTTCGGATTGCTGGGCAATCAGGGATTTCCATGAACATCACGGGGTGACGTCCTCCGCTTTGGAATCTGCTGCCATGGCCATGGAGAACGGATGTGATTTAAATTGCGGCAGCTTATTTTTATATCTGAATGAGGCAGTGGAACGGGGGCTTGTTTCGGAGGAGCGGCTAAATGAAGCGGTGGAGCATTTGATGGTGACACGGTTAAAGCTAGGGCTGTTTGATGAGGCAAAGAAGGTTCCTTATAGTGGAATTCCGTTTGAAGACAATGATACCAGGGACCATCAGGAGCTTAATTTCAAGGCAGCCAGAAAGTCCTTTGTGCTGCTGAAAAATGAAGGCAAGCTGCTGCCTCTTGACAGGAGTAAATTAAAGACGGTTGGAATCATCGGTCCGAACAGCAATAACAGAAAGGCGCTGGTGGGAAATTATGAGGGGACGGCTTCCAGATATTATACCATTTCTGAGGGGATTCAGGATTATCTGGGGGATGAGGTCCGGGTTATGGTCTCGGAAGGTTGTCATTTATTCAAAACCAAGGTGAGCGGACTGGGGCAGGACAATGACCGTTTGTCCGAGGTTCAGGGAGTTTGTGAAGCCAGTGATGTGATTATTGCATGTCTGGGGCTGGACTCCGGTCTGGAGGGAGAGGAGGGAGATATGGGCAATGAATTTGCCAGCGGGGACAAACCGAATCTGTCTCTTCCCGGACTTCAGCAGGAGGTGCTGGAAGAAATCTATAAAAGCGGAAAACCGGTGATTCTTGTGCTTTTATCCGGCAGTGCATTGGCGGTATCGTGGGCAGAGGATCATATTCCGGCCATCTTACAGGGGTGGTATCCGGGCGCACAGGGAGGCCGGGCACTGGCATCGGTTCTGTTTGGGGAATATGCGCCGGAGGGAAAACTGCCGGTTACTTTTTATCGCAGTACGGAGGAGCTTCCGGCGTTTACGGACTATGGGATGAAGGGCAGAACTTACCGTTATATGGAGCAGAAAGCCCTTTATCCATTTGGATATGGTCTTTCGTATACGGATTTTGAGGTTGGTAAGGCTGCTCTCAGCAAAAATGTGGTGTCAGAGGGGGAAATGATAACTGTTAAGGCGGCACTGAAAAATACCGGCTCTATGAAGGGGGCGGAGACTTTGCAGGTTTATATCAAATCCTGCCGGCCAGGGACTCCCAATGCCCAGTTAAAGGCATTTACTAAGGTGGAACTGGAACCTGGGGAAGAACGGGAGGTGACCCTGATTTTAAAAGACAGGTCCTTTGCGCTCCGAAATGAAAATGGAGATCTGGTTCTGGAGGAGGGAACTTACCAGGTCTATGTTGGAACCCAGCAGCCGGACGCACGGAGCAGAGAACTGACGGGGAAAGAACCGGTGTGTGTGAAGGTATCGGTGCTAAAGAGGGCTGTTTTGGAGAAATGCTGTATTTGATGGAGTCATGCTTATGGGTAAAAAAGGCGGCAAGGAAAAAACGGGAATGAGATGGTGGAATTAAAATGACGGGAAATAAAGATGGGGGTTCATAAAAGTAATGGGGAATAAAATGGAAGATGTGAAGGAATCTATCATACAACAGACCAAGGGGCTGACCTTGGGGGAACAGCTTTGGCTTCCCAAACTGCTCAGTGACGGCTGTGTTCTACAGCAGGGAGAGGGAACCAGAGTCTGGGGGAAGACACTCCCTTATATGGGGGTGACAGCGGAATTGGGAGCAGCAAGAGGCGGATTGGATTCAAAATTTCCCAATATTGTTTCTTCCACAAGATCAGACTCGAAAGGAGACTGGCAGATTTTGTTTCCTGAGTTAAAACCGGGAGGTCCGTTTTCCTTAACGGTGAGGACTGAATCCGGAGGCTTCAGGCGCGTGGAGGATGTATATGTAGGGGAGGTGTTCGTATGTGCAGGCCAGTCCAATATGGAGCTTCCCATGGAGCGGGTCAGGGATCGGTATCCGGAGGAGTTTGAGCGGTTGGAGGAACCATTAATCCGGCTTTATAAGGTCAGGGAACAATATGATTTTAACGGACCTCTCATGGATCATGAAAAGGCAGAATGGAAGGGTTGTTCAAAAGAATCCATAGGCGGGTTTTCTGCGGTATCCTATTTCTTTGGACGATATCTTCTGGAGGACAGAAAGGTACCGGTTGGGCTGATTAATTTAAGCCTTGGAGGAACTCCGGCGGAGGCATGGATGGGTAGGGAAGCCCTGCTTTCCTACCCGGAGGCAATCGAGACGCTGGAAAAGTACAGGGATTCAGATTTTGTCAGGGAACAGATTCAAAGAAATGAAAGACTTCAAAAGGAATGGCATGACAGGATTGATGAAGAGGATTCTGGATTCAAAAATTTGGAAAAACCATGGAAGGAGATTCAGCTTCCGGGATTTTTGGAAGACGCTGGCCTTGGGAATTTCTGTGGTTCAATCTGGCTGAAAAAGAAATTTCAGGTACCGGAAACCATGGCAAAAAAAGCGGCAAAGCTATGGCTTGGAACGTTGGTGGACAGCGATCGGACTTATGTAAATGGGATGCTTGTGGGAGAGACATTTTATCAGTATCCCCCTCGTAAATATCAGATCCCGGAAGGGCTTTTAAACTGCGGGGAGAATGAAATTGTTATCCGTCTGGTTTGTGATAATGGCAAAGGACGGATGACGCCTGGGAAAATTTATGCGGTGTTTACAGAGACGGAGCGAATCTCTTTGGAGGGGGTATGGGAATACCAGGTGGGCTTTCCGTGCGGCCCGGCTCCTCAGACGGATTTTGTATCCGGAAAGCCTACGGGCCTTTTTAATGCCATGGTAGCGCCCTGTCTTCCCTATACGGTGAAAGGGGTGCTATGGTATCAGGGCGAGTCCAATGACAAAAATCCATATGCCTATAAGGACCTGCTTCAGCGGTTGATTTTGTACTGGAGAGAGGTGTGGAAACAGGAGAGACTTCCTTTTGTGGTAGCTCAGCTGCCGGGCTTTTCCATTGATTTAAAAAAGGATTCCCAGGCCTGGCCCATGATCCGTGACGCCCAGGCTCAGGCGGCACGGATTCCGGATGTGGCTGTTACCGTAAATCTTGATTTGGGAGAGTGGAATGATCTCCATCCGCTGAATAAAAAAGAGGTGGCGCGGCGGATGGCGCTGGCTGCCAGAGGGATGATCTACGGGGAACCGGTGGTTTATAAGGGGCCTGGGCTTCGTGGATGGAAAGTGACGGGGAACCGTGTGGAGCTTTTCTTTGATGCCGGAGAGGGGAAGAAAATCCGGGTGAAAGACGGAGCGGGCGCGGAAGCATTTCAGCTGGCTGGTGATGATGGTGTGTTTTATCGGGCGGATGGGCAGGTAAAGGATAATCAAGTATCTGTTTGGTGTAAAGAGTTGGAGAAACCGATGTATCTCCGGTATGGATATGAAAATGCACCCCAAAAGGGTCTTTTACTCAATGAAGAGGGGCTTTTGGCTTCTCCGTTTTGCCTGAAACTGGAGGGAGGGGAAGGTCTTGTGTAAGAAAATTTATGACTGGGGGACCCATTTGTTTTGCGATGATTGGTTCTTTTTTAAGGAATCACCGCCTACATTGACTGATAAGTTTCCTCCTGTAACTGGATTTCAGCCCGTGGGTCTGCCTCATGACTGGCTGATTGAACAGGGGAATGATCTTTATGAAAATAGCACGGGCTGGTACCGGAAATGTATGTACTTTCAGACCATGGAGGATCGTATTGCACTGCTGCGGTTTGATGGAGTTTACATGGATTCTACGATTTATGTAAACAGAAAGAAAGCCGGAGAGTGGAAATATGGTTATTCCTGTTTTGAAGTGGACATGACGCCATGGCTGAACGATGGGGAAAACGAAATACTGGTCAAAGTGAATCATCAGTCACCCAACAGCCGATGGTATTCGGGGGCTGGAATCTACAGGGATGTGTGGCTGAAGGTGCTTCACAGGGACCGGTTGATATCGGATGGCCTGTATGTGTCGGCCGGAAAAAAGGAAGACCAGAGCTGGGAGTTAGAGATTTCTGCAGAGGTATTGTCGTTAAGCGGCGGGACGATTGGTTTTTATTTAAAAGAACGTGAGGAGGAAGAGGGGGCGGAAGACCTCTTTCTGGGGGAGTACAAGATAAAGGCAGAAGAAGGTGTCCAGACGGTAACGGCGGTGGCCGGAATTTCAAGCCCGAAGCAATGGGACATTGAATCTCCGGTTTGTTACAGCTTGAGAGCAGAGCTTTTCCGCGGGGGAGAAAAACTTCAGACCCAGTGGGTGAGAATAGGATTTCGGACGGTGGAGTTTCATCCCGATCTGGGATTTCTTCTCAATGGAAGAAAGGTGAAGTTACAGGGAGTCTGTGAACATCACGATCTGGGCTGCCTGGGGGCGGCTTACCATTCCCAGGCCATGAGAAGAAAGCTTACTATTTTAAAGGCAATGGGGGTAAATGCAGTCCGTATCAGTCACAATATGCCTTCCCAGGATGTGATGGAGCTGGCGGATGAAATGGGGATATTGATCGTTTCAGAAGCATTTGACATGTGGGAGAGGCCGAAAAATCCATATGACTATGCCAGGTTTTTTCCGGAGTGGTATCCAAAGGATGTGGCAAGCTGGGTGCGCAGAGACCGCAATCATCCCAGTTTGATCATGTGGAGTATTGGAAATGAAATTTACGATACCCATGCGGATGAGAGGGGGCAGGAGGTGACAAGACTCTTGATGGAGGAAGTAAAAAAACATGATCCGCGGGGAAATGCCAGGGTCACCATTGCCTCCAATTACATGCCTTGGGAAAATGCCAGAAAGTGTGCGGATATCTTAAAGCTTGCCGGTTATAATTACGGGGAAAAATATTATGATGCGCATCACAGGGCTTATCCGGATTGGGTCATCTATGGGAGCGAAACGGCATCTACGGTTCAAAGCCGCGGAATTTATCATTTTCCCTATTCCCAGTCTCTCCTTGGGGAGGAGGACGAACAGTGTTCTTCCCTTGGCAATTCCACCACCAGCTGGGGGGCCAGCTCTTCGGAAGCCTGTATCCTTGCGGAGCGGGATCATCCATTTTCCTGCGGACAGTTTTTATGGACTGGATTTGACTATATTGGAGAACCGACGCCTTACCATACCAGGAATTCTTACTTTGGACAGGTGGATACCGCCGGTTTTCCCAAGGATTCTTACTATATTTATCAGGCGGAGTGGACTGATTATAAAAAGGCACCCATGATCCATGTGTTTCCCTATTGGGACTTTAATGACGGGCAGAGGATTGATGTAAGGATTTGTTCCAATGCACCTGCTATAGAGTTGTTTTTAAATGGGGTCAGTCAGGGAAAGTGTGTCCTTGACCATAAGAACGGGGACCGGCTGACTGGAAATTACAGGATTCCTTATGAGAAAGGTGTTTTAAAGGCTCTGGCTTATGACGAATCGGGCAACGTGATTGCAGAGGAGGTAAGAAGCTCCTTTGGAGAGGCAGAAAGTATTTCTCTACAGGCGGAGAAGGAGTATCTGAAGTCCAATGGGAAGGATCTTCTTTTTGTTACGGTTTCTATGAAGGATGCCCAGGGGAATCCGGTGGAAAATGCCAATAACCGGATATTTATTACGGTTTCCGGAAGTGGGTCTCTGGTTGGTCTTGACAATGGGGACAGCACAGACAAAGAAGAATATAAGACGGGCAGCAGGAGACTGTTCAGCGGAAAATTGCTTGTAATAGTGGTGGCAGGCACCAAAGCAGGGGAGCTGAGGATTACAGCGTCATCCCCTGGAAGGAAGGAAGAGGTGCTGACGGTTCCGGTGGTGGAAGGAGAGGCAGAGGAAGGGTCCAGTGCCCTGGCTTACCGGGTCAGTGAAAAAATATTAAAGCAGGAGCGGTTAGAGGACCGGTTGACGGACATTCCGGTGAGGAACATTAAGCTTACCAGCGTACCCGGAACAAGGCTGACGAAAGATCAGAAGACGGCAGTGGTATCGGCAAGGATCTGTCCGGAACAGGCATTGGACCAGACGCTTTTCTGGAGTGTGGTTGATGATAGGGGAATTCCCTCCAAACTTGCCGCTCTTACGGTTCAGGGAAATCAGGCTTGTGTAACGGCTCAAAGTGATGGTCATTTCCGGCTTCGCTGTATGTCCAGAAGCGGGACGGAAAAAATACGGATTCTGTCCACCCTGGAATTTACGGTTGAAGGCGTTGGAGAAACATTTCTAAACCCTTATGAATTTGTCAGTGGGGGCTTGTACGATTATGGAGTGGGTGAGATTGGAAACGGGAATGAAAAGGGCGTGTCAACGGCAAGGGACGGAGAGACTCACGTGGGATTTCATAACTTGAGTTTTGGCAGCGGGGGGTCCGATGAGATCACCATTCCCATCTTTGCCCTGACAGGGGAACCTTACCGCATCCGAATCTATGAAGGAATGCCTGGGGAAGGGTCTGCCAAATTGATTGGGGATGTCATTTACCAGAAGCCTTCTATCTGGAATGTATATCAGGAAGAAACCTTTCATTTGACCAGAAAACTCCGGGGGATCACCAGCCTTTGCTTTGTGCTGGAGAAAAAGGTACATATAAAAGGATTCATTTTCACCAGGAAAAGCAGAGGGTTTGACCGTCTTTTTGCAGGAGAATGTGACGGGGTATACGGAGATCATTTCAAAAAGGAGCAAGAAGAGATCCGTGAGATCGGAAATAACGTGACCATTCGGTTTGAAGATATGGATTTTGGGGATAAAGGAACGGATTGCATTCGCATATGGGGATATACCTCAAATAAAACCAACTCCATTCTGGTGCGCTTTTTGGGAGAAGAAGGAGATGCACACGGGGAAGGAGAGCAGGAACAGATGTTGGAATTTCAGCATGCAGAAGAACCGGAGGACCAGTTTTTTGCTTTCGACCGGGTCACCGGTACAAGGACGGTGGAATTTGTATTTCTGCCTGGCAGCCATTTTGATTTCCGGTGGTTCCAGTTTATGGATTCCAGGAAAGGAAATCGCAATATGTGAAGGATCATTCGCAAAATCAGAGAAGCCAATTTATACAATATGTTATAAAATGTAAGTAAAAAGAAAGGAAATAGATACAAAACGACGAAATATTTGGAAAATCGAATGGGGTTAGACAGATATGGTTAGGGGGAATGGAGCGTTATGGGATGGGAGCAGGCATGGCTTACCTACAGAAAGCAAAACAACCATAATTGGGATTCGTATTTTGGTTCCATATATGCAGATGGGGAAGGTAAGGTTATCAAAACGGCATCAAAGGAGTTAAAACGGGCGGCCAGGGAAATTTTGGGAAGGGAGATGAAGGACTCCGGGCAGGAGGAGCATGCTGGGATCATTTTAAAACTCGTGCCAGATCTGGGGACCGGGACGGAAGGATTCCATATAAAGGAGAGAAATGGGCAGATCTATGTCATGTCCGAGGGTGAGCCAGGACTTCTATACGGGAGCTTTTCCTGTATCCGCCGCCTTCAGATGGAAGAAGAGTTTCATGGGTTTGATAAAAAAGAGATTCCTTCAAATCCGCTCCGGCTGCTCAATCACTGGGATAACATGGATGGCTCAATTGAACGGGGGTATTCCGGGAATTCCTTCTTTTTTAAGGATCAAAGAATCCTGGTAAATGAAAGGACCGTGGAATATGCCAGACTGGCCGCCTCTGTGGGGATCAATGGAGTGGTTATCAATAATGTCAACGTGAAGGGGAACGCCACCAGACTCCTTGATGAGACTTATGGAAAGGAATTGAAGGAACTGGCGGATCTTTTGGAAGCATACGGAATCAGACTGTTTTTAAGCCTGAATTTTGCGGCTCCCATGGAGTTGTCCGGGCTGTCCGGGGCTGACCCTTTGCAGGAGGATGTACGGGAATGGTGGAAAATGACCATGGCCCGCCTCTACCAACGGATTCCCGGACTTGGAGGATTTCTTGTAAAGGCGGATTCGGAAGGAAGGCCGGGTCCCTTTACTTATGGCAGAACCCATGCGGATGGGGCAAATATGCTGGCAGAGGCGGTACAGCCTTATGGAGGCGTGATCATCTGGAGGTGTTTTGTCTATAACTGTATGCAGGACTGGCGGGATAAGAAGACAGACCGGGCGAGAAGCGGTTACGACCATTTTAAACCGTTAGACGGGGCATTTCGGGACAATGTGGTGCTTCAGATCAAGAATGGACCCATGGATTTCCAGGTAAGAGAACCGGTGTCCCCTCTCTTTGGCGCAATGGAGCACACCAATGAGATGCTGGAAGTACAGCTTGCCCAGGAATACACAGGACAGCAGCGCCATGTGTGTTATCTTATCCCCATGATTAAAGAAGTTCTGGAATTTCGCTGCGGAGGTTTAGGCCGAAAACGGGTTCGTGATGTCATTAGCGGCGGGGGGAAAGGGCAGCAATGCTGCGGCATGGCAGCGGTTGCAAATACCGGTAATGATGAGAACTGGACCGGCCATGATCTGGCGGCTGCAAACTGGTATGGCTTTGGCAGACTGAGCTTTCAGATGGATTTGTCTCCGGAGGAAATTGCTAAGGAGTGGATTGTGGGTACGTTTGGAACGGACCGGAAGGTCATGGATACCATAAAGAAAATTCTTTTTATGTCATGGCCGGCATATGAAAAATACACATCCCCGCTGGGGATCGGCTGGATGGTAAATCCGGGTCATCATTACGGACCGAACGTAGACGGCTATGAATATGACCGATGGGGCACCTATCACCGGGCCGATCATCTGGGCATTGGCATCGACCGGAGTGAAAAGGGAACCGGCTATGCGCTCCAGTATGGGGAGCCTTATGCCTCCATTTACGGGGATATGAAAGCCTGTCCGGATGAGCTGCTTTTATTTTTCCATCACGTGCCTTATGTGCACCGGCTGAAATCAGGTAAAACGGTGATCCAGCATATTTATGATTCTCATTTTGAGGGGGCCCAAGAGGCAAAAGAGATGGCTGCGTGCTGGGAGTCTTTAAAGGGGAAAATTCCTGATTTCATCTTTGAACGGGTAAAAAAGCGGTTCGACCATCAAAAGGAGCATGCGGAGGAGTGGCGGGATCAGATCAACTCTTATTTTTACCGCAAGTCCATGATAGCAGATGAAAAACACAGGATCATTTATTGATATGAAACAAAAAGAAAGTGGTGATGGCATGGCTATAAAGGAGAAAAAGCAAAGAACGGCTGTAGATAAGACCTCTTTGCTGCACCATGTGAAAAAGGAATGGAGGCTCTATTCCTTTCTCGTGATTCCAATTATCTATTATGTGATTTTCAAGTATATCCCGGTACTTGGAAATGTGATCGCATTCCGCAGATACAAAGGGGGGGCCAGTATCTTCGGGGATTATTTTGTGGGACTTCGGTATTTTAAACAGTTTATCGGGGATCCGGATTTCTGGCGGGCGTTTTTTAATACCCTGAGGCTGAGCATCGGGTATTTAGCGGTCCGTTTTCCGGCTACTCTTATCTTTGCACTTTTAATCAATGAGATCCGGACGCTGAATTGGAAAAAGGTGGTACAGACGATTTCTTATCTGCCTCATTTTATTTCCCTGATCGTGGTCTGTGGTATGGTAAAGGAAATGCTGTCCCTGACAGGGCCGGTCAATGGGCTTCTTTCTGCTATGGGACTGGAAAAAATTGCATTTTTATCGGAACCCGCCTATTTTGATATGATCTATATCGTTTCGGGAGTCTGGCAGGCCCTTGGGTGGGGAACCATTCTCTATCTGACTGCCATGACCAATATCAACATGGAGCTGTATGAGGCGGCAGCCATTGACGGGGCAGGGAGGTTCAAGCAGGCGCTGTACGTGACGCTTCCAGGCATACTTCCTACCATTATGACACTTTTGATTCTGGATATCGGGAATATCATAACCTCCGGGAATATGCAGAAGATCCTTTTGCTTTATAATCCTCTGACCCAGAACCGGGCGGATATCATCGGTACTTATGTCTACCGCATGGGGATAGCGGGAGGAAACTTCAGTTATGCGGCGGCGGTTGGATTGTTTGAAGGCGTCATCGGGCTTATTCTTGTGACCGCAGCCAACAAGCTTTCCAAAAAATTCACCGAAACATCGCTTTGGTAGAAGGGGGATGACCATATTATGAAAGTGAAAAAATCGAGAAAGCAGAAGGCGTTTACCGTGTTCAATACCATTGTGATGATTTTTGTTATTTTCGTCACGCTGTATCCGTTCATTTATCTGGTGGCCCAGTCATTCAGCAGTGATGCGGCGGTGGCAGCAGGACTTGTAACATTTTTCCCGATTCAGCCTACGACTGCGACTTACCGCTACATATTCCGGAATATGGAGTTTTTCCGGTACTATGGAAATACGATTTTTTATTCCATTGCGGGTACTGGGATCTCGGTGTTGAGTACGTCCCTGCTTGCATATCCGCTCTCCAAGCCCAAACTGCGGCTCAACCGGTTTTTTCTGCCGTTTGTAATATTTACCATGTATTTTACCGGGGGAATGATTCCCAATTTCATTCTGATCACCCAGTGGCTGGGGCTTCGAGACAGTATCTGGGCCTTGCTTTTGCCGGGAGCCATCAGTACCTTTAATCTGCTGCTGATGAAGTCCTTTTTTGCAGGAATTCCGGAAGAGCTGGAAGAAGCGGCTGCCATTGACGGAATGGGGGTTTACGGTATTTTCGCCAAAATTGTTCTTCCTCTTTCCAAACCCATTCTTGCCACCATGGCGTTGTTTTATCTGGTTGGAATGTGGAATGAATGGTTCGGGCCGTTTCTTTATCTGGATACCAAGGATAAATGGCCGGTGGCCCTCTATGTAAGGCAGCTGGTGGAAGGGGCCAATAATGTAGAAGTGGGGGCAGGTTCCGAGGCCAGCAGCGTACAGGCCACGTTAAAGGCGGCAGCCATGGTAGTGACATCTCTCCCGATTATTTGTGTGTATCCCTTTGTCCAAAGGTACTTTGTCCAGGGCATGACCATGGGGGCTGTGAAGGGGTGACGGGTTTATAAAATCAAGTCTGAGGAGGTATTTGTAAATGAAAAAAAGAGTATTGGCAATGATGTATGCAGCAGTGGCAGCAGCTATACTGTCCGGATGCAGCGGTTCTGCAACAGATGCAGCGGCGGAAAAGACACCTCAAGTGGTGGAAGATAAGGATCTGGATTATGAGTATGGGGCAGGGGTGACCTTTCATTCCAATGAGCCTGTTTCCTATTCCATGATGTTTTCGGATCATGAGAATTATCCTTATAAGGCGGACTGGAGGCTGTGGAGCGCCATTGAAGAAAAGACCAATGTGGCCTTTGATTTAACCACTGTGGCAAGAACAGATTATAATGACAAGGTTTCAGCTCTGGTAAATACAGGAGGTGCTCCTTATATCATTCCGAAAATATACGATGCATCTCCGTTTGTAGACAGCGGTCAGGTAGTTCCCATCAGCGACTGGGTGCAGTATATGCCTAATTACCAGAAATGTGTGAAGGATTGGGGCATGGAAGAGGATTTGACCAGAATACTGAGTTCTAATGGAAAATATTACCGTTTGCCCGGTCTGTGGGAAAAGGCGGCCGGAGGATATTCCTTTCTGATCCGAAAGGATGTGTTTGAAGCGGCTGGGGTGGATGTGGAGAACGAGGAAAAGAATTGGACCTGGGAAGATTTTTATCAGGCATGCAAAAAGGTCAAAGAGCATACCGGGGCAGATTATGTGTGGTCCGACCAGTACCAGCTTGGCTGTGCTATGAATCTTTCCGGCATTGAATACGGCATCCGCGCAGGAAATTCCAAGGATGGCGGAGACTGGAATCTGGGAGACGGCCTTCAATTTGATTTTGATAAAAAGGAGTTTGTCTTTACCAATACGACAAGTGATTATAAAGACTATTTGAAGTTCTGGAATAAAATGTATAAGGATGGGATTCTGGACCCGGAGACATTCACCCAGGATTCAGAACAGGCAAAGGCAAAATTCTTCCGGGGAGAATCCTATGTGCTGACCTGCAATTATCAGCAGGTCGCAGATTATAAAGCAAAAAACCGGGTCCAGGCTGATGGAGCTGACCTTTATTTCACAGTTATGCCGGGAGGCCCCAAGGGGCAGCTTCAGCCGGAAAGCTACCGTCTGGAAAGTGGGATCATGATATCCCAGAAGGCTTTAAAAGAGCTTGGAGACAAGGAATTTATAAAAATGCTCCGTTTTATTGACTGGCTCTGGTATTCCGATGAAGGCCAGACGCTTGCCTTGTGGGGCGTAGAAGGAGAAACCTATGACAAACAGGCAGATGGGACCATTGTATTAAAGCCTGATATTTATTATAACGGGATCAATGCCGGCGCCCCCAAGCAGTTAAATGTGGATTTTGGATTTGGGGGAGGTGTGTTTGCTTACGGAGGCAGCGAGAAGCTGCGTTTTTCCAAAATGACAGACGAAGAAAAAGCGTGGAACCAGAGAATCTATGATTCCAAGGAAAAGCGCAAAATCGAACCGCCTATTCTGTCCAATGAAGAGGAAAAGGAACAGATGAATTTAATTAAGGTTCCCCTGATGGATTATGTAAATACCTCTGCCCTGGAATTCATCACAGGAAAGCTGAATTTGGACAGTGACTGGGAGAAATATACGGCGGAATGTGAAGCAAAGGGAAGTGGGAAATACACGGATATGGCAAATGAGATCTTTGAGAAGACCAAAGATATGATTGGATTTTAGAAATAGACCATAACCCATTCATACTTGAAACAAAACCTGCATAAGTATGTAAAAACGTCCTAGCAGGGGGATTTTCTTGAAGGAATATATTGAGGAACGCGCGGTTGCGATCGCCAACTACATCATAGACTATCATGCAACCGTGAGGCAGACAGCGAAGAAATTTGGCATTTCAAAATCTACGGTACACAAGGATGTAACGGACCGCTTAGAGCACATCAATCCGTCCCTGGCAGCCCGGGCCAGGGTGATCCTGGACATTAACAAGTCCGAGCGCCACATCAGGGGCGGCCTTGCCACCAAAGAGAAATACCAGCATCGTCTGCAGATGTGCAGCAATAAGAATTCGTAAAGAAATGGGTGGAGGAACAGCCGCTGTCTGAGAAGTAGTAGACGTTCTCAGACGGCGGCTGTTTCCGGTTTTGAAATGAAGTTTTTTCAAAAAAGCAGTTGACATGAATCTGCAAAATATGTTATTCTTTACCCCAGTATGAAGAGGCATTATCGTTTTCATGCAAATATTGACCACTTCGTTTTCGGATGAAGTTAAGCCCAGACGGACAGGCGGGTCGGCTGCCGAGCGTGGGAAACCACATTATTGATTGAGTTAGAAGCTCAAATTTTATAAGTTGATTACTTTATAATCAGTGCAATTGCACATCATCTTGTGAAACGATCAATAATAGCAGGGACAACATATTTGCTATGTAGACTCGAAATCGATAATTGTCATGAAGAATTGAAGGGCTTTATACCTAAACTCATTATGATTCATGAAATTTTCAAACAGGTGATGTACGTTCACCTGTTTTTTTTGTGTCATGAAACGCCCCATCAGGCGCTGCCCAAGAATGTGACAAAGGAGAGGAAATTGCCGTATGAACAAAGAAGATCAGAAAAGAGCGCCGATCTATGAAGCGCTTGAAACATTCCGGAAAAAAAGGGTGGTACCTTTTGATGTGCCAGGCCATAAAAGGGGAAGGGGAAACCCGGAACTGGCCCAGCTTTTGGGAGATAAATGCGTAGGACTCGATGTAAATTCCATGAAGCCACTGGATAACTTATGCCACCCCGTATCGGTCATACGGGATGCGGAGGAGCTGGCAGCCGAGGCCTTTGGGGCAGCCGATGCCTTTTTAATGGTGGGAGGGACCACCTCTGCGGTGCAGAGCATGATTTTATCGGTCTGCAAGGCGGGAGATAAGATCATTCTTCCCAGAAATGTGCATAAAAGTGCCATCAATGCTCTTGTTTTATGCGGCGCGGTACCGGTTTATGTAAACCCGGAAGTGAACAGTTTGTTAGGGATTTCCCTGGGAATGGAAATCAGCCAGGTGGAGAAAGCGATCAAGGAAAACCCGGATGCCGTGGCGGTATTTGTAAACAATCCTACCTATTACGGTATCTGCTCAGATATCCGTTCCATCGTAACGCTGGCTCATGCCCACGGTATGAAGGTCCTGGCTGATGAAGCCCACGGAACCCATCTTTATTTCGGAAAGGGACTTCCCGTTTCCGCAATGGCAGCAGGGGCAGATATGGCGGCGGTCTCCATGCACAAATCAGGGGGAAGCTTAACCCAAAGCTCCATGCTTCTTCTAAACAAAGGGGTAAACGGGGATTATGTGCGCCAGATCATAAACCTGACTCAGACGACCAGCGCCTCCTATCTTCTGTTATCAAGTCTTGATATCTCCAGAAGAAATCTTGCCCTCCGGGGGGAAGAATCCTTTGCAAAGGTGGTGGAGATGGCGGAGTATGCCCGTGGTGAGATCAATTCCATTGGAGGATATTACGCTTATGGAAGGGATTTAATCAATGGAACCAGCATCTTTGATTATGATGTGACCAAACTTTCCGTTTATACCCTGGGAATCGGTCTTGCGGGTATTGAGGTCTATGACCTGCTTCGGGATGAATATGACATTCAGATCGAGTTTGGAGATATCTGCAACATTCTGGCCTATATTTCCATCGGAGACCGGATACAGGATATTGAGCGCCTGGTAGGTGCTCTGGCCGATATTGAAAGACTTTATAAAAAGGACCGTTCTGGAATGCTCTCCGGAGAATACATCGCGCCCAAGGTGGTCATATCTCCCCAGAAGGCATTCTACTCCAATAAGGTTTCGGTTCCGGTTAAGGAATCCGCCGGGGAGATCAGCGGAGAATTCGTCATGTGCTATCCGCCGGGAATCCCCATTCTGGCACCAGGTGAGATGATCACGGAGGAAATCGTGGAATACATCATTTACGCAAAAGAAAAAGGGTGCTCCATGCAGGGGACGGAAGACCCGGCGGTGGAACACTTAATGGTATTAAAATAAAATTCCAGGCAGAGAGGAGAGTGGGAGAGATGGAGATTTGGTTTTCGGAACTGCACACTTCCAATGTAAAGCTTTCCGTTCGGATAGACAAACAGCTTTTTTCCGGCGAAAGCGAATATCAGAGAATTGATGTATTTGAATCCCAGGAGTTCGGAAAATTCGTAGCCCTGGATGGAGACATCGTATTTTCAGAAAAAGATGAATTTATTTATGATGAGATGGTAACCCATGTCCCCATGGCAGTCCATCCTTGTGTCAAACACGTGCTGATCATCGGAGGAGGAGACGGAGGCGTTGCCAAGGAGCTTTTGCAGTACCCCTCCATCGAATCCATTGATGTGGTGGAGACGGATAAGCTTTTCGTGGATGTTTGCAGGGACATTTTCCCGGAAGTGGCCTGTGGATTGGCCGATGAACGGGTGAAGGTCTATTATGACGACGGGCTTCGGTTTTTAAGAAACAAAAAAGAAGTGTATGATTTGATCATCAATGATTCTACGGACCCGTTTGGTCATACGGAAGGACTTTTTACCAAGGAATTTTACGGCAGCTGCTACAAGGCACTGAAAAGTGACGGGATCATGGTGTATCAGCATGGAAGTCCGTTCTACGATGAGGATGAGGATGCCTGCCGGAGCATGCACCGGAAGGTGTACCGTTCCTTTCCCATCAGCAGGGTTTATCAGGCCCATATTCCCACCTGTCCATCGGGCTACTGGCTCTTTGGCTTTGCATCAAAGAAATATCACCCCATCAATGACTTTAAACCGGATAACTGGAAAAAATTAAATATAGAAACCTGGTACTATACGACCAATCTTCATATGGGAGCGTTCATGCTGCCCAAATACGTAGAGGATTTACTGGAAGAGGAGGAAAAGGAATGAGCAGATTATTAGTGATCGGATGCGGCGGCGTTGCCTCTGTGGCAATTCAGAAATGCTGTCAGAACAGTGAGGTATTTACAGAGCTTTGTATCGCCAGCCGGACCAAGGAAAAATGTGATGCCTTAAAGAGCAAGCTGGAAGGAAAGACAAATACCAAAATCGAAACAGCCAGGGTGGATGCAGATAATGTGGAGGAGCTGGTTGACTTAATAAAAGCCTATCAGCCTGCAGCCGTATTAAACGTAGCTCTTCCTTATCAGGACCTGACCATCATGGATGCGTGCTTAAAAGCGGGGGTTGATTATATTGATACTGCCAATTATGAGCCTGAGAATACGGATGATCCCCAGTGGAGGGCCATCTATGAGAAACGCTGTAAAGAGCTTGGTTTTACGGCATATTTTGATTATTCCTGGCAGTGGGATTATAAGAAACGGTTTGAGCAGGCAGGGCTTACGGCACTTCTTGGAACCGGATTTGACCCTGGAGTTACCAGCGTATTTTCCGCTTATGCATTAAAGCATTACTTTGATGAGATCCATACCATTGATATCTTGGACTGCAACGGCGGCGACCACGGCTATCCATTTGCCACCAATTTTAACCCGGAAATCAATTTAAGAGAGGTGTCCGCCAACGGTTCTTACTGGGAAGACGGCCGCTGGGTGGAAACAAAACCCATGGAATTTAAATCAAAATACAATTTCCCGGAGGTGGGGGAAAAGGATATGTACCTGCTTCACCATGAGGAAATCGAATCCCTGGCAAAAAATATTCCGGGTGTTAAGAGAATCCGTTTCTTTATGACCTTTGGGCAAAGCTATTTGACCCATATGAAATGTCTGGAAAATGTGGGAATGCTCTCCACCTCTCCTATTTCATTTAACGGTCAGGAAATTGTGCCCATCCAGTTTTTAAAAGCCCTTCTTCCGGACCCTGCTTCCTTAGGTCCCAGAACGGTGGGAAAAACCAACATCGGATGTATTTTTACCGGTATAAAGGACGGAAAAGAAAAGACCATTTACATTTACAACGTGTGTGACCATCAGGAATGTTTTAAAGAGGTCGGATCTCAGGCCATTTCCTATACCACAGGAGTACCGGCCATGATCGGTTCCATGATGGTGGTTACGGGGCAGTGGAAGAAACCAGGCGTATTCAATGTAGAGGAATTTGATCCCGATCCATATATGGATGCCTTAAATCAATGGGGCCTCCCATGGGTGGTTTGCGAAGATCCGGAAACCGTTACTGTCTGGAGACAGGAATAAGCAATGAGAATAGAAGAGCTAAAGACCCCGTGTTATGTGATTGACGAGGGGAAACTGGAAGAGAATTTAAAGATTTTAAAACGGGTAAAGGACAATACCGGATGCAGCATCCTGCTGGCTCAAAAGGCGTTCTCCTGTTATGCGGAATATCCTCTGATCGGCAGATACATTGACGGCACCACCGCCAGCGGGCTTTATGAGGCAAGGCTTGGGAAAGAGGAGATGGGACTTGAAAACCATGTCTTTTCTCCCGCCTACCGGGAAGCGGATGTGAAGGAACTGGTGAAGCTCTGCGACCACATGGTATTTAATTCCTTTTCTCAGCTGGAAAAGTACAAAGACTGCTTAACGGGAACAAGCGTGGGAATCCGGATCAATCCGGAATGCTCCACTCAGGAGGATCACGCCATCTACGATCCCTGTGCACCCGGTTCCAGACTTGGAGTGACGGCAGAGCATTTTAAAGAGGAATGGCTGCCTTACTTATCCGGTCTGCATTTCCATACCTTGTGCGAGCAGAATTCCGATGATTTAAAAAAGACCCTTGATGCGGTGGAGGAGAAATTTGGGACCTATTTAAAAGAGCTTTCCTGGCTGAACATGGGAGGCGGTCACCACATCACCAGACCGGATTATGATATAGAGCTTTTGGAGACGTGTATCAGACACATGCAGGAAACCTATGGCCTTCATATTTATCTGGAACCCGGGGAAGCGGTGGCGCTGAATGCAGGCTATCTGGTGACAGAAGTTTTAGATGTGGTGGAAAACGGGATTCATACCCTGATCCTTGATGCCTCCGCCGCCTGCCATATGCCGGATGTGCTGGAGATGCCTTACCGGCCGCCGTTAAAGGACAGCGGAGAACCAGGGGAAAAGCCTTATACCTACCGGCTTTCTTCCTGCACCTGCCTGGCAGGGGATGTGATTGGAGATTACTCCTTTGACCGGGAAATGAAACCGGGAGATAAACTTTATTTTATGGATATGGCTATTTATTCTATGGTAAAGAACAACACCTTTAACGGGATGCCCCTGCCGTCCATTGCCATTATGGATAAGAATGGGGACTGCCGTGTGGTAAAAGAGTTTGGCTACGAAGATTTTAAAAACAGGTTATCTTAGAACAATGGCAAAGAGGAAGGAACGATGAAACGACTGACAAGCCTTCCGGCATTGGACGGGTTTTATATGCCGGGAGAATTTGAGCCTCACCGGGGCTGTATCATGATCTGGCCCAAACGCCCCGGCTCCTGGCCGTTTGGTGCAAGAGAAGCCAGAAAGGCGTTTGCAGAGATTGCAGAATCCATTGCAGACAGTGAGCATGTGATTATGTTAGCGGAGAAGGATGTTATGGAGTCCGCCCGCCAGATGCTTTCCGACCGGATCGAGGTGGTGGAGATGGCGTCTGATGATGCTTGGGCAAGAGATGTGGGCCCCACCTTTGTAGTGAATAAAGACCGGCATGTGCGGGGGATTGACTGGCAGTTCAACGCCTGGGGCGGTCATACAGACGGACTGTATGCGGACTGGGAAAAGGATGACCTGGTTGCAGGGGCGTTTCTTGAACGGTTTGGGTATCCGGCTTACGATGCCAGACATTTTGTCCTGGAGGGCGGTTCCATCCACTCCGATGGAGAAGGAACTCTTTTGGTAACCGAACGGTGTCTGTTAAGTGACGGCCGGAATCCATCCCTCACCCGTTTGGAGATTGAGGAACAGTTAAAGAATTATCTTGGTGCAGAAAAGATCATATGGCTGCCATACGGAATCTATCAGGATGAGACCAACGAGCACGTGGATAATGTCTGTGCGTTTGTCCGTCCGGGAGAAGTTGTCTTAGCCTGGACTGATGATAACAATGATCCGCAGTATGAGATGTCTCTGGCGGATCTTAAACTCCTGGAACAGGAGACGGATGCGAAGGGAAGGCATTTTATCATTCATAAGCTGCCCATTCCCAAAGTTCCGGTCTGCATTAAAGAAGAAGAACTTTCCGGATTCGTCTTTGAACCGGGAGAGGATCAGCGAGAGGCAGGAGAGCGTCTGGCAGCCAGTTATGTAAACTTTTATATTTCAAACGGCGGAGTGATCGTACCTCAGTTTGGGGATGAACATGACCAAAAAGCCGTAAAAATCTTAGGAGAATGTTTTCCGGATCGGAGGATTTATCCGGTATATGCAAGAGATATTATTGTAGGGGGAGGCAACATTCACTGCATCACCCAGCAGATTCCAGAAGGAGAAGTGCATGAGAAAGGTAACAGTGGCAGCGGTCCAGATGAAGTGCTGCGAAGACATCAATAAGAATATTGAAAATGCGGAGAAGTTTGTAAGGCTGGCAGCAGGGGAAGGGGCAAATGTGATCTTGCTTCCGGAACTGTTTGAGCGCCCATATTTTTGCCAGGAACGGCGGTATGAGTATTATGATTACGCAAAGACTGCAGAGGAAAATGATGCGGTAACGCATTTTGCTCCCATTGCCAAAGAACTTTCCGTCGTTCTTCCCATCAGCTTTTACGAACGGTCCGGCAATACCATGTTTAATTCTGTGGCGGTTCTTGACGCAGATGGAACCAATCTTGGTATTTACCGGAAGACCCATATTCCGGATGACCATTACTATCAGGAGAAGTTCTATTTTACACCTGGAGATACGGGATTTAAGGTGTTTGAGACCTTATACGGCAAGGTCGGAATCGGCATCTGCTGGGACCAGTGGTTTCCGGAGACCGCAAGAGCCTTGGCCTTAATGGGGGCTGAAGTGATTTTATACCCTACGGCCATCGGAAGTGAGCCGATTCTGGAATGTGACAGCATGGAACACTGGAGAAGATGTATGCAGGGACACGCAGCGTCAAACATTGTCCCCGTAGCAGCCGCAAACCGGATCGGAGAGGAAGTGGTAACCCCCTGTGAGGAAAACGGAAACCAGAGTTCTTCTCTCCGCTTTTATGGTTCTTCTTTTCTTACGGACAGCACCGGTGCGCTTATGAAATCCCTGGGCAGGGATGAAGAAGGCATAATTTTGGAAACCTATGATTTTGATGAGATTTCAAAAGACCGCAGAAACTGGGGACTATTCCGGGACCGCAGGCCGGAACAGTATGGAGCCATTACCGGGAAATCATAAACTGACTTTTTTGTGCAGAAATAGTTGCGAGGTTTGAAGCAGTATCTACTATACTTAGGTACATCAGATGAGCGGGAGGGAATCTTGTGGATTGGCTTTCTAAAATGAACGAAGCGCTTCAGTACATTGAGGAAAATTTAACAGGGGAGATTAAGGTGGAAGAGGCAGCGAAAAAGGCTGTATGCTCCAGCTTTAACTTCCAGCGGATGTTTTCTTATATGGCAGAAGTGTCTCTTGCAGATTATATCCGGAGACGCCGCCTCACTCTGGCGGCTATGGAGCTTTTGACGACGGATGCAAAGATCATAGACGTGGCGCTTAAGTTTGGATATGAGTCGCCGGTTTCTTTTGCCAGGGCATTTAACGCCATGCACGGAATGAACCCCAGCGAGGTGAAAAAGCCTGGAGCAAAGATAAGAGCTTACTCCCGCATATCATTTGAAATAACCATTAAAGGAGTAGAGGCAATGAACTATTATGTAAAAGAGTTGGAGCAGTTTCGTCTGATCGGCTATAAGGAGCGGCTGTCCATGGTAGACGGAAAGAATTTTGAACGAATACCAGAGATATGGGATGAAGTTTCTGACGATGGCAGATACGAAAAACTTTTGAGTCTCAATGACAACAAAGAGCTTTTCTGCCTTGGTGTGTGTGCAAACGGTACAGATAAAGAATTTGACTATTATATCGCCACAGGGTCCGAAGGCCCCCTTTTGGAAGGAATGTCAGAACTCATGGTCCCGGCGGCTGCTTACGTGATCTTTGAATGCGTAGGAAAGATGCCGGAAGGACAGCAGAAGGTATGGAAACGGATCTTTACGGAATGGTTTCCTCAGTCCGGTTATGAACTGAAAGATGGTCCTCAGATTGAATGGTATTCCGACGGAGATCCTTCTTCTGAAGAATATGTGAGCCAGATTTGGATTCCGGTCATGAAAAAGGCTTAAAGTTTTCATAAAAGCGGCACATTCCCCATATAGATTGTAATAATCAATCATTTGGGGAATGTGCCATGAAAAAACTGTTTAGCAGAAAGCGGCTGATTTTCTTCGGATTAGTTCTGTTGGGATTAGTTGTGTTTACCTTAAGCGGATGCCTTGGAAAAGGAAGCAGTGCAGATAAAGTGCGGGATATGGATTTTAATGTGGTGGCAGAGACAGATATACCGCAGGAACTGAAAGATATCATTGTACAGAAACAGCAGTCGCCCTTTAAGCTGACCTTCAGTGATGACCAGAATCTTTACATAGTGGTTGGATATGGACAGCAGTCTACCGGGGGATACAGCATTGCCGTCAATGATTTGTATCTGACCGATAATTCCATTGTTCTGAAAACAGAACTGATCGGACCGGAAAAAGGAGAGGTCACAGGCTCGGAAGCTTCCTACCCATTCATCGTCATTAAAACAGAAATGTCAGAACTTCCGGTTGTGTTCCAGTAACGGGAGAAAATAAAACAGCCGCTCTGTATTTTGCCTGCAGAGCGGCTATTTTTAGCTAGCGTAAAGTTTTATTCGGATAATGAAAAATAAATAAAAAGAGAACACCACT